>MAAM01000010.1 GCA_002162695.1 Cycloclasticus sp. 46_120_T64 | reverse complement strand
AAACCGAACTACTTTCTCCGCCCTTAAAAACTGTCTTTAACAACCGTCTCGCCGTTTGGAGATGCGCATTATAGGCACTTCACAAACCAGGTCAATGCCTTTTTTCGGTTTATTTACGGATAATTCCTAAGCCACTGTTATTCTTGCAAATTTTCTTTTACCGACCTGCATCACACACTCACAACCCTTATTCAATACAAAGCTTTTATCGGTGATCTTTTCGCCATCCATCTTTACCGCCCCCTGCTTTATCATCCGGTATGCATCAGAAGTACTGGCTGTTAAGCCTGCATCCTTAAGTGCGTTAGCTATTGGGTAGACATCATCCGTCGATATAGTCACATTTTTTATATCCTCTGGAACCTCACCACGTTTAAATCTCGCGACAAAAGCATCATTAGCGGCATCAGCAGCCTGCTTACTATGAAACCGCTCAACAATCTCTAAAGCCAACTTCACCTTAATGTTCTTTGGATTCTCTTCACCGCTCTCACACTGCTGCTTCCAGGTTTCTATCTCGCCGAGATCCCTAAAACTAAGTAACTCGTAATAACGCCACATCAAGGTATCTGAGATAGACATGATTTTGGCAAACATCTCATTAGGCTCTTCATTAATGCCGATATAGTTACCCAATGATTTTGACATTTTCTGTACACCATCTAGACCCTCTAGAATTGGCATCGTCATAACAACCTGCGGCGCCTGCCCGTAAACCTCTTGTAATTGACGACCAACCAACAAGTTGAACTTCTGATCAGTACCGCCCAGCTCAACATCCGCTTTTAATGCGACAGAGTCGTACCCTTGTATCAAGGGGTAAAGGAATTCATGTACTGCAATTGGTTTACCACTGGTATATCGCTTATTGAAGTCATCACGCTCCAGCATTCTCGCTACCGTGTGCTTAGCTGCTAACTGAATAAGATCCGCCGCACTGAATTCAGACATCCAAGTCGAGTTAAACACTACTTCTGTTTTGTCTGGATCGAGAATTTTAAAAACTTGCTGGGTATATGACTTTGCATTCTCAGCAACATCTTCCTTGGTTAAGGGGGGGCGTGTCGTCGATTTCCCTGTTGGGTCACCAATCATTCCCGTGAAATCACCGATTAGAAACAATATATGATGCCCCGCATCTTGAAACTGTTTTAATTTATTAATTAAAACAGTGTGTCCCAAATGAAGGTCTGGGGCGGTAGGATCAAAACCAGCTTTAACCCTTAAGACTTTAGCCGATTCAATTTTATTAATGAAGTCCGCCTCAACCAATACCTCATCCGCACCTCGCTTGAACTGCTCTAATTGTTTTTTTACAGAGTCATTCACTTGAATGTCATCCTTATATATATAGTAAGGTCGAGAAAGATACGGCATATCTGATAAAAATCAACTTTTTATCGAGCAATTTCTCGCATTATGCAGCACCACACTTTTAATCTATACTTAATAGCTTAACTTGGCGGCCATTGGTTAATCCGACCGCCTATCTTCACTTTGAACACCGTTGTTTATTTACCCTATGGCAAAACCTAGCACTATCAATCGTGATTTTAATAAGGCCTTTAAAACTGGCTCATCTCGCAAACGACCACACATGTTATACGCGCTTTGCGCTACATCCTTACTACTCATCAGCGTGTTATATTTTAAATTTGCCAGCGCAACAATCTCAGCACCGTCAACTGAGAATAACCTAGGCAGTAGCAACATCATTTCGATTGCTCTACCAGAGTCCTCTGAGCTAGATTCATCTCAGCCCAAGTTAAACCTCCCCAGCACTGCAAACAAACAACAAAAACCCGCGGTCCTTTTGCAGGACACCAGTCACCCCCCATCATTAGCTGAAGCCGACAATTGGTCAGAGTACACCATCAAATCAGGTGATAACTTAGCTAAGATTTTTAAACAAAAAAATCTATCTGCCAACACCCTGCATAAAATCATTCATGCAAACACAAAAAACAATGCACTCAAGAACATCAAGCCGGGTCAGCGCATTCGTTTCTTGCAAGACAGCCAACAGAACTTTGTTGCGCTTGAATACGTCATCGATAGAGTTAAAACGCTCAACATTCGAGCCAACGACACCGGCTTCCACAGCTCTATCGATGAAAAACCGGTAAAAATAAGCCACCTGACCGCTGCCGGCACCATCAACAACTCGCTATTTTATGATGCAAAGCAAGCTGGCCTATCCGATCGCACCATCATGCAGTTAGCCAACATCTTTGGCTGGGACATCGATTTCGCACAAAACCTACGTCAAGGCGACTCCTTCTCCCTATTGTATGAAGCCAAGTATATAGACGGTCAACGCATTGAAAATGGGCAGATTCTAGCTGCCGAGTTCACTAACCGCGGCGAAACCTTCCAAGCCGTTCGCTTCGTCGATAACGAAGGACACGCTGAATACTTCTCCCCGGCCGGCAAAAGCATGCGTAAAACCTTCTTACGTAACCCCATTGATTTCGCCAGAGTTAGCTCGCATTTCAACCTACGCAGAAAACACCCCGTGCTCAATAGGATCCGCGCTCATAAAGGTGTCGATTACGCAGCATCCACCGGCACCCCCATTAAATCAACCGGCGATGGCCGCATCATTTACCGTAGCCGAAAAGGGGGCTACGGCCGGGTCGTTATCATTCAGCACGGACAAAAATACAGCTCCTTATACGCCCATATGTCCAAATACGGTCGATACAAAAAAGGCAGTTACGTTAAACAAGGCCAAGTCATTGGCTATGTTGGAAAATCGGGTCTCGCCACAGGTCCCCACCTACATTATGAATTTAGAATCAACGGCGTACATAGAAACCCATTAACCGCTAAATTCCCATCGGCAAAACCCATTAATAAAAAGCTACTCGCTAAATTCAAGCAACAAGCCGGCCCGCTATTAGCACAGCTGACCCTCGCCAAAGAAACTCAGCTAGCGCTCAAACAATAAAGGCATGCCTCCTCTATATATAGGGCTCATGTCGGGCACCAGCCTAGACGGTGTTGACACCGCGATCGTAAACTTCGAGCAGCAAACACCGTCACTCGTTGCGAGCCATTACCAACGCTACCCTGAAGAACTACTACAGGCAATAAAACGCAGCTGCCAACAAAGCAGTATAAATATCGAAGAATTCGGCCAATTGGACGCACGACTAGGTGATTTTTATGCCGATTGTATCCAACGCACCTTAAGCAAAAACAAATTAAGCGCAAACGATATTAGCGCCATTGGTTCACACGGGCAAACTATTCACCACAGCCCAAATAGCGAGTGGCCTTTTAGCCTGCAAATCGGCGACCCCAACCGTATTGCCGAAAAAACCAACATCACCGTCGTGGCGGATTTTAGACGCCGTGATATTGCAGCCGGCGGCCAAGGTGCTCCTTTAGTACCCGCTTTTCATCAACAGCTGTTTCACTCCAATAGCGAAACCCTAGCGGTCATTAATATCGGCGGCATATCCAATATCAGCTACCTAAATAAAGACCCCGCGAGCCCGCTTATTGGTTTTGATTGCGGCCCTGGCAACACCTTAATGGACCAATGGTGCCAGCAACACCTTTCGTGCCGGTATGACGAAGGCGGGCAACTGGCCAGCCAAGGGAAAACCAACACCGCTCTACTGCAAAGCCTCTTAAGTGATCCCTATTTTTCTGCCACTCACCCTAAGAGCACTGGGCCTGAGTATTTCAATCTTGCTTGGTTGCAGCCCCACCTTGAGCAACACCCCTGCTCCATCAACGATACCCTCAGCACCTTATGCGAGCTAAGCGCAGACTGTATTGCGCTGAGCTGCCGTCAATTAGGTGATATTGAGCGAATATTATTATGCGGTGGTGGCGTACACAATCAGTATTTACGGCAGTGCTTAGAGCAACGACTCGAAGTGCCACTTGCAACAACCCAGTTGCATGGCATTGATCCAGACTATTTAGAAGCTATTGCGTTTGCTTGGCTAGCCAAGCAAACGATAGAAGGAAAACCGGGGAACGCACCGTCAGTCACCGGTGCGAATAAAGCGCTTATTTTAGGCGGAATTTACCCCGCCTAAATGCAAGCAAACTTATTCAGCGCATCCTTAAGCAGAGAAGGACGAACCACAACCACAAGTGGTTGACGCATTGGGGTTACGAATAACGAACTGCGACCCCTGCAGACTCTCTTTATAATCTACCTCGGCCTTTTCTAGGTATTGATAGCTCATCGGATCGATAACCACCGACACCCCATCCTTCTGTAACCCAAAATCATCTTCCGCGATCGTATCGTCGAAAGTAAAACCGTACTGGAAACCAGAACAGCCACCCCCAGTAATATACACACGCAGTTTTAAATCGGGGTTACCCTCTTCAGCGATTAAAGCGGCTACTTTTTTCGCGGCATTATCAGTAAAATTAATATCGGCTTCAGCGGCAAACATACTCATCATTAAAATCTCTTTGTTAAGTTATATCTATTTCAATTAGTACACTTTCGTTCAAGAAAGTTCTTGTTTCGCCTCATCCTTCAAAGGCATTTGCGACACGTTCGATTGCTCAGTCGCATGTC
Source organism: Cycloclasticus sp. 46_120_T64 (assembly GCA_002162695.1). Taxonomy (GTDB): domain Bacteria; phylum Pseudomonadota; class Gammaproteobacteria; order Methylococcales; family Cycloclasticaceae; genus Cycloclasticus. The sequence goes on along the minus strand of MAAM01000010.1, from coordinate 197,974 downwards.
GCAACAACTGACCATTAACCTCCGCACCGACTTCCATTTCGATTAAATTATATTTCACATTACCGGTAATGCGTGAATTTGCAATCAATTGCACCCGCTCAGATGAACTTACATCACCTTCCACCTGGCCATCAATCACCACCGTGGGTACGCTCACATTGCCCTTGATAGAACCGAGTTTGCTCAAGGTTAAGGTCGTCACCGAACCATCTTCCGCAGAAACGTTACCGATAACTTTGCCATCGATATGCAAACCACCGGTATATAAAATATCACCTTGAATCACCGTACCTTCTCCGATAATCGTCGATACGTTAGTCGTATTAATATCTTTTAATTTTTTATTATCTGAAGAAAACATGGGGTTTATCCTTGCTCAAGTGAATTCAATAGACGGCTAGTCTAGCCTAGAAATTGTTTAGCACCTAATCTCTTATGACTGATCGAGCAGCTCAGCCCAGACATGCTCAGACTCAAGCACCGCCCCTTTGCTTTTCGCGGAACTCAGCGTTAGCTTAAGGTGTTGCGCCACAAAGTTAGGCGGCAACCTCAATTCAGCGCTCAACACTTGGTAATAACGAAAAGAATACTTAGCGGCGTCGGCGTCACCTACCAGCAATGTATTCAACGAGAACTGCTTAGCCTTACCATTCAGTTCACCGCTAATGATCATATTATACCGTCCTTTAAGGAATCGTTTCTGGCTCGCCCCCTGTGCTAAAACTAGCTGGTAACGGTAAACCCCAGTTTTAGCCAAGGCGGTTAACTTAAAACCATTGATGTACAAACCCTTAACCAGCGTTTCAGGTGCAACCACTCGCTGATAAAAAGCGAGCTGCTCTTTGAGAGCACCCAGCTCATCGTACAACTTGGTCAGCGAACGTCGAGATTCCTGTTTAGCTTGTACATCAATCCGCTGCGCCCCTTGAATCATGTCCTGCTGTTTTAGCAACTGCTGATTATTGTCGCTTAACTGATCCACAGCCTCACGCAGCGTCGCATTCTCGCGCTGGTATTCATCAACATTTTTAAGCGACCAACGACCAGCAGCAAACGATAGTAACAACGACAACAATAAAATCGCGAAGCCACTACGCTCTACACGCCGCCGCGCTTGTCGCTGGTGATAAGGGTGAGGGCATTCATGAGGCAGCATCAACTAAGCTCTCGATTAAGGGTAGAAACCCACTTGATTCAAACCGGCCGTTTCATCGAAGCCAAACATAATATTCATATTATGCAGCGCCTGCCCCGAAGCACCTTTAACCAAGTTATCAATAACCGACAATACGGTGACCATATTACCACCTTGCGGCCGATGCACCGCTATTTGACAGCGGTTAGTACCACGAACATCCCCTGTATCGGGGTGTGCACCCGCAGGTAACACATCAACAAAAGGCTCATCGGCATAATACGTTTCGAATAACGCCTGCAGGTCAACGCCTTGATCGAGCAGCGGCGCATATAGCGTCGCGTGAATGCCTCGAATCATCGGTACCAAGTGCGGGGTAAAAGTTAAAGAAACTGGCGTACTCGATACGCTCGTCAACTGCTGCGTAATCTCGGGCAAGTGCCTATGCCCAGGCACCCCATAGGCCTTAAAACTTTCCCCACTTTCACTCATCAAGCCAACCACACTAGCTGAGCGGCCCGCACCACTCACGCCCGATTTAGCATCCGCGATTAACAGCGAACTATCGATGACGTTGGCTTTAATCAATGGCAGAAAACCGAGCTGGGTCGCCGTCGGATAACAGCCGGGATTAGCCACCAAATTAGCCGTTTTTATTAACTCGCGATTAGTTTCCGGCAAACCGTAAACCGCCTGTTCAAGCAACTCGGCACAAACGTGTTTAGCACCATACCATTGCTCCCAGACCGCAACGTCTTTTAAGCGGAAATCAGCTGACAAATCAATCAGCTTCACACCCTTATCAAGTAATTCCACGGCCATATGCATCGCAGTTGCATTCGGTGTGGCAAAAAACACCAGGTCACAGCCGACTAACTGGTCAATGCTCGGTTCAACAAAACATAAGTCATTAAAGCCACGCAAGCTTGGGTAGACCGAATCAACTCGTAAGCCTTTTTCAGCTCGCGAAGTCACCGCGCACACTTCCACCATCGGATGCGTCGCCAGCAGCCTCAGCAGCTCGACACCGGTATAACCCGTCCCACCAACAATACCTACTTTAATCACCTGACACCTCTTGCAAAAACCTATTTAGCCACCCATTTTACACTAGCCCCGTCTGATATACTTAATCCAATGTCAAAGTTAAAACAACACCTCAGACCATTAGTCAGCAGTTGGAAGACCCACTTGGTTTTTTGGTTCGGTGCGATTTTTGTCGGTCTAGCTACGGTGGGCTTAACCTTAGGCAGCGAGCTGGCTAGTGAGCTCTTCAAATCGCTACAGCAGGAATACTTAGCTTATAGCTTTATCCTCACCCCACTCAGCCTCACCCTATTAGCTTGGTTAACACTACGCTTTTTCCCCGGTTCTGAACGCAGCGGTGTGCCACAGGTTAAAGCCTCCTTGCAAGCCAAGCAGCCGAATAACGAACACCCCTTACTCGGTTTGCGCGTCATCATCGGTAAACTACTGCTTAGCCTAGGCGGAATTTTATCCGGCGCATCGGTCGGCTTAGGCGGCCCCTCTATTCATATTGGTGCGGCACTAATGAAGTACCTTGGCCGCTTCGCAAATTTCCCCCCACACTATTTAGAACGCGGACTCATTCTTGCGGGTAGCTCCGCCGGGTTTGCCGCTATTTTTAGCGCCCCGCTGGCCGGCATTGTTTTCGCCATCGAAGAAATGGGCCGTTCTTTAGAAGAAAAGACCAGTGGCATTATTTTAACTGCGGTTATTTTTGCCGGTGCAACCTCGTTAATTATTTTGGGGCAATACGTATATTTCCCCAACGACGCCCTATCATTCCCCTGGGGAAAAGCTTGGTTAATTGTTCCCATCTGCGGCATTTTCAGCGGTTTCATGGGTGGTTTTTTTAGCCTCTGCCTGCTCAAAGGCGGCGCTATACTCAGCTCCGTACGCTGTTTATCACCGCTCAAAATAGCCTTTGCCTGCGGTTTCATTATCGCTACCCTTAACTACTTATCGGATGGCGCAACCGCCGGTACCGGCTATCAAGAAACTAAAAATTACCTGCTACACGCCGAGACCATGCCTAGCGAATACCCGTTTATGCGTATGCTCGCGACAATTGCCACTTTCTTCGTCGGCATTCCGGCAGGTATTTTTGTGCCCTCCTTATCGATCGGTGCAGGGATCGGCGCAAACCTCGCCAACTGGCTGCCTATCGCTCCCTTATCGGTGGTGATTATTTTAGGCATGACCGGTTATTTTGCTGGCATGCTACAAACCCCGCTCACCGCTTTCGTGATGATCATGGAAATGACTAACTCACACGCAATATTACTGCCGATGATGGCCACCGCTTTTATTGCCAATGGCACCTCAAAACTCATTTGCCCTTTATCGCTATACGAAGGCCTAACTCAAAACTACCTACCCTCAAGTAAACATGAAACAAAATAAAAAGATTATCGGTATTATCTTTGCCATCCTCAGCATCAGTGGATCCTGGGTGTTTTTCAGCAACAGCCTCTCCAGCCAAGCACCTGATATCAGTTTTAACACCCTTAAAGGCGAAAAGATAAGCCTCCAATCGTTACGCGGAAAACCTAGTTTAATTACCTTCTGGGCAACCGACTGCCCCGGTTGCATCAAAGAAATCCCGCACTTAAAAGAGCTGCACAACAACTTTGCACAACAAGGCTTAAATATTATTGCCGTGGCCATGCATTACGATCGCCCAGATAACGTGATTGCGATGAGCAAAGAAAAACAACTGCCCTACCACATTGCACTAGACCCACTAGCGCAAGCATCTAAAGCATTTGGTAATGTACGCCTGACCCCGACCAGCTTCTTAATTGCAGCCGACGGCAGCATTATCATGCAAAAGATTGGCGAGTTCGATCAGCAGGACATGCAGCAACGCATCCAACAATTACTTATAAAAGGATAAATGGATGTGGCTTAAAGCACTTCATTTGATATTCATGGTGACTTGGTTTGCCGGCCTGTTCTATCTGCCAAGGTTATTCGTCTACCACGCCAGCAGTGACGACAAAATCAGCGACGAACGCTTCAAGGTGATGGAACGCAAACTCTACTTTGGCATCATGACTCCAGGGTTGATCCTCACCCTGATATTTGGCTTGTGGATGTTACAAGACTATGCCTGGGCCGCGTTTGGCGCTGCTGGCTGGTTACACGTTAAATTGAGCCTGATCGTCATATTATGCATTTATCATGTTTTTTGCGGCAAATGCCTGCTCGACTTCAAACATAACAGAAACCAACGCAGTCACGTTTTTTTCCGCTGGATGAACGAATTACCGGTGTTACTGCTGGTCGCCATCATTATTTTAGCGACAGTCAAACCATTCTAAGGACAAGCGCGTATAATCAGCTTTTTGAATAAACAAGAGTAAATCATGAGTAATACCGTTCAATGCGTCGTCCTTAAAACTGAAGCAGAGGCACTCGATGCGGCACCACACCCGGGTGAACTTGGCGAAAGAATACTCGCCAACGTGTCTAAAGAAGGCTGGGCGCAGTGGTTAGAACGCTTATCGATGATTATCAATGAAAACGGCCTCAGCACCGCCGATGTAGAAAGCATTCAGCTGATCGAAACACATATGAAAGGTTTTTTCTTTGGCGAAGGCGAAAAGGGCCAAGTCCCTTCCGGTTTCCATAAGGTCAGCTAAGACAGCGGCATCAAGCCGTATCGCGAGCTATGACGGTCGTGATACGGCGCGCAAAGGGCTCACCTGAAACCCGTCATAACGGGCCTAGGCCTCAATAAGCCGCCCAAGAAATCTTTAGCTACCGCAACCACCGCCACTAGGCGCACTAGATGAGCCACACGAACCGCAACCACCTGAACCACCGGTTGCCGCAAACACATTATTAAATACAAAGCTTGCATCGCCCATGCCTCGATCGACAAAATCAATCTCGACGCCACGCATATAGCTTAACGCTACGCTATCGACATAAATCCTATAATCACCGGCATCCAAAACGCAGTCATACTCACTGAGCTCATCAGAAAAGGTCATCCCATATGACATACCACCACAGCCGCCACCAGAGACAAAAATTCGAATCGCTTCCATTTCATCGCCAACATCGGCAAACAGCTCCTTCAGCTTTTCAGCGGCGGTTTCGCTAATAATAATGTCGGATGGTGTTAATACGGTATTAAATGATTCTGCTGCACCCATGGTTTACTCCTAAAATATATATATCCATCCATTATACGATCTATCGCTAGGAATAACTGCTCAATGAAGCAACTTCACAAAGAATGCAGTTGCTAATGATAATGGTTCGTATTACTATGTCTCGTAAATTAACAACACTTACGGGAAACTCATTGTGAAATACGCAACATTCGCCAAAACAAGCGGTTTAGCCGCGTTGCTCAGTGTCGCTATCGCGCCACAAGCATCCGCTGTCACGCTAGAAGAGCTAGCAAAAAGACTCGATGCTTTAGAAGCTAAAAACCAACTACTACAACAAGAAAACAGCGTACTTCGTGATTTTGTTCAACAAACCGACAAAAAAGCCGACGCCGCGGTATTGGCTTCAGAAGCTTTTGCCGACAGCACCAGTGGCATCCAGAAACTAGCTGATTGGGCCGATAAAACAACCATCGGTGGTTATGGCGAATTGCATTACAACAACCTATCAGGCAAAGGCGGCGCATCCGATAAAGACGCCGTTGATTTCCACCGCTTCGTATTATTTTTCGGTCATGAGTTCAGCGACGACATCCGTTTCTTCTCTGAGTTAGAACTAGAACACAGCATCGCTGGTGACGGTAAAGATGGCGAAGTCGAGCTTGAACAAGCTTATATCGATTTCGATTTAAACGATCAGCACACCGCTCGTGCCGGTTTATTCTTATTACCAGTCGGTATCATCAACGAAACACACGAGCCACCTACTTTCTACGGCACAGAACGTAACCCCGTAGAGAAAAACATTATTCCTGCTACTTGGTGGGCTGCTGGTGCCGGTTCACACGGTGAACTCGGTCATGGCTTCAGCTACGATGCCTACGTACACTCTGGTTTAAATGTCGGTAGTGACTTTAAAATCCGTGATGGCCGTCAAAAAGTAAGTAAAGCCAAAGCCAACGACCTAGCCGCCACTGGCCGCGTAAAATACACCGGCATCGCAGGACTTGAGCTATCTGTTTCTGCGCAATACCAACAGGATATGAGCCAAGGTTTAGTTGACGGCCTGGACAGTGGTACCTTAATCGAAACCCACGCTATCTGGAATACTGGCCCGTTCACTGTTAAAGCGCTATACGCCGCTTGGGACATCGATGGTTCTGCCGTTAGAGCGGCTGGCGCCGACAAACAACGTGGTTTCTACTTAGAACCTTCATACCGGATTTCTGAGCAGTTTGGTGTGTTTGCTCGTTTCAACCAATGGGATAATAAAGCCGGTAGCAATTCAGGTAGCGCCGCCGACTCAGAAAAAGAACAATGGGACATCGGTGTTAACTACTGGCCACACGAAGACGTGGTCATCAAAGCCGATTACCAGTACCAAAGCAATGATAATGGCGAAGAACAAAACGGCCTAAACATTGGCTTAGGTTACCAGTTCTAAGTCATCGCTAACATTTAGATGATAGGATGGGCGAAGAGGGCAACCTCTTCGCCTTTTTTAGTACTTCGCCGTCACCATTATTATGAAAGCACTACTATTTTTTATCAGCCTATTTTTTATACACAGCGCGCTCGCTCGCGGCGTGTATCAAACACCTGAATCATTCCTCGACAATAGCTTCGCCGGCAAACCGCCTAAAAGCTCGACGGTCTGGCTCAGCAAAGAAAACAAACGCGTCATCAGCGATATATTGCAACACTCACCAAGGTTTATTCGGGTTAAATATTGGCAGCAAGGCACCAAAAGCGTCTGGATCCTGCATGAAGTAGGCAAAGAAAAGCTGATCACGGTGGGTGTGGTCATTGAAAACTCCAGCATTAAACGGCTCAAAGTATTAGCGTTTAGAGAGTCACGTGGCTGGGAAGTTAAACATGAATTTTTCACCCGTCAATTTAGCGGCCTGACAATAACCCCCCAACACACACTCGACCAGCACATCGATGGTATCTCAGGTGCGACCTTATCTGTTCGCGCCTTGAAAAAAATTGCTAGAATTAGCTTATACCTCGAACAACAACTCTAAACGATGAACTTACGCAGGCGACAACGCAGTAGATTAACCTCCTTATATATTTGGCACCGTTACGCCGGTATCTTCGCCGCGGCCTTTGTTATATTAATCAGCCTTAGTGGTATCGCACTCAACCATACCGATTCACTCCAGCTAAAAAAACGCCATTTGACTAGCGATGTCCTACTCGAACGGTACTCGATACAATCACCAAGTAACAGCAGTCGTTTTCATACCGCGCAACACTCAATTAGTCAGGCCGATCAGCTACTATTCATCGATCAGGTGGAACCGCTGGCGATCGACAGCTCCTTAATCGGTGCGGTGGAACACGCTGGGTTTTTATTTGTCGGCCTAAACGATCAATTATTACTGTTTGATAACGAAGCTCAACTACTCGAAACCATCGGCAGCCTAGATGGCGTGCCCGACACCCTCAGCCGTATCGGCCTGTCCAGCCAGCAACAACTCATGCTGCTGGCCGATAACCAATACTATCGCTTAAACGATGATTTTGGCGTAGACAAAAGCGCCACTAAGCTGGCCATCGAATGGTCATCAGCTGATGAGATCAGCCCCGCAGAACAAACTCAGCTGGAGAGAAAATACCGCAGCAACATTATTACCCTAGAAACCCTATTACTCGACCTACACAGTGGGCGTTTTTTTGGCCGCTATGGCATTTTAATATTCGATATTATCGGCCTCATCTTGCTGTTCCTAGCCTGCAGTGGGCTTATTATTTGGTTTAAACAACGGCCTAAAAAAAGCCCCCGATGAATCCACAACAACAATTAACGTTCTACTATAAATTATTACGCCAACACGGCTTAAACGACTCACACAGTGGTAATGGCTCGGTGCGCTTAGGCAACGGCTTCGTCGTTACCAAAACGGGGGCTTGTGCCGACACCATTCAGGCCGATGAATTAATTACTTGTCAACTTGAGCAAGCCCTGCCAGCAAAGGCTTCTTTAGACGCCGGTATTCATCAGCAGATTTACCAACAGTTCAACGACTGCCAAGCCGTCTTGCACGCACATAATCCGTATACGATAGCCACCACCTTACACAGCGATACATTTTGTCCGGTCGATTTTGAAGGTAAATTGTATTTTCCGAGCTTAGAGGTCATCGATTGCGCCGAAACAGACTACCGACAAATCATGCCCAATAGAATCAGTGGCTGCCTGCAGAACCAAACCATCGCCATTGTGCGTTCACACGGGGTCTATGCGGCGGGCGACAGTTTAGAGCTCGCCTATAAGTGGCTCTGCTCTATCGAACAATCTGCAAAAATAAAATGGTTAGCTCAGCAGCTTTAAATTTGATGGTGTACACGTAGGTCGAACAAATGCCTTTCGGCGTCAATTAAGTGTTTACCCCAGCGTAGAAAAAAACCGTCTCGCCATAAACTCAGCGCCGCCGGTAAATTTTCATTGCCCGAGCGAATAAGGTCTAAACCGCGTTTTATTTCAAAGTATAGATCAGCTAAATCACCCGAGAGACTGCCGTACAATTCATTCTCGACCAGCTCCTCACCCATTTCATAAGCGTCTTTTTCACCCAAGGCCTGTTTTAGGTGGCAAAACAGGTCGAAGCGCTCATCAATATCGGATAAGGCAAATAAACATTCACCTCGATCAGCCCCATCAATCAAGCCCATCACCGCGTGAATACGCGGCAGAATTAGACTGATGCTGGCCAACCACTCCTGCGCATCAAACTCATTAATATTTTCCACAAGAAAACAGAACTGCTTTGCATTTTCCTGCAAATCATTAATTTGTTTCAAGGTTTTATTTCTATTTTCTCTAAGCACACAGTAAGCTTAGTCAATACCGAAAACATTGCCGTTTAAAAAGCCCCACGATGAAAACAAATCCACTCAAAAAATGGCTGATAGTCGCCGCAAGCCTTTTGTTTATATACTCTAATACGCTGTCGGCTACCTCCTCTGGATTAATGAAAACATCTCCAAAGTATGAACTATCTCACAGTTTCGACAGTAGCATACCGGCAAGTCCTGCCAAGCCGAACAAGGTTTTTTGGCTAAGCGGGCCGCTGCTGGGTCAAACTCATCAGAGCCAGCTCGGCGTTGCCAAGCTCACCACCAACGATACTCACAAATCACTATGATCAGCCTATTCATCCTCATCGCCATCGTCTGCGGCGCATTCTATTTATTACGCTGGTTCTTAAACACCCCTGCAGAAACGATCAGTGCCATGTTACGCAAGTCGCTGTGGTTATTCCTCGGCCTGTTACTCATCATGTTAGCAATCAGCGGCAAACTCAATATTATTTTTGCCTTTATTGGCTCGGCCATTCCATTAATCGCAAAAAACCTGCCGACTATTCTGCGCCTGCTTGGCCTCGTCAAAACGATCAAGTCCAATCAACAAGGCCAAACCAGCAAACCGCCCGTTAACCCGACAGCAATGAACCGTCAACAGGCCTTAGATATACTCAACCTCAAATCGCAAGCATCCAAACAAGATATTATTAGTGCGCATAAACGTTTGATGCAGAAACTCCACCCCGATAAAGGTGGCTCAGAACATTTGGCGAAGCAGATAAATCAAGCAAAAGAGCTATTATTAAAGGATCATGAGCACTGATCAAATTATAATATTCGTCATCCTTTCCGTCACCTTGGTCTTATTCGCTTGGGGTAAATGGCGTTATGACCTCGTCGCCTTAACCGCCATGAGTGCGGTACTCGCCTCCGGTTTAGTCAGCCCAGATGAAGCCTTCGCCGGCTTCGGCCATATAGCCGTCATCACCGTTACTGCAGTACTGATCATCAGCCAAGCCTTGAAAAATTCCGGTGTCGTCGACGTGGCTAGCGCCTATTTATTACCACATACCAGCAACCCGCTGATCCATATCAGCCTATTAACCGCCGTGGTCACCTTCTTCTCAGCCTTTATGAATAACGTCGGCGCACTGGCCTTATTATTGCCCGTTGCCATCGCCACCTCAAAAGAGCACCAACGCTCACCAGCAATGATCTTAATGCCCGTCGCCTTTGGCAGCATTCTCGGCGGCATGAGCACCATGATCGGCACCCCACCGAATATCATAATCGCCAATTACCGCGCCGATATTACGGGCCAATCATTTAGCATGTTTGATTTTTCGCCGATTGGTTCAGTCATTGCCATTACTGGGGTGGTTTTTATCAGCCTAATTGGTTGGCGGCTTATTCCTAAACAACGTTTCAAACAAAACGCTCCCGAGCAATTATTCGAAGTCAGCAGCTATTTAACCGAAGTTAAGGTGATGGAAAACAGCCCGCTGATAGGCCAGCCTGTAAATGATATCGAAAGCTTACGCAGCCATGAAGTCGGTGTGGTAGGCATTGCCCGTGGCAACCGCTTTGCGCTCAACACCAACCCCAATTATGCGCTCAAACAAGATGATATTTTAATTCTACGCGGCGACCCCGTAACCCTAAGCAGTAAATTCACCGATGCTAACTTAGAGTTCCAAACCGCTAGCGGTAAAACCTTCGATGACCTCACCGATGGTGACCTAGCCTTAACCGAGTGCGTGATTACCGCCACCTCGCCGATCGTTGGCAGAGATGTCTCCTATTTACGTCGCCGCACCGCCAATGCCGTGGCCGTTATTGGGCTGGCACACGAGGGAAATATTTTACGAAAACGCCTACGTAACCACACCTTTGCCGCCGGTGATGTACTGTTATTACAGTGCGAAAAAGCCTTTGTTAACGATATGCTCAGCGAACTCAACTTATTACCCTTAGCCGAGCGTGGCCTGCAAATTGGCCAGCAGCGCCGCGTATTCATCGCACTGAGTATTTTCATTGGCGCAATTATGATCGGCGCACTCAATATCATGCCGATGGCGGGTGCCTTCATTGTCGCCATTATTGCCTATTCGGTGATGGGTTTTCTACCCGGTAGAGAGGTATACCGCAACGTCGACTGGCCAATTATTATTCTATTAGGCGGGATGATCCCCGTCGGCCGCGCCCTAGAAAGCACCGGTGCAACCGAGCTAATCGCCAACAGTATCGTCAACCTCACCGCAGGCTTACCGATTTACGCGGTATTAACCCTCATTTTAGTCAGTACGATGTTTTTATCCGACATCATCAACAACGCCGCCACTGCCCTAGTGATGGCACCGATATCGGTGGGCATTGCGAACCAGTTGGGGGTGAATATAGACCCATTCCTAATGGCGGTAGCGATTGGCGCGTCCTGTGCGTTTTTAACCCCGATCGGACATCAATCCAATACCCTCGTGATGGGCCCCGGTGGTTACCAATTTGGTGACTATTGGCGTATGGGGCTGCCCTTAGAAATCATCATTACCGTCATCTCTATTCCGCTGATTCTGCGTGTTTGGCCACTTTGAGTGCGAACAAGCCGTAAGACCAACAGCTAGGTGAATTGAAGCACGTCAACTCTAAACAAAAAAAGCCGTGATGAAAAACCATCACGGCTAACTCTTAGCTTAGGCTTGAAATTAAGCGTTAGCTTTACGGCGTAGGCCGAAAAAACCTAATAAAGCAGGCTCAAACGACCAGCATACGGGGATCTCAGCGTAAGACTATATCCGCCAAGTCGATCACATCTAACACGGTGCCCTTGCCCTCTAAGACACGTACCACCTTATCACCTACTCGACGAATCACTATCCCATCTTCATGGGCCGGTAAACGCCGAGTCAATTCATCCGGCAGCCCTAGCGAGCGGCTTAATATATTGGCCTCTAGCACTTCTCCGCGGCGTACTTTATTCTGCCAACCAGGCGGTAACTGGCCGCCACGTGCCAATTTCTTTTGTAAACCGTACGGCAGTTGTTTCTGCTTATGCTGCTTCTTTTTACCCTTATGCTCGTTTTTATTCTCAGCTGCTCGGCGATAATAGTGTCGAATATTGCTGCGCTCTACATCACTAAACAATCGCCTTGAAGACTCTAGCTGCTTAACTGGGGGAATCGAGCGGGCTTGCTGCTCATGCTTAATGGTTTTTTGACCAAAAAGATCACTCCAAAAAGACTCGCTATACAGCGAAAAGTCGTCAACAGGCTCAATCGCATAAGCCAAATTCATAGAAAAAACACCACAACATAAAACCAGCACTACTAATTTTTTATTCAACATGAACTTCTCCTAAAACAAGATTTTATTATCCAGTTTGTTTACTGATATCCTTGATATATTGAAAAATTTTACGCGCGGCGGCCGGTGGTTTCTCACGTTCTAGCTCTTGTTTTGCCTTGCGTTGCAGCTGCCTTAAGTGTTGCCGGTCCGCACTTGGATATTGTTCGACAAACTCACTCAACGCACTATCCCCTTCTTGTGCCAAACGGTCGCGCCACTTCTCTAACAGGTGCAAGCGCGCCGACGCAGCACGGTCTTTATCAAGCAATCGTTCAATCGCCTGCCGAATTTCGTCGACATCCGTCTCGCGTAACAACTTACCAATATATTTGTATTGCCGTTTAATCGCACCACCCTTCGATAATTTACGTACGAGGCGAATCGATTCGCGTAGGTTATCGCTTAAGGGCATGCCGTCAAACTGTTCAGCCGATAAATCGGCAATCGTTTTGCCTAATCCGACGAGATCGTCGGCCTCACGTTTAATCTGTGTTTTACTGATGAAATCATCATCATATTCATCGTCTTCAATCATCTAATACTGGCCTCATCTATAGTTCGCCCATGCTATCAAAACTAAGCCGAAAAACTAAGCCTTATTAGTCGCTAAATACAAGCTATACCGTCGTATTTAAAGCGGCTACACAGTCGCCACTAAAAAGATCACAAATAAAATAACCCCGGCAATCGGCAACAATAGGGCCGGCCAATCTTTTTCCGCCTCTTCGCTTTGCTTCAACGCCGCATTGATTCCCGGTTTAAACCAGAAAATAACCAATAGCGCGACCGCCCCCAAAGCCAATTGCTCCCATAACGCCATCCTTAACTCCTAATCCTGTTCATTTTTCGATTCGCCACAGTTCCAACAATCGGTAAACTGCCCCTCACTCTGCTCGCCACAACAGACACACTGCCAAGCAGGCAATGACTGCTCTGCTAATGGCTCACTGGCTAAATATTTGTAAGCCTCGGCCTCGTCATTATCGTTTATAATCCACAATTCAGGCCAGCACTCAATTGCCGGCACCTCACCAACGGCGGAACCTAAAAATTCATTTCTGATTTGACAAGAAATATCCTGTTGCTCAAGATAGTTTCTCCAAAACGCGACTTCAATAAAGTCCTGCGCTGAAAATACCTTTATCATCGTTTTAGATACCCCTATTTTAAATACCACTAGCAGTTATGAGCCAAATTCAATACATCGACACCCCCGAACAACTCCTGAGCTTTTGCGAGCGTATAAAACAAGTGCCTTGGTTGGCCATCGACACCGAGTTTCAACGTGAAAAAACCTACCGTTCTATTCTCGCGCTGATCCAAATTGCCACCCCCGATTTAGTCGCTATCATCGACCCACTGGTCTGTGATATCAAGCCTTTACTGGACGTATTATACGATGAGAAAATTCTTAAAATTTTCCACGCGGCCCGCCAGGATCAAGAAATTTTCTACGATTGGTGTGGCAAACCGCTATCACCGGTATTTGATACCCAAGTCGCTGCGCCCATTTTAGGCCTCCCCGAACAAGCCGGTTACGGGCGTTTAGTCGAAGCGATGTTGGGCGTACAACTGGGCAAAGCCCATTCTAGAACCGACTGGATACGCCGTCCGCTCAGTCAAGATCAAATCGACTACGCCGCGGATGACGTTATCTACCTGGCCAAGTTATACCCCTTAATGCAACAACAGTTGATCGAAAAAGACCGTCTCGATTGGCTTGCGCCGGAATTCGCAAAACTGTGTAAGAGCAGCTTATACGCCAACCCACCCGCATTAGCGTGGAAACGGATGCGCGCAGCGAAACGCCTGAAAGGTGCATCACTATCCAGCTTACAAAAAATGGCCGAGTGGCGAGAAGCACTCGCACAGCAAAAAAACATTCCACGGGGTTGGCTCGTTAAAGATGAAATTCTCATCGAAGTGGCCAAACTAAAACCTAGCGACACCCAGGTTCTTGCCAGCATTCGTGGTATTAGCGATAAGTTTATCGAGAAATACGGCAACCAGCTCATTAGCATTATCGCTAACGCCAGTGATCAAAAGCCATCAACACAGGAAAAACCCAGTTCGCTGAAAGTCAGCGAAAAAGACGAGGCCATTGCCGATTTATTGATGGCTCAGGTTCGCCTAAACGCGGAACGTGCCGGGATTAACCCCAGCTCCGTCGCTAGCCGCAAAGAGTTATTACAGCTGATTCATGGTCAGCGAGACATCGCCTTACTGAATGACTGGCGTAAAGAAATGGTCGGCGAGGCCTTGCTGAGCACCCTAGAAGGGAAGAGTCATTTTAGTATTGCTGCAGGCGAACTCATTATCCAACCCGCGCAGAACGAGGTTTAGTTAAAGATACTTGAGTTGTTTAGCAGCGCCCCGCAGCTAAGCAACTCGCCAGCCAATACTTATCGCCAATATATATAGTTCACCTCAATCTTAGCCGCTGACCGACGTATAAAAGGTCGCGGTTTTTAAGCTTATTTAAACTTAACAAGTCGGCTTCCAACACCCCCTCTTTACGCGCGATAAGCGATAGGTTATCGCCTCGTCGAACCTGATAAAGGCGCTTCGGCTGGCTCGCCGCGTGCGGCAGTCGCAACACTTGCCCGACCCGAATCTTATGCCGGTCTTTCAAACTATTCAGTGCGGCTAATTGACGACTACTGAGCTTAAAGCGCTGCGCTATTTTGGACAAGGTATCACCGCGTTTCACCCGATACGAAAAATCAGCTTTTTGCCGACGGCCTCTTTCATTACTCGGAATACTCGCCATTAAATCGTTAGTGCTGGCCGCTAATGCGCCCACCGGCACCCGTAAACGATACCCCTTCGGCACGTATTTATGGTTTGACCAGATCGTTGGCTGCAAGGCCGGATTCAATGATTTAAAAATATTGTTTTTAACCCCAAACGCCGTCAGTAAGCCTTTCACCGTGTAATAACTAGACAACTCAATTTCTTGAATTTGCATCGCGGGCTCACGTACCACTTCACCAAAGTACTTTGCCGGCTGCTCATCGATATCCCGCGCAGCTAAAAAGGCATTATAAAAATTTCGCGAAGCAAAACCAAATGTACGCCCCTTATACTCACGAACAATCTTCGAAATATCGGTACCGCCAGTGGCCTTAATGGCTCGCCGCATACCTCCTGCGCCATGATTATAAGCGGTTAAGGCCAGCGGCCAAGTACCGGTAATCTGGTGGTTATTTTTTAACAACAACCCCGCTGCTCGGGTTGCTAAAAAGGGGTCCAGGCGTTCATCCAACACCTGATCAATACGCATATAACGTCGCCCCGTTGAACGGGTAAACTGCCACAAACCGGCCGCCCCCGCGTGTGACTTGGCGTCTGAACGAAACGACGATTCCACATGCGGTAATGAAGCCAACTCCAGCGGGATATCCAAGGCACTAAACTCTTGTTTGATAAACGGCAACCACCGACCCGAGCGCACCAAACCCTGCTTAAAGCGGTCGGCTTGGCCTAATTGAAAGCGTAAACGCGTTGCCGCGGCTTTAAACTCCTCACGACTGGTCTCCGTTGGCCACATTGCCTTCACCCTTTTATGCTGTCGGCCCGTGAGCCGAATATGCGGCTTAGTCGCGAGGTCTAGCAGTATCTTTTTATAATACGCTTTCTTTTTTTTGATGCTCTGTTGCCTCGCTCGGTGTGAACTACTGGGGCTAAAGGACAAACGTGCGTAAATAATATTGAGTTGCTGATTGTCGTGCAACAGACCTTCATGGGTGGTTACTTCACTATAGATTCTTGTCCAAAAACGCACGTCGGCCTGCAGTGTCGCTGGCCGTGGAAATGGCTGAACCTCATCGGCGAACGATAGCGCCGGCAAAAGCGTTAAAACGAATAAGCAGCCACAACCAACCCTCTTGATATTTCTTAGCGAAAAAAACGCTGTCATTAATGATCCTTCACTCTATTCTCCAACGTATATTCAGCATCGCTAAAATGGCCATAACGACCAGCCAGATGCTAAACTCGACTCACAAGACTTTAGCTGCGCCGAGTAACGCCGGGCTTGTTTTGCCACCCTTTTTGCCACTCGTTGCAACCAAGGTTTAGCCAAATAAGTTCCCCGACTATAACCGCCATGCCCTTCGTGGTAAGCCAAGTATTGTTTCTCAGCATCCCACTTCGACACCTTCAGTTTACGCTGACTCACATTCGTATACCAACCAATAAAATCGACCACATCGGCAAAATCATCACGATCGGCACCGCCATGACCGGTTGATTTCATATACCAGTCCCAGGTTGAATCTTGCGCTTGTCCATAACCGTATGCGGAAGAACGCCGTGGCAGGGGAAACAAACCTAAAAACCAATCGCGTGGGGGGCGTACATCCGCTTGAAAGTGTGACTCTTGATGGATAATCGCCATTTGCACCGCAATCGGCGTTCCCCACTTATTTTGTGAGCTCAGCGTTTGTTGATACCAAGCCTCTTTTTCGTAGAAGATATCGCAGATATTAGCCTGATTACTCGGTACTGTCGTTGCGCAACCCACCAACAAAACACCGGCCAATAGGCCGGCTAATCCCTTAAGCATTCCTCGTTTTTTCCCATCCGTCTAAGGCAATCACAAACTTCTTCGCAGACTGTTCCAATAAGGCCATAAACTGTTCGTGTTCATTCGTTTTCATCGCCGCCCAAGCGCGTTGAATATCCTCATCGCTGGTTTCGCTGACACCCGCGTCAATCACCAAGGCATAAGCCCTATTTAACGATGAAATCATCGGCCCCAGCTCTTCCTTGTCGACACTGCCCTCGGTTAAAACCATCATGCACGCAGCCTCTGGGGCGCTTTGTAATGACGTTTCACTCGACATCGCGCTCATCACCGCCCATTCATCAACATAATAATTCTTTAAACGACTCACCATATGGATTAAGCAGAGCATACACGCCATATCTTGGAATAATTTTGGATCACCGCGACTAGCCGCAAGTTCCGCCGCTACTTTCAACGATGGAGCGACAATCATCTGATACTCTTCAGGGCTTAACCAATCAGGCGGGGTAGTATTTAAATTCGACATAACTCTCTATATATTTAGTTAATATGGCGAGGCAAACAGGATCTAGACACCCTTATTTGAACTCATCTCCAATGAATTATATAGAGCTGTCATCCTAGGTTCAAAATAACGGGCGATTATCTTTAACTTGTTTGACAGATCACCGCCTCGACACCCCTCAATCAGAAACTTTAATGGCTGAACTTATCAGTGTGTTGCTCGCGAAATAGCACCACCTCATCCAAAACGCTGTCAAACGCATCCACCAAGCGAGGCTCGAAGTGCTTACCCTTTTCTTCGTGAATAAGCGCCATCGCCTTGTCGATCGGCCAAGCCTCCTTATAAGGCCGTTCCGAGGTCAAGGCATCGAACACATCACACAGCGCGCAAATTCGTCCCTCAATGGGGATATCCTCTGCCGACAAGCCCGCAGGGTAGCCACTGCCATCCCATTTTTCATGGTGAGTCAGCGCGATACTCTGCGCCATTTTCATCAGCTCGGAAGCACCGCCAGATAAAATTTCCGCGCCAATGTTCACGTGTGACTGCATGATTTTCCATTCATCGGCATCTAGTTTACCCGGTTTTAGTAACACTCTATCGGGGATACCTATTTTGCCGACATCGTGCATCGGTGCTGCATTAAAAATAAGCTCGACCAAGTCTTCGCTGAGCCCCGCCGCCCTCGCTAATAACTGAGAAAATTTACTCATTCTCAGTACGTGGTTACCGGTTTCATTATCTTTATACTCGGCCGCCAAACCCAAACGCTGAATCACATCATGGCGGCTTTCCTCTAGCTGCTGGGTTCGTTGTTTAACCTTTTCCTCTAATAGGATATTTTGCTGCTTAATTTTTTTATGCAATAAACGCACTTCGAGGATATTATGGATCCGCTGCAAGGCCTCTAAACGGTCGAAGGGTTTCCCCAGAAAGTCCTTTGCACCACCACTTAAGGCCTGCGACCTCGTTTCCGGGGTGAGTTCGGCGGTTAACACTAAAATAGGTAAATAATCCTCCGCGACATGCTGCTGTAATAAGGACATCACTTGAAAACCATCCAAATCTGGCATCCGAATATCTAATAACAACACATCAATATCGTGCTGCTGGAACATCGGCAGCGCCTCTCTAGAATCCACCGTACTGTATAAGTTTTGATAACCCGCCTGCTTCAATATCTTTTCTAATAGGCGCACATTAACCGGCTGATCATCAACGATTAAAATATTCGCCTGTAAAATTTCTTGCCCTAAGTTCCTCATATAGCCGCCTATTGATCACCCACCCGATTAACTCACACCTTATGTCTCATTCAAGCTTAGTTCATATTCGCTCAGCAAGGTCGGTTAATCCTGCTATATTTTAAAAACCATAAACGGCTAAGGGTTTTCATCCCTCTCCCTAACTCTCCAATAAAATAACGAGGCCTGCTACGTGATGGACGATAAATTTTTAACAATCCCTGACGATTTGATGGGCATCATTGCGGTCGCCTTACTGCTATTGGCAGTCAGTTTTCTATACCTTTATATCCGGCAAAAAAAACACACCATAAAAGCCTCATTACAAGCTCAATATGATAATGAGCGAGTTTCATCGTTTAGCGCATATTCACCCGACGCCCTCATTCGGGTCGATGCTAACGAGCAAGTCAGCTTATGGACTGGGCAAGCTGAACAAATGTTCCAGTTTCGTAGCGACGAGGCGATTGGCAAGGTACTACATGAGCTCATTATTCCAGCCAATACACGCGAGCTATATAGCCAAGAGTTACCAGCGCTACTGACGAAGACAAACCCTCCTCCGTTTAAACGGCTTCAACTGGAGGTACAGCGCCGTGATGGCAGCACATTTCCAATAGAAGCCACCGTTCTCCTGCTCAAACTTCACGACCACCATGAATTTAATATTATTATTCGTGACCTCGGTGAGCAGCAGGCGGCTCAAGATAAGGTTATCGAGCAAAAACAATGGTTATCGGCACAACAACTCGCTTTGAACGAACACGCTATCGTCAGCATCACCGATGCAAAAGGCAATATCACCTACGTGAATGACAAGTTTGAATCCATCAGTCAATACTCGAAAGAAGAACTCATCGGCGCTAATCATCGATTATTAAAGTCACACTATCACTCAGCCGAGTTTTTTATCACGCTATGGGACACCATTTCTAATGGCCAGGTCTGGCATGGCGACATCCAAAACAAAGCCAAAGACGGCTCTCTGTATTGGGTTAAATCAACCATTGCCCCCTTAGTCAACACCGCCGGAGAAGCCGAACAATATATCGCCATACGTACCGATATCAGCCACATCAAAAAGCTTGAAACAAAACTACAGTACGCGAATCAACAACTGGCCAATAATCTGCAGAAGACAGAACAAGAAAAATCATATTTTGAGCTGTTATTTGATAAATCGGGTTACGGCACCGCGATGGTGATCGACGATCATTTTCTAAATTTCAATGCCAAACTGGCCGAAATGATGGGTTACCAATCAGCCGACGAAATACCCGACCATATTCTTGACTTTTCCCCGACCTACCAGCCCGATGGAGAACTATCATTAGAAAAAGCCCATAAAATAATCGAATTAGCGATTAAGCATGGCTCTCAGCGAGTCGAATGGTTACAAAACAAAACCGATGGCTCTACTTTTTGGTGCGATGTATTGGTTACCCGGCTTAATAATGCCCCCCACCCCTTATTACACATTGTTTGGCGTGATATTTCAGTCGAAAAGAAACTCACCGAGGATAATCAACGCATCACCAACGAAGCAATCAAAGCCAACCAAGCCAAATCAGAATTCCTCTCCTCCATGAGCCATGAGTTAAGAACCCCCATGAACTCCATCTTAGGTTTTGCCCAATTGTTAGCAGCCGATGAAGACGAACCTCTAAGTGACAACCAGCGCGAGAGCCTTGATTATATTTTATCCAGTGGTCAACACTTGTTAAAACTGATTAATAACGTACTCGAATTAGCCACCATAGAATCGGGGAAGTTAATACTTTCCCTAGAGCCCGTACATATCAACGGCATTAGCCAAGACGTCATCAACTTGCTCAAGCCCCTTGCCAACGAAGCCAACATCAACATCCAACTGAAGGCCGATAGCGATGTCCTCATCCTCGCCGATTACACTAAACTCAAACAGGTGATCATCAACCTGGTTAGCAACGCCGTTAAATACAATAAAAACGGTGGTCAGGTAAGCATTGACTGGCAAGCGAGCGAAGACAAACAACTGCATTTCACCGTGAGTGATACCGGTATTGGTATTTCTGAACGCAATAAAAAATACGTCTTCGCGGCATTCAATCGCTTAAACAACGCGAATTCGCAGATCGAAGGCAGTGGCATTGGCCTCGTGGTGACAAAAAACCTAGTTGAAATGATGGGCGGCCGCATCGGCTTCGATAGTACCGAAAACATCGGCTCTAGTTTTTGGCTGACCTTCCCTATCACCAACTCGGTGGACTCGGTGGACTCGGTGGACTCGGTGGACTCGGTGGACTCGGTGGACTCGGTGGACTCGGTGGACTCGGTGGACTCGAGTTCGACGAAAAAAAAGGTCCTTTATATTGAAGACAATGTGGTCAATCAGCTCTATGTAGAAGGCGTTTTTGAGCTACACGAAGAATACCAACTAGACGTCGTTGAATCAGCCGAGCTGGGTTGGGACTACGCCATGCAACACGATATCGACCTCATCCTGATGGATATAAACCTTCCGGGGATGAGTGGCAAAGAACTCACTAAAAAACTCCGGCAAACCGACATCTACAAAAACAAACCCATTTTGGCCTTTTCTGCATCCGCGATGAAACACGATATAGAATCCAGCAAAGGTTTGTTTGATGTGTACCTAACCAAACCGATCCAAATGGACGAGTTGATGGCGGCGATACGACAATATATATAGTCTTTCCACTAGCAGAAAGTAAGAAGGCCTCACTAATGAGGCCTTCTTATATAGTCTTTACAAAAGTCACTTTATCCGAAATTAAAACGGGATATCATCATCAAAATCATCCATCGGTGCAGTCGGTTGCGCCGGTGCCGATGAGAAGTTATCACTGCGGCCTCTGCTTTGTGGAGCCGGTGCAAATTCAGCTGAACCACCACCTCGACTATCCAACATTTGCATGGTGCTGGCTTTGATTTCTGTGGTGTAACGATCTTGCCCGCTTTGGTCTTGCCATTTACGTGTTTGTAATGAACCTTCTACGTAAATTTTTGAGCCTTTTTTCAAGTACTCACCAACAATTTCGGCCAAGCGATTGAAAAACACCACTCGATGCCATTCTGTTTGCTCTTTTTGCTCACCAGAATTTTTGTCTTTCCAAGTTTCTGAAGTTGCCACCGTCACGTTTGCAACCGCACCGCCGCTTGGCATATAACGAATTTCTGGGTCCTTACCTAGGTTACCCACCAAGATTACTTTATTAACGCCTCTACTTGCCATTTCGTGCTCCAGTTATTCTTGCCCTTGAGGACAGGATTGTAAATTTAAAAATATAGCATCCAATGCTTCTTCGTCTAATAGGTCGTTATCAACTTTCAGATAAGCGGTTGAATCATCAACGGAAATACCCACGTCTAACACGCCTTTTATAGCGAGTAGCTTAGCAGTTATTTGTTTTGCCTGCTCGGCTGTTTGCAATTCTAAGTGCTTCAATAAGCTGCTCATATGACCCGGTGATTTCATCCCAAAAGCCACTAAAAACCAGATAAACAGGACGCTACCACACATCAGAAACACGCTACTTAAACCGTAACTGTCCCATATAAAACCACCCAGCAGCCCACCGCAAAAAGCACCAAAAAATTGCGAACTTGAATACACCCCCATCGCGGTGCCTTTACCGCCAGCGAAGGCTATTTTTGAAATAAGCGATGGCAGGGTGGCTTCTAATAAATTAAACGCGGTAAAAAAAACAAACAGGGTCGCGACCATCCCCCATAGACTCTCACTGAACAGGTATAAAGCAAAACTGGCTAACGATAAAACGCCAACCGCACTGACAAAAACCAATTTCATCTTACGCTTTTTTTCAGCCACAATCACAAAGGGCACCATCACAACAACCGACAAGGCCAACACCGGCAAATACACCATCCAGTGATCCTCCGCCGCCAAACCAAGCTTACCCCGTAACAATAAAGGCAGTACCACGAACATAGCCGTCATCACTAGGTGTAAACAAAAGATGCCAAAATCCAACCGTAACAACTGGCCATCTTTCAATACCTTCGCCATTAATGCAGGGATCGGCTCGGCATCTTTATGGATGGTGAGTTTACTAGCGTCCGGCACCACCTTATGCAAAATAACAATCGCGCCAAAGGCCAACACGGCGGTAAACCAGAAGATCCCCGATAAACCAGCAAACGAAGCGAGCAACGGCCCCAGCACCATCGCAACGCCAAAGGAGATACCAATGCTGATACCAATCGTCGCCATAATTTTAGTACGGTTTTGTTCTAGGGTTAAATCAGCGGCCAAGGCCATAACGGCAGCGGCAACCGCACCACTCCCCTGTAGGGCCCGGCCCAGAATAACCCCATAAATGGTCGTCGACATGGCCGCCACGATGCTGCCAGAGACAAACAATAATAAACCGATGGTGATAATTCTTTTACGTCCGAAACGATCAGACAGTAGACCAAACGGAATCTGTAATAAGGCCTGAGTCAGCCCATAAACGCTGATCGCCAAACCCAATAATAACGGGGTCACGCCGATTAATTCTTCCGCATATAGAGACATCACCGGCAAAATCATAAAGAGCCCAAGCATGCGCATCGAGAAAATACCCGCCAGCCCAATACTGGCCCGCTTTTCTTGTCGGCTCATGGTTGATACTTGGCTTAATGAATCAGCCATAATTACTTTGCCCAGTGTGTAAAAAGAGGGGTATATTAACAGGTTTGGCGGTAAACATTAGAGTAGAGATGGCTAGCATTAAAATTCGCGGTGCACGAACGCACAATTTAAAAGGGATCGACTTAGACCTTCCTAGGGACAAGCTCATCGTTATCACCGGTTTATCCGGCTCAGGCAAGTCATCATTAGCTTTTGACACTATTTATGCCGAGGGTCAGCGCCGCTATGTAGAGTCGCTGTCGGCGTATGCTCGTCAATTTTTATCGGTGATGGAAAAACCCGATGTGGATCATATTGAAGGCCTCTCCCCCGCTATTTCCATCGAACAGAAGTCTACTTCGCACAACCCGCGCTCCACCGTGGGCACGATTACCGAGATTTACGATTACCTGCGTTTATTATTTGCCCGCACCGGTATTCCGCGCTGCCCTGAACACGACACCTCGCTTGAAGCACAAACCATCAGTCAAATGGTCGATAGCGTATTATCACTGAATCCGGATAAACGCTGGATGTTACTCGCCCCAGTCATTCAAGAGCGCAAAGGTGAACACTTCAATGTGCTTAACGACTTACGCAACCAAGGTTTTATTCGCGCCCGTATAGACGGTGAAGTGGTCGAACTAGATGAGTTACCCAGCCTAGAACTAAAAAAGAAACACACTATCGAGGTGGTGGTCGATCGTTTTAAGATTAACGACGAGCTATCGGTTCGCTTGGCCGAATCTTTCGAGACCACCCTCAAACTCACCGATGGTATCGCCATCATCAGCAGCATTGATGACGACGAAGAGGTATTATTCTCCGCCCGCTTTGCTTGCCCGAGTTGCGGCTATTCGATCAGTGAATTAGAACCCCGTAGTTTCTCCTTTAACAGCCCGAAAGGCGCGTGTTCGGGCTGTGACGGTCTTGGTATTCAGCAATACATCGACCCCAGCCAAGTATTACATAGCCCCGACATCAGCCTAGCCGGCGGCGCTATTCGTGGCTGGGATAAGCGCAATATGTATTATTACCAAATGATCACCTCATTAGCCCAGCACTATGGTTTCGACCCCGAAGAACCATTCAGCAGCTACTCAGAGGAGATTCAAAACACTATTTTATTTGGTAGTGGGCAACAAGAGATTGTTTTTACCACCCTCAATAGTCGGGGTGATAAACGTCGAAGCAGCCACCCCTTTGAAGGCATTATCAACAGCATGGAGCGGCGTTACCGAGACACCGACTCTAATACCGTCCGCGAGGAGTTGGCCAAGTATTTAGCCAGCCGTTCTTGCACGGGTTGCCAAGGGCAGCGCCTAAATCAAGCCGCAAGGCACGTATTCGTTGGCAGCCACACCTTGCCGGAGATCACCCACCTCTCTATACGTAAAACCAGCAGCCTGTTTGCCGAGCTGGAGATCAGCGGTCACCGCGGCGAAATCGCCAAGCGTATCATCAAAGAAATTAAAGCGAGACTCGACTTCTTAATCAACGTCGGCCTCGACTACCTATCCTTGGATCGCAGCGCCGATACCTTATCCGGTGGCGAAGCACAACGCATTCGACTCGCCAGCCAAATCGGTGCCGGCCTCGTTGGGGTCATGTACGTCTTAGACGAACCCTCTATCGGCTTACATCAACGCGACAATCAGCGCCTTATCAACACCCTGTTTCACCTACGCGACATCGGCAATACGGTGGTCGTAGTCGAGCACGATGAAGACGCCATTTTAGCCGCCGATTATGTGGTTGATATTGGCCCACTCGCGGGCATTCATGGCGGGCAAATAACCGCCCAAGGGACCCCGCAAGACATCATCGACAACCCAAATTCCACCACCGGCGACTACCTCTCGGGTCGGCGATTTATTGAGGTACCGGCAAACCGCCACCACGCTGATCTCAGCAAGGTATTACGCATCAATAAGGCCTCCGCTAATAACCTAAAAGACGTTTCCGTCGACATTCCCTTAGGTTTGTTTACCTGTGTCACCGGCGTATCCGGCTCTGGCAAGTCGACCCTTATCAACGAAACCCTCTACCCCAGTGTCGCGCGGGCGCTTAATAAATCCTCTATTCCGATCGCGGCGAATGAGGGTGTTGATGGCATTGAACAGCTCGATAAAGTCGTCGATATCGACCAAAGCCCGATTGGCCGTACACCTAGATCCAACCCCGCGACCTATACCGGTTTATTCACCCCGATCAGAGAGTTATTTTCTGCCACTCCCGAAGCCCGTTCACGGGGTTACACCCCCGGTCGTTTTAGCTTCAATGTGAAGGGTGGCCGTTGCGAAGCCTGTAAAGGTGATGGGGTGATTAAGGTTGAAATGCACTTCCTCGCCGATGTCTACGTGAATTGCGAAAACTGCAAAGGCCAACGTTATAACCGTGAAACGCTGGATATCCGCTACAAGGGAAAAACCATCCATGAAGTACTCTCGATGACCGTGGATGAGGCCGCTACATTTTTCGAAGCCATACCGGTTATTTCACGCAAGCTACACACCCTCATTGAGGTTGGCCTCGGTTATATCACCCTCGGCCAAAACGCCGTCACCTTGTCCGGCGGTGAGGCACAACGGGTTAAATTATCACGTGAACTATCTAAACGCGACACCGGAAAAACCCTGTATATATTAGATGAGCCCACCACCGGTTTACACTTTGCCGATATTCAGCAATTACTCGCGGTATTACACAAACTACGCGACCACGGTAATACCTTAGTCGTCATCGAACATAATTTAGATGTAATAAAAACCGCCGACTGGGTGATCGATATTGGCCCAGAAGGTGGCGACGGGGGTGGCGAAGTGATTGCCGAAGGTTCCCCAGAAGAGGTTGCCCTGTGTAAGGACTCCCACACCGGGTATTATTTACAGGCGATATTAGCAAAGGCCCTCATTCAGCAATCGGCTCATGCATAAGCTCATTCTGTTCCTTAAAACGGCGCCGCGTCAGCGAGCGCCGTTAATACCGGCGGGCTTATAAACATCGGGCTACAACAATTACTGCCCCACTTCCAGATACCCATCCGCCAGCCGTTGGATATTCGCCGCAAGCCACGGTAAACGTTCTTTTTGATATAGAGCCAAGTCATCAACAACGGAAATTAACGGCTATTGCATAGCCATTTTTTTACACCTTGTCGCCCTAACCACCCCAGCTGCTCACTTATACCCCGACAATAAGCACAGGCTAATGCCCGCGCTAGCGATACGATTATTCAAACTTGTCATTCGAAGTCCTTATCTAGGACTACTAAAAACAACAACACAATACGCGCACCGGTATATAACTCAACTCACTTAAAATGCCCATTGCCCACGCAACTGCATGATGTCGGCTTCTTCATTATCAAGCGAATGTTCTGCTCTCTCCATCTCCAACACTTTAATATAGTTAGCCGAAACACGTAAACCCGGTGTTGGGAACCAGTTCAAACCCAGGGTTAGATTATCCATTTCACCCCCGCTAATAAGCCCATCATTCAAGTCGATGGTGCTATAACGTAACGCCAGCTCCCAAGCACCAATGCCGCCTTTGCCAACGATACTGTTCGGTTTAATCGCCTTAAATTTGGCTCCCTTAAACGTGTAAGGTCGCGACTCCCCTGTTAATAACCAACCGGCTTGCGCATACCAGCCATCAAAGGTAGCGTTATTAGCAAACTCACGATCTAAGCGGCTGTGTACATATTCGGCTTGCGCTGAAAACGGCCCCTGAACAACCGCAAGTTCTGCCGCTAAACTTAAATAACTATCGACATCGGTTAATGTGCCGGTATCAACAAAGTTAACCCCCGACACATGAGTTTCAGGCTGCTGCTTAAAACGCACATCATTGCCGCGTGTACTGCGGTAATCAGCCGCTAAACCTAAGTGTAATAAGGCTCCTTTTTCATTAATAGGCATCCAAGTGACACGCCCGGCTGTCCCCCAACCTTCATCTGCGGTGCCTCCTTTGTTACTCGCTTTATCGCCAAAAACACCGAGTGCCGTTGTCCAGTGCTGACGATTTATACTCGCCATAACACCAATATGGCGTCCGGCGGTGAAGGCATCAATAGACGCTCGCTCGGTAAACTGGGTATTATTATCGCTGACTTGATCTTGCAACATGAACGGGTCTCTAAAGTGCCCGACTTTTAGGCTCAAACCCTCAAAGTCAAAACCCTTATAACCCAACCAAATATCGGTAATGCCGCTTTTATTATCCCCCGAGCCGGCAAAGTCGTATTCAAACTTATAAAACCAATCCTGATAAATAGTTCCTTTCAGATACAAGCGAGCACGGCGAACTTCACTTCCATCACCTAATGTACTCCCTGCTCCATGACTACCTTCCCCATAGCTCGCCACATCTAACTGCATACGCCCACCAATATTAGTGCTAAAACGCCCGTCACGGGTTTTAACGGCCAAACCACCCTTGCTAAGGCTCACGTCAACATTACTGGCCTTATCCAACTGCGCTTGCATGCCCTGTTTGAGCTGTTCCTCTTGTTGCCGCGAGGCCTCCATTTCAGCCAGCACACGCTGGTATTGCTCACTAGAAATAGTGCCATTTTCATGTAATACCATCAGCAGCGTCGCAAGCTCCGAACCCGCTTGTAGCGGCGTTGATAAGGCCGCACAAACCGCGGATGCTAAAACAAGTTTATTCAATCCCATGGTGATCCTTTTATTATTCTTAAGTTAATCCCCTACTCGTCAATGCAGATTAACTGCCAACGAGCTAAACCGCTGATTAATCGCGAAATAAATCAAGCCGTTCGTATCAAGCATAAACTAGCTGGGCGACATTCGCGAATTGAACAAGCCGTACCGGCGTTGTTTATTGTTAGGCCTCATCCCCGACAACAACGAGAAGCCCATAGCCTCACCCAAACATCATCCACCCAAACGCCAAAAGCTCATTAACAAAACATCTATTAACTACGAAAAATCATCCACGCGGCAATAAAACCAGTCCCACCACCGCATTCAGTCTTTCACCCACTCTCTTCGAAAGATCTCGCTAAAAGCTTCGCAAGAGAGTGCAAGATCAAACAATATGTTTATCCCCTGGGTGCTTTTACGCGTAAAATAGCCGCTTCAATTCAGTCATCCCAATACAGTTAAAACCATTATGCGTACCAGTCAATTCCCTCTTAATACCGTTAAAGAAACCCCTGCCGATGCAGAGATCATTAGTCATCAATTAATGATTCGTGCCGGCCTAGTGCGAAAATTGGCCGCTGGTTTATATAATTGGCTACCGTTGGGGGTCAAAGTACTGCAAAAAGTACAAACCATCGTGCGTGAGGAAATGAATAACGCCGGTGCACTTGAAGTATTAATGCCGGTGGTGCAACCCGCCGAGTTATGGCAAGAGTCAGGACGCTGGGAACAATACGGCGCAGAACTCACCCGCTTAAACGACCGTCATGGCCGTGAATTTTGTTTAGGCCCAACCCACGAAGAAATCATTACCGAGTTGGCGCGCAACGAAATTAAGAGTTATAAACAACTACCGCTGAACTACTACCAAATCCAAACCAAATTTCGTGACGAAATCCGTCCACGTTTTGGCATTATGCGCTCACGTGAATTCATCATGAAAGACGCGTACTCCTTTCATAGCGACGAAGAATCCTTGCAGCAAACCTATGATCGAATGTACCTAGCGTATAACAATATATTCAACCGCTTGGGCTTAGACTTCCGACCTGTATTAGCCGACACCGGCTCAATTGGCGGTAATGCCTCTCACGAATTTCATGTCTTGGCCGATTCTGGTGAAGACGCCATCGCCTTTTCAACCGACAGCCAGTACGCCGCTAACGTCGAAAAAGCTGAGGCACTTGCACCCAGCGAACCAAGAGGCGAAGCCAGCGAGACCCTACAGAAAGTTAGCACGGTGGGCCAACGCAGCATCGAAGAAATCAGTAACTTCTTAAATATACAACCGCAGCAGTGCTTAAAAACTTTGTTGGTTAATGGCGATGAGGATAATGTTATCGCGCTTGTATTACGTGGCGATCATCAGCTCAATGAAATCAAAGCAGAAAAACTAGCCGGCGTTGCCAGCCCCTTAACCTTAGCCAGCGATGACGATATTAAACGCATTGCCGGCTGTAACGCGGGTTATATTGGCCCCATCGGCCTTGATATACCGATGATTGTTGACCGTAGTGCGGCACAAGCCGCCAACTTTGTTTGTGGTGCCAACGAAAACGACCAGCACTTCACCGGGGTTAATTGGCTCCGCGACTTAGCTGAAGCCGATCATATTGCTGATATTCGCCAAGTCGTCGCCGGTGATAAAAGCCCCGATGGCCAGGGGACGCTCACCATCGCCCGTGGTATCGAAGTCGGTCATATTTTTCAGCTAGGCACAAAATATAGTGAAGCGATGAAGGCCAGCGTGTTGAATGAACAAGGCAAAAACCAAACCATGACCATGGGCTGTTATGGCATTGGTATTACTCGGGTGATTGCGGCTGCCATTGAGCAGCACCACGACGATAAGGGGATCATCTGGCCCGCAGCCCTAGCGCCGTTCCAAGTGGCTTTATTACCGATGAATATGCATAAATCGGAACGCCTGAAAGCCGCCAGTGAAACCCTCTACGAACAGCTAATTGAAGCTGGTTTTGAGGTAATCTTTGATGACCGTAAGGTACGTCCAGGCTTTATGTTCTCGGATATGGAACTGATTGGTATTCCTCACCGTATCGTCCTCGGTGACCGTGGCCTAGATAACGGTATGGTTGAATACCGCGGTAGAACAGATACAGAGAATGTCGATATTCCACTGCAAGACATTATTCAGCACCTAAAAGACCGCTGCTAAACACATAAAAGCAGCGTTTCAGTACACTGATACGCTGCTTTTATGACCGCTAAGTATTTTCAGCGGGGAGCCACTAGAATAAATCGATCTCGCCCTCCGACATCGAGCTCTGCACAACCGCCTCGTGCTGAGGCGCGCAGGTTTCGTTACGTATCTGCTGTAAGTTTCTACGCAAAACTTTAATCCGCTCAGCAGCGCTACCAGCGCTCGTATCATTGTTATAACTCACCCCAGCCTGAGTAATAAACGGCGCCACTTGTTGGCAGGTTGTCTCCACGTGCTCGGATAACTGGCTGACCATATCTTCAAACTGCAAAGCACGTACCGCCATTGCCACGCTATTATTAATATTGTTGCTCATATCCTGTACAACGACCATTTTTGTTGCCATATTGGCATTTAATACCTCTATCTTCCGCATCATCAACTGCATCTGGTCTTTCGACTTAATCGTCGAATTCATATCCTTCGACGCCATCGTGCCAATAGTGTCCACCGCGCTATCAATATTAACCCGAGATTTCTTAATAACCTGCCTAATTTGCTCACCGGTCGTCGCCGACCCGGTAGATAACTTACGCACCTCGTCAGCCACCACCGCAAAACCTCGTCCGTGTTCGCCCGCACGCGCGGCTTCAATCGCCGCATTCAGCGCCAATAAATTGGTCTGATCGGCAATCCCAGTCACATTATTTAGTAAGGAATATATCTCATCCATATTCGTTGAAATATCATCAACATTACCCACCATTTCCATACTTTTATGACTAATCGTGAGCATATTATCCACAAAATAATCGAGGGTATTACTCGCATCGATGACAAATTTAGCAAAATCGACACTGCCTTCGTCTTCGGTCGTGAAAGTACTAAGAACCCCGGCTATTTCTCGCCCCTGTATTTGCGCATGCTCATTCATCCCATTAAAACTGCTCGCTAACTCAACCACCGCGTCGCCCGTCAATTGTCTAATACGTTGCACCTCAGTTTGTGCTCTAGACATTTCATCGGCCACAATCCTCGCAACATCCTGTAACAAAGCCGACACCTCATTATCCAGCTCTACCGTCCCCCCCCCGCTATCGTTTGCGCTGGCACTGCTCGCCCCCCCCATAACCGCCGAACTCTGGGAGCTTTTGAAAGCAATGAACATCCAGCTTGCGCTGACGATCATCAATAATAGTGGCGACCAATAAGCGGTAGCGATTGGAGGCATAAAGCTTGCCACAATAGCAATCAGGCTAATCAGTATGGCAATACGAAATTGTTGAACAAACCCTCGCTCTTTCATCATGAAGTACTCCCCGCTAACTCGTTGAGTAGCATAAGCCACCTGTTTTTACTATTCATACTGAGCAATCAGGTGCCCAGCTATTTTTTTCAACGGTAAAACCGATTGCACAGCCGATAGTTTCACCGCACTGCCCGGCATCCCCCAAACCACGCTAGAAGCTTCATCCTGTGCGGTCGTGGTGGCCCCAGCCTTGAGTAGGTCCAGCATACCCTCTGCCCCATCGCTGCCCATCCCCGTCAGCATCACCGCGTGTACATCCTTTGGCGCGCATTCAATGAGTGAACGAAACATCACATCAACCGAGGGTTTATGCCGATTTACCGCTGGCCCATC
Source organism: Cycloclasticus sp. 46_120_T64 (assembly GCA_002162695.1). Lineage (GTDB taxonomy): Bacteria > Pseudomonadota > Gammaproteobacteria > Methylococcales > Cycloclasticaceae > Cycloclasticus. The sequence goes on along the minus strand of MAAM01000010.1, from coordinate 166,150 downwards.
ATTCAATACACAGCTAAAAATAGCGCCTTTTTTCACCACTAATAGGTGCCGATCGCCCGGTGCAAGGTAGACGTGACCTGATTTTAACTGCATGCCCGTGTTTGCCTCCAGCACGGTAAGTTCACACATCCCATTTAAACGTTGAGCAAATGCCGTACTAAATGTTTTTGGAATATGCTGGGTAATAACCACCGGTGGTGAATCGACCGGTAAACCGACCAGTAACTCCTTAATCGCTTCGGTCCCCCCCGTTGATGAACCAATAGCTATGATTTGCCGGAGATTCTTTCGCGGGGTCGCTAATGTCACCGCCGTTTCTGCTGACTTAAGCGGGCTCGCCGTCCGAATGCGCGCAGCCGCTGCCGCCCGCACCTTAGCGCAGATATCTTCGGCATATTTCGCCAGCTCGGTTTTAACATTCACTTTGGGTTTTGCAACAAAATCGATAGCGCCAAGCTCTAGCGCCTTAAAGGTTGCCTCCGCACCTTTTTCAGTCAAGGTCGAAACCATCACCACTGGCACCGGGCGCAGTCGCATTAAGTTGGCCAAAAAAGTAATCCCATCCATCCTTGGCATTTCTATATCCAAGGTTAATACATCAGGTTTTAACCGTTTAATTTTATCACGCGCAATTAACGGATCTATCGCTGTACCAATCACCTCTATATCATCTGTTTTACTAAAAATTTCGCTGAGTACCTGACGCACAATGGCCGAATCATCAACGATTAACAATCTAATTTTTTTAATGTTTGTCACGCTACCCCCTTCACCCTAAAACAAATCGACTGAACCGCCGACCGTTTGCGTATTTAATTTACTTAAGTATTCGCTATCTCTTTCTAATAGTGTCGAATTATTCACTTTTTTCAACTTCCTCACCTTCACCTTACCCGTTTTTACATGAAATAAGACCTTCCGTGGATAGCGGTCACCTACGTCTTCTTTCACCAGCTGCAGGCGTTCGTTGGCTATGTAGTCGTACACAAACGAGATATTCCTTAGGCCTATATCGGTCATCTGATCCATCACCCGCCCCCCCCCTATCACCTTCAATTCCAAGCGATTCTTCACCCCACCATGTTTAATGACATCATTTATCATATGCTCCATCGCAAAGTTTCCATAACGGGTTTCCGCACTGATCACCGTACTGCCCCAAGAGTCCGCCTGTTCTCGCGAATAAATAGGCAACATAAAGTGATTCATCCCGCCGATACCGGCCACCTTGTCGGTCACGCAGACTGAAATACAAGAGCCCAACACCGTGGCTATCAACTCATCATTATTACTAACATAGTATTGCCCGGGTAGGATTTTCGCCGAATAATAACCATGACTGGTATCCCAATAGCGGTTAATATCTTCAAAGCCCGGCAAGGCACTAGGCATATCGTCTGGTTTAATATTCGAATGCGTCATCGATCAGTTACTTCGCTGATACATCGTCTGACCCAAGGAATCGAAACGGTCACAGACATTAAACATATTCTCCGAGTGGCCGATAAACAGATGGCCATCGTCTGCTAACACATCGGCATAACGATCAAATAAACCACGCTGGGTCTCTTTATCAAAATAAATAACCACATTACGGCAAAAAATAATATCAATAGGCCCGTTAATCGGCCAGCCATGCAATAAATTTAATTGTTTGAAGGTAATCAGCCCTTGCAATTCGGCCCTCATTTTCACTAAATCAGCCTTATCGTCCTTACCACGTTTCATCCAACGTCGTTTATACTCCGGATTCACCCCCTCGACTCGGTTTATCTCGTAAACCCCTTTTGCCCCCTTCGCGAGTACATTGGAGTCTAAGTCGGTGGCAATTATTTTCACATCCCAGTCTGGGTGTTCAGAAAAAAACTCTTGCACCGTAATGGCCAGACTATACGGCTCCTCACCGGTTGAACAACCGGCACTCCATATGCGTATTTTCCGCGTCGGAGCATTCTTTTCTAACAAACTCGGAAACACCGTGCTCTTTAAATAATCAAAGTGGTGTTCTTCCCTAAAAAAGGAGGTTAAATTAGTCGTAATCGCATTAACTAAATTAATAATTTCCTCTTCATCTTCCTGTCGAATAATATCTAAATAACTACCGAAGTCAGCCAAATCAAGCGCTCGTAAACGCCTCGTCAAACGCCCGTAGACCATATCTTGTTTGCCATCTGCGAGCACTATCCCGGTATGTAATTTCACCAACTGACGAATCTGCTGAAATATTTCATCGGTGAACTCGAACTCCCTTTGTTTACCTTCTTTCCTTTTCGCAACCACCATCCCCTCCATTTTTGACACCGGCACAGGCCTCAGCCCTGCTAATTCAGTGGTTTATGTGTTGCCAACCTTGTTATCGAACAAGGTTGGCAACACATGCTAGCTGCCGTTAAAACTCATCCCATTCGTCATCCTTGTCGCCACTGGCCATCGGTTTGGGTTTCGCCGCTGGTTTGGCTTGGGGCGCCGCCACGGGTTTCGGTTTCGGCGCTGCGGGTTCAGCCGCTGGTCGATTCGTCGCTACCGGTTTAGCCGTCACCATCGAGGCGGGTAAGGTAAAGAATGAGGTCGCCTTGTCCAAGGTACCGGATTGGTCTTGTAATGACATCGCCGCCGCTGATGACTCCTCAACCAGGGCCGCATTTTGCTGGGTCACACTATCGAGATTAGTCACCGAGGCGTTCACCTGCTCAATACCCGCCGCCTGTTCTGAACTAGCCGCTGCAATATCAGAAATTAAGGCACTCACCTCTTGCACCGAGGTCACAATCTGCCCCAATACCTCACCCGACTCATCAACCAGTTTGGTACCTTCGTTCACCTTATCGGTACTGTCGTTAATGAGTAATTTAATTTCTTTCGCCGCACCGGCACTGCGTTGAGCCAAGTTCCTAACCTCACTGGCCACCACCGCAAAACCACGTCCATGTTCACCCGCCCTCGCCGCTTCCACCGCCGCATTAAGCGCCAATAGATTGGTTTGGAAGGCGATCTCATCAATCACCCCGATAATATCAGCGATTTTTTTGCTGGAGGAGTTGATTTCACTCATCGCCACCACCGCGTCTTTCACCACATCGCCGCCTTTCGTCGCGAGCGAACTAGCGCCTTCGGCCAAATCATTCGCCCGTTTTGAATTCGATGCCGTTTGCTGTACCGTGCTGGTCAATTCTTCAACACTGGCCGCGGTTTCCTCTAGCTCCGCCGCTTGCTGCTCCGTCCGATTACTTAAGTCGGCATTGCCGGCGGCAATCTCACTGGTCGCCACCGCAATATTACCCGACGCCGTGCTGATATTACCGATCGAGTCACGTAGGTTATCAATAGTGGTATTGGCAGAATCCATTAAGTCTTTGATCTCACCTAGATATTCACCATTCGCTTGGATGTCTAAGTTACCCTCGGAAAGATCCCCCAATACGCTGCCAATAGCCCGAATAGGTAACGAAAAGGTTTCGACTAAGTCATTGACCCCCGAAGCAATGGCCTTCATCCCGCCATCATACGTTGCGTGATCAATTCTATCGTCTAAACGCCCTTCAGTGGCCGCCTGAATAATATTTTGAATTTGTTTTTCGGCGTCCTTTATTTCGGTTAAGTCTTGCCACTCCACCATATTACCCATGTACTCGCCATCCGGGCCTTCGATGTAGGAGGCATTCACCTTAAAGGTGATCCCAGCGACAACAATCTCCGCTTCGGCGGGTAAACGATTTTTATCGCCGAGCAAAGCCCGCTGATGTGATGGGTCCTTATGGAACTGGTCGATACACTCACCCACCAAAGCATCGGGGTTGAGACTCGGCCAAATCGTGCGTAACTCCGTTTGCCGGTTACGCATCATCTCAACCACCGAGTTATTGGCGTAGGTGATATTCAAATCGTCGTCACACATCATCAGGTTGGTTTGGGCGCTATCCACCGCGGCTTGCAAGCGCGCCACCACTCTCTCTTTCGCTTTTTCTTCGGTTAAATCTTGCCACTCCACCATATTGCCCATGTACTCGCCATCGGGGCCTTCGATGTAGGAGGCATTCACCTTAAAGATGATCCCAGCGACTTCGATCAACGCTTCGGCTGGCAGGCTGTTTTTATCCGCCAAGAGGCCACGCTGGTGCGCGGGATTTTTATGGAACTGATCAATACATTGCCCCACTAAGGCATCGGCATCGAGACTCGGCCAAATCGTGCGTAGCTCAGTCTGCCGATTACGCATCATTTCAACCACCGCGCTATTGGCGTAGGTGATATTCAAATCGGCGTCACACATCATCAGGTTGGTTTGGGCGCTATCCACCGCCGATTGCAAACGCGCTACTTCTTTCTCTTTCGCTTTTTCTTCGGTTAAATCCTGCCACTCCACCATATTGCCGGCGTACTCGCCATCATCGCCTTCGATGAAGGAGGCATTCACCTTAAAGGTAATCCCTGCGACAACAATCTCCGCTTCGGCGGGTAAACGGTTTTTATCCGCCAAGAGGCCACGCTGGTGCGCGGGGTTCTTATGGAACTGATCGATACATTGCCCCACTAGGGCATCGGCATCGAGGCCCGGCCAAATAGTGCGTAACTCCGTTTGCCGGTTACGCAACATTTCAACCACCGCGCTATTGGCGTAGGTGATATTCAAATCGGCGTCGCACATCATTAGGTTAGTCTCTGCGCCCTGTATCGCCGCCTTCAGGTAGTTCAATTCAGCTATTTGTTCTTCACTCATGATGTCTCCCTCGTCCCCTTTATAAGCACTTAACATTGTTTCTGCGATTAGATTCAACGCGCCCGTCCATGCGTCATTAATTTCTTCTGTCCACTGATCTCCTGCGTATTGCTGCATGACCTCCAGCAAGGTATCTCGTACCGCTATATAGTGCGCTTCTTCCGCACCGTAGCCTTGATGCCTCTCCCCCATCGCTAACAACACGCCAACCAATGTATCGGGGTTACGTAAATTTTCGATGGTGAGTTTTATCGCCGCCACCAGTTTAGTGACCTGCTGCGCTTGGGTGGTATTCTCAAACATCGGGATAACACCGGGGTAGCGCTCAAATAGGGTGGTATAAAACTGCCCGATCATTTCTTCTGCAACCGGCGCCAATAAAGCAAAGCTGCTTTCTAATACTTCAACCTCCAGCCCTAACGAGGACTCATAGGGCGCAACTTCCGCCTCTTTAGCAGCGGGCTTTGCTTTTGGCTTTGGTTTTGGTTTTGCTTTCGCCTTCGCCGCGGGTTTTTTCGCCGCTGGCTTTTTTTCTACCACAGGTTCCGGCGCCGACTCCTCTTCTTCCATCCAAGCCAAGGGGTCAAACCCCAGCGTCTTGTCTTTTGCGCTTTTCTTTCTATCCGTCATTACTCCCCCTGTTAATGATTAGCCGCTCCAGGCAATGCCAGCAAATACCAGTTCTGCAATTTGTCGTGCTTCACTCATGCTCACAAAACTGGTGTCTCTGACAGCGTGTTTATGCTTGCCCGTACCGTGTATCGGTTGCTGATGTGTGTGTTTCCTTTTCTGGGTTTTCGCTATGTTACTCATCGAGTCCTCCCATGTAATAGGTCGTCGGCTAAGGCGCTATAATCATTCGAGCCATTGCCACGTTTTTGATACTCAAAAATAGTTTGCCCATAACTCGGGCTTTCTGCTAATGCGACGGCTTCCCGTATCGGAGTTTTTAAAACACTGCCGGGGAAGTAGTTAACCAGCTTGTCACGCACCTCATTGGCTAAACGTCGACGCCCATGAAAGCGCGTTAATGCCACCCAGACGGTCATCTTATGGTGCAAGCGCTTTTCTACGTGGTTAAGGATTCCCATTAAACGAGACATTCCATGCAAGGCCAAGTAGTCACTCGATACCGGCACAATAATTTCATTAGCGGCTAATATCGCGTTCATCGACAAAATGCCCGATGAGGGTGGGCAGTCAATGAACACGAAGTCCTGCCGCTCCAGTTTTTTAATTTCATTGGCCAACAACAAACCGCCTTTTACCCCTCTGGCACCTTGTTCCACTTCCGATAGCCGTGTACCGGCCGGCACTAACTGCAAATTCTGCCGAGCATCGATAACAGTCGTTTGCAGATCTGACTCGGCGAGCAATACCTCATCAATGCCCACCTGTGGGTGCGTTTCTTGGCCCAAACCCGCGGTCAGGTGGTTTTGCGGATCCATATCAATCGCAGTCACGAGGTGTCCACGCAACGCCATCGCATGCGCCAAGTTGATCGCCGTCGTCGTTTTACCGACACCACCTTTTTGGTTTAACACCGCAAATGTCCGCATAATCCGCTAGTCCTCTACTGCCTTTTCGCCCGATTCGGTTGCATCATCGATCTCTTTCAAGCTCATCAATTGATCGATATCCAAAATAATAACCATCTTGTCATCCACCGTTGCCATCCCACGCATATAATCCATATTGATCGCATAACCTAGGTCTGGTGGGTCTTTCAGGTCATTTTCGGCGATGTGATAAACCTCGGAAACAGCATCCACCACGACCCCCATGATCCGGTCTTTACCTTCACCTTTGACCCGTAATACCACCACCACGGTCAACTCGTTATATTCGACACTTTCGATGCCAAAACGCTCACGTAAATCTAAAATAGATACGATGGTGCCACGTAGGTTAATAACCCCCTTGATGAAGGCTGGGGCATTCGGGATCGTCGTGACCGAGTCCCAACCGCGTATTTCCTGTACCCTTAAGATATCAACGCCGTATTCTTCATCCCCTAACAAGAATGTTAAATATTGGTTTTGATGAATATTGTCACTTTCTTCAACATCGTCACTAACAGCCTGTAATGAGGTACTCATGTATGCTCCTATGCTACTGTTCTTGCCAATTAAGTCCTGACTAAGCCTTAATCAGGCCTTTATTTAACTTCTTGTTATGTACACGTACCATGCCATTAACATCCCAAATGAGTGCCACCGTACCATCCCCCAAAATGGTCGCACCCGACATGGTTTCTACTTTCCGGTAATTCGTTTCTAAGCTTTTAATAACCACTTGTTGCTGCCCTTGTAGCTCATCAACAATGATCCCTATCGGCGAGCCATCAACTTCAACCACCACCATTAACGAGTCGTGTAAGTCATCGGTGCTATCGTCTAAACCAAACACCGCCCGCGCCCTCATGATAGGAATATATTGATCACGTAACTTATAGACTTCGGCTTTACCGGCCACCGCATTAATTTGTGCTCGATCGACCTGCAAGGATTCAATAATGGCGATCAATGGAATAACGTAGGACTCACCACCAACGGTCACCAGCTGGCCATCCAAAATGGCTAAAGTGAGTGGCAAACGAATAGTAAAAACAGAGCCCTTACCCTCTTCCGACTGCACCACAACTCGGCCACCGAGTTTATTAATACTGGTTTTCACCACGTCCATGCCGACACCACGGCCCGATACGTCGCTCACCACCTCGGCAGTTGAGAAACCCGGCGCAAAAATCAGGTTATTAACTTCCTCATCAGACAGGTTGTCGGTCGCCGAGATAATGCCTTTTTCAATCGCTTTATCCCGTACCTTTTTTTTATTTATACCCGCACCATCATCTTTAATTTCGATGATGATATTGCCACCTTGATGGTATGCATTGAGGCTCAACACCCCTGTTTCATCTTTGCCGGCGGCCCGCCTAATATCCGGGGTTTCAACGCCATGATCCAAAGCATTACGCACTAAATGAACCAACGGATCGCCGATATTTTCCATCACCGTTTTATCCAGCTCGGTTTCTTCACCCGATAACACCAACTCAACTTTTTTATTCAGCTTACCGGTTAAATCATGCACCAATCTTGGCATCCGACTAAAGACAAAACTGATCGGCAACATTCGAATCCGCATCACCCCATCTTGCAGCTCTCGTGTATTACGTTCCAGTTGCGCTAAACCTTTGCTTAAGCGCAATAAAATATCTGCATTGGTTTTTTGCGATTCACTATCATTACCAACGGTATCCGCATTCGCTTCCAAGTCGTCACCGGCCTGATCTAACATAGACTGGGTAATAACCAGTTCACCGACCAAATTGATGATCTCATCAATTTTATCGATACCCACCCTGATCGATGCTGACTCGGTTGCTTTTTTCGGTTTCGCCGCCGATTTTTTGGCCGCTGGGCTATCACTAGCCGCCGTGTTTACACTCGGTGCCGCAGTGGCTGGAGCTGGAGCCGCTTCGGGAACGGCTTCCACGTGTGCCGCAGGCTCCACTATTGGCGGCGAGTCAGCCAGCGCATTACCACCTGTGGAGGTAATGATTAAATCACAGTCATCCTCGACCCATTCAAAGACTTCTTCGATAGCGGAACGAGCAACATCCCCGCTTAAGGTCAACTGCCAACTCAGGCATAAGTCTTCCGGCGCTAACTCATCGAAAGGCGGTAGTTTTTCCAAGTCAACATTAACTTGCAGCTCGCCCAACTCGCTCAAAGCCCTAAACATCCGCACGGGATCATTACCAGCCATCAACAAATCAGCATGTGGAATAAAATCGACTGTCCACAATGCCTCAGCCGTCTGTTCGTTCGCCAACGGGGCGGGAGTCGCCTCTGCTGGGGCATCATCTGTTGCTGATGAGGCTCCACCGTTTTCCTTTAGGATGTTATTCAGCACCGCGTAGCGGGCTGCCACCATGTCTTCGTCCACCTCGGTCTTATCCCGCGCGGCTTCCAACATGCTCCTGAGCACATCGACCGATTCTAATAAGGAGTCGACAGCGAACTGAGTGACCTCCCGTGAGCCGTCGCGCATTTCATCCAGTAATGTTTCCATCACATGGGTAAATTCAGAAACATTCATAAAACCGAATGTGCCCGCTCCTCCCTTAATCGAATGCGCTGCCCTGAATATCGTATTGATTATCTCGACATCCCCCTCACCAACATCCAGTGTTAGCAGCTCAGACTCCATAATTTCCAGACCTTCAAAACTTTCTTCAAAGAAGGCTTCGTGAAATTGCGACATATCAATAGACATTGACTTACCCCAGTACTTTTTTCGCGGTTGCGAGTAGTTGATCAGGATTAAACGGCTTTACCAACCAGCCTGTTGCGCCGGCTTGTTTACCAGCCATCTTTTTTTCCGCCGATGATTCTGTGGTGAGCGTTAATATCGGCGTAAATCGATAATTGGGCAGGGCACGCAATTCCTTTGTTAGCGTGATCCCGTCCATATTAGGCATATTGACATCGGTGATAACCAAGTCGAAACTTGCCGATTTTGCACACGCTAGCGCCTCGACTCCATCGGATTTTTCAACAACCTCATGTCCCGCTCCTTTCAAGGTGAACGCCACCATTTGCCGCATTGAAGCAGAATCATCCACGACAAGTATTCGAGCCATACTTTTCCCCTATTGTTTAGTTTATAACTATATTGTCAAACCCATATTGTTCATTTATACCGACTCATTCAAACCCAAGCTGTCATCCAGCCCCATTAGTTTGCTTGTTGCTAAAAAACAGTCTGTTACGTTACGCCACTCAATAGACTTATTTTTTAACCGGCCTTGTTGAACAAAGGCCACTAATAATTGCAAACCAGCGGTATCGGCAGCATCGACGTCGGCGGCATCAAGACTGATATTGCCCTCGGCCATTAATGCCTCACTTAACTGTAGTTTCAATTCCGCGACTTGGCGGATATCCAATTCATTTTGCAGTTTAATATTCATATATGACACCTAACATTGGGTTAGTTCAGCAGAGAGCCTGGCCGCTAATACAAACGCTCTCTCAGCAAATCCTTATTGCCTTTGTTAACTTTAAGGCTAGCAGCGGTTTAATATAATCACCGCGTTATCAAACACGGTTTTTTAACGTCGACCGCCAAGTACACCCACCTCTAGGTTTTCAAACCAATCTAAAAATCGTTTTACATCAGCCCCTCTAAAAATACGTCCATGCTGCGGGCACATCATCTCAATATCAAGTTGCCTAACCCGCCTAACCCAGTCATTTTTTGCTTTATTCGATGGCATCCAACGCTGATGAAACATTTTCATCTTACCGATGTGAGCATCAAAATCTTCTACAAACATCGGCGCATCGGGCTCCTCCATGGCTGCGCCAATATCCCCCGACATCAAAATTTTAGCCTTCGGATCGTACACATTAAAATTACCCGATGAATGCAAGTAATGCGCAGGAATAAACTCCAGAACCACCTCGTCTAAAGTCAACCGACTCCCCTCGTCAGGAATACCCTCATATTCGATATGCTGCATACCAAAGTGACGAATATAACCTTCCCACAGCCAAGGCGAGTGCAAGGTTGCATCCGTTAACGCCAAGTCCCACAGACCCAATGAAGAAATAATATCGGGGTCTTGATGCGAAGCAAATAAGTGGGTGATTTTCTGCGCAGGCACTTCTTTTATGACTGCCGACAACATAGCGGAGAACAATTCAACCCCTCCGGGGTCCATCAATAAAGAATTTTTCTTACTCGTCACCATATACTGATTGGTATCAATAATTAAATCTGGCTTATCTTCATCCCGCCCAAAAACAATCCATGTGTGGTCATTATTCTCGTATAGCTTCTCTGCTTTCATTTAAATACCCTACTGTAATATGGCTACTTGTTGACGTGAAAAAACAATCTGTTCCTTGATCGTCTCCGCAATATTTTCCACATTTTCGGCGACGTTATTCAGTGCGTCTTGGTAGGTTGCGCCTGCTTGCGAGGCTTCAATCTGACACAATACTTTCAGTACCACGGCCGAGCGTAGCTCGCCCTCAACCGCTTCTAATTCCTGGGTTAGTTGTTGTATTTTTTGCTGGTATTGAGTCATTAACTCTTTTTGCTTAAGCTTCGTACGCTCATACACGTCACTCAGGCTGTCGAGGTGCCGACTGCCCTGTGCTTGCAAATAAACCGCGTCAAAGTATTTTAATGCGCTATCGGAACGATACTTCTCAACCGCCATACGACTGAGCACCGCGGCAATGGCATTAATTTTTTTGGATGAGCTAACCGTGATGTCGGATAAACGGTGAATGGCATCGGTTAACGGGCGGAAACCGGCGGCGCTTTGCCCTGCTCTCAGGGTTAGGGCCCGAGCGTTACTCGCGGTTAATGATAAACGTTGAGCAACCTTGGTCGCATAATCGAGTTTAGCTGCAATGCTTGCAGCCGCAACAAAGTAATTACTACTGACCTCTGACATAAACAGCCCCCCATTTATTGTTTCCTGAAGTATAGCCGCGAAAAAAGAAAGCAACTAAAGTTTTTTTTCAATTGTTTATTTATCAAAATAAAAACACTTTTAATATATAGAGAGCAGCCAAAAATAATTTTTGCTAGCGGAAAGTTCCGACAAAAAAACAACCATCTGCTAACCTTCAAACATTGAATACAAAAAAGCCGCTAACGGAAAAGGGGCTTAGCTAATGATTAAAATTAACGTTAATTTCAAGCAGGTTACTTATGAGTATTTCATCACAAACTACGGACAACAAACTCACTATCAGTATTTCAGGTCGTTTTGACTTCGGTATACATAAAGAATTTCGTTCCGCCATCGACGCCATCAATCAACAAACCGTACACGTCTTTGTAGACCTACGGACCACCGAATACGTGGATAGCTCGGCCTTAGGCATGTTATTACTGCTTAAAAACAAGATGAACGACCATAAAGACAGTATTTCCTTAATCAATGCTAAACCCGATGTGAAAAAAATCTTAGAAATTGCCAATTTTGGTCAATTATTCACCTTGAACTAGGCCTGAGCCCGCTCAAGTGTCAATCATTAATCAAGCAGACAACTCTGCACCTAAGGCATTAATCGTTGATGATAGCCTGACTCAGCGCCTATTACTCAACCATATGCTCGACGAGCTGGGTTATGAGGTCACCGCCGCCAAGGATGGGCAAGAAGCCATCAATTTATTTGATCCCGAGCAGGTCGATGTCATTTTCATGGATATTGAAATGCCGGTCATGGATGGCATTGAAGCGACACGCATTATTCGCAGAACGCTAGCGGAACGCTTTATTCCAATCATCTTCATCACCGGTGGCGATAGCGATAAATACCTTGACCAATGTATCGAAGTGGGTGGTTCTGACTTCATCAAAAAACCCTTTAACGCCAATATCTTATCGGCAAAAACCCGTTCCCTGCTGAAAATAAAGCAGCTGTATAACGAACAAATGCGGCAAAAAGCTGAAATCGAGGCCTTCCAAGAACAAGAAACTCAAGAGCATGAAGCCGCCGCAGCGGTCTACGAGAACATCGTTAGCACCGGTTTTATGCAATCACCCAACCTACATTCGGCGTTATCTCCGATGTCGAAGTTCAACGGTGACCTGCTGCTGTGCGCCTATACTCCAGCCGATAAACTCAACGTGTTATTAGGCGATTTCACCGGCCACGGCATTACCGCCTCGCTCGCTTCGGCACCCGCCGCAGAAATATTTTACGGGATGACGGCGAAGGGTTTTGGTATTCGGGAAATAACCGCAGAAATCAATTTCAAACTACAAAAACTATTACCCGTTAATATGTTTTTAGCAGCCACATTGGCCTGCCTAGACCGTGAGAACCATAATTTAAGCACTATCACCTGCGGCCTCCCCGAACACTTATTATTTTGCACAGAAAGCGGTGATATTAAAACCATCCCGTCTAATAACTTACCCTTAGGCATCATCGACAGCCCCGACCTGCAGCTGATTGAACATCACCACCACGTACGCAGTAGCCAACAGTTAATCATGTTTACCGACGGGGTCATTGAAACCGAAAACAACGAGGGCCAAGCCTTTGACATGATCGGCGTAGAAGACTGCCTACGTCTTGGCCGGGAGTCCTGCTTCGATAATATTCTGCATGCGCTCGATGCCCACCGAGGCCAACAAGCACAACAGGATGACATTACCTTGGTCAGGCTCAGCTGCGACTTCAGCGCAGAGAAATGGGGCCTTCACGAGCTACATAAGGTGCCTGTCCACATCGAACCATCGAGCTGGAAAACTTCCTCGACGCTGGATTTTAATACCCTAAAGCGACTCAACCCAGTGCCCGCCTTGGTGAATTCATTAATGGAAATACAGGGTTTGACCCCTTTTCGCGAATCTATTTTCTTGGTGGTCACCGAACTTTTTGTTAATTCACTCGAACACGGCCTGCTTAACTTGGATTCCAGCTTAAAGTTCTCCGCCGATGGCTTTGCTCAGTTTTTCGACTTAAAGCAGCAACGGCTTGAACAATTATCCGAAGGCAGTATAAAATTGATTTTCACCCACGCACCGTATAACAATGGCGGCAAGCTGACAATTCGCGTACAAGATACCGGAGATGGTTTTGAGCCAAAAAACATCAGCCGCCCTTTAATTGATAATCAACAATATAGCGGACGAGGCCTTGAACTGGTAAAGACAATTTGTGACTCCCTTGAATACACGGACTGCGGCAGACAAGCCACCGCCGTCTTTATATGGCAAAACGATTAATGCGTTTCAAGGACTAGCACTAGGCAGCATATAATGAATAACTATAAAGTACTGGTGGTCGAACCCTCGAATGTCTATCAATTAGTCATCCAGCAATTGCTAGAAGAAAACAACTGCAACGCGCTGTTCACACGCACCGGTGAAGAGGCTTTGGAACTTGTGGACTGCAGCAACTTTGACCTTATCTGCATAGCCATGGAGTTGCAAGATATGTCAGGCTCCGAGCTCTGCCATAAAATCCGCCAAATAGCCGGTTATAGCCAAACCGTTCCGCTGGTCATTATTACCACCAATGAAAACAACGCAACCTTAGAACTGGCCTTGCGCGCCGGTGCTACCGAAATTTTTCATAAAAATTCGCTGGTTAAATTCGCCGCCTTTCTAGAGCGACAAGCCTTCAAAACCAATCACAACAAGCATAACACCGGCAATATCCTATATATCGAGGACAGCCTCAGCCAATCCTCGATAGTGATCGCTACCTTGAGTAACCAAGGCCACCACATAAACCACTTCCAGCGCGCCGAGGAGGCACTCGAGGCATTCGAAGACGATTCTTACGACCTAGTATTAACCGATATTATCCTAGATGGCCCACTCACCGGCCTAGACATTGTGAAAGCCATTCGTAAAAATGAAGAGCACCTCAGTATTCCCATTCTTGCCATGTCTGGCCTCAGTGATACCCAGCAAAAACTTGATATATTACGTAGTGGAGCCAACGACTATATCGTCAAACCGGTGATTCAAGAAGAGCTCATCGTTCGCAGCCAAAACCTAATTACCTCAAAAAAACGCCTAGATTCGCTAGAAACTCAGCAACAGCACTTGCAAGAACTCGCGATGAAAGACCAGCTAACGAACTTATTTAACCGTCACTTCATGATGGAGTCCGGACCCAAAACGGTTCAGCAAGCCCATCGTCATGGCTACCCGCTCAGCATGCTGGTTATCGACTTAGATAAATTCAAAGATATTAATGATCAACACGGCCACCCTACGGGAGATAGCGTATTAGAGAGTATCGGCGCAACGCTGCTGAATTGCTGCCGCGGAGAAGATATCGCCTGCCGTTTTGGTGGTGAAGAGTTTGTTATTTTATTGCCGCACTGCGGTCTTAGCGATGCAGAGCTTAAGGCCGAAAGCGTTAGGCAAGCCATTGAAAAAAGCAAACCTGCCGGCTTGTTAGTAACCGCGAGCATTGGCAGCAGTAGCTTATTTGTTGGCGATCAACAAGATACCATTGCTAGCGTTTTTGCCCGTGCTGATCACGCAACTTACCTAGCAAAAGATGGCGGGCGAAACCAAGTCGCCTCGGTATCAAAAAACCCAGAAAGCGACGCTGATGAATGACGGGGCCCTAGTGATTAGCCCCCGTGGCTACGATAAATCACTATACAATGTGTTTTTTGTAATCTCGACTATTATTAGCTCACACAATAACCAATAAAAACAACAGGATTTATCTATGTCTCAACGCAGCATATTAATTGTCGATGACAGCGCAATGTCGCGCATGGTCCTCAGTAAGATTATTATCGACTTACACCCCGACTGGAAGGTGGAAGCCGCCGAAAATGCCGATGCTGCCTTAGCACTCGTAGCAACCCAACCTTTTGATATATTTACGATTGACTTTAATATGCCTGGACTCAATGGTTTAGAGCTTGCCGCGCTGCTAAAACCGCTATTTCCCTATGCAAAAATGGCCTTACTCACTGCCAATGTACAAACAGCGATCAAAGAGAAAGCTCAGGCACTCGATATCCAGTTTATCCCCAAGCCGATTACTGCCGATAATATTTCAGCCTTTATAGGTTAATGATGAACAACCCTAACGCGATCCTTGACGACATCCACCTCGATGCCCTCGGTGAATTACTGAATATAGGCATGGGCGCAGCGACTGCCTCTTTAAGCACTATGGTTCGCCAAGAAGTACTGTTGAGCGTCCCCATTATTCGAGTCTTAGCCCAACAAAAAGTACCCAACCAGCTGTATGACAAACCGCCTCATACCATTTCTGGCGTTAGGCAGTCATTCAGCGGCGAGTTTTGCGGCGATGCACTCTTATTGTTCACCGATGAAAACAGCATCTCCCTAGTCAGGGCGGTCTTGGGTGAGGCGCTACCCTTAGCGCAGCTCAGTGAAATGGAAGAAGAAGCTATCACCGAAATCGGTAACATCATCCTAAATGCTTGCATCAGTAGTTTAGCCAATGTTTTTCACGAACACCTCAGTAGCGACACCCCAGAGTATATACACGAAGAACTCAACGAATTATTTGCCGAAGGCCAACGTGACGATAGCTTCGTACTCTTATTAAAAATGTCGTTTCAAATTGCCGAACAAGACATCACTGGCCACGTCACCTTTATCATGGATATAGAATCAATTACCAAAGTCCGGAAGCAAATCGACACGATGCTCGGTATATGACGGCAGGCACAGAAAAACGCCCCAGCAGCACGAGTTTACAGCGCGACCAGAGCGACATCTTCAACGCCTGCGGTTTTGGCATCATCGTTATCGATGAGTTTTCAAAACTCATTTATTGGAACCACTGGGTCAGCAAACATAGCCAGCACACTCTCGAGAGCAGCAAGGGAAAACCACTAGAAACAATATTTCCCATTTTAGATAAAACCCGTTTATTACAAGCGATTCGCGATGCCATAGAACATCAGCTACCTTCCACCCTATCGCATAAACTCAATAAGAAAGTGTTCCCACTCAGTTTCCGCAACGGCAAGGATATCGAACACAATATAAAACTGTTCCCACTCAAAAAAGGCCATGACAGCCATCATTGCCTGATTGAAATCACCGACATTTCTGCCGCGGTGAAACGTGAGAAGCAGTTACGCGATGTTTCCGAGCAAATGCGACGAGAAAAAGAGTGGGCCAATGTCACCCTCATGTCGATTGCCGATGCGGTCATCACCACCGACCAGCATGGACGTATCACCTCGGTTAACGATAAAGCAGAAAAACTCACCGGCTTAAGTAGAGATGTCATGCGAGGAAAAACCTTACGCGATGTTTGTCCTATCGCACAAGCCTCTATAGGCGCTTGCCCGCACCCCATTAATGCTTGTTTGGACAACAGACAAACACTAACCGACTCTGACAACTATCAGTTCCTAGCCGCCGATGGCAGTACTTATGCCGTCAACCTATCTATCGCCGCGATTATCGACCTTGACGACAGTTTATTAGGTGCTGTGATGACCTTCAGAGACATCACCCAGTCTCGGCATATCTCGGCCCAACTCAGCTGGCAAGCCAAACACGACCACCTCACAGGGCTTATCAACCGTCGGGAATTAGAAACTAAAATCGAAGAACACCGGCTCGACGCTAAAAATTACGGCAATAGTCATAACCTGCTGTATATCGACCTCGATCAATTCAAAATTGTGAATGATACCTGCGGGCATGGCATCGGCGATAAACTGCTTAAACAAATAAGCCAAGTGTTTCAAGATCAATTACGCAAAGATGACATTCTAGCGCGTATCGGTGGTGACGAATTTTGTGTGTTACTACCGATGTGTCCAGCAGAAAATGCCTTGAAGATTGCCAACACCTTACGTCAAGCCACCTTAGAGTATCGTTTTGTTCACGATAACAAACCTTATATGCTCGGCGCGAGCATTGGCCTCAGTAAGATCAGTGGTCGCGAGAGAAATGCCGCCGAAATCCTTAGCGCCGCCGATTCTGCCTGTTATTCAGCCAAATCACTAGGCCGTAATCGTGTACAAGTGCATGATTCACAAGATGCGACCGATGAGCAACCACAGCAAGTGATGCAATGGTTTTCTCGCCTACAATCGGCCTTAGAAGAAGACCGCTTCATCTTGTATGCACAAGAAATTGCGAGTATCCACCACCCACATACCGCACATTATGAAGTACTGATACGGATGCTCGACCAAGACGGTAAAATTATTCCACCGAATAGTTTTATTCCTGCCGCCGAGCGCTTTAATTTAATGCAAAGCATCGATCGATGGGTGTTAGAAAAAGTGTGTCAATACTTTGCTGATTTACCGAAAAGCCTGCAAAAACTGCCGGTCATCAGTATCAACTTATCGGGCATCTCGGTCAGTGATAAACACTTTCTACAAGCAACCAGCAAGCTTTTCGATCAATACGGCACGCCAACCGATCGCATTTGTTTTGAAATAACCGAAACCGCCGCCATTTCAAATCTCAAAGACGCGCTAACTTTTATGACTGAAATGAAAAAGCGTGACTGCAGGTTTTCACTGGATGATTTTGGCAGCGGTTTATCCTCATTCACTTACCTAAAAACCTTGCCGGTTGACTACCTAAAAATTGACGGTCACTTTGTCAAAAATATTACCGATGACTTGGTGGATAAAGAGTTCGTCGAGTCTATCCACCGCATTGCCCAAATCATGGGCATTAAAACCATTGCCGAATTTGTTGAGAACGAGCAAATCTTAGATATTTTACGAGACATTGGGGTCGATTACGCACAGGGTTATGGTATTTCTAAACCGGTACCCTTGGACACTCTTCAATTCGCTTAATGTGATTTATTGTTGTCAGCGGCAGAGCCGATAACAACAGCCTCTACCCGTACACAAAAAAATAGCCGCTTTAAGTTCGCCGTTGTGACGGGCCCTCATCCGTGGTCTAGCCCTGCTGATTAGACCTCAGCAGAGCTTTGTTACATTAAGCCTCAGTGATCATGTTCGCAATGGGCGTGTGGCTCAGCTTCATACGGTGTTTTACGCGCCGGTGTATTCATTCGGTAACGCACAAAATCCTCTACATTATGGTGCTGCATAAAGGGGTTACCGCTAATTTGCTCAGCCAGCGTGCTGCTCTTGCTAACCGCATAATTATGCCCCGGTAAAATGTTCGTCGTTGCCGGTAATTGTGTACGAATTTTATTCAATGTTTTAAACATCTGCGCGGGATCTCCCCCCGTCATATCACAACGCCCACAACCAAAAACAAACATCGTATCACCGGTAATTAAATCATCGCCAAGGTGGTAACACGCAGAACCCGGGGTATGTCCTGGGGTATGCAGTATGTCGATTTCCGTATCACCCAATATTATTTTATCACCACCGTAATGCAAACTCGGTTTACCACTGTGCTCACCCCAAAACTCAGCTTCTGGTTTTAATAAGTGTAATTCAGCATCAAACTGCTGCAATACGTCATCGATACCGTTGATGTGGTCGTGATGGCTATGCGTGAGTAGAATATCGCTGATGGTGTAACCACGTTGATTCGCTAACGCTATCGCTTTGGCTACATCCCACGCAGGGTCAACAATCGCTGCGCGCTTGCTGGCGTGGTCTTGAATCAGGTAAACAAAATTTTCCATGGGCCCAAGTTCGAGGGCATCGATTGTATAATTTTTCTCGTTCATCATTCACTCCTGGTTAGCATCATGACCTTATCCAAAGCAGCGGCTTAAATTTATTAAGCCCCAACACTCCGCACGGGCTTACTGACTGGCTATTAAAGCTCGCGGGTGGCGCTAAAGGTAATATCAGGCCAACGTTCTTCGGTTAACGATAAATTTACTCGACTAGTCGCCAAGTAGACCATATAACCACTGCCATCTTCTGCCAAGTTATCGTGTGCTTTCTTTTTAAATTCTTCCAACTTTTGCGGATCGTCTGAACTGACCCAACGTGCGGTGCTAATCGGTGCATTATCGTACACGCACTCCACGTTGTACTCACTCTTCAAACGGTGCGCAGTGACTTCAAACTGCAACACCCCGACCGCCCCTAAGATTAGATTGTTATTCTTCAACGGCTTAAATAACTGGGTCGCACCCTCTTCGGTTAATTGTTTGAGGCCCTTTTGTAAGGCTTTCATCCGCAAAGGATCTTTTAACACCGCACGACGAAACAATTCAGGAGCAAAATATGGAATGCCACCGAACTTCAATTTCTCGCCTTGGCTAAAGGTATCACCAACTTGAATGGTACCGTGGTTATGCAAACCGATAATATCGCCGGCAAAAGCCTGTTGCACACTTTTTCGACTATCCGCTTGGAAGGTAATCGCGTTGCCCACTTGAATGTTTTTTGCGATACGAACATGGTTCATCTTCATGCCTTGGGTATATTCACCCGAGCAAATGCGCATGAAGGCAATACGGTCACGATGTGCCGGGTCCATATTCGCTTGTACCTTAAACACAAAACCGGAAAAACTTTCTTCACACGGCTTAACTTCTCGCTCTGTTGCTTGTCGTGATTGAGGTTCAGGCGCGTATTCGGCAAAGGCATCCAATAACTCTCCCACCCCGAAGTTATTAACCGCCGAACCAAAGAACACTGGGGTTTGTTTGCCAGCCAAGTACGCATCAATATCAAATGGCGTACTCGCCTCACGTACCAACTCTAGCTCTTCGAAAAAATCTTCGCCTTCATTACCGAGTAATTCCTTTAGTTTTGGGTCATCTAAGCCTTTGAACACTTCACCCGTCGCAATCCTGCCGCCGTGGGTCGGGCTGAACACGTGTACTTCATCCTTATAGATATGATAAACGCCCTTAAAGCGCTTACCCATTCCAATTGGCCACGTCATCGGTGCGCACTCAATTTTCAGCACCGATTCGACTTCATCGATCAGCTCAAGCGGGTCACGGCCCTCACGGTCTAACTTATTGATAAAGGTAATAATCGGTGTATCCCGTAGGCGACACACTTCCATTAATTTAATGGTTCTTGCCTCAACGCCTTTAGCGCAATCAATCACCATCAAGGCCGAGTCTACTGCGGTCAGGGTACGGTAAGTATCTTCAGAGAAATCCTCATGCCCCGGTGTATCGAGCAAGTTCAACAACTTTCCATTATGCTCAAACTGCATCACCGAGGTGGTAATTGAAATACCCCGTTCTTTTTCCATCTCCATCCAATCGGAGGTGGCATGGCGTGATGCCTTACGCCCCTTCACCGAGCCCGCCGTCTGAATAGCACCACCAAATAACAACAGTTTTTCTGTTAACGTCGTTTTACCCGCATCGGGGTGAGAAATAATGGCGAAAGTGCGCCGCTTTTTGAATTCGCTAGGCATGCTGATTAATCACGTACTATAAAACCGCCTATTATACGGCAAGCAAGCCCTAACAGACCGTTTTAACGTTCTGCGTCCGCGATCTCTAAAGACAGCACCATCGCGTCTTCTCGGCCATCGGCCGCCTGATAATATTTTTTGCGTTGACCTATTTTTTTAAAACCCATCGTTTGATACAGGTTAATCGCTACCGTATTGGACTGCCTCACTTCTAAAAAGATACGCGCAGCTTCTTTACCCTTCGCCATATCCAGTAATTCAGCCAGAAAATGTCGCCCCAAGCCTTGCCCGGTGTATTGTTTGTCGAGGCAAATATTTAAGATATGCGCCTCACCAACGGCAATCGACAAAATGGCATAACCGATAAACTGCTCATCCTTGATCAGCGCCCAATTACTATAAGCAACCCGTAGACAGTCCCTAAAAATATCCTCACTCCAAGGATAGTCATACATCTCTCGTTCTATCCGCAACACGTGCTGCAGGTCTCGCTCTTTCAGCGGGCGTAAGAACAGCGCTGGCTTTTCGCCGAGGCCTAATTTATCTTTAAAATCTTGCCAAATCGCCATTATTATAAAAACTCTTTAAGCCGCTGCAGCTCAGACCAGCTTTGTTTTTTTGTCAGCGGCTGCTGTAATAAGCCTTCTAGTGGCTGCGTTACGACCATTGGTAGCGCAATATCATCGACCGACGGCTGATCCGCAGTTAATTTCACTAGAGGATCCGAGGATTTAAGCAGGCTTTGCGCCGCCGCTTCGCCCAACAACAAAATAACCTTCGGTGAAACCTCGTGTATTTGTTGCAGCAAATACGCGCGACACTCGGCCAAACATTGTTTATCCAATTGCGAATCGCCGGTTGCTGGCATATCCGCACTGTTTATTAAATAACACTCGTCATACTGTAAACCCAAGGCTTGTAACATCTGAGCGAGTAAACGAGCGCTGTCTCCACTAAATGGGCTAACCTGCTGCACATCTTGCGACGAAGGAAAAGCAGAAATAACCATCACTTGTGCTGGTAACGACCCCGAAAAAAACAAGGGTTCCACTGAACGCGGTTGAACACTGCCACCGTCCACATTCGATGCCTGCGGCGTAACACGCCGATCGAACCAGACTTGAACCCCCATCGCGTCCAAGTACTCTAAGTGTCGAGCAGCCGTCCTCATATAGCGGTATCGGCCTTCTTTTCTTTACGCCTGCGTCTAAGCAAACTAATCGTTAATACAATGCCTGAGAGGGCGTACAACAAGCAGATAACAAATAAGACTAGCGGTGGCGCAACATAAATCAAAGCCAGTACCAACATCACAATAACCGCGACCACGAAGGGCACCTTGCCGGTAAAATTAAGTTCTTTGAAGCTATGGTAACGAATATTACTCACCATCAATAAACCGGATAAACTGGTCACTGCCAATAAACCATACACCGCCGCCGTCCCTGATATTTGATGTGCCTCTAACATCCAGATATAACCCGCCACTAAGGCCGCCGCCGCCGGACTGGCCAAACCCTGAAAGTAACGTTTATCCGCCGTGCTATGTTGCACATTAAAACGTGCTAAACGCAGCGCGCCACAGGTTGCATAAATAAACGCCACCATCCAGCCCAGCTTTCCTAAGGATGCTAAACCCCAGGCATAGGCGACTGCCGCAGGGGCCACACCAAATGAAACCAGATCAGCCAAGCTATCGTACTGCGCACCAAACTCACTCTGAGTATTCGTCATTCTGGCGACTCGACCATCTAGCCCATCCAAAATCATCGCGATAAAAATCGCAATAACGGCAATTTCAAAATGACCATTAACGGCCCCCGTAATCGCATAAAAACCAGCAAATAAGGCGCTGGTGGTAAACAGGTTAGGCAATAAGTAAATGCCTTTGGAACGAGGTTTTTGTGTGGCTTTCATCTGAGGAATAATCTGTAGATAGAGAATTAAGTATAACGCAGGCTATATTATTGATCGTAAAAAAAACGGCCGATAAACGGCCGTTTTTTCGATATTCTAAAGAATTGCTTAGTTTTTAGATTTATCTACGAGTGCATTAGCCGTAATCCAAGGCATCATTTCACGTAATTTGCTACCTACTTGCTCAATTTGGTGATCCGCATTGTTTCTACGATTTGCCGTCATTGAAGGATAGTTTGTTGCGCCTTCGATGATGAACTGTTTCGCATACTCACCATTTTGAATATTTTTAAGTGCTTCGCGCATCGCTTCACGAGACTCATCGTTGATCACTTTCTTGCCGGTTACGTACTCGCCGTATTCAGCATTGTTTGAGATTGAGTAGTTCATGTTTGCAATACCACCTTCATACATCAAATCAACAATCAATTTCAATTCATGTAAACATTCGAAGTAGGCCATTTCAGGTGCATAACCACCTTCAACTAATGTTTCGAAGCCCATTTTAACAAGCTCAACTGCACCACCACAAAGTACCGCTTGCTCACCAAATAAGTCAGTTTCAGTTTCGTCTTTAAAGGTTGTTTCGATGATACCTGTACGGCCACCACCAACAGCTGATGCGTAAGATAATGCAACCTCTTTCGCTTTACCTGAAGCATTTTGGAAAACAGCGATTAAATCTGGAATACCGCCGCCTTTAGTGAATTCGCTACGTACCGTATGACCCGGTGCTTTTGGTGCAATCATAACGACGTCTAAGTCAGCACGAGGCACAACTTGGTTATAGTGAATAGCAAAACCGTGGGCAAACGCTAAAGTAGCGCCGTCTTTTAAGTTAGGTTCAATCTCTTCTTTATACAACTGAGCTTGAAATTCATCCGGTGTCAAAATCATAATCAAGTCTGCGCTTGATACAGCTTCAGGTACGGCTTTAACTGTAAGGCCAGCAGCTTCGGCTTTAGCCACTGATGAAGAACTCGCTCTTAAACCAACGATAACATTAACGCCAGAGTCTTTTAGGTTGTTCGCGTGAGCGTGACCTTGTGAACCGTAACCAATAACAGCAACTGTCATGCCTTTGATGATTGAAAGATCGGCATCTTTATCGTAGTAAATATTCATTTTTTTTCCTAATTTTATTAATAATTCAAATCACTTTGCTAGCGCAAAGCGTTACCATTTTGTGACTCAGAGACGAGTCGTTTACTTACAGAGTCAGTGTTCTTTCACCACGCGAAAGACCGATAACACCCGAGCGAACCACTTCAACTATATCGTCGCCCAAGGTCAATAAGAAGTCATCTAACCAAGTCTTCTCACCCGACACCTCAATAATTAAAAAACCATCGGTTTCATCGGTGATGCATGCCATCGAATCAGCGCCTAAATCGCTGATTTTTTGTTCGGTAGCGTCACTCTTTTTCACCTTCAGTAGAACCAACTCCCGTTCTAGGGAAAATGATTCAGACAAGTCAATCAGTTTGACCACATCCACTAATTTATCAAGCTGCTTTTTTATCTGCTCGATCACCTTATCACTACCGACCGTTACGACGGTTAAGCGCGATAAGGAAGGATCGATGGTCGCCGCTACGGTTAACGACTCGATATTATAAGCTCGTGCAGAAAACAGGCCTGCAACACGAGATAAGGCACCTGACTCATTTTCCAATAACATCGAAATTATATGCTGGCGACTCATGGTTCATTCCTCTTATATTTTGAGCTAGGCCCCATCATCATATCGTGATGCGCCTTACCCGCAGCAATCATCGGGTAAACGTTTTCTTTCGTATCCGTTAAAAAGTCTAAAAATACGGTGCGATTTTTCATCGCAAATGCCTCACGTAAAGCCGGCTCCACATCTTCTTTTTTCTTAATGGTCATGCCGACGTGCCCATAGGCTTCCGCCAACTTTTTAAAGTCTGGCAAGGCTTCAAGGTAAGAGTGTGAATAACGGCTATCGTAACTAAACTCTTGCCACTGACGAACCATCCCCAGATAACCATTGTTTAAGTTAATAACCTTAACCGGTGTATCGTATTGCAACATGGTTGATAGTTCTTGCAAGCACATTTGAATGCTGCCTTCGCCGGTAACACAAGCCACATCAGCATCTGGGTGGGCAAACTTAACCCCCATGGCTGCTGGCAAACCAAACCCCATGGTTCCTAAACCGCCGGAGTTAATCCAACGACGAGGCTCATCAAATGGATAGAACTGCGCAGCAAACATTTGGTGCTGACCAACATCAGAGGTTAGATAAGCTTCACCGCCCGTTACTTTGTACAATTGCTCAATCACATATTGAGGCTTAATCGTTCCCGTGGTCGTATCGTACGCCATGCAGTCGGTGGCGCGCCATTGGTCAATCTGCAACCACCAATCGGCAATTCGAGCACGGTCAAAGGTTTCATCCAAGTGCTTAATTTGCGCCAACATATCTAATAAAATTGGTTTAACTTGGCCAACAATAGCGACGTCAACTTCAATGATTTTTGCAATCGATGCGGGATCAACATCAATATGGATGATTTTTGCATGCGGACAAAACTCATCCACCTTACCGGTCACTCGGTCATCAAACCTAGCGCCAATCGCGATAATTAAATCACTGTTGTGCATGGCCATATTCGCTTCATAGGTACCATGCATACCCAGCATGCCTATAAACTGCGGGTCTGTGCCAGGAAAGGCGCCTAAACCCATCAGTGTTTGTGTCACTGGGAAATTCAATGCACGACAAAGCTCTCTAAGCTCCGCGCTGCCTTCACCCAGCACAACACCACCACCACTATATATAACAGGGCGCTTGGCTTCTTTAATCAGCTTAACGGCTTCAATTATTTGCCCAATATCACCACTCACTGGCGGCGTATATGAACGCATGCTAATTTCAGCTGGGTACTCATAAGGCACTTTAATATTCGGGTCGGTAATATCTTTTGGTATATCTACAATAACCGGACCCGGGCGCCCCGATGTCGCTAAGTAGAAAGCCTTCTTCATCGTCTCGGCAATATCACCCACATTTTTCACGAGGAAATTATGTTTCACACAAGGCCGGGTAATACCTATCGTATCCACCTCTTGGAAAGCATCCGAGCCAATCACCGCTTTAGGGACTTGCCCAGTAATCACCACCATTGGAATGGAGTCCATATAAGCGGTTGCAATACCTGTTACCGCATTAGTAGCACCAGGGCCCGATGTGACTAAGACGACTCCAGGTTTGCCTGATGCTCGTGCATAACCATCCGCCGCGTGTGTTGCCCCTTGTTCATGACGGACCAGCACGTGTTTGACATCTTCCTGCCTAAAAATAGCATCATAAATATGTAGGACGCACCCACCAGGGTACCCAAACACGTATTCCACGCCCTCATCTTTCAAGGACTGGATGACGATTTCACCGCCACTTAGCTCCACAATAAACACTCCAAATTCAAAATAATATAACCTAATTCTGCTAGGCCCAATTACGACACGCAATCGAACTCGACAAAATACCAGTGATAGCAATAACAGTCAATATTTTTTATGAAAATATTATATTGACAACTCATGACGACTCTATTTTAAGCCTGCCACAGCTAATCGCTCTAGACTAAAACTACTCATTAACAGCGGACTGAATGAGCATCACTTAGAAGCCCCTTTCATTAACGCTTCGCTGGTATATACTTAAGCCCTCAATGAGACTTAAATTGTAGGGAGTCGCGATGCGCCATACATTAGTTATTATTTGCCTGCTATACAGTAGCGCCAATCTATCCGCTATCTATCACTGGACTAACCAGCAAGACGTGCCGCAATATAGCCAGAGCCCACCGCGCGATCGCTCTATTCCTCGGCAAAAAATCCATATCAAGAAACACATCAGCCAGGAGCAAACGGCCGGCCAATCACTACAGCAAAGCGCCGATGCCATTGCCCAGTCAAATGCCGAGCGTCAGGCCGCTCACGATGAAACAAGACAGCGAGCCGAGCAACAACAACAGATGAAAGAAAACTGCGCCAACATCAGACAATCACTCGCGGCGCTAGAATTAAGTGGCAACCGCTCTTACAAAGACGGCGAAGGAAACTATCGGCGCTTGAGTGAAAGCGACAAAGACAAACGGCGGCAACAGTTAAACGCCAGCCTTGAAAAAAATTGTCGCTGAGATCTAAACAAACTTAAGCGCTAAATCTTTCACCCTGTATAGGCGGCGAATAATTTACTTCAAGGCACGCTCTTTAGCCAATAAGAAGTCGGTGATTCTGAGCATATTTTCATAGCTCTTTGCCATCGGCCCTGTAATCAAGTACTTACCATTCACCACCATCGCTGGCACACCCTCTACACCATAACGGGTAACCATTTCCTTTGCCCTAGCGACGCGTGTATTGACCACGAAAGAGTGATAGGTTTTTTCGAATAACGCCTTATCGACGCCATACTGCACATAAAAATCGGCTAACTTCTCTAGGGTGGAGAGCTTCTTTCTTTTCACGTGTAACACATGAAAGAGCGCACTATGTGACTCATCGAGCACATTTAATATATCGGCGGTAAAGTAGGCCCGCGCGTGAACTTCCCATAAGGGACTAAAAATAGCTGGCAAGCGATAAAAACCCACGTCCTCAGGCAAGTCTTTCGTCCAAGGCCCGAGTGTTGGTTCAAATTGGTGACAATGTGGACAGCCGTACCAAAAAATCTCCACCACCTCTAACTTATCAACCGTGTCGGTGGGTTGTATCGGCGTGATTAAACTATAATCTTTACCCGCCACATACGCGGCAGGCTCGGCCGCTAGTGCGGATGCCGCATAACTGAAAAAAAACACCGTCAGTAATATCAATAATTTTTGCATTTCCCTCTCCTTTGCTAAGACCTTACAACTCACCATATGAGTGTAAACCTGATAAAAACATATTCACCCCTAAAAAGGCGAACAAGGTTACAAATAAACCAATAATTGCCCACCACGCCATCGGATTACCACGCCAGCCCATGCTTAAACGCATATGTAACCAAGCGGCATAATTCAGCCAGACAATCAGCGCCCAGGTTTCTTTAGGGTCCCACGACCAATAACCACCCCAAGCTTCCGCCGCCCATAATGCACCTAATATCGTCGCCAAGGTAAAAAAGGCAAAGCCTAACGCGATCGACTTATACATCAGGTCACCCAAAATCTCCAACTCAGGCAAGGTCATTGCCAAGCCATTGGCTGCGCCCCGCTCTGCTTTCTGCCGAATTAAATACGCCGTAGCGACCATCGCGGCCAGAGCAAAAGCCCCATAACCTATAAAGTTTGCCGGCACGTGTATTTTCATCCAATAACTTTTCAGCGCAGGCACCAAGGGCTGGATGTCCGCCGCATTCCTATCGAAGGCATACCAAAGCAAAAAAGCGACCGCCGCGCTAATCACCAGCAATACAAACACGCCTAACACCCGCGTTTGGTAACGGCGCTCGTAAAACAAATACAATAAGGCGGTTATTATGGAGAATAAAATAAATACTTCATACAGGTTACTCACCGGGATATGCCCAACATCCAAACCGATAATGTATGATTCACGCCATCTCACCATCAGGCCAACGAGGCCCATCGTCGTTGCCGACCAAGTCATCGCACTGGCAACCTTGCCGGCAAATTCTGCACGCGCCACAAACGACAGCAGGTATGTCAGCGTTGCTAATACATAAAGCGCGCTCATCCACATAATGGCCGACTGACTCGAGACTAAAAACTTCAGGAAAAAATCCGTTTGCGCATCGGCCAAGCCATTAACGTAGCGACTAATACCAAAAATACTGAGCAAAAAAACCGCTAATGACAATAAACGAATCTCTTTCCAATGCCAACCTAGGGCAATTAAACTAGCCCCTGTCGCCACTAAGATGGACTGCTCATAAACATCCATCAACCCCACATACCGACTGTAGCCATAAGCCGTCGCAAGCATGACCAGCGAGCCCCACAACCAGTCGAACACGGTTAAATTCTTCCAAAATGAACGCTGGTTCAATTCAAACTGTAATGCCGTTTGCGTACTATTCATAAAACGCCCTTAACTCGTTAATACGCGATCAAATTGATCCCGTAACTGTTGGTACTGCTTAGCAAAATCCATTTTATTTTTACTGGCATGTCCAGCCAACACTAATTTAACCCCTTGCTCCGTCGGCTCTAACCAAGCCCAGATACGACGTTCCGGCGCATAAAACATTAAAAACACACCCAACACCAGCAAGCCGCAACCCGGATACACTAAATTTTTACCCGGTGCGCGCGCAATCTGTAAGCCACTAGCTTGGTGGTGCTTAAAATTCGTCAGCTGTAAATACACCGGTGAACCATAACGACCTATCGCGCCAATCGCAGCCGCTGCCGCATCAAAAAACACCGCTCTTTTTTCATCAATGCCTAAACTAACATCGACACCCTCTTCTGCCAACACCTCAACGTACACCGCCGCCAATAGTTGCTGCAACACCCGCACATACAGCTTAGCCACCTCATCACGTTTTTCCAGCGGCACGTTTTCCTCAACCTGCGCAACAACCCCTTGCATGCCTTTTTCTACGAACAAAGCCGCCAACAAAACCATCGCGTCATTCAGCTGAGCTGATTCCTGCAACGGTAATGGCGAGCTAGTGAGCCCTTGTTTTGCCACAATTTGACGAATTAACGATGCGTCCGACAAAGCATTCAAGTAACGCATAAAGCGTTCGATACCACCCGCCTCATCAACCGGGATATACAGGTATTTGAATTCATCCGCTGGCGAGGAACGCATCCCACTCAAGTAATAATAAGCACCCTCTCGTTCAACTGGCAGCATATAGTTTAAATACTCCTTCGCCTCACCGAGCTTATTGCGCATTTTAAACTGCACACTGGGCCCAATATTTTTAAACTTCTTAGCCGGGTCCTCTGATGGGTTGATATTAAATAAACGGAAATTTGATGTCTCAAGCACCCAGGGTTGCTCGAACGAGCTCATCTTCAACCCTTCCCCTACTTTAGTACTCACCGTTGAGGCTTGTTCACCACCGTCACTCAATGGCCAGGCTAAAAAGTTCACTTCAGAACCTCCATCCGAAAAACTCGCTTGATAGATAGCATAACCATCGTAGATTAACGGGTGATTAACGGAGATCGTTTGTTTTAATGGTTCGGCTAATCGCTCGTCGTGCACAACGAGGTCACTCTCAAAGGATTTGGGTTGTCCGCTCCTATAGTGCTCTATCCTGAAGTCTTTGACTTCAATCGAGAACGGCAGGTTTTGCACCAGGTAACCATCACGGTAATTAATAAAGGTCACATCGGTACGGCTGCCCTCCGGCACCGATACACTGCCACGGAAAGATGGGTTACTGGCGGATAAATGACTGATCGAGGGTACTTCATTAGCGGGCAGATTCCGCGTTTCCGGCACAATTTGTCCGAGCATTTCACGCGCCTTCAAGATGGCATTACCGTCAATCAAGCCGCCCAAACATATCAACACAATTGATAAATGGGTAAAGATATAACCTAAGCGGCTACCACCGCCTTTCATACCCGACACTAGCGTATGCCCTGGTTGCTCTTTTAAACGCGCACTATAACCATTATGCGGCAACAGCTTTTGCACCACGTCTTGCGCCTCCGCCATGCTACAACTCAACTGCCAGCTATCGCTATTAGTATAATTTTGCAGGGTTTTCAGCTGGATATTCTGTTTATACTCGCGCATTTCACGCAGCATAGTTGGGCTGTTTCGATAAATGCAGGTACTGGTGGAAATCACCAAAAAAAACAAAATCAGCAAAAACCAACTCGACGAATAAACATCGTACAAAGCTAGCGCTTGAAACACCTCAAACCAAAACGGGCCAAACTTGATAATGTAATCGGTATACGGCTGATTTTGCTGTAACACCGTGCCAATAATGGCCGCAATAGAGAGCGCGACCAACAAGGTGATCGCGAGGTTCATCGAACCTAAAAACTTCAGCAGTAAGGCTGCTGGTTTGACTGGAGCTGAGGATTGATTATTCATATGAGGCCTAATGAAGGCTAGGCCGCCTATCACTAGCTTAAAGAGTAAGGAAGGGCAAACGAGTTGCCCTTCCGATAAAGGTTACCGACTTAGTGTAGGCCAGAAATATATGAGGAAACCGCCTCTATTTCTTTATTACTCATACGCCCAGCAATATCACGCATCATCGCTTGGTGATCATTATTACGCGTTTCGGCTTTAAAATCCTTTAGTGTCTGCACCAAATAAGCCGCGTGTTGCCCGCCTATTCGAGGAAAACGCGCCGGCGCACTACCTGCACCATTAGGCCCATGACAAGCGATACACGCTGGCAAGCCATTACTAACCTTACCCGCACGATAGAGTTTTTCACCGAGGGTGATTTGATCCGCTCTCGCAGCTTCTACCGTTGACGGTACGCTGGCAAAAAACGCCGCTAAGTTTTCAATATCCAGATCAGTCAAACCAGCCACCATCGGCGCCATGGTCGCATTAACGCGTTTGTTATCTTGAAAATCATGCAGTTCTTTTTCTATATAAAAAGCATGCTGACCCGCTAGCTTAGGCCATACTGGATTTAAGCTATTACCATTTGGACCATGACAGCCCGCACACATAGCCGCTTTAGCGCGTCCAGCTTGCACATCACCCTGAGCAAAAACACTCATTGAGCTCAATGCGGTTAAAAAACAAACTAGCAATACATTTACTTTCATCGTTGTTCCGTTCTTAAAATTTATTTGATACTTGCGTAATACGCCGCAAGATTTGCAATATCAGCATCCGTTAGAGCACTCGCCATCGCTTTCATAGTTGGGTCGTTACGCGTACCTGAGCGGAAGTCATTCATCTGTTTGGCTAAATACTGTTCTTTTTGTTGCGCTAGATTGGGATACAAACCCATTGGACTAATGCCCGCAGCACCATGACAAGCGGCACATTGCGCCGACTTTGCTTTACCCGCAGCCACATCACCAGCCACTGAGGAAGTAGAAACAAATAACGCTAATACAGCCATTACCCATAAAATCTTTTGCATATTATCTCTCCAATTAACCAAGTTGTTGTCAGCTTTAAGCCAAATTTTACAATAAAACCAGCTTCAGTTTAGCCTTTTTCTACGACATTTGTTGTTAGGCACACTGAAATCACCCAGTCCGGTACAATAAAGCAAACAACGAACGTAGACCGCATCATGAACCCTCTTTACCACCGAGCCACCTTCCTCCTTAGCGCACCCAATCTGAAAACGACCCCCGAAGACGTTGAATACGAGGTTGCCTTTGCCGGCAGGTCAAATGCTGGAAAATCCAGTGCAATCAACACCCTAACCAATCAACGAAGCCTCGCTCGAACCAGTAAAACACCCGGTCGAACACAACAAATGGTGTATTTCCAGCTCGACGAACAACGCTGCCTAGTTGACTTACCCGGTTACGGTTACGCTAAAGTGCCCCGTGACATACAAATCAAGTGGCAAAAAGAACTCGAGCGCTACTTAGAAAAGCGTAAAGCGCTGAATGGCCTCGTGCTACTGGTCGATATTCGCCGCAACCTGGCCGAGTATGACATGCAAATGATTGACTACGCCGCACACTTGAACTTAGACGTCTATGTTGCGCTAACAAAATCTGACAAACTCAACCGTAATGCCGCTAAAAACGCCTTATTTGCCGCACAAAAATTACTCAAAGAGTCCACCGCCAAGGTACAAGTAGAGTTATTTTCATCGCTGAAGAAACAAGGCATTGAAGAAATTCATTGTTGGTTAGACGCTCACCTAATGACTGAAAAATAGCGACAAAAAAAAAGCCCTGGAAAACAACTACCAGGGCTCATAACATCCGGTTATTGCAAACCGGAACACCTACTCAAACTGGGAGGGGGGGGGAGGAGAATGAGTAGGTCGTGCCTCTGAAGACACACCCGATAGACCCTCGTTATTTTCAAAAGTTCAAGAATAAGCCTGTATTTTACTCAACACCTCAAAATCCTCGCTGTAACAAGCTCAAAACCGATAACAACAGAAGTTAAATCCAACCATATCGATCATTCACTAACAAACCCCACAGGAAACAATGCGTAAATCCCTCATCATAACCAGTGCATTGCTGAGTCTATTTATTAGCTCGGCTATTCAAGCCGCTGAACTAACCGTCACCGAAAAGATTGAGATTGCCGCTCTCCCCTCCTTAGTCTGGGAGAACTCAAAGAATTTTGATGATATTGCTAGCTGGCACCCCGCCGTGACTAGCCAAACCACCACGAATGCCAACAATCCAGGCAGTGTCCGTGTTGCCAACCTTGGCGGGCCAACGATTACCGAAGAACTGGTACGTTTTAACGAGGAACACCGCAATTTCACTTATAGAATAAAACAAGTTGACCCTGCGATACTCCCCGTTGAAAACTACATCGCTTGGTATGCCGTTCGCGACAATGATCAGGGCGGCAGCTCCCTTATTTGGATGGGTAGTTTTAGCACCGTCGGTGACGCCAACCCAGAGGAGGTGAAAAAAAGCGTACGCGGTATTTATCGTGCGGGCTTAGAGAACCTAAAGCTCATGTTAGAAACACCCGCTAAATAACTATCTTTAAAGCAGCGTCACTCAGCTGGTGGCGCTGCTTTAATTGTTAATGTGCCTCGTTCCAGCTACGACCCACTCCAACATCAACCAATAAGGGCACATCCAGATTCGCTGCCCCACTCATTTTCTGCTGAATAATCGCCGTTGCCTGTTCTATATAGTCATCTTTAACCTCAAACACCAGCTCATCGTGCACCTGCATCACCATCCGCACCGGCGGCTTATCGGTTTGCAACCAACTATCGACGGCCAACATCGCTAATTTTATAATATCCGCGGCGGTCCCTTGCATCGGCGCATTAATCGCCGTTCTTTCCGCATACTGTCTGCGCTGACCATTTTTTGCATTGATATCGGCTAGGTACAAACGACGGCCAAATAACGTTTCAACGTATTCCTGCTGCCGCGCCAGCTCGCGCGTTTCATCCATATATTGCCTCACCCCAGGGTAGCGTTCGAAATAAAGGTTGATATAACCCTGAGCCGCCGCCCGATCGATATCGAGCTGTTTAGCTAAACCAAAGGCCGACATACCGTAAATCAAACCAAAATTAATCGCTTTCGCCGAACGCCGCTGATGATCTTCAACTTGCTCTAGCGCCACCCCAAACACCTCCGCAGCAGTCGCCTTATGTACATCTAGGCCTTCTTTAAAGGCTTGCAATAAACCCGCATCTTGCGATAAATGCGCCATGATGCGTAATTCAATTTGCGAATAATCCGCCGCCAATACGCTATAACCCGGTTCGGCAATAAAAGCTTGTCGAATCCGCCGCCCTTCTTCACTGCGCACTGGGATATTCTGCAAATTAGGATCCGACGAGGACAAGCGCCCCGTTGCCGCCACCGCTTGGTGATACGAGGTATGTACACGGCCGGTTACCGGATTAATCTGTTTTGGCAATTTATCGGTGTAGGTTGAACGTAGTTTACTCAAACTCCGATGCTGAAGAATCAATCTCGGCAAGGGAAAATCAACCGCCAATTCCTGCAACACCGTCTCGGCGGTAGAAGGCTGGCCTTTCGGTGTTTTCTTCAACACCGGCAAACCCAATTTATCGTATAAAATCTCCTGGATTTGTTTTGGCGAAGCTAGGTTAAATGGCTGCCCAGCCACCTCGTGCGCCTGATCCTCCAATACCTTAACTTTTGCCGCCAACTCGACACTTTGCTGCTGCAGCATCGCCGCATCGACCAGTACGCCCGTTTGTTCCATACGAGCGAGTACCGGTAACAAGGGCATTTCAATCTGCTGATACACATAGTTCAAGGTTTCCAGCTTTGCTAACTGGGGGAATAGATGCCGGTGCAAGCGCAAGCTGATATCCACATCTTCCGCCGCATACGGGGCCGCTACCTCAATCGCTACCTGATCGAAACAAATTTGTTTTGCGCCTTTACCCGCCACCTCTTCATAACGAATCGTGGCACAAGCCAAATAGGTATCGGCCAGCGCATCCATATTGTGTCGAGTCGCGGTGCTATTCCACACATAGGATTGCAACATCGTATCGTGCGCCACCCCC
This sequence comes from Cycloclasticus sp. 46_120_T64, assembly GCA_002162695.1. Classification (GTDB taxonomy): domain Bacteria; phylum Pseudomonadota; class Gammaproteobacteria; order Methylococcales; family Cycloclasticaceae; genus Cycloclasticus. Next base: position 131,533 of record MAAM01000010.1, on the reverse strand, counting down.
GCGAGTTGAATACCGTGATTACACAGCACATTTGCGTCATATTTAAGATTTTGCCCCAGTTTAAGAGTGCTCGTCGACTCTAATAATGGTTTCAGCTGCTCCAACACCCATTGCCTCGACAACTGCTCCGGCGCACCGGGGTATTGATGCGCCAATGGCACATAGGCTGCGTGCCCAGGTTCAACCGAAAAGGACACACCAACAATCAGCGCCTTGGTATAGTCCAGCGCGGTCGTCTCAGTATCGAAAGCAAAGATCTCGGCTGCACTGAGTTTCGCCAGCCAAGCATTGAAACTGGCCTCATCCAACACCGTATCCACCGTTAACTCACTCACCGGTTCCGCCGCCTCGGCTTCTTCCTCGACAGGCTCCGTCCGCGTCACAAGACCAACATCCAGCTGTTTCAACCAACTATTAAATTCAAAATGTGCCAACATCTCGGCCAGCGTTGCGGTATCCGCCGGCTGCCGAATCAAGTCTAGCGGCGATTCATCCAGTGGCACATCACAACGAATCGTCACCAAAGCTTTAGACAAAGGGATTGCATCTAGATGCGCGCGCAAACTTTCACCGACCTTGCCCTTCACTTCATCGGCTCGGGCGATAATTTGATCTAAGGAACCAAATTTATCTAACCACTTAGCCGCCGTTTTTGGCCCGACTTTCGGCACCCCTGGAATATTATCCGAGGTATCTCCCATCAACGCCAAATAATCAATAATCTTCGACGCAGGCACCCCAAACTTCTCGATCACCCCAGCAGGGTCTAACCACTGATTATTCATCGTATTGATCAAGGAAATCTTGTTCGTCACCAGCTGCGCAATATCTTTGTCGCCGGTTGAAATAACAACCTGCAAACCCGCTTGTTCGGCCTGTTGCGCCAGCGTGCCGATAACATCATCGGCTTCCACTCCCGACTCCATCACCAGCGGTAAGCCCATCGCCTTGATCAACTGATGCAAGGGCTTTATTTGCTCTCTTAATTCCTCGGGCATCGCCGACCTATTCGCCTTGTACTCGCTGTACATCTCATTTCGAAAGGTTTTCCCCGGCGCATCGAAAATAACCCCAAAATAGGCATCAGGGTAGCTATCCACCAGTTTTTTTAGCATATTACTCACCCCTAAAATGGCATTGGTATACTCACCTTTAGAGTTACTTAATAAGGGTACCGCGTGATAAGCACGGAATAAATACGATGAGCCGTCGACCAGCACCAGGGTTTTTTCAGTCATGAAACCGTCCAGTAATTTTTCATCCACCGATTATACTGTCTGTATCAGACGACATGTCATGCAAAACAGCCAAGGGGGCCGTGATGAGCAAACAAAAACGCGAAGCATGGAAGGTTTTTCAGATTATTGCCGAGTTTGTTGATGGCTTTGAGCAGCTATCCCACGTAAAACCCGCCATCAGCATGTATGGCTCGGCGCGCATCCAAGCCGACCAGCCAGATTATCAGCGCGCAGAGGAAATTGCCCTCGCCTTATCAAATGCCGGCTTTTCGGTCATTAGCGGCGGCGGCCCAGGGATTATGGAAGCAGCCAATAAAGGTGCCTTTAATGGTTCATCAATGAGCATCGGGCTTAATATCCGCCTACCCCACGAGCAAAGCAGCAACCCCTATCAAGACATCAGCCTAGATTTCAGGCACTTTTTTGCCCGCAAGGTGATGTTTGTAAAATATGCCTCAGCCTATGTGGTACTGCCAGGCGGCTTTGGTACCTTAGATGAGCTAGCCGAAATATTAACCTTAGTGCAAACAGGCAAATCACGAAAAATCCCCATTATTCTCATCAATGGCGAGTTTTGGAAGGGCCTCATTGACTGGTTTTCTAGTAGTTTATTGGCCGCCGGCACCATCAGCGAAGATGACCTCAAACTGTTTAGTATTTGCGAAACCGCCGATGAGGTGTTGGAAACTATTTTTAATTTTTATGAGCAACGAGGGTTTACCCCGTCAGCCAAAGAAGAGGAGGTCTTACTCGAGCTGTAAACCGCAAGTTTTACAAAAGCGCCGCAGATAATGGCATAATTAGCTTATCCGATAGCTCAAAGGCATATATATGCGTTGCATACTCCCGATCACCTTAATCTTATTATTCTGCGCCTCGTCGCAACTTGCCGCACAAGAGATTCGCCCAGCAATCATCCCGCAGCCACCTGAATTGCCCGCACAGATTGTTAGCGGCGAAAACATGGCACCGGATATTACCATCACCCGTAAAGCGAAGGAGAACATTACCGAATATAGCGTTAATGGCCGCGTTTATATGGTAAAAATTTCCCCCGCCAACGCCCCCGCTTATTACTTAGTCGACAGCGATGGCGACGGCGACCTAGAGACTCGACGCTCCGCGCTCGAAGAAGGCATGAACATCCCTCAATGGCTGCTCATTAGCTGGTAAAACCCCAATATAATTCACTCGATTTTCACACTATGTCTGTTTACACGGTTGTTGAGCGTGCTCAACTTATTCACCATTTAAAAAACTATTCACTCGGCGAACTCGTCAGCTATCAAGGCATCAGTTCAGGTATTGAAAACACCAACTACTTCGTCTCCACTACCGAAGGCGATTATGTACTCACCCTATTTGAAGAGTTGAAGGCCGAAGAACTCCCTTATTTTTTAAATATTATGGCGTTTGTCGCTGATAATGGTGTGCCCAGCGCACAACCTATTCGTGATAAGGAGGGTCAGCTATTATCGACCCTCAACGGCAAGCCAGCCGCCTTGGTTGAGAGACTCGCCGGTAGCGATGTTGAACAACCCACGACCACACAGTGCGCGGTACTCGGCAAATCGATGGCTCAATTCCATCAAGCCAGCGTACGCCTTGATATTAGCCGTGAAAACAGTCGTGGCGCAAACTGGCGTCAACAAGCCTCCGAGTTACTGATTCCCTTGGTCGACCAGCACAGCGCCGATATTATTCGCGACGAACTCGCCTTTCAAGCCGAATACAGTCAACTTGGATTACCAAAAAGCGTCATTCACGCCGATTTATTCCGCGATAACGCGCTATTTTCAGGCGAACAATTATCCGGCATCATCGACTTTTATTACGCCTGTAACGATTACCTGACTTACGATATCGCGGTAGCCGTTAATGATTGGTGCATAGAAAACGACGGCAGCTTAAACAAAGAGCGCTTCGACGCTTTTATCCAAGCCTACCAAGCCATTCGCCCATTCACCCCAGAAGAAGTTCAACATTGGCCGATCATTATCCGCGCAGCCGCATTCCGTTTTTGGTTATCAAGATTACGCGATGTACACTTCCCAAAAGCTGGCGAAATCACCCATATAAAAGACCCCGAGGCGATGAAATCGATCCTCATGTCTAGGCGGAATGCCCCCGACAATTGCCGCTTAAATTAAGCCTCGTACCTTCTCAGCAAGAAAACCCACCCCGACTGAGCCACCAGATAAAAATTCTAACTAACACTTGGATAGCGCTGTATTTGCTTACCCGAGCACTGTAATATGTTCGTTTCTTTATAGATCAAGGCCCCGCCGCATGCTCAATAAATCTATTGACCTTATCGATCGTTTTAACCAACGCCTTTTCAATATCGTGGCTTGGTTTACCGCGTTGATGGTACTCATTATGTTTACCATTGTGCTACTGCGTTATGGTTTTAACCTTGGCTCAATCGCCGCACAAGAATCCATCACCTACCTACACGGCGGCGTTTTTATGCTGGCCATTGCCCATACGCTTAAAATTGACGGCCACGTACGGGTGGATATTTTATACCAACGCTGGGGAGAACGAGGCCGAGCCATCGTGAACCTGCTCGGCTCGATATTTTTATTACTGCCGGTGTGCCTATTTATCGCCTATATCAGCTGGGATTATGTTGCCGCCTCTTGGTCCTATTACGAAGGTTCACGCGAAGCGGGCGGAATTGACGCCGTCTTCATACTCAAGAGCCTGATTCCTGGCCTCGCTTTATTATTAGCCCTGCAAGGCTTATCAGAAGCACTGAAATCGGTGCGCACCCTGACCGGAGATCAACATGGACGGTAGTATCGCCTTATGGATGTTTGCCGCGGTTTTCATCATTTTACTGATGGGCTACCCGGTTGCTATCACCCTCGCTGGCACCGCCTTAGTCTTTGCCTTGGCCGGTGAATACGCCGGTAGTTTCGACCCCGTCTTTCTTGAAGCACTACCCAATCGCTTATTTGGTATTATCGAAAACGATACCTTAGTCGCCGTGCCTTTATTCGTCTTTATGGGGGTGATGCTGGAAAAGTCAAAGGTAGCCGAAGGCCTGTTAGAAAACATGTCGAAGCTATTCGGTAGCCTACCTGGTGGGCTCGGCTTTTCAGTCGTTTTAGTGGGTATGTTAATGGCTGCCAGCACCGGCATCGTCGGCGCAACCGTCGTCACTATGGGCTTATTATCACTACCGACGATGTTAAAACGCAACTACGACCCCGCCTTAGCCTGCGGTACGATCTGCGCATCGGGCACCCTTGGGCAAATTATTCCACCGTCGATTGTGTTGGTATTACTCGGCGACGTCATCTCCTCGTCATACCAACAAGCACAGCTTGATATGGGGATTTTCTCACCCGATACCATTTCCGTTGGCGACCTGTTTGCCGGCGCGTTAATTCCCGGTTTATTATTGGTCCTGCTGTACTTATTATACCTCGCGGGAATGGCCTTCTTTAAACCCGCGTCCTGCCCGCCGCTGCCCGCGCGTCAGTCCGATACCCATCTATTCGTCGACCTAGCAAAGGGTTTATTTCCGCCGCTGATCCTAATCGTTGCCGTACTCGGCTCTATCATTGGCGGTATCGCCACCCCCACAGAGGCCGCTGCAGTCGGTGCAATGGGCGCTATTTTCTTGGCCTACGCAAAAAAACAACTGAATATTGAGCAACTACGCGCCGTTTCCCGCGAAACCACCCAAGTCACCGCGATGGTATTCTTCATCCTGATTGGCGCTTCATTATTTTCATTAGTATTCAGAGGCTTTGGTGGCGATGAGTTAATTGAAGAATTACTGTCCGACCTACCCGGCGGCGTTTTTGGCGCGATGGTGGTGGTGATGCTGGTGATGTTTCTACTCGGCTTCGTGCTCGACTTCATAGAAATCACCTTTGTCGTCGTACCCATCGTGGCTCCGATTCTACTCACCATGGGCATAAACCCTGTTTGGCTCGGCATTATGATTGCGCTCAATTTACAAACATCATTTTTGACCCCGCCCTTCGGTTTTGCGTTATTTTATTTACGCGGCGTTGCCCCTGAATCGATTAAAACCACTCAAATATATAAGGGCGTGCTGCCCTTCATCTTAATTCAGTTGTTACTGCTGGGCTTACTTGCCCTCTGGCCTGCTCTCGCCACCTGGTTACCGGCCACTATTTACGGCAGCTAAACAAAAGGATCTACACAAATAGCCCTCCTGATGCTTTGCTTTTGCCAAAGCCAGTAATAAACTAAGGCTAAAACAATAAAAGGATTGAGCATGCTAAGCAGTATCAGGGACGACGGGGCCAGCATCACAACGAGCCGAACCGTATTACTCAACAGCGACGACGTCGAGCAAAAAAGAAGCGAGATCCGCCAGTACTTACACAACACCTTCTTACTCGAAGAGCAGCTGTACGAAACGCTGATTGACGACGCCGCGTTCTACCTACGCGCAGAATCCCTACGCCACCCTCTGGTGTTCTATTATGGCCACACCCCTGCCTTTTTCATCAATAAGCTCAGCCTAGCCTCGTTAATTCCGCAACGGGTCAACCCGCATTTTGAATCGATTTTCGCGGTAGGTGTGGATGAGATGTCTTGGGATGACTTAAATCAAGCCAACTACCACTGGCCGAGTATTGACGAGGTGCGTGAATACCGCGCCATCGTCTTAGGGCTACTCGATGAGTTAATCAGCACCACCCCGCTAGAACTCCCGATTGACTGGCACAGCGACTTCTGGGGCATCTTAATGGGCATCGAGCACCAGCGTATTCATATTGAAACTTCCTCGGCGATTATCCGCCAGATACCTCTGAAACACCTGCGCCAACACGACGCATGGCCCGTCTGCCCCCACGCTGGCGAAGCACCCGACAATCAACTTATCAAGGTGGCAAGTGGCTGCATCGAGCTTGGCAAGCAGCGTAGCGAACCCACCTTTGGCTGGGACTGTGAATACGGTAATAAAACCGCCGACGTGGAAACCTTTGCCGCCAGCAAATATTTAGTATCAAACGCTGAATTCCTCGGCTTCGTTGAAGCGGGTGGTTACCAGCAGCAGCGCTTTTGGACCGAGGAAGGCTGGCAGTGGCGACAGTATAAAAAGCCGGAGCATCCGCTGTTCTGGGTTAAAAAAGCCGATACATACCAGTTAAGAACCCTGTTAAGCGAACAACCTATGCCATGGAATTGGCCGGTGGAAATCAACTACTTAGAAGCCAAAGCCTTTTGTAATTGGTTGAGTGAAACTAGCGGCAAGTTGATTCGACTACCGAGTGAGGAGCAATGGTTACATTTACATCAGCTGCATGATATCCCCAACCAACCCGACTGGGCCTCCGCACCCGGCAATATCAATCTTGAGCACTGGGCCTCTGCCTGCCCTGTCGACCTCTTTGCCTTTGGTGAATTCCACGACTTAATCGGTAACGCATGGCAGTGGACAGAAACCCCGATCAGTGGATTTGATGGTTTTGAAGTGCACCCCTTATACGATGACTTTTCAACCCCCACCTTCGATACTCGACATAATTTAATCAAAGGCGGCAGCTGGATTTCCACCGGCAACGAGGCCACCAAACACGCACGTTATGCCTTTAGACGCCATTTTTATCAACACGCGGGCTTTCGTTACGTAGAGTCTAACCAAACCATCGAGAAACCCACTGCTATGTATGAAAGCGATACCGCCGTCTCACAATACTGTCACTTCCACTATGGGCCTGATTATTTTGAGGTTGAAGACTTATCTGCGCATTGCGTGCGGCTTTGTATGCAACAACTCACAGAGACCCCCACGCTTCGCGCACTGGACCTTGGCTGCGCGGTGGGTCGCGCCTCGTTTGAATTAGCACAACACTTTGAACAGGTCACTGGCATTGATTTCTCTGCGCGTTTTATCCGTATCGCCCACCAAATGCAGCAAAAAGGTGCTATTCATTACGAGTTAATTGAGGAAGGTGACATTGTCTCCTACCACGAACGGTCATTAACCGACCTGGGCTTAAGCCAACAACAAAATATTACGTTCATCCAAGGCGATGCCAGCAATCTAAAACCTCAGTTTGACAACTATGACTTAGTCTTGGCGATCAACCTAATTGATCGGCTTCGTACCCCAGCGGTATTCCTCGCTAACATCCGTCAACGAATAAACATCGGCGGCGTACTAGCGATTGCCTCGCCTTATACCTGGCTTGAGGAGTTCACCCCAAAAGAAAACTGGCTGGGCGGTTTCCGTAAGAATGGCGAAGCCTATTCCAGCTTCGAGGGTTTAAAAGACCAGCTAACAGGCCACTTCAAGCTACTAAGCGAACCCAGTGATGTCCCCTTCGTTATCCGAGATACTCGGCGAAAATTCCAACATAGCTTTAGCCAATTATCACTATGGCAGCGGCTGTCTTAAGCTAAACTATCAAAACACCGGCTTAGGCGATTGCTAAGCCGGTGTTGTTAGTCGTTAACTTTTCCCTTCTAGGGAGCGCCCCTTCAGATAGGCATACTCTGAAATATCCGTCCACCGAGACGCACGTTGACTGAAGTTGTTATAGGACTCATACACCTTACGGCTAAAGGGGTCCTGCTCCGCCACCTCTTGCACCGCCTCTAAACACAGGCCACTCAAGCGCGTTAATACCTCATCAGGCAGGCACTTCACTTGCACACCATGTTTATCCACCAAAGTATCCAAGGCAATATTATTTTTTGCCGCATTCTCCGCTAACATATCCATATTGGCCGATTTACAGGCCTGTTTGACAATCACTTGTAAATCAGCTGGCAAGGCGACAAACGCGTCTTTATTAATCATCGCCTCGATCGTAGTGCTCGGCTCATGCCAACCGGGGTAATAATAATTTTTTGCTGCTTTATATAAACCAAAGGCCAAATCGAGATAAGGCCCTGTCCATTCGGTTGCATCAATCGCCCCCGATTGCAGGGAGGTAAATATCTCTCCCGCCGGTAGATTAACCGGCACACCACCCGCACGCTTGAGCACCTCGCCACCTAGGCCAGGAATTCGCATTTTCAGCCCCTTTAGGTCTTCTAAGGAATTAATATCGTGGCGAAACCAGCCAGCCATTTGCGCACCAGAACTTCCCGTTGCGACAGGTATCAGGTTGAATTGATCGTACAACTCCTCCCATAGCTCCATCCCCCCGCCATAGTACAGCCACGCATTAACCTCCTGCGCGTTCATGCCAAATGGGATTGCGCCAAAAAACTGTACCGCTTGGTGTTTACCTTTCCAATAAAAGGCCCCGCTATGGCCCATTTGCGCAGTCCCCCTAGAAACGGCATCAAAGACCTCGAAAGCCGGCACCAATTCATTCGCCCCATACACCTTAATGCGAATCCGCCCGTTACTCATTTGCTCAATCAACTTAGCGACATGATTGGCATTAGTGCCTAATAAGGGGTAATTCTTCGGCCAAGAAGTAATCATTTTCCAGTTAAACTCGGCCTTCGAGGCAAATGCTCGTTGGCCAATCGTCACACTACTGGCAGCCAATGCGCCCGTTGCTAACGATTTTATAAAACCTCTACGTTCCATCGTATCTCTCTCCCTGTTTTTAGTGCTGAAGCTTACCCTCGTCGCCCTACAAAGCCCTCGCTTGTAAGTAAGCAAACTCTGAAATATCCGTCCAACGCGATGCACGCTGACTGAATTCTGTATAGGACTCATAGACTTTACGGCTAAATGGGTCACGATCTGCAACTTCTTGCACCACCTCTAAAGACAAACCATGTAATCTAACCAGCACATCATCCGGCAGGCGTTTAACCTGCACCTGATGTTTATTCACCAAGGTGTCTAAGGCGGTATTATTTTTTGCCACATTTTCTGCCAGCATATCCATATTCGCCGATTTACACGCTTGTTTGACGATCGCTTGTAAATCATCCGGCAACGCGGCAAACGCATCTTTATTGATGATCGCTTCCAAGGTTGAACCCGGCTCATGCCAGCCGGGGTAATAGTAGTTCTTTGCTACCTTATGAAAACCAAACGCCAAGTCATTATAGGGCCCCACCCACTCAGTCGCATCAATCGCCCCTGATTGCAAGGAGGTAAATAGCTCGCCACCCGATAAATTGACCGGCGTACCGCCGGCGCGTTTAAGTACCTCGCCGCCTAAACCAGGGATACGCATTTTCAGCCCCTTCAGGTCAGCCAATGAATTAATATCCTTCCGAAACCAACCCGCCATTTGCGCACCGGTATTACCGGTGGCCGTCGGCACTAAATTAAACTTATCGTAGAGCTCTTCCCACAGCGCCATGCCACCACCGTAATACAACCAGGCATTAACTTCCTGCCCACTCATACCAAACGGAATCGCGCCAAAAAACTGCGTGGCTTCATGTTTACCTTTCCAATAATAAGCCCCGCTATGCCCCATCTGTGCAGTGCCTCTAGACACCGCGTCAAACACTTCAAAGGGCGGTACTAACTCATTCGCCCCATAAACTTTGATGCTAATACGACCGCCGCTCATTTGCTCAATATTTTTTGCCAAATAATTAGCATTGGTGCCTAAGACGGGAAAGTTTTTAGGCCACGAGGTGATCATTTTCCACTTAAACTCAGCCTTCGCGGCAACGGCTTGCGGAGCAACCGCTAAACTACCGGCCGCCAGTGCGCCGGCCCCTAATGACTTTATAAAACCACGACGTTCCATCCTACTCCCTCTTTTGTTATTGTTTAGCGGCAAAGGCTAATGCGCTTGAGTCACTCATATTGGCTTATATGTTCTAGTAAACAACATCCGCAGAACTTACGCCGCTCGTTAACCAACAGCGCAGGCAGCAAGCCAATATTTTTATTTTAATTGCTGCTCTAAGCCTAACGCCACTTAAAAAGTACCGTTTATGTAAGCATTCTATACTACCGACTATGCACTAGAGTTAGAAGGGCTGCTAAGTGATAAAACATTCATAATATCGCAGGGTATAATGAGCTGTCTTCAATATGCTAATTTAACGAAATGAACTCATTCGAATCAAAACTAGAACGGGCCTTATACACCGCCAGATGGTTACTAGCACCATTATATTTGGGCCTCAGCTTAGCTCTTGTCTTACTCAGCATTAAATTCTTCCAAGAAGTATTCCACCTATTCCCCGTTATTTTATCCACCAGCGAATCCAATATGGTGCTGGTGATCCTCTCCCTCGTCGATATGTCATTGGTTGGTGGCTTAATTATCATGGTGATGCTGAGTGGTTACGAAAACTTTGTTTCGCGCATTAATATCGCCGAAGGTGAAGAGAAACTATCATGGCTGGGTAAACTCGACTCCGGTTCATTAAAACAAAAGGTCGCCGCCTCTATCGTCGCTATTTCCTCCATTCACCTATTACAGAAGTTTATGAATGCTGAACACATCGATAACGACAAACTGATGTGGTTTGTCATCCTCCACATCACCTTCGTGTTATCCGCCATTGGCATGGCTTGGGTCGACAAGATGAATCGCTATTAAGTTGCAAATTGACCTAATAACCTAAGAGGCCTATAATCGCGCGTCTTTAGAATCCTTGATTATAAGACCCTCATGAAAAACTCTCTTCGCACCTATAAAGCCGCTATCAGCGGGGCCCTATTGCTGTCTAGCAGCGCGATTATTCCTCAGGCTATAGCCTCCAATGGCCTATTTGCCCTCGGTTATGGCGCCAAGCAAGTCGGTATCGCCGGCAGTGGTGTTGCCTTCCCGCAAGATGCCTTAATTGCCTCAATAAATCCAGCAGGTGTGGTATTTGTTGGCGAACAAAACAATATCAATTTACAATATTTTTCGCCGAGCCGAGGCTACAGCGTTGAAGGCCCAATCGGAGCGTTCCCACCATTTCCTGGCGCCACCGTGCATAGCGATAGCGAGAACTTCTTCATTCCTTCGATGGCTTTGAGCCGCTCGATCAGCTCAAAGGCTTCTATCGGTATAGCCATTTATGGTAATGGCGGAATGAATACCGATTACGCCTCACACGACACCCCTTTTGGCGCAGGCACATTTGGCGCCGACCATACGGGTGTAGATTACGCACAAATTTTCACCAACCTCAATTATTCGCGAAAGTTTGCCGATGGCAAAGCCTCTTGGGGAATTGCCGCGATCTTGAATTATTCGTATCTCAGAATGGAAGGCTTAAACAGTTTTGCCAGCTTCTCCGCCGACCCCAGCAACCTCAGCGACAACGGTTATGACCACGCCTTCGGTCTAGGTCTGCGAATCGGTGTGTTGGCTGAAGTAACACCAGGCTTGAGACTCGCCGCGTCATACCAAACAAAAATCAAAAACACCTTCGATGACTACGCCGGTCTATTCACCCATGGCGGTGAGTTTGACATCCCTGCGCACGCCCAAATTGGTTTAGCCGCCGACATTGGCCCGGGTGTATTAACTGCCGATATTCAGCAAATTCAATACAGTCAATCTGACGCCATTGGCAATACCTCACGTAGTTTACTGACGGGTGGTCAACTGGGTGATAAGGTCGGTTTTGGCTGGGACGATATGACTATCTATAAAGTGGGTTACACCTGGTCGCAACAAGATGATTTGACTTGGCGTATCGGTGCAAGTTACGGCCAACAACCGATCCCAAGCGATGAGGTAACCTTCAGTATCGTTGCTTCCGGCACCATCGAACAACACTATACGGCCGGCTTCAGCAAAACCTTAGACAATGGCAATTTACTCGACGTTGCCTTTATGTACGCACCAGAAAAATGCGTCTCCGGCGGGCATTTATTTAACCCAGCCGATAGCGTCGAACTCTGTATGGATCAATTCTCCATCGACGTTGGTTTATCTTTTTAAACCACCGCGTAAACGCATCACAAAAAAGGGCTTCTGATGAAAGCCCTTTTTTTATAGCTAAGAAATAGCGATAATCAGCCTATCAGCCGATAGATGAGAGCCCATAATGAAATATAAACAACTCGGTAGAACCGACTTACTGATCAGCTTAATCGGCTTGGGCACCATGACGTGGGGCAGGCAGAATACCCAAGCCGAAGGCTTCCAACAAATGGATTACGCCTTGGAGCAAGGTATTAATTTTTTTGATACCGCAGAAATGTACGCGATTCCACCGACCGCTGAAACCTACGGTTCCACCGAAACAATTATTGGTAACTGGTTCGCGCGCAACAAAAACCGTCAGCAAGTCATTCTGGCGTCGAAGATTGCCGGGCCTGGCTTACCGTGGATTCGTGATGGCCACAGCGTCATCGACAAAAACAATATTATGGCCGCCGTAGACAGCAGTTTACGACGACTACAAACCGATTATATTGACCTCTACCAATTGCACTGGCCAAACCGTGGTTCCTATCACTTTGGTGAAATATGGCAGTACGCACCGCAGGCCAATAAACAAGCACTAGAAAAAAACTTTATCGAAGTACTCGAAACGCTGAATGAGCTCATTATTGCGGGAAAAATACGCCATATTGGTTTATCCAATGAAACTGCGTGGGCAACCAGCAAGTATCTGGAATTATCGGAAAAACACTCGCTACCGCGCATCGTTTCGATGCAAAATGAATATTCATTATTATGCCGCCACTTTGAACCTGACCTTAGCGAAATAGCACTGCAAGAAGACTGTGGTTTATTGGCTTGGTCACCGCTAACACGCGGCATGATCAGCGGAAAATATTTAAACGGCGCGGTCCCCGCAGGCTCGCGTTTAAGTCTCGATATGCGGCGTGAACACCGCTTATCGCCGCAAACAGACGCTGCCATTGAGGCCTATATTAAGCTGGCAAAAGAACATCAATTAGACGTCTGCCAAATGGCCCTAGCCTTCGTTAATCAACAAGCTTTTGTCAGCTCGACCTTGATTGGCGCCACTAACATGCAACAACTAAAAAGCAATATTGACGCCATTAAGCTAGATTTGTCCGATGAGCTTCTGAGCGAAATTAACGCCCTTCGACGGCGCTACCCGATGCCTTTTTGAACGCGCCGACTAATGGGCGCTCACTGAGCGTTTCCATATATACACACCCCCAGCTCTGCGCTCCCCACAAAAACACGCCTTACAAAATATCGTCTTCCTCGGCAATTAAGTTAGTTAAAGCATTCACATCTTCGCGTAGTTGTTTACGTTTATTTAACTTATCTTGCACCGCCTCCGGTAATTCAGTGAAAACGAACACCTGCTTCTCCATCAAGATGTCGATGACATCTTCCATCACCCTCGCCATATCAACATCACTCGCATCGAGCGATTGTTTTAATGCACTAGCTCGCCCCCCCTGCTGCAAAAAACCGAGCACATCGTCATGATTATCGTCTAACCACTCATTATTATCATTACTGGGCGAATCATTTAACGAGGTGATTTCACCTTGCTCACTACGCTGAACATAAGGCATATTACGGGCTCCGATTGCATTTTCTAAAAATTGAGTTAGTATCACTAATTCGACAATAATAATCAAACCTAGCCCGCGTAACTAGACGTTTAACGCATAATTCCCAGCTATATGGATAGACAATGACAGCTGCACTCGATACTACCCCAGAAAAAATATCAACGATAGGTGGCCATGACGACCCCTTATTATTAGCCTTACTATCTGTCTGTAAACTCTTACACTCACCACACTCAGCCGATTCATTGACCGCCGGGCTACCGCTGGTCGACAATAAACTCAGCCCTTCATTATTTGTTAGAGCCGCCCAACGCGCAGGCTTTTCTACCGGCCTAGTACGTCGCCCGCTCGCTGAAATTTCCAATTTAGTATTGCCTGCCGTCTTATTGCTAAAAGACAACAAAACCTGTGTATTGATTGCCCAACAAGGCGACTCTTGCACGGTCATTCTTCCAGAAACCGATAGCGGCGAAAAAACAATCCCCGTAAACACCCTCGACGAGGAGTACAGCGGCGCGGCTTTCTTTATTCAAGTCAACCATAGCTTTGATGAAAGAGCGGAAGACTCCGCCATTCCAAAGGCTAAACACTGGTTTTGGGACGTTATTTACAAGTCATGGCCTATTTATGGTGAAGCCTTAGCGGCATCCCTGTTAATTAATTTATTCGCCTTAGCCTCGCCGTTGTTTATCATGAACGTATACGATCGGGTGGTACCGAACCACGCGCTTGAAACGCTCTGGGTATTGGCGATTGGGGTAACGATTGTCTTTACCTTCGATTTCATCATGAAGGGGCTACGAGGCTATTTCATCGATGTTGCCGGGAAACGTTCCGATATAATTTTGTCCGCGACTATTTTTGAAAAAGTCATGGGCATTAAAATGGAAAACAGGCCCAAATCTGTCGGTGCCTTCGCTAGTAATTTAAGTGAGTTCGAATCATTTCGAGACTTCTTAACCTCGGCGACCTTAACCACCTTAATCGACCTGCCCTTCTTATTTATTTTCCTTGGCGTCATTTACATGCTCGGTGGTAACTTAGCGCTTATCCCTCTATGCGTTTTACCCTTAGCTATTTTGGGAGGCATGGCAGTACAAAAACCCCTTAAAAACACCATTAATGAATTATTCAAACACTCGACGCAGAAAAGCGCCATCCTCATTGAGTCCCTTAGTAACTTAGACTCGATAAAAAGCTCGGGGGCCGAAGGGCAAATGCAAGGTAAATGGGAACAGAGTATTGGTCATATTTCTCGTTTAAGCCTTAAGTCTCGTTTTTATTCCTCTATGGCCGTCAATTTCACCGCTTTTTTAACCCAAATGGCGTCTATTTCTGTCGTGGTGCTGGGTGTTTATAAAATATCTGAGGGCGAGCTAACCATGGGTGCTTTAATTGCCTGCACCATCTTAACCGGCCGCGCGCTGGCTCCGGTTGGGCAAGTCGCCTCATTATTAACCCGCTACCACCAAGCCCGTACTTCTCTTGATACGCTAACCAATATGATGGCCTTACCGGTGGAACGTGAACCCGGGAAGAAGTACCTGCACCGGCCAACGTTTAAAGGCGATATTGAATTTAAACGTATTAGCTTTAGCTACCCAGAACAGCCAATTAAGGCACTAGATGATATATCTTTTAAAATTAAAGCTGGCGAGCGCGTTGGTTTTATTGGCCGTATTGGTTCGGGTAAAAGTACCATCGAGAAGCTAATGCTCGGTATGTACGAACCCCAAGAGGGCTCAATTTTGATCGATGGCACCGATATCAGGCAAATTGACCCGACTGATTTACGTCGCCAAATTGGCTATGTACCACAAGATATTTCCTTAATTTTTGGCAGTGTCAAAGATAACATCACCTTCGGCTCGCGTTTCGCCGATGACACCGCTATTTTACGCGCAGCCGAAGTATCGGGGGTCAGCCGATTTGTCAATCGCCACCCAGAAGGCTTCGATATGCCCGTAGGCGAACGTGGCGCGTCACTGTCTGGCGGACAACGTCAAAGCGTCGCGGTTGCTCGCTCCTTACTACTATCGCCACCGATATTTATCATGGATGAACCCAGTAACTCGATGGATAACAGCACCGAGGCGCAATTTAAAGAACGTTTATCTAAACAACTTAACCAACAAACACTCATCTTGGTGACCCACCGCGCATCCTTACTGACCCTAGTCGATCGCTTAATCGTCATGGATGGTGCAAAAATCATGGCCGATGGCCCTAAAGAAAAAGTACTCGAGGCCCTGAAAAAAGGCCAAATCAAGGTCTCAAACTAATCATGTTAACAACAATAAAAAACATCAGAAAACAATACCAGCAACACGCCGAAGACCAGGTCTACATAACCGATGTTAACTCTGCCAGCCTCTACGGTGCCTCGATACAAAGTCATATTATTTTATGGTTATTCATTAGCTTCTTTTTTATCGCCATCACCTGGGCCAACTTCGCCGAACTCGACGAAGTCACCCGAGGCTCGGGTAAAACAACCCCCGCCAGCCATATCCAAGTCATTCAAAACTTAGAAGGCGGAATTTTAGCCGAAATTCTCGTCAAAGAAGGCCAGCAAGTGGAAAAAGGCCAAGCCTTGCTGCAACTCGACGCGGTTCGTTTCTCATCATCCCTTAATGAAAACAAACTGAAGTACTACGAGTTATTAGCTGCTACCGCACGTCTATCTGCTGAAGTCGACAACAAAGTACTCACCATCCCGAAAGAAGTCTTAACCATTGCACCCGAGATTGCTCATAACGCAAGGCAGCTGTTTGAGTCACGCCGTAATGAATTAGAGGCCAGTACAAAAATTTTAGATGAACAGATTATTCAACGGGGCCAGGAGCTCATTGAATTAAAAGCCAAAGCAAGCCAAATATCTAGAAGTTATCTTCTATTAAAAGAAGAAGTCGACATGTCCGCTCCCTTGGTCGATGAAGGCGCGATGTCCAGAGTAGAGTTATTACGCATTAAACGCGAAGCAAACGACTTACGGGGCCAACTAACCGCCGCCAGACTCTCTATACCCCGCGTTAAATCGGCGCTCGATGAGGCAAAAAATAAATTATCTGAAACTAAAATTCGCTTCCAAACCAAAGCTCTAGAAGAACTCAATCAAGCCAAAGCCGAATTAGATAGAACCAGTGAATCGACCCTCGCACTGGAAGATCGGGTCACGAGAACCCGCGTAATATCACCCGTTAAAGGTATTATTAAACAATTAAAGGTCACTACCGTTGGTGGTGTCATTCAGCCAGGGATGGACTTGCTTGAAATTGTTCCGCTAGAGGACCAATTGCTCATTGAAGCGGAAATTCGCCCCGCTGACATCGCATTTTTGCACCCCGGTCAAAAAGCGATCGTCAAACTAACCGCCTATGATTTTTCCATTTATGGGGGCTTGGAGGCTGAGTTAGAACATATCAGCGCCGATACCATCACCAACGAAGAAGATGGTGAGAACTATTACATTATTCGTTTACGAACCAATAAGAACTACCTTGAAAAACATGGCGCTAAATTAAATATTATTGCCGGCATGACCGCCGAGGTTGATATCTTGACTGGGAAAAAATCTGTGTTAGATTACATCCTTAAACCTATATTGAAAGCCCAACAACGCGCATTAAGGGAGCGTTAAGTTGATAGCCCAACCTAAAATAATAACTTGGCGGAACAAGGTTAAATAGATGCAAAATATTGTTATATTTTCTAACAATCAAACGTTAATAAAGCTATGGTCTCATGCACTAATTAGTCACTTTGACCTTAGCACGGCATCTCAAGCTAGTGACTTTAACGGCGCCGCCGTAGTGGTCATTGATTCAAAGCTAATTGATGAGGATGACAGTCTAACCCTTTTATTTGCCAATAAAACGAGCCGTTTTCTTGTCATTGGTCAAGACTGGCCTGAAAGCAAACAAATAAACGCCCTAGTACACGGTGCTGCCGGCTACTGCGGGGAATGCGAACCGGCTAAATTATTATTGCAAGCCATTTATAGCGTGCTAAAAGGTGACGTATGGATTCAGCGCCATTTGGTCCCCCAAGTCATCGGCACCTTAGTAAAAATGAAAGCTGACCCCTTACAAGAAAAGAAAGCTAGCGATTCGATTGAGTCTGTCGCACTACTAAAGAGCCTATCGGCGAGGGAGCGTGATGTGGCGAATATGATTCGCGAAGGCGAGAATAATAAAACCATCGCCTCTAAGCTCGGTATTTCTGAAAGAACCGTGAAGGCACACTTAACCTCAACTTTCAAAAAGCTAAAAGTCAACGACCGGCTTCACCTAGCTCTATACATTAAAGAATATAGTTGACCGACAAACAGACATAGGTTAAATTTCAGGCTATGTGCTTATAAAACCTATTAAAACCAATACATTTATAAAAGGAACTTATGAAATATAAAACATCCCTCGCCGTTAGCGGCCTCTTGGCACTCAGCCTAGGCAGTGTCCACGCTGAAACCCTACAACAAGCAATTCAATATACCGTTAATGAAAACCCAGAAATCCAATCTGCATCGTCTGAGCGGCTTGCTGTTGAACAAGAAATAAGCCAAGCAAAGGCTGGTTTTTTCCCAACAGTTGATATTTCTGTCGGTGCCGGCTGGGAGCGTAGCTTAAACACCACCACCGAAGCGGCAGGTGAAGGCTCAAAATCCTTAGGCAGGGATGAAGCATCAATCCAACTTAGACAAATGATCTACGATGGATTCGCAACGTCTAGCGAAGTTAAACGTCAAACAGCTAGAACCAATTCACGCGCCTACACCGTCTTTGGTCAAGCCGAAATTACTGCCCTAAACGCCGTTGAAGCTTATTTAAATGTATTACGTCGTGAAGAATTATTAAACTTAGCCAATGAAAACCTAAGTGTTCATAAACGCACTAACGAGCAAATCGAGTCTAGAAGTAATCGCGGCGTTGGTCGTAGAGCCGATGTTGAGCAATCAACAGGCCGCTTAGCTTTGGCGCAAAGAAATTCATTTTCTGAAATTGGCAACCTTAAAGATGCTCAAACAGCTTATCTAAGAGTCGTTGGCAAGCTTCCACACGATTTGGAGCCCGTTAATGCCCCAGCTGAAGCCTTACCAGCTAGTTTTGATTTAGCGGTTGATAACGCGATAGCAAACCACCCCATCTTAAAGTCTGCGAATGCCGACATTGAATCAGCTATCGCCCAGCACGCAACGGCTAAAACAGCCTTTATGCCGCGTGTGGACCTTGAACTAAGCGCCAGTCACAATAAAGATATTGATGGTATCGAAGGTGTTAACGAAGACGCATCTGCGATGTTCCGTTTACGTTACAACCTCTACAACGGTGGCAGAGATACTGCACGTCGTAAAGAAACCGCTCAGCTCATTAACCAAGCCAAAAGTATTCGAGACAACACCTATAGACAAGCTGTAGAAAGCATGCGTTTATCATGGATCGCACACCAAACGGTTAAGAGCCAAATGGCCTTCTTTGAAAGTCATCAAGATTCAAGCATTAAAAGCAATGAAGCGTATCAAAAGCAGTTCAATATTGGCCGCCGCTCATTACTAGATTTGTTAGATTCGGCGAATGAAATGTTTGTTGCTAAGAGTGCTTACGCTAACGCTAAATACGACGAGCTATACTCTCAGTTCCGTATCCTTGCTAGCGCAGGTGAGTTAAACAAATTCCTACAAGTCAATTTGCCGGAAGCAACCGCTATCCTGCCTGAAGTTGAATCATGGATTGGAAGTTCACAAAAAATAACGGTCCCTGCAACGTACGCTAAGCAACAAGCAGAAGCTGCACCGGCGGCTGAAACAGCAGAAGTAGCTATTGAAGCAACTGAAGCAGTGAGTGAGCTGACTGCAACAAGAAAAGCCTGTGTTGATGGCGTGAATAGCGCTGGATTTTATACCGGTTGTACAACGGACTAAATCTTCACGGTTTTAAATAAAAAGGCCAGTAACTCAGTTACTGGCCTTTTTTATATCGACAGGCTGCTATTTTTAGATCCTAACAGCCGCTAAAAACGCTTATTCATCATCCGACTTTTCAGCCCACCCCATTTATCCAAACGGCTAGAGTTACCAACCCGCTTACCACTACCACGAGATTTAGCCAGCCATAGTCCCGAACCATTAAAACTATACACCGGTAACAAATCACGACGCTTGGTCGCTAATTTAATAGCTGGAATTAAGTTATCCAGTACTAGAGGTATTGAACGAGGGGTTTCGAAAAAGGTTAACACCATGTGCGCCTGATTAAGCTCAATCGCCTTAACATAGGTGATTCTTATCTTCTTATCGTCAACACCGAGCTCACGCAGGGTGAAGTATTTGGCAATTGAATAATCTTCGCAATCACCCGCACCGCGCGCCAACATTTCAAGCGGTGTCGCCCAATAGTCATTAACACCCCACAAATAATCATCATCAACAAACTCAATTTGCTGGTTAAAAAAATCATTAACCCGTTTTAACTTTTCTTTTTCCGGTAAATCTTTCGCTGAGTCAATCAAGGTTTGCCAGCGTAACACCCGGGTAGATGCCGCTTCGCCATAACGATCTTTAATTTTTAATAACAACTCGGCGCTAAAGTCGAGGGCTGCTGGCGCAGCAAGAGCAAGCATTAACGCCAATACGCCCAGTCCTGCGCATAAAACAAACTTTATCAGCCTATCCACACCTTGTGCCATGACTTTCACCGTTATGTTTTAGCGGCTAGCGCCCTCGATACCGGAGCTTTTCAAGAACGCTAAATCCTCATCTGACTGCACATTTTCAGCCAGCACCTGGATATTCAGCAAGTCGGCAATTTCAACCATCGTCCCGCTAAAATCTTGTTTAGCCGCATCCTTGGCAATACCATCGGCGATATTCCTCGCCAAACGAATAAAGTCTGGTTTTAGTTCTTTAACGATACTCGCCGATAAGGACTGTGTTTCGAAACGCTTGATCATCACCTTCGCATTCAGCCCTTGTACAAAGCGTATAAACTCCTGATAGGCAGCCACTTCCTTACCAACTGCATAGGCGGATAAACTAAACACTAAGTTATCGGCTAAGGCTTGATTTTCGGTTAACAACCTTCCCAGCCAGACCCTGAAATCACTATTTTTAATCGTTCGATTCGATAGGTTAATCGCCATAAAATGTGATACTTCTTGCGCGCCCATATACTCGACGACCCGTTGGGTAACGCCCTTGTCTAGGTCTACAATTTTCACAAACTTTTCAGCAATCGAAACGAAGGTGGCTATCGAAACAGTCTCGCCTTGCTTATCGGATACTGCAGAAAAAACCTCTTTCATGATGAGCTCACCCGACTGCAGATTGGTCACAGGATCAAGGTAAGACACTCGGTACGAAGCATTATCGATAACATCAAAAACCAGCTCTTTCCATTCGACCATATCCTTAACTCGGTCATCGCCTTTGCGCAAGTAATAGCTGTTCGCACCAATTAATACCGCCTGTTCATAGGCCTCGGTAGCCGCTAATTGCACCGTATCAATCGAACTAAACGGGTCATAAGAAGCCCCGCCAATATGTGCAATATCATCTTTATGATATTTTTTCGCTAACGTACTAAACCGTGTGCTTAAGGAATTCATCAGAATTTTAGCCTGTGTTTCCCCCGTATTCCTTGCTAATAATATAAATTCAGAACCAAAAATACGGTATGCCGATAGCTCGCCGGCAGTACCGACCTGCGTAGAGCCTTTTAATATTTCAGCAAAGTCTCGGATGAATATATCGACCTCATCACGACCTAGCTCTTTAACCAAGCTGCTTAAGGCATCAAGCTTTATCAGAAAAACAAAGCCGTGCCCATTCGAAGCAAGCAATTCATCCATATCTTCATTAAAACCACTCTTTTTGCCTAAGCCGGTCAACTCATCCAGTTGTAATTTCTGCCCAACACGCTCAAGTTTCTTATTAAGGTTATCAATCACCTTCGCAATCTTGTTAGACATAATATTCATCGATTGGGCCACCCGCCTCACCTCGGAGGTCCACGGTAAGCGCTCAATAACGTCATAATTGCCTTGGGCAATTGTCTCTGCCATACGGCCGATTCTTTTTAAAGAGGACAAGGTGATTTGCAATACCAGCAATAACAAGGTGACCGACAACGCAAAAGCACCCAAGGAATAATAGAAACTGGTGATCACTTGTTCATACAGCTTGTAATAGGCATAACCTGGGTTTATCGCCACACTTACCACACCGCTGATGCTCCAGCCAGAACTAATTTCGCTGTCCGCACTCGCCGTTTCCATCGGCACCAGCGCAATAAACCACTCTGGCACCGATTCCTCCACCTCATCATTACGCAAGGTGACTAAGGGTTCGCCCTCCACCCCCACTAATTTTATTTCCTTGTAATACCCCCGATCGAAGATTGCGTTCATCATCGTTTCTAATACGGGGTCTTTCTCATCAGCCAAATAAGGACTCAGCGATAAACCCAGTGAAGTCGCTGTGTCTTGCGCGTGCACCTGCGACTCACCTTCTAAATAGCTGCGAATATTATCCACACTCAAGACAAAATTAACGCTAAAAATCATCAAAAATAGCGCCGAGATAAGAAGTAATAATTGTTTCGATAAAGACATACTATGAGACCTATGAAGTATTTTTTGCTCTCAATAAAGCCCTCGTGTGGCAGGAGCAGAATAATGTTCAGACGACTATCCGAGCCTATAACTATAGCCGATCCCCAGCATTATGTTTAATACTACGGACAACTCAACGACAGAAGCTGCGAGTATTTTTTTGTATCTAGCTTTATAATATCGCCTACCTTTAAATTTTGTGACCCCTATGACCTGTAAAAATGCTTTTTACGCCCAATCTGGCGGCGTTACCGCCGTTATTAACGCCAGTGCCTGTGGCCTCATTGAGACCGCACGCCAACACCCTGATAAAATTGGCAAAGTCTACGCCGGCCGTAACGGTATTATTGGTGCGCTAACCGAAGATCTTATCGATACTAGCTTAGAAAGCGATGAAGATATTGCTGCCCTTCGTCATACCCCTTCTGGAGCATTTGGATCGTGTCGCTATAAGTTAAAAAGCTTTGAAGAAAACCGTGCCCAATACGAACGTCTAATTGCCGTTTTTAAAGCGCATAATATTGGTTACTTCTTTTATAACGGCGGTGGTGATTCTCAAGATACCACCAACAAACTCTCACAACTCAGCGAATCGTTGGGCCATGACTTACGCTGCATAGGAATCCCTAAAACCGTTGATAACGACTTACCCCTCACCGACAACTGCCCAGGCTTTGGTTCAGTAGCTAAATACGTTGCCGTATCAATTAGAGAAGCCGGTTTTGATGTCGCATCGATGGCACGCACCTCAACTAAGGTCTTCGTTTTAGAAGTAATGGGCCGACACGCGGGTTGGATTGCCGCCGCTGGTGGCTTAGCTGCCGAACAAGAAGGCGAATCACCGCATATTATTCTTTTCCCAGAAATTGTTTTTGATCAGCAAAAATTCTTAGCTAAAGTAGAGTTAACCGTTAAGAAATACGGTTTCTGCTGCATCGTCGTCTCTGAAGGCGTTAAGAACCCTGATGGACAGTTTTTAGCCGAAGCGGGTACCCGCGATGCATTTGGTCACGCCCAACTCGGTGGTGTTGCCCCCGTCGTGGCCGAAATGATTAAAGCCGAACATGGTTATAAATATCACTGGGCTGTCGCCGATTACCTACAGCGTGCGGCACGGCATATAGCCTCTAAAACCGACGTAGATCAAGCCTACGCGATGGGTAAGGCCGCCGTTGAATTTGCCCTCGAAGGTAAAACCGCCATCATGCCCACTATTGTTCGCACCAGTAATACGCCTTATCAATGGGAAGTTGGTTTCGGTGAGTTGAAAGACGTGGCTAACGTAGAACAAATGCTACCCGCCAATTATATTAGCGATGATGGTTTCGGTATTACCGCTGCCTGCGAGGAATATTTACGCCCGCTCATTAGCGGTGAAGACTATCCGCCCTATGTGAATGGCTTACCAAGCTATGTACGTCTAAAGAATCTGCCGGTCAGCAAAATACTAAACCAAGCATTCGAGGTTTAAATCCCTATAAGGGTCACCTCGTGATGAGGTGACCCACTTCAAGCCCTCGCTCAGCCTTCATTAAACACCAACCACTTTGGTTAGTTTTCATTCAATACCACACAAACCTTGCTAAACAGCACCGCTGCTTGCCGTTTCTTGCTCATCTCCTCATAATCTAGCCTCAACAGAAAGAACTTAGCCGTTAACAAGGTCTATTTGTGTAAGCAACTCAAGAGGGAGCACCATGATCAACTTATTTAATAAACTACAATCCATACTCAATTGCTCACGCAGCTTTGATTTCTTAGCCCCGTTGGCTCTTCGACTGTATTTAGTACCGATTTTCTGGATGGCTGGCACAAAAAAACTGGCGGCATTTGACAGCACCGTCGACTGGTTCGGCAACCCCGATTATGGCCTAGGTTTACCGTTCCCCTATGTCATGGCAGGACTCGCCACTTGGGTAGAAATAATCGGTGCGGTGTTATTATTTCTTGGTCTCGCGGTGCGTTGGGTATCAATCCCATTAATGGCCACGATGTTTGTCGCAGCCGTCAGTGTACACCTAAAAAATGGCTGGCTAGCCATCGCCGAAGGCAGTGGTTTTTTTGCTAGTGAACGTACCGCTGGTGCCATCGAACGGTTAAACATCGCCAAAGACATTCTGCGCGAACACGGTAACTACAATTGGTTAACCGAGAATGGTGGCTTCGTTATCCTTAATAACGGTATTGAATTTGCCAGCACCTATTTCATTATGCTACTGGCCTTATTCTTTATTGGCGCGGGAAAACACCTCAGTATAGATTATTGGCTGGTTAAAAAATATTGTAAATAACCCATCATGAATAGCCTTTTTTCTTCAGAACTAGCGCTATTTATTTCTCAATCACTGGAATTTCTCAGCGCCTTATTCATCTTTACCGTAGGCTCGGTTCTGTTAGTTTCGATCATCATTTATAACGTGGACCTTACGCAAAAGAAATCGACTATATTAAGAAACCACCCTTTATTTGCTCGATTCCGTTTCTTATTTGAAAAGATTGGCGAGTTTTTTCGGCAATACTTTTTTACCATTAACTACGAAGAGTTCCCCTTTTATCGAGCTTAGCGTTACCGTGCAATGAGGGGTGGAGAGGCCTTCTCCACAGCATTAAATCAATGACAAGCTTAGCCGGCAGCCACTAAACTCTTAAAATAATCTGCCAGTAAGTCACTGGCTTTTCCGTAGTGCTTTTCTGCGAAGGCCGACTCACCTAACGATGGCTCTAGGTTTAGCTCCACCGTATGCGCTCCGGCTTGATTCGCCGCATCAACAAAGCCTGCCGCAGGGTAAACATTGCCCGAAGTCCCTATCGATATAAATATATCGCAGGCACTAATCGCACGATAAATTTCACTCATCTGGTAAGGCATTTCACCAAACCAAACGATGTCTGGGCGCAAGGTATTTTCTTTATCGCAACATTCACAACGGCTTGTTACGCTTAACTCATGACGTAGCGAAAAACGTTGTTGTGTTCGTGTACAGAAAGCTTGCAACAACTCGCCATGCATATGAATAATATTGTTAGAGCCTGCGCGTTCGTGTAAATCATCTATATTTTGAGTCACCAGCAACACGTCAAACAAACCGTTATGCTCTAATTCGGCTAACGCAATATGCGCTTTATTGACCTTCACCGAGCAACTCAGTAACTGCTGCCTACGCATATTATAAAAACGATGCACCAACTCTGGGTTACGCGCATAGGCTTCAGGGGTGGCAACATCTTCAATTCTATGTTCCTCCCATAAACCATCGCTAGCCCTAAATGTTTTGATACCGGATTCGGCGGAAACACCCGCCCCCGTCAGCACCACTATCGACCTTCGTTTACTCACCTCAGCCTTCTCGGTAACCTTGTTTATAACTGCTAAACCTGAAGCTGTAGCCCTCTTGTTTAAGCCATGCATTATCTAACCGCTTATTAGTTCCAGCTTCTTTAGCTAAGTGCTGCGGGCTAGGTTCTGGGTATTTAAATTTAGCGCATAAGTAGCTCGCGAGCTGCCATTGGCTGACCGGTTCATCATCTGTTGCCAAATATATTCTCTTCGATAAACCCGCTTGGAGCTTTTTGTTGAGCAAAAAATCCAACACAGCAATGCAATCCTCACGATGAATACGATTCGTGTAATAACAGGGTTCTTGTTGAATAGCCGCACCGGCCTTTAATTTATTTAACAAATGGTTTGAACGCCCATAAATACCTGAAAAACGGATGACCGTCGATTGTCCATTAAATGCTAAGAACTTTTTTTCCGCCGTTAAAATGATTTTCCCCCGCTCATCCGAGGGGTCGGTTTTACTGTCTTCATTAAGCCATTCGCCTTGATCTTGCCCGTAGACCCGAGTGGACGAAACGAAGGTTAGCGCTATCGTAGGTTTCTTCTCCGCTAACTGTTTTAATAAATTATCAACACCTTCGGTAAATACCGCTTTATAAGCTGCAATATTCGCCGCGGAGGGGGATAGAATATAAACCAATTGATCGTAGTTAAAATCAAGCCCAGCCAGCTCATCAAGCTGACTAACGTCCGCTTTAATAAACGGGATAGCCGATAGCTCCGAGTTCGGCTGTCGTTTTAAACCGGTGACCTGGTGGCCTTCTGCGGCGAGTTTTAGCGCTAAGGCCCCGCCAACATCCCCACAACCCACAATCAGTATGCTTGCCATATTAGCTTAGTGACTTATTTTTAGCTTCTATCCATAAGGACATATATTTCGTGCTACGCATCGAGTGATGCCGCAACATAGCCCCTTGGAAATTATCACGACGGTGCTTATTCAAGTCTTGCTTTAACTGTTTTATTCGGCGGATTAACGGCGCTTCAAATGACAAAGGGTTAAAGTTTGTTTTCAATATGTCCGTACCATATTGCTGACACTGTTGCCAACTCGCTTGATTATTGTATAACTCGACGGCCGCATCAGCTAATGCCTGCGGCTCTTCGGCAATTTTGCCAGACCAAGGCAATTCACCGTACATGCCCTCGGCTCCAATGCGGGTAGTGACACTGGGTGTGCCACACTCCATAGCATCGAATAGCTTACCCTTTAAACCTGCACCAAAACGTAAGGGCGCAAGACAGACTCTAGCCTGTTGCATAACTTGCTGCGCATCGTCTACTCGCCCCTTAATATAAAAACCTTGTTTAGGATTGTTCAATTGCAATGCCTTCGGTGGCGTGTAAGCACCATAAATCGACAGGCTTACCCCAGGTAACTGCTGACGAATCAATGGCCAAACCGCTGTTTTTAGATACTGCACCGAGTCCCAGTTCGGTGGGTGTTTGAAATTACCAATAGAAATGAAACCTTCTCTCTGTTGGTAACTAGGCCAGCCCAACTTCAAAGCTGCCGCTTCATCTGGCTCGACAATAAAGGGTAGGTAATGAATTAATGCCTGATCCAGCTTAAAAAAAGTTTTTAGTAACTGCATCTCATGGCTTGAGATAATTAAGCTTAGATCGCTACGCTGAATACTCGCTAACTCTCGGTATGCGATATCACTCATTAAGTCATCTGCAGTAAACGCCCGCTGTTTTTTTAGTGCAGCTTGCCGAGCTTGGCGTAAGCAATGCAGGTCTGATGTTTCAATCATTGCAAGTGCCTGCGGGCATTGCTCGGCTACGCGCCAAGAAAATTGCTCTTCGACCATGAAACGGTCATATAACACCAAGTCTGGCGATAGGGTTTTTACGAACTGATCGAAACTTTGATCATTAATTGTTACGTTACGCAACTTAATACCCATCGTTTCCAGCGGGTAACGGTACTCGGATTCAGCAGCGGTACACGCATAGGTCAGCTGCCAGCCTTCAGCATTGAATAATTGTAGCAGCGCCATCATTCTGCGGCCAGCCGCAGATGAATTAGGTTCGGGCCATAATGAGGCAATAATTAACACATTCATGATCACGTAAAACCCTGTTTATTTTGCGCAATAAAAAGGGCCGGTAAACCAGCCCTTTTTAATTATCTAGCTAACGCTGATGAGAAGATTACTTCTTCGCATCACGCTCTTTAGCTTCTTTAATCACTTCTTCTGAAATATTTCTAGGACAAGGCAAGTAGTGAACAAATTCCATCGAGAATTGACCACGACCTGATGTCATTGTGCGCAAGTCTCCAATATAACCAAACATTTCGCTTAGAGGAACTTCGGCTTTAATACGTACACCAGCACCGCCTATATCTTGTGATTTGATCATGCCACGACGACGGTTAAGGTCACCAATAACATCACCCACGTGATCGTCTGGGGTAAACACGTCAACCTTCATGATAGGCTCCATGATTTGTGCGCCCGCTTTTGGCATTGATTGACGGTAAGCACCATTAGCCGCTAATTCAAATGCAACAGCAGAGGAGTCAACCGCGTGGAAGCCACCATCAAGCAGGGTCACTTTAACGTCTACACAAGGGTAGCCAGCCAAAACACCTTTATCCATTCTCTTTTTGAAGCCTTTTTCAACAGCAGGCCAGTATTCACGAGGCACGTTACCACCCGTCACTTTAGATTCGAAGCTAAAGCCTTCACCGGTTTCAGCCGGTTCGATAACATAATCAATTTTACCAAACTGACCAGAACCACCTGATTGTTTCTTATGTGTGTAACTGTCTTCTAGGCGTTTAGTGATCGTTTCACGGTACGCTACTTGAGGTTTACCAACACTCACTTCAACGCCGTGAGTACGCTTAAGAATATCAATTTTAATATCTAGGTGAAGCTCACCCATGCCTTTAAGAATAGTTTCGCCACTGTCCTCATCGGTTTCAACACGGAATGATGGATCTTCTTTGATCATTTTACCGATCGCGATACCCATTTTTTCTGAACCACCTTTATCTACAGGCGATACAGCAATAGAAATAACGGGTTCAGGGAAGACCATTGGCTCTAAGGTTGCTGGGTTTTTAGGATCACATAGTGTGTGACCTGTTTGTACGTCCTTCATGCCGACAACAGCAATAATATCACCCGCTTGCGAACCGGTTAGCTCGATACGGTCATCCGCTTGCATTTCAACAAGGCGTCCAATACGTTCTGTTTTACCGGTAAAGGTATTCAACACAGTATCACCTTTATTCATCTGCCCTGAGTAGATACGAATAAATGTTAGCGCGCCAAAACGGTCATCCATAATTTTGAATGCTAAAGCACGTAGTGGGCCATTCGGGTCAACGATAGCAAATTTGCCTGTCTCGTTACCGTCTTCGTCTGTTTCTGGCTGAGGCTTAACTTCAGTTGGGTTTGGTAAGTAGTCAACAACCGCATCCAATACTAATTGAATACCTTTGTTTTTAAATGCAGAACCACAGTATGTTGGGAAGAAGTCTAGTTTAATGGTGCCTTGACGAATACAACGCTTAATGTCTTCTAATGATGGCTCTTCGCCCTCAAGATAAGCTTCCATTAAGTCATCATCTTGCTCTACCGCTGTTTCAATTAACTTTTCACGGTATTCTTCCATTTTTTCTACCATGTCAGCAGGTGCATCGCCAACAGTGTAGTTTTCAGGAAGGCCTGAGTCGTCCCAGATATACGCTTTACGCGTTAATAAATCGACAACACCGGTAAATTCGTCTTCAGTACCAATCGGCAATACCATTACTAATGGGTTTGCATCCAATACGTTTTCAACTTGATCAACTACGCGATAGAAATCAGCGCCCATACGGTCTAGTTTGTTAACAAAAATAACCCGTGATACGCCTGATTCATTCGCATAACGCCAGTTAGTTTCTGATTGGGGCTCAACACCACCTGAACCACAGAAAACTCCCACACCACCATCTAACACTTTTAATGAACGGTACACTTCGATTGTGAAATCAACGTGGCCCGGTGTGTCGATGATGTTCATGCGGTGACCATCCCACTCACACGAAACGGCTGCAGACTGAATGGTTATTCCACGCTCGGCTTCTTGTTCCATAAAGTCGGTTGTTGCTTCACCATCGTGAACCTCACCTGTTTTATGAATTTTACCTGTCAGTTTTAAGATACGTTCAGTGGTGGTGGTTTTACCCGCATCCACATGAGCGAAAATACCGATATTTCTATATTTGGTTAAGTCAGTCATAAGTCTACATTCGTGTCAGTTAAAT
This sequence comes from Cycloclasticus sp. 46_120_T64, assembly GCA_002162695.1. Classification (GTDB taxonomy): domain Bacteria; phylum Pseudomonadota; class Gammaproteobacteria; order Methylococcales; family Cycloclasticaceae; genus Cycloclasticus. The sequence continues at coordinate 101,705 of MAAM01000010.1, read as the reverse complement.
AAAGTATTGGCCAAACAAAAAGCCCCAAGCTTTCGCCCAAATGAAAATTGTTTTAATGAACTCGGCATTATATCACCGATAAGCACTTGATGAATAGATCAATATTTGCTATTACTCGACGGCCGCCTCTTTCTGCAGCACCCGCTCGAAAGAGACGCGAGCAGAGAGCCTATCTCGATAACTATCCAACACCGCAGAACCCGATGGCACACTAAAGGCATTAGCCCAACGCAAGGTATGCGCAATAAGGATATCAATGGCCGAAAACTCCCCTCCAAGCGCATACTCTTGTCCCTGCAACCTCTTCTCCAACACCTTACAAGCTTTTAAAAACTCCCAATGGGCCACCGCCAACACAGTCTCCACTCTTTTGTCTTCAGGAAATACGAAAGTGTGTTTTCCCACCGTCCATAAAGGCTGCTCAAGCTCTGTCAACACGAAAAAGCACCACTCATCATATTTTGCTCGTTGCTGGCTACCCGGCATTGGCGCCATCGCCGACTCGGGGTGCCGATCCGCCAAATAATTCATAATGGCCGCAGATTCAGTCAATATAAAACCATCATCGTCAATCGCCGGCACTTTGCCATCTGCGTGGATATTTAAGTAGGCAGCTGTTTGCCCGCCACCGCTCATTAGGTCAACCTTGATGAATTCATACTCAGCGCCAAGCTCTTCTAACAACCAAACAATTCGTGTGCTTCTTGAGCGTGGATAACCATATAACTTAATCATAAAACCTCTCTCGTTAGTTTCAACCTTAGATCGCTTCGCTAGTACGAATCCGAACCAGCAGCTCTAATTCATAAACAATATGCTACCAGCGCCTATTTTGCCATCAGCAGAAAGCTTAAGAATCGCCCATTCTCTGCAACTCAGCTATACGCTGACCTGCAGTAAAGAGGCTATAATTATTTTTTCCCTTAGCTTTAGCATCGTACATCGCGTGGTCGGCCTGTTTAATTAAGTCACCAAGTTCATTACTCGAGGCCGTCAGCAAACAGCAGCCTATCGAAGTACCAACACTCAAGCTCTCACCCGAAACCTCGTAAGGCAAGGATACGCACTCGATAATTCGCCGCAATGAACTCTCACACTCATCCTTTGTTGCTAGATCTCCTAGCAATAACACAAACTCATCCCCGCCTACGCGTGACACCGTATCTTCCCCACGAATTGACGTTAATAACCTAGCGGCAACCTGCTTCAATAACTCATCACCAATATCGTGCCCATACACGTCATTAATCGGTTTAAAATCATCCAAGTCTAAAAAACAAATCGCTAACTCGCTCTTACTTCGTTGGTTATGAGTCTTCGCCTGAAGAAACCTATCCGACAGCAGCGATCTATTTGGCAGTTGGGTTAACGAGTCATAGTGCGCCAACTGCCATAATCGTCGATCTGCATCCTGACGCTCCAGCTCCATTGCCGCACGTGTTGCCAAACTCAGCATCAATGGCTCAGTCAATACTTGCTCACTCATCGGCTTATCACCGAGAATCGCTAACACGCCAATAACTTCATTTTGATGATTAACCAGAGGAACACCCAGGTAACTTTCCAAATCCATCTCCACCAGCAGCTCGTCATCCGGAAACAATTGCTGGATCCCATGTGGGTAGAAACAAGCACCGCTTGCAGCAACGTTGGCGCAAGGAGTACCCAATAAAGAGTATGAAAAGTTACTCGAAAAATCATCACCGTGCCAAACCGCCAAGGTTTCAGCCACATCAGACCCTTCATTCAAGGTTCCAATAAAGGTCAGTTTTGCGCCTTTTTCTAGCGCTAAAGCCCTCACAATCTCGTGAAAGATCGTTAGTGATGCATCAGCGGCTGGGTGACATTCAGCAATAATACGTAGCACCTGTTCATTCCGTTTCCACTCGTTAATATTAGAGCTGACGCCGGACATTGTTAAGGGCTTCCCTTGTTTATCTCGTTCAGTCACTCGCCCCGTCGTGCTGACCCATAACCAGCCCCAAGACGTTGACTTAAAACGATATTGCTGCTCAAACAAACCACCTTCTCGCATACTTAGCTCAAGCGCTTTGATCGTTTGTTGCTGATCATCGAGGTGAATACTGTTTCGCCAGTCAGCAATACTCAAACGGTGCAGTCCAGAATCCACACCGAGCGTTGTCGGATAAAGCTGCCCCAAGGTCACTTCGCCTTTCTGCACATTAACAAAAAACTGCCGCTGTTTCGCCGTCGCTAACGAAAAGTTAAGCGCCTGGGTATTGTCTTGTAGTAATAACAAGGATTCTCGTTGTTTCTTAACTAGAAAGAGAACCAAACAAAGCAGACCAAACAATAAAACAAAAACACCACGTCTAACATTAAGGTAATGGGCCTCAGCCGCCGTAAAATCTCTTGCATAAGCATCAATGGCTCGCCGCGAAAACTCGGTCAGTTGCAGGTCGAACAAAGAATCACTGAGCTCCTTCAGCCTAACCGTATGACTTAGCTGAAGCATTGCATACCGGCTAAACAGTAGAATATTTTCCTTCGGCACTTGATTAGTCTGTTGCGCAACACGAACAAACCGTTCCAGTCGGCGACTAATCACATCAATTATTAGCGGCGCACGCGCATTACTAGAAAGCGCCAAATAACTAGCAATGATTTGCTGTAGATCATCCAACCCGATCAGCGCATTAGCTGCCCCGCTTTCTTGTAACGCCAGCCGTAGCGCATCCGCACTAGCCATAAAAGAAGACAAGGAAGCTTGCGAGTTAATATAATTCGACTTTAGCTCAACACTGATATTTAAGAGTTTTTTCAACTCAAGCAGCAACGCCTGCATCTCTGGTTCAACCATTTCTTGCTTAGCCAACAACGACCCCAGCCTAGTTATGGTTTTCTCAAGCCCATCCAGCTTATCAGCCCTGTTGCTGCCAATTAACAACATATTGATCTTCAAACCAGTCGATTCTTGCAATAGCTCATTCACCAGGGTTACCCGGCTTCGCTGCGATTCATAGTCAAAACTAGACTGCGAGTATAGCCAGCCTATTAGCGCCACTATAGATACGAGTAAAAATGCGGCTAGCACGCCCTCTTTATAGTGGCGCATTTCCATACCCGTAAATTAACTCGAGCCACAACACATCACCATCGCAGGCCCGCAACACAGTGCCACATACAAACTTAACGCAGCAAGAAGACATCATCCTTAACACCCACCCAGAAAATTTATTTATCGATTTTCACATCCGCAGGGCCCGTTAAATCCAGCTCCTTCTCAAGCTCTGCAAAAGCTGAATCAACTATATCATCAACATCCATTGATAGTTCTTCTTTCTCGGGTTCGGGTTCGGGTTCGGGTTCGGGTTCGGGTTCGGGTTCGGGTTCGGGTTCAGCTTCGGGTTCAGCTTCGGGTTCAGCTTCGGGTTCAGCTTCGGGTTCAGCTTCGGGTTCAGCTTCGGGTTCAGCTTCGGGTTCAGCTTCGGGTTCAGCTTCGGGTTCTGCTTCGGGTTCTGCTTCGGGTTCTGCTTCGGGTTCTGCTTCGGGTTCTGCTTCGGGTTCTGCTTCGGGTTCTGCTTCAGGTTCTGCTTCAGGTTCTGCTTCAGGTTCTGCTTCAGGTTCTGCTTCAGGTTCTGCTTCAGGTTCTGCTTCAGGTTCTGCTTCAGGTAACTCCTCTAGGTCGTCCATATCAAGCGACACTTCGATATCATCCTCGAGACCCGCTGGTTCATCTGGTTCATCTGGTTTCTCCGGTGCTGCTGCCGGTGCTGGCGCCGTGACGGCTGAGTTAGCACTTTCAACCAGCAACATATTAATAGCCATCGACACCGAGGACAATTGATAAACCGTCTCGTTAAAGAATGAAATATCATCTTCAAGCTGGTTGAGCTGTACTGATACAAACTGCTTCACACAGGCCTTTTCTGCCTCAATTAACTCAGCCGCTTTCCCTTCTGCCAAATCACCGTCCAAACCCAGGGATTTTAATGTCGTCAGCAATTTAGCTTTTCTATCAACCGCATCATCATCCAATTTCCTCAATAAAGAGGTTAGTAGACTAGTCATTGCCTGTTTTTTCTTATGCGCGGTAAACAACAAGAACCCACCCACTGCCATTAATAACAACAGCAACTCAATTAAGATAATGACAAAACTTGTACCCATTTATATACCCTCACTTCCTAGCTTAAAAAGCCAGCCTTATTCTTTAACTGCTTGCTGAAAACAAGCCAACATCCGTTCCTTACTTGCCGCTAACTCCTCTTGATCCTTATTACTACTAAATAAAACAGCATATTCATTAGACACTTCATCCAAGGTGGTCAGTGCTTCCGTCAGCTCATCGTTTAACCTTTCTTGCTCAAGCAGCGCTTCTTTCAAGTTGGCCTCAGCCTTTAGCGACTCAGCATTATCAACGGTTCCAGGACGGTGTTGTATCGACTTCCTGAGCCCTTCCCAATAAGCCGCAGAGACCTCCGCAATGCTTTTATCGCAGGCTTTAACAAGCGACACATCTTTTTGCAAAAACATACTCATAATCTGCCGATACAGCTTCGCTTCCTTTTGTTCAATGTCCCGCAAAAATTCTTCCAGCAGCTGCCCGTCAACCGATGCAAAAGCTAGGTCAGCGGTGATATCCGTACTACGCTGCGAGTGATCCTTTTTAAACTTCTTTGTTATCGATGAAACAGCCTTACGCTGCGCTTGTTTGTCTTTACCCAACACAAAAAATATAACAAACAAAACGACTAAACCAACAATAGCGGCTTCCGCCAATAAAGCCCAGCTTAGAAGTGCCACGCTCATCGTGCTAGTTTCTGAACCAACAGCTCATCATCTTCCGCCACTTTCTTCTTATAAAACTTAAGCCCGAAGAAACCCGCCGCCGCCAATAATAAATTAACCAATAACACAATACTCGACGTCAGCATCCAATTGCTTTCCTCTTCCTCAGACTCCTCCTTCGGTAGCTCACAAACCCCACCTACGACAATTTTAGATAGATCGGGACACTCCATCACTTGCTCCTTGCTAACACCCTCTGGCGGTATAACGACCCCCGCCTCGCTTAATACGTCCTTAAACACCGGCTTGATTTCCACATAATCAACTTTCGGTTTAGCTTTCACACGAAACGAAAAATTTTCAATTCGCTCAAAGGTATTCGCCTTGGCTCGCACCACTAACTCATGCGGGCCAACCTTTAAGTCTTCGCCTATATCCGCAAAGAAATAACCGCCGGTAATCATATCTTGCACCATATCAACAAGCTCCTTATCCCCACGTTTATTGGTGATTTCTAAACTCGCATGAATCACTCCTAACATATTACTATTCTTCAGCAATTTACCTCGATCCGTCATCAGCATCCTGAGCCGCGTCTTATTACCAGCAATGATCTCTTTAGGCATCTCTTCAATCGCCATTTGCAGGTTGCTGCTAATGAATACCTCGTTACCCGGGTCGGCCGCCGCAATTAATCGCCACGTCCCCGCCATCGGTTGGGTCACCGTGACGATGTCAAATTTCTTTTCTCGGTACCATTCCACTCCAGACCGCTGGCTAGTACGCCCAAAATCCATACCTTCGGGGTCGTCAAGTTGAGTAGAACCAAAACCTTTTTTCCTAAACACCACGGCGGTAAACTGCCGAACCGAATCATCGATTACAAATTTATTCGCCACCAAAGGAATGTTATTTTTATTAACCAAGCGCTTACTGACCCTAAGCATCGCTCTCTCTAGTTGGTCAGTAAATTTAGCCAGATCAAACCAACCCGAAGTACCATTAGCAATCGCTTCTAGAAACTCATTATCTGCATCGTCAGTAAACCCCACCGTATGCACACTAACACCAGCTGCCTTCAAGCGCGCCACCTGATGTAATAACACCCGCTCTTTAGAAGCCTCGTTAGCCTTCTTGCTACTGCCCGAAGTGATTTTGCCATCCGTTAACAAAACAATATGCCGGTTCACGCCCTCTTCAACCTCCACCCAATCTAACGATGCAACCGCTAACGCTCGTTCAATATCACCCGTTTCACCCGTTGAATGCACCTTGTTAAGGTTTTTTAATGCCTGATCTTTCCACCCAATCCCCGACTTTGCTGGCTTGATAATTTCAGTGGTCATGCCATCAAACATCCAAATTCCAGCCTGTGCGTTATTCGGCAATAATTTAATAAATAGCTTTAACGCGTCAACTCGACGATTATCCGGGTCACTAACTTTCATCCTGGCCGAAACATCAACCAATACACGGACTTCTAATGACTGCTGCTTAGCCTTTCTAAATACCGCCCCATTAACAAACGAAGAAAACAGCAAAAGAATCAACAAGCCACAGACGGCCGAGCCAGGTTTTTTTTCCATTGTTTTGTCGCGTTCCATTTCAAACATGCATTCGATTAATAATTGACGTAAACAATATATCGGCTAAGTCGTTAATAACTTAAATATAGCGTATTAATCAGCTCTTGCTCAGCTAGAGGGATTGGTGTGTAACAAACAGCCAATAGTCGGCGCATATTGCCGCCTAGAGTAGGCCGTTGCAGCCCATTGACTATAAAAAAGGCGGCTAAAAAGCCGCCTTAGAAGGTTTGATTTTACTCGGCTCGTTGTTGCAGCACACTCACTGCAGGTAACTCCTTACCTTCAAGAAACTCCAGAAATGCCCCACCGCCGGTAGAAATATAAGACACTTGCTCGGTAATATTATATTTATCAACCGCCGCCAAAGTATCTCCGCCACCAGCAATTGAAAAACCATCACTCTGCGCAATCGCTGCCGATAAAGTTTTGGTACCCGCAGCAAATTGGTCAAACTCAAATACGCCTAAAGGGCCATTCCACACAATGGTGCCCGCTGATTTAACAATCTCAGCGTATTGTTTCGCTGTTGCTGGGCCAACATCTAAGATCAAGTCATCATCCTCAACCTCGGCAACCAGTTTAACCGTCGCTACGGCTGTTTCCGAAAACGCTTTAGCACACACCACATCAACGGGCACTGGAATACTCGCACCATTTTCGTCAGCTTTACGCATCAATGCTTTAGCATCCTCAATCAAGTCGGGCTCATAGAGAGATTTACCCACTGAATGACCCTGTGCGGCAATAAAGGTATTAGCTATACCTCCACCAACGATCAATTGATCAACCTTATCGAGCATTGAGTCTAATACCGTCAACTTGGTTGATACCTTTGCCCCACCCACAATCGCCAACATCGGCTGCGCAGGTTCAAACAAGGCCTTCGCCAAAGCATCCAACTCTGTCGATAATAGCGGGCCAGCACAAGCAACTGCTGCATACTTAGCCACCCCATGAGTTGATGCCTGCGCACGGTGTGCCGTGCCAAAAGCATCCATTACAAAAACATCGCATAAAGCAGCCATCTTTTTTGCTAAGGTATCATCGTCGGCCTTTTCGCCCACGTTAAAACGTACGTTTTCACATAGAACGATATCGCCCGCCCCAGCCTCTACACCATTCAGCCAATCTTTCTCTAAACGCACCTCTTTACCCAATAACGTAGATAAGTGCTCCGCTACAGGTTTTAGGCTAAATTCCTCGTCATACACCCCTTCCTTAGGTCGCCCAATATGGGACATAAGAATCACCGCCGCACCCGCTGCATGCGCCTGCTGAATCGTCGGTACACTGGCACGGATTCGTGCATCACTGCTCACCTTTCCATCCTTGATCGGTACATTAAGGTCTTGTCGAATAAGCACTCGTTTACCTGATAAATCTAAGTCGTGCATATTGATCACAGTCATGATAAATCCTTTTAAAGGTTAATTATTAAAAATTCGGTTTAACACGCCATCATTGCGCTAGCCGTATCCAATAAACGGTTAGAAAAACCCCATTCATTGTCATACCAAGCCTGCACCTTAACGAAGCTACCGTGCTGAACCATTGTTTGATTCGTATCGACGCTGCAAGATGCCGCGCAATGGTTAAAGTCGATTGATACCAAGGGTTCTTGGTTAACATTTAAGATGCCAGTTAACTCGCCATTGGCCGCCTTAGACATGGCCGTATTTATTTCTTCGACCGAGGTGGTTCTTGACGCGGTAAACGTAAAGTCAATCAGTGCCACGTTGACGGTGGGTACGCGTATCGCCGAGCCATCGATTTTTCCTTGCAATGCAGGCAAGACGATTTCAACCGCTTTGAGTGATTTAGTCGGCGTTGGGATAATCGATAAACCAGCGGCCCTCGCTCGGCGTAAGTCGGGGTGGTGTGAATCTGTTAACTGTTGATCGTTGGTATAAGCATGAATAACCGTTCCTAGTCCCTGTTCGATACCCACCGTTTCGTGCAAGACCTTGGCGACTGGCGCTAGACAATTAGACGTACACGATGCATTCGATACCACACGGTGCTCTGTTTTTAGATCTGCATGATTAACGCCATAGACAATAGTGGCATCGACCTTCTCATCCGACGGGGCCGAAATAAGCACTTTTTTTGCACCCGCAAGGCAGTGCATATACGCCGGTTCAGCCTGGGTAAATTGGCCAGTACACTCCAGCACCACATCAATCGCTAACTCTTTCCACGGTAATTTAACCGGGTTAGCTTCCGATAAATACGCAATCCGCTCACCGGCAACAAGCAATGTTTGCCCGTCAATAGCCACATCAAACGCAAAACGGCCGTGTGCACTATCATATTTCAACAGGTGCGCCGATATATCTAGCGGCTCGATATCATTAATCGCCACCAATTCGATCTGCTTATTACGTCGCGCCTCATACAAGGCGCGCAGTACATTACGACCGATTCGGCCAAAGCCGTTAATCGCTACCCGTATACTCATACAATCGACTTATAAAAGACCCTTAGCCGTTGTAACAAGCTTCTCTGCGGTAATGCCAAAGAACTCGAATAATTCTTTTGCAGGTGCCGATTCGCCAAATCGATCCAAACCAATGACCGCACCTTGCAGACCCACGTATTTATACCAAAGACCGGTTGAACCCGCTTCAATAGCCACTCGTGCGCTAACCGCTGCAGGTAATACAGACTCTTTATACGCCGCATCTTGCTTATCAAACAAGTCAACACAAGGCATAGAAACCACACGAACCTTAATACCTTCGTCGCTTAAAACAGCTGCCGCTGTGGTGGCTAATTCAACCTCAGACCCGGTGCCCATTAAAATAACTTGTGGCTCACCAGTACAGTCTTGCAAGATATAAGCACCTTTTGCAATAGCCGCTACCTGCTCGGCGGAACGCTGTTGATGCTGGACATTTTGCCGAGTAAAAATCAACGCCGACGGGGTGTTTTCGCTTTCGACCGCACATTTCCACGCCACTGCAGACTCAACAGCATCACAAGGACGCCAAACATCGAGGTTAGGAATTAAACGTAAGCTCGACACGTGCTCAACCGATTGATGGGTTGGGCCATCTTCACCCAAGCCGATTGAATCGTGGGTATAAACAAAAATATTTCTTAACTTCATCAACGCAGCCATACGAACGGCATTTCTCGCGTAATCAGAGAAGGTTAAGAAGGTTGCACCGTAAGGGATAAAACCACCATGTAACGCAAGACCATTTTGAATCGCGCTCATACCAAATTCACGCACCCCATAGTGCAAGTAATTTCCGTTTGCGTTCGTGCCATCAACGTCAACACAGCCCGACCATTCGGTTAAATTAGAACCGGTTAAATCGGCAGAACCACCAAGGAATTCAGGCAATAGAGGGCCAAAACCATTTAGCGCATTCAATGACGCCTTACGCGAAGCAATCGTTTCCGCGGCTTGCTGTGCATTAGCAATAAAGGCGGTTGATTTTTCTTCCCAATCATCGGCTAACTCACCAGCTAAACGGCGAAGTAATTCATCGGCCAATTCAGGGCATTGTTCCACATACGATTCAAACAAGGTTTCCCAAGCTGATTCAGCTTGTTCACCTTTGTCATTCGCATCCCAAGCATTTTTCACTTCACTCGGAATTTCAAATGCGGGTGCGCTCCAGCCTAAAACCTTTCTTGTTTCGGCTATTTCTTCCGCACCTAGGGGTGCGCCATGTACATGATGCGTACCTTCTTTATTCGGCGCGCCAGAACCAATAACTGTTTTACAACAAATTAGCGTTGGTTTGCTGGTCTCATTTTTTGCTTGTTCGATAGCTTGTTTAATATCCGCCGCATCGTGCCCATCAACACCGCTAACAACATGCCAGCCATACGCTTCAAAACGCGCGGGGGTGTCATCGGTAAACCACCCTTCGACATCGCCATCAATAGAAATACCGTTATCATCCCAAAATGCAATTAACTTACCGAGGCCCAAAGTCCCCGCATAAGAACAGGCTTCATGGGAAATACCTTCCATCAAACAACCATCCCCCATAAAGGTATAGGTGTAATGATCAACTACCGGGAAGTTAGGTTTATTGAACTGGGCAGCTAATACTTTTTCAGCCAATGCCATACCAACCGCATTGGTAACACCTTGACCCAATGGTCCCGTCGTCGTTTCTACGCCTGGCGCATAACCATACTCGGGGTGACCTGGAGTTTTAGAGTGCAATTGGCGAAAGTTACGCAGCTCTTCAATATCAAGTTCATAACCCGATAGGTGCAATAAGGAATACAACAACATTGAACCATGGCCATTCGACAAAATAAATCGATCACGGTTAACCCAATGCGGGTTTGCAGGGTTATGCGATAAGAAGTCATTCCATAGAACTTCTGCAATATCAGCCATCCCCATTGGGGCGCCAGGGTGGCCTGAATTTGCTTGTTGAACAGCGTCCATACTTAGGACACGAATGGCGTTAGCCAGCGTTTTACGGGTAGGTGTTTGGCTCATGATCGATGCATTGTTAGTGGCTGAATAATTAGTGCTGCTAGCCGCCAAAATGGACAATGGCCGCTCACGCTAATTTCTAAAGCGGCAATTTTACACTGAACCGCGACGAAGAGAAACTATACAGCTTATATATGCCCACAAGTGGGTAGAAGATCGGCTTAACTGACGTCTCATCTTCTCCTTATAAGCTAGTTAAAAGCCAGCACAAACCGCACAAACACCTCATGAGGTTCGGCGAACACTGGCTTTTAACATGAACCCTACTTAAGTTTAGGCAAACGCCCCAGACTGCCACTGCTTACGTAATTCAAACTTCTGTATTTTCCCCGAGCCCGTTAACGGGAACTGATCGATGAAGAACCAATGTTTTGGTGTTTTCTGTGGAGACAAATGCTCACGAAGATAAGTGTGTAAATCTTCACTCACAACCGCAACATCGTTGCTCACACGGATAAAGGCAGCAACTACCTCACCAAAGCGCTCATCCGGTAAGCCAAGTACCGCTACCTCAGCCACCGCAGGGTGCTGAAACAGCTGATCTTCGATTTCTCGTGGGTAAATATTCTCTCCACCACGAATAATCATATCTTTTAAGCGTCCTTCAACCGCACAATAACCCCGTTCATCCATGGTGCATAGATCACCCGTGTGCAACCAGCCATCTTGGTCAATCGTTTTATCTGTCGCCTCAGGCATATTGAAATACCCGTGCATCACGTTATAACCACGCACACAATATTCACCCAATGTATGTAATGCTGCAATGTCTCCGCTCACCGTATCAATAATTTTCACCTCAACGCCAGCCATCGGCCCACCAACGGTATTCGCTTTATCCTCAGTTGTATCATCAGGACGGGTCATCGAGGCCACCGGTGAACATTCTGTTTGACCAAAAATAATCACAAATTTCACCCCGAGCTCTTTTTCAATCCTCATCACCAATGAGGCCGGCACCGTAGAACCACCCGAGCAGATTGCCGTTAAACTAGATAGATCTCTGGAAACGAAATCCGAGTGTTCCAGCATCGCGATTAACATCGTCGGCACACCCAACATGGCACAAACTTTATACGTTTCAATAAGCTCCAACACCAAGCCGGGGTCAAACGCTTCAACCAATACCTGGGTTCCCTTTTTAGCCATCGTGCCTAATAAACACACCCCACAACCGCCGGTATGAAACATTGGCATCGTCGTTAACCAAACCGAACCTTCCTTAACCCCCATCCGTTCATGCATATGCGCCGCATTATTCAACATGCCTCGGTGGTGTAATAAAGCTCCTTTCGGGAAGCCCGTCGTGCCAGAAGTGTATTGAATCATTACCGGATCACTGGATTTAACATCCGGTAATAATGCCGTGCTGTTCATTCCCGTAGCCATAAATTCATCCCAATGATCGAGCTGAATAACCTCTCTAAGCGATGGACACTGCTCACGGATTTTTTCAACCGACGCCAACATTTGATTACCGCGATATTCTGCTAAAACAAAAATAGCCACGCTTTCCGATTGTTTTAATACATAAGCAATCTCTTCTGGCTGATACGAAGGGTTTACCGTAACCAACACCACCCCAGCCATTGCCGCCGCCAACTCCACCACCACCCATTCAAAAATATTAGGCGCCATGATCGCTACACGTTCACCCGGCGCAAAGCGCTCGACCATCGCACGCGCAGCAATTAAAGAATCCGCATACAGCTCACCGTAGCTACATTCGCGCCGATCTCCAAGCTCATTCACCCCCGCAATCAATGCAAGGCGATCGGGATGTTCCTCCGCCACCTCTTTAAGTAACTGGCCAATGGTAATGTCTCTAGTAATCGGTAACTCAGGTCCTTTTATGTACGATTCAGTCAGCATGCTCCACCCTTATAATTAAAATGAACGTTTGTTTGAATTAATTCGAAAGTAAAACATAACACAAAATAATCGACGACAGAAAAATGATGGTGACAGGCCGCTGAGCGCAGCAAGCATTAAAGCTCCGTCTCGTTCTCGCTAGCAATAGAATCATCCTCGGCCGCTTTTACTTTCTGCTCCTGCCAAAGATCGAGCTGATTGAAATAAGTATCCCACACGCAGGGGCAGCAACCGCCACCACAGCAATCGTCATTGTCGGGTTTACTGGGTTTGCTCATGATTGACATGTTTATTGAGCCGGAGCCTTATTGTTTAAGACTCTATCCACTTAATAGAACACCCCATGCTGGGGATTTGCTCACGAGGGCCTTTGCCTGTTTTAGCCAGCAGTATCAGCGCGTCCACTAAATCACGCTTCGCATTGTGCAGGTTTGCATCCATTCCGCTGCTATCTAAGCGCCCACGGTATTGCAGTTGCTTAGCGCTGTTATAAGCAAAAAAATCGGGTGTGCAAATAGCACCATACGCTTTTGCAACAGCTTGATCAGGGTCAATCAAATAAGGGAAGTTATAATTTTTATCTGCCGCCACGGCTTGCATATTCAGAAAGGAATCTTCAGGGTAGTCCTGCGGGTTATTCGACATGATCGCGACAACACCTATACCGTACTGCTGCAACACAGCCACATCCTCGACCAAACGCTGCTGAATAGATTTAACGTAAGGGCAATGGTTGCAGATAAACATCACCAGCAAACCACTTTCCCCCATACATTGGTCACGCGTCCACTGCTTGCCATCGACCCCAAGCAACTTAAAATCAGCGGCTAATAAGCCAAACTCACAAACAGGTGTATGCATTAAGCTCATAAGACTTTAGCTTAATCCCTACTAAGTGCTTTCAGTAAAAACAAACCCGCGATGCCCGCCAAAGCCCAAGTGGAGACGGGAGCATCACCCAGCATCAGCGGTGAAAAACCATCTAGGGCTAAAATAACCGCTGCCGAAATCAGTAAGCTGCCACCCGATATGGCCAAAATATTTCTGCGGTGGTTTCGTGCCATCTGCTGCTTGATCTCATCCAACTGCTTGGATTTCCACTTTAACTCCAACTCACCCTTCGCCGCATCACTCAACACTTGATACATCATTTCTGGTAACTCAGGTAGCTTCTCAGCGATGATGGGCAGGTGCTCTTTTAAACGATTAAAGGTCGCTTTCGGACCAATTCTATTTTTATACCATTCTTCAAGATACGGTTTGGCGGTTTGCCATAAATCCAAGTCGGGGTATAACTGCCGCCCTAAACCCTCGATATTCAATAAGGTTTTCTGCAACAGCACTAACTGCGGCTGAACTTCCATATCAAAACGTCGTGCTGTTTGGAATAAACGCAATAATAAATGCCCGTATGAAATTTCTTTCAATGGCTTTTCAAAAATCGGTTCACAGACGGCTCGAATAGCACTTTCAAACTCATCGACCCGCGTATGTTTTGGCACCCAACCTGATTCAATATGTAATTGCGCCACACGGAAATAGTCTCGCTGAAAGAAGGCCAAAAAGTTTTCCGCCAAATAACGCTGATCTGCCACCGTCACGCTACCCATGATGCCAAAATCTACCGCTAGGTATTGCGCATCATCCGAAGCAAAAATATTACCGGGGTGCATATCGGCGTGGAAAAAATTATCACGAAATACTTGCGCAAAAAATATTTCCACCCCACGTTCGGCGAGTAGTTGTAAATCAACCCCCTTCGCCTTTAGCTCATCGATACGGCCGATGGGTGTGCCATAAATACGCTCCATCACCATCACTTTTTTCCGTGTGTAATCCCAATACACATCCGGTACATAGAGCTGCTCGGAGCCTTCAAAGTTACGTCGCAGCTGTGATGCATTAGCCGCCTCTCGCACCAGGTCTAATTCATCGTGAATGGTATGGTCAAACTCTTGAACGACTTCAGTAGGGTGCAACCTTTTCGCCTCCCCCCAATACTTCGTCGCCAAACTCGCCAAGGTATAAAGTACCGCGACATCGGCATCGATGACCTTTTCAATATCGGGGCGCAGCACCTTAACGACTACATCGTCACCGTTATGCAGCTTAGCAGTATGCACTTGTGCCACCGATGCGGAAGCCAAGGGACTGGCCGAGAACTCAGCAAACACCTCTTCAATGCTTTGCTCTAGAGATTCTTCAATAATTTGAAGTGCCAAACCATCGGCAAACGGCGGTACATTATCTTGTAATTTAGATAATTCCTCACCAATATCAGCCGGTAACAAATCCTGTCGAGTCGAGAGGATTTGGCCAAATTTAACAAAAATAGGCCCTAAGTCTTCTAGCGCTTTACGAATTCGTTCGCCACGTGGGCCTTTGCGCCGTCCCATCCAATAACTGGGTGATAAATAACTGAGAAAACGTAAAGGTCTAAATAAGTGCAAACCAAACACATACTCATCCAAACCATAACGCAACAATACTTGCTGGATTTGCAGCAACCTGACAGCGGTCTTGATATTTATCACTGTTTTTCCTTATCTGGGCTATCCATCACTGCTGATTTTTTAGCCATTAAACGTCCCACCTTCGCTTCCAACCTATCGACCGCTAAACGGAGCTCGTCCACCTCTCGTTTAAACCGCTCCTCTTCAAACTTCGATGGCAGCATCGCTTGCTCTTCGCGTAAATATTCTGAGACATTAAGCGCATTGGTGTTTGTCGATTCCTCTAACCAGCCCGCGACACCACGCAACAGCCCCCCTACTTGCTGGGCAATCACATCGCCGCTGAGCTGCGACAAAGGTTCTTCCCAATCGACCTCGACATTATCTAACAGGGCTTGAAACCGTGAACCCAACTCAGTATCCCCGACAATCGTCACCTCACCGGAAAACAAGCTGCTCACCGAAGAAGACTGTAAACCCATCATCGCTAAGGCAATCGGCGAACCGGAAATAGTGGTATCGACCGCCCCCTCATAGTCATCACATATATCCAAGTCGGTGGCGTTAATTAAAATATACAGGCTCAACTCGAGTGAGCGAAAGTGTAGTTCCACCACTTTACCTTGCATCGCCAACAATTGTTTTGGCACTTCAGGGTCGTAGTCTAAATAACGGTTAAGCGCAATTTGCAGTGGTTTCACTAACGGGCTAAGCAACGACATAACAATCCTAGAGTTTATAACCCGTATGCACGGCAACGATGCCGCCGGTTAGGTTGTTAACCTGACAGCGCTCGAAACCCGCGTTTTCCATCATGCCTTTTAAGGTTGCTTGGTCGGGGTGCATACGAATAGATTCCGCCAAGTACTTATAACTTTCACCGTCTTTAGCGACTAACTCACCAATTTTCGGCAATAATTTAAACGAATAAATATCGTAAATTTTATCTAACACCGGGTTAGTGGGCTTTGAGAACTCCAGAATGAGTAAACGCCCACCCGGTTTTAACACCTCGAACATGGAGCGCAGAGCGGCGTCTTTATCGGTGACGTTTCTTAAACCAAAACCAATACAAACTCGATCAAACTGGTTAGCCGCATATGGCAAACTCTCTGCATTAGCCAAATTATAGGTAATATTATTGATGTGCCCCTTATCGATCATTCGATTACGGCCAACACGTAACATCGCCTCATTAATATCGGCCAACACCACCTTGCCTTTGGCACCAACTCGCTTAGCAAATAGTGCCGACAAGTCACCTGTTCCACCGGCCAAATCCAATACTAGGTGCCCCGGTTTCACATTCGCGATTTCAACCGTGAAACGTTTCCATAGACGATGAACCCCCATCGACATCAGGTCATTCATCACATCGTATTGCGGTGCAACCGAATCAAATACTTCGCGAACCTTTTCTACCTTTTTGTCGACCGGTACGTCGCTGAAACCAAAATGCGTTGTTTCTTTATCTACCATATGACCTTCTTAGCTTGTAGTATTAAGCTTTACGTTGATGCCCTGCATCTTCCAAGCGGGTTAAATAATCCTGCCAATTGTGCTCTTTTTTTTGTGCCAATTCGATCAGGAAATCCCAGGCATACAACCCCGTATCATGGCCATCACTGAACACCAAACGCACCGCATAATTACCGACGGGTTCTATCGCGGTGATATTGACCAGCTCTTTACCCGTTTGCAACACCTCTTGCCCAGAACCATGTCCACGCACTTCCGCCGATGGCGAATAGACCCGCAGGTATTCACAGCTCAATTCGGCATGGCTGCCATCATCAAAACTCAGGCACAACATACGCCGCTGCTGATCCAACTCTATATCAGTAATCAACATAGCGGCTTACAAGATATAACGTGAAAGGTCTTCATCCGCCGCCAGTTCGGACAGATGAGCATCCACATAAGCGGCATCGATGACCTCTTCTGAGGCTACCCCAGCCGGCGCTTTAAATGAAATATCATCCAGCAGCCGCTCTAAAATCGTATGTAAACGACGCGCACCAATATTTTCTGTGCCCTCATTCACTTGCCAAGCCATATCAGCAATTCGTGCAATACCATCTTCGGTGAAACGCAGGCCCACATTTTCTGTCGCCAATAAAGCGGTGTACTGCTCCGTTAAAGACGCATCAGGCTCGGTTAAAATACGAATAAAGTCTTCCGCCACCAAGGCATCCAGCTCTACACGAATAGGGAAACGACCCTGTAATTCAGGAATCAAATCAGACGGTTTTGCCAAGTGGAAGGCACCGGAAGCAATAAATAGAATGTGGTCAGTTTTAACCGCACCATATTTAGTGGTCACTGTGCTACCTTCAACCAACGGTAATAAATCACGTTGCACACCGTCACGCGAAACGTCTGAGCCGCCGTTATCGCCACGCTTGCACACTTTATCTAATTCATCGAGGAACACGATGCCTGTTTGTTCCAAGTTTGTTATCGCACGGTGTTTTAACTCTTCTTCATTAATGAGTTTACCGGCTTCATCTTCGGTTAATGAGGCCAGTGCATTCTTGATGCTCATTTTGCGGTTTTTCTTTTTATCGCCTGAAATATTTTGGAACATGCCTTGTAACTGGTTGGTCATTTCTTCCATTCCAGGAGGCGCCATAATTTCAACGCCTACGCTTGGCGCACTGACTTCGACTTCAATCTCTTTATCGTCCAAGTCACCTTCACGTAATTTTTTACGAAACTTTTGACGTGTCGCATCGCCGCTGGTATCACTAGGGTCGCTGCCTTCGGCACGCGGTAATAAAATATCGAGAACTTTTTCTTCCGCCGCGTCTTCCGCTCTACGTTTTACTTTTTCAACTTCAACTTCACGGGTCATTTTCACCGCGATGTCGGCAAGATCACGAATAATAGACTCAACATCACGACCAACATAACCAACTTCGGTAAACTTTGTCGCTTCAACTTTAATAAACGGAGCTTTTGCTAAGCGCGCTAAACGGCGAGCAATTTCAGTTTTACCGACCCCCGTTGGGCCGATCATTAAAATGTTTTTCGGGGTTATTTCAGCACGTAAGTCTTCACTCACCTGCGAACGACGCCAGCGGTTTCTCAAAGCGATGGCAACCGCCCGTTTAGCGGCATTTTGGCCAACGATATGCTTATCTAACTCATGCACAATTTCTTTTGGTGTCATTTGGCTCATGTTATTTCTTTTCCTCGGAAGTTAACTCTTCAATCGTATGATTATGATTCGTATAAATACAAATATCACCCGCGATGCCGAGTGACTTTTCGACAATTTCACGCGCAGACAAGTCAGTATTTTCTAATAAGGCACGCGCAGCCGATTGGGCAAACGGCCCACCTGAACCAATTGAGATAAGGTCTTGCTCCGGTTGAATAACGTCGCCATTACCCGAAATAATCAAAGAATCTTTACTATCAGCAATAGCCAATAGAGCTTCTAACTTCCGTAACATACGGTCTGTACGCCAGTCTTTAGCCATTTCCACCGCAGCACGGGTTAGGTTACCGTGGTGTTTTTCTAACATCCCCTCAAAGCGTTCAAACAAGGTAAATGCATCGGCCGTTGCGCCTGCAAAACCGGCAATAACATTGCCGCTACCTAAGCGGCGAACCTTGCGCGCATTACCTTTCATAATCGTGTTGCCTAGCGTTACCTGGCCATCACCACCAATCACCACGCTATTACCGCGTCGCACAGAAACAATCGTCGTTCCTCTAAAATCCACTGTCTTCTCTCGCTTTGACTATTGACCCTACATTTTACACAATATTTGACTCTCGCGTGGCTTACTCCGTTTAGGCTTTATTCAGCGAAGGTATGATATTCTTGCGCTACGTTAATAACAGGGAATATAGGCGTGAACGAACTCGAACAAATATCACAAACACTCGCACTCAGCATGGGAGCGGCATGGGGCAGCGGCATCAACCTATACGCCACTTTGCTGATGCTGGGCTATTTAGCCCATACCGGCAATATCGATTTACCACCTGATTTGATGATCGTTGCCGACCCTTTAGTGATGGCGGCCGCAGGTTTAATGTACGCGGTAGAGTTTTTTGCCGATAAGATCCCCGGCGTAGATACCGGTTGGGACACCCTGCATACCTTCGTACGAATTCCCGCTGGCGCGATGCTCGCTGCCGGTGCCATTGGTGATATTGGCCCCGCCGCAGAAATTGCCGCGGCTCTAGTCGGCGGTAGCTTAGCCGCCGCAACTCACGCCACCAAAGCTGGCAGCCGCGTACTCATCAATACCTCACCCGAGCCATTTACTAACTGGACCGCCTCAATTGCTGAAGATGCCGCCGTATTCGCCGGAGTCTGGGCGTCTATTCAACACCCGAGCTTTTTTATTATCGCAATTATTGTATTTATTCTGCTGATGGTTTGGGCGCTACCTAAGTTATGCCGCGGTATAAAACGGGTCTTTAAATTCCTCGGCAAGTTATTTGGCTGGTCTAGTGAAAATGACGATTACTCCAAACCAGCAGCCGATGGCAAACTACCCAAACCCGATTGATGATGTTGCCACTGTCTGCCGGTAAGGCCCTTAAGTCACTAGGCTTCATTAGTGACACTGGAAACGATAGCTAGCGAGGCCCAAGCTAGAAAACGACAACCAAGCCCTCATAAAAACTAGCTTTAAGAGTGTGGTAGACACTGCGAAACCTATTTAACAGCGCAATAAAAAAGCCTCAGCGTCCAAAACGCTGAGGCTATCTTTTACATGGTGGGCCTTGAAGGACTTGAACCTTCGACCAATGGATTATGAGTCCACTGCTCTAACCAACTGAGCTAAAGGCCCGATAGGGCTTATTCCGTAGAGTCGATAAAACTACGAAGATGTTCTGTTCGAGATGGGTGACGTAATTTACGCAACGCTTTCGCTTCAATTTGACGAATTCGTTCACGGGTTACGTCAAACTGCTTACCCACTTCTTCTAGCGTATGGTCAGTGTTCATATTAATACCAAAACGCATTCTAATTACTTTTGCTTCTCTTGCTGTTAAACCAGCAAGCACATCTTGTGTCGATTCCCGCAAGCTCTCTATTGTAGCCGAATCGACTGGTGATACGGCATTCGCATCTTCAATAAAGTCACCTAAACTTGAATCTTCGTCGTCACCAATAGGCGTTCCCATTGAGATTGGCTCTTTAGCAATTTTCAGAACTTTACGTACTTTATCTTCAGGCATCTCCATTTCTATCGCTAATTCTTCTGGTGTGGCTTCGCGGCCTTTTTCCTGAAGAATTTGACGTGAAATACGATTCAATTTATTAATTGTTTCGATCATATGCACCGGAATACGAATCGTTCTAGCTTGATCCGCGATAGAACGCGTAATCGCTTGGCGAATCCACCACGTTGCATAGGTTGAGAACTTATAACCACGACGATATTCAAACTTATCCACTGCCTTCATCAAGCCAATATTGCCTTCTTGAATAAGGTCGAGGAACTGCAATCCGCGGTTAGTATATTTTTTTGCGATAGAAATAACAAGTCGTAAATTAGCTTCCACCATTTCTCGTTTGGCGCGACGCATTTTGCCCTCACCAATGGATAAATGACGGTTAATGTCTTTAATTTCGCCGATTGTTAATTCACTATCCTTTTCTACGTTAAACAAGCGCATCTGCGCTTTTTTAATCTCATGATAATTCGCCTTAATCAGCGGTACAAAACTCGCATCCGACTTTAAATGCTCATCCAACCACGCCAAATCACTTTCGCTTTTTATAAACCCATCTAAGAAGGTTTTACGTGGCATTTTTGCGCGTTTCACACAAATATCAATAATCGTTTTTTCTTGCGCTCTAACCAGCTCAACACAGCTTTTCATGATGCCAGATAACATCACAAAGAACTTAGGGGTTAATTTAATCGCCATGAATAACAAGGCTAACTCATCAAACTGTTTTTGAGTTTTGTCAGAGGCATAACCCTCTTTCTTAATGATTTTCAGGCAAA
Organism: Cycloclasticus sp. 46_120_T64; assembly: GCA_002162695.1. Taxonomy (GTDB): domain Bacteria; phylum Pseudomonadota; class Gammaproteobacteria; order Methylococcales; family Cycloclasticaceae; genus Cycloclasticus. The sequence continues at coordinate 80,592 of MAAM01000010.1, read as the reverse complement.
CTTTATATTTAATGACAATTTCATCCACCCGAACTTTAACGTCCGCCACTGTAATAGCTGGCACTTCAGGGGCATTTTCGTCTTTTGCGGCGGCTGGTTGGGTATAGTCATAATCATCGTCTAGATCAACAAAACCAGGCGTGTAATCAGTCAACCTCAACTCTTCGTTCTTAATTTTCTCAAATATATCGAAGAAAAAGCTGACCACCTCGGGGTAACGAACAATCGCCGATAGCATTTCATTCTGGCCTTCCTCGATACGCTTAGCAATATCTAACTCGCCCTGACGTGTCAACAAACCCACGGTACCCATTTCGCGCATATACATTCGCACGGGATCAGTTGTTCGACCTAGCTCTTTATCCACCGTCGCTAAGGCAACCGCCGCCAGTTCCGCCGCCGCCGACTCGTCGACGTTTTCAGCTGCAGCACCATCAGACACGGTATCGCTTTCTGGGGCGATTTCTTGCACGGTGATGCCCATATCAGAAATCATACTAATAATTTCTTCAATACGCTCAGGCTCAACATCTTGCGGCAAATGGTCGTTCACTTCAGCATAGGTTAAATACCCCTGCTCATGCCCTTTAGAAATCAGGCTTTTAATTTTAGACGCTTGTTCTTTCTGCTGTTCTATACCCATCATATTCCTACGCTCTAAACGATACTTTTTTGTCGGATCAATATACTATTTTAGCAGATTTTTCAATTTATTCATATTCACCGGCCTTATTTAATTAGCTCTCTAAATTCAAGTCTTTCGCTATCCGTTAGCTCACTCGATCTTGCTAACAACTCCTCTAAACGCGCCTGTTTAGCCTGCTCCTTCAAACGCGCTATAGCACCCAGCATTTCCTGCCCCAATGCCTCCCCGCCAATCAACTTTTCTTCAGCAAACAAGCTATTAATAATGCGTCCATTTTCACCACCACGAAGCCTCTCCAGCAACATCGCCGGCGATAGCTCCGCCTCATTATTTAACGCCTGAAGTACTTGTTTTAAAACCGGCATGCCCGGCATATCCATATTCAGCCATGGCTCATCTACAGCAATCGTCGCTGCCAATTGAGGCTCATGCAATACCGTACAAATCAATCGACGAATCAACGAAGGTCGTTTTTTGCCTTGCGCGCGAGAACTCGCGCGCGCGGGGGAGCGCGCCTCTTCAAACCTAGCCGCCGACGGCGCATCTGTTTGCGTTAACAGCGCTAACTGTTTCTTCATCATATCGGCAAAAGTACCCTCCGGCAGAGTGCTCAACAAGGGTCTCGCCTGCTCGACAAAAGCCGCTCGCCCCTCAATGCCTTCCAGCGGGTATTGCTCAGCAAGGTAGTCAAAAAAATAATTTGATAACGGTGCAGCCTCATCAATCAATTGCGACAGATAATCAACACCTTGCTGACGAATCAAACTATCGGGGTCCTGCCCCTTAACCAGCAATAACACCTTTATTTGCCGACCACTGCGCAACGTAGGCAAAGCATTAACCACCGCTCGCCAAGCAGCTTTTTGCCCGGCAGAGTCACCATCCATGCAAATAACCAGCTCTGAGACAGAACGAAACATCAGGTCAATCTGCTCCCGCGTAATCGCCGTACCCAAGGCGGCAACAACATTCGTTAAGCCGTGCTGAGCCAATGAGATAACATCGAGATAACCTTCAACCAACACTAACCGCTGAATTTTAGTGGATGACTGCAAGGCTTCATATAAACCATAAACCTCACGCCCCTTATGATACAGCGGGGTCTCCGGAGAGTTTAAATACTTGGGTTCACCGCTATCAAGAACACGCCCACCAAAACCGATGGTTTGCCCTCGCTTATTGCGAATAGGGAAGATAATCCGCTCTCGAAAACGATCATAGGTCTTGTTATTATCGTTGCTAACAATTAAACCCAGTTCGCGCAAAATCGCCAGCGACGCTTCATCTTGCCCCAACGATGAGAGCAAATTACTCCAACCCGGCGGCGCAAAACCCAACTGAAATGCTTTTGCTATTTCGCCGGTCAGACCTCTATTTTTTAAATACGTTGCCGCCACGTTAGAACCCGCATGCTGACGCAACTGTTGCTGATAAAATTCAGACGTCTGCTCATTCATCTGCCGTAATGGCGCTAAATCTCGAACCGGCTTGCGATCCTCAAACCCCTGCTCACGCTGAACTTCTACCCCGGCACGGCTAGCCAACTCCTCAACCGCTTCGACAAAACTCAAATGGCTATAGTCCATCAAAAAGCCTATCGCCGAGCCACTGACACCGCAGCCAAAACAATGGAAGAACTGCTTATCTTGACTGACCGTAAAACTGGGCGTTTTTTCGTTATGGAAGGGGCAACAGGCGGAGTAGTTCGCACCTTTTTTCTTGAGCGGCAACAAGCTATCAATCACATCAACCACATCGGTACGAGCCAATAGGTCATCAATAAATTGTTGTGGAATTCTACCCGCCATTACTCCCTCAATTAAATCCTAGCCCGCCTTGATCAGCCAACTAAGGAGCAACATTCACTCACCAACAATATGGGTAGTGTAACCAGGAAACAAGAGGGCAATACATGCGCATTGACTATGCGCGATCGCCTCGTTAAGACAGTTTCGCTTTTATTTTTTGACTCGCCGCACCTAGGTCTGCACGACCCTGTAGCTGTGGACGAAGAATCGCCATCACCTTACCCATGTCTTTCATCCCATCGGCGCCACTAGCGATCACCGCATCATCGATCAACTGAGCGATTTCAGTCTCGGTTAATTGCTGGGGTAGGTATTGCTGAATAACCAACATTTCTTGCTGCTCAATGGCAGACAAGTCATCACGACCTGCTTTATCGAACTGCTCGATTGAGTCGCGGCGTTGCTTAATCATTTTATCTAGCAGCTGTAAAACCTGCTGATCATCAAGTTCAATTCGCTCATCAACTTCACGCTGTTTAATAGCCGCAAGAATTAAACGAATAACACTTAACTTTTCTTTCTCTTTCGCTTTCATTGCCAGCTTCATATCCTCACGGATACGAAGCGACATAGCGATCTTTTCTTCACTCATGCTTTTTAAGAGCCTTGAGTGAAGAGTCGTAACGTAGTGTTAACTACGGCCACGGCGAAGATTGTTTAATGCACGGCGAGTACGCGATAAACCCTTCAAGTGGCGTTTCACCGCAGCAGCAGCTTTACGCTTACGTTCTGCAGTCGGCTTCTCGTAAAACTCACGTTTACGTGATTCGGCCAAAACACCAGCTCTTTCACAAGTACGCTTAAAACGACGTAATGCAAAATCAAATGGTTCGTTATCTTTAACGCGTACTGAAGGCATGTATATCTCTCTCTTCTTAAAATTAAGGTGTATAAAGGATCGCGTATTGTACACCCGACAAAACTTAATGCCAACAGCCAAAATCAATTCATTCTGTTAACTACAGACATTTTTTCTGATCTCGGCCATAATATCGGCTCATTTAGACTGGCTCGCGCTCACAACCCCACATGACACAACACTCCCAGCTCGTTCTTGGCATTGAGTCCTCCTGCGATGAAACCGGTGTCGCCTTATATGGCGAGCAGGGCCTGCTTGCCGAAACCCTCTATAGCCAAGTTGAGATGCACGCCGAATACGGCGGCGTAGTTCCTGAATTAGCCTCTCGCGATCACGTACGCAAATTACTGCCCTTAATTAAACAGTGTTTTGCCAACGCAGACATATCCGCGAAAGACTTATCGGGTGTCGCTTATACCGCTGGGCCAGGCCTAGTCGGTGCACTATTCGCCGGTATCAGCGTGGCCAGAAGCCTCGCTTACGGCTGGAATATCCCATCTATTGGGGTCCATCATATGGAAGGTCACTTATTAGCCCCGATGCTCGAAGAAGAATCTCCAAGCTTTCCCTTCATAGCCCTCTTAGTCTCCGGCGGACACACCCAGTTAATTAAAGTGAACCAAGTCGGTGATTATCAATTACTCGGCGAATCCTTAGATGACGCTGCTGGTGAAGCCTTTGATAAAACCGCCAAATTGCTCCAACTTGGGTACCCCGGCGGCCCCGCGCTCGCTAAATTTGCCGAACAAGGCGACCCAAAACGCTTCACCTTCCCGAGACCGATGACCAACCGCCCTGGTTTAGACTTCAGTTTTAGCGGATTAAAAACATTTGCTTTGACTACCAGCCAAAAAAACACCCTCGACCAACAAACCCGCGCCGACATTGCTTGCGCTTTTGAAGACGCGGTGGCCGATACCCTCTCTATTAAATGCAAACGAGCCCTGAAACAAACAGGCCTGAGCACACTCGTCGTCGCTGGCGGGGTCAGCGCCAACAAACGTTTACGCAGTAGTCTCAACGCTATGTGCCAAACATTAAACGCCCGCGCGTTTTACCCTCGTCATGAGTTTTGCACCGATAACGGCGCAATGATTGCCTACGCCGGCTACCAACGGTTGCTCGCCGGCGAGCACGACCCATTACGCATTCAGGCTCGCCCACGCTGGCCTTTAGCTGATCTGAAAATACCACAAGCACTCTAAAATAAAGCCTCTACACTTGTAAGATACTCGGCTAACGGCATAATAGAGCGCTCAATAAACTTAACTCGTATTTATGGATATTATTTTTCTACGCAATTTACGCATCGAAACGGTGATTGGTATCTTCGATTGGGAGCGAAAAATCAAACAAACGGTGTTTTTTGACCTTGAAATGGCCAGTGACATAAAAAAAGCCGCTGCCAGCGACCATATCGACGACACCCTCGATTATAAGTCGCTATCTAATGCGATCATTAACTTTGTTGAAAACAGTAATTTCCAGCTAGTTGAGACCCTCGCCGAAAAAGTCGCCGAACTAATCATCAATGACTTTAACGTGCCATGGCTCAGACTAACCCTCAATAAAAAAGGTGCGCTTCGTCACGCGGATGACGTCGGCATCATCATCGAGCGCGGCACCAAGAGCTGATGAGCACCGTCTTCATTAGTATCGGCAGCAATATTGAGCGTGAAAAACACGTGCGCGCCGGAGTTAAAGCACTCCGCGAGAAGTTCGGTGATTTGCGCCTGTCCAGTGTTTACCAAGCCGACGCGATTGGCTTTACTGGCGAACCCTTTTTAAACCTCATCGCCGCCTTCGACACAGAGTTATCCGCCAGCCAAGTGGATGCCATCCTAGACGACATTGAACAAGAGAATGGCCGCACCTCGGAACAAAAAAAGTTTAACCCGCGAACCCTAGACTTAGATCTTGTGCTGTACGGCAATTACATCAGTGACGACCCCAGCCTTGAAATTCCACGCGCAGAAATAACTCGTTACGCCTTTGTACTGGAGCCGCTAGCCGAAATAGCGGCCGACTTGAAACACCCCATTAGCCAGCAAAGCTATGCCGCACTATGGGAGAACTTTGATAAAACAGCTCTAGTTCAGCAACGAGTTGACTTTAACTGGAACTAAACCAGTCCTTTACCACCATCCACTGCGATGATTTGCCCCGTAATATAGTTCGCTTTTTGCACTAAAAACAAAACCGTTTCCGCTATATCCGATGCTTGACCTTGTCGTTGCAAGGGCACTTTTTTAATGATCTCATCGACTAACTCAGCCTGATGATTTTCTGGCCAAAAAATAACCCCAGGCGATACCGCATTAACCCTCACTTTCGGCGCCAGTTCTTTTGCCAAGGTTTCAGTTAAGGCATATAAACCCGCTTTTGCACTGCTGTAGACTGGGTAACTCGGTAAGGCTCGCTGGGCATAAATATCAACAATATTAACAATACAGCCTTCATGTTTTGCCAACGCGGGAAAAGCCGCTTGGCTCAAAAAGAAGGGTGCCTTGAGATTACTGCCCAACAAATCATCCCACTGCTGCTCGCTCACCTCACCCATCGGCGTTGGATAAAAACTCGAGGCATTATTAACCAACACGTCTAAGCGCCCACGGCTGAGCAACAGCTGCTCAACTAGTTGGTTCATTTGTTCCAGCGAGTGTAAATCAGCCTGCATAACCCAAGCAGAATCCGCCCGTTCGGCATTTAACCGTGCCGCTAAACGTTCAGCACTCTCGGCCGACTGACGATAATGCAGCACAACCCCATAACCAGCCTGATGTAAGGAAGTCGCAATTGCCGCGCCGATGCGTCTTGCCGCGCCGGTAATTAATGCTATTTTCTGAATACTAGACACCTGAGCCTCAAACTACACTAAAATTTAAACACCTTCATCCTACTGAAAGTCGCATGCTAAACCGAATCATTTTTGCCTTAATCTTCAGCAGCCTAATAACCGCCTGCGCCCAAGTACCCGATAAAAAAGGCGGCCACTACGAACTGTTTAAGCTGCAAAACATTGCTAAAACCGACATCGACATGGTCGCCGACACCCACGTTAAACAGACCTTATTACAACTTAAGTTATTGACCGGAAAGCTGTATAAGCGCAATCCAAGAGAATGGAAAAAGGCCAAGCTAGGGTCGAGGGCAGCAGCAATAACACGTATTTTCCAGCGCCCCATCCCATCGGTCAACGGCCGGCGCGGCGTTGCCAGCATTCGCCTAGCATTCGACCCTCATTATAAAGGTGATCGTGTTTTTGCTTATATCGCAGGTCTGGCCAGTATGTTGAGCATTTCCTATAATGATAAAGAGGATTTTTACCTGTTTGATAGCCTCGACGCACAAAAAATTTATCACGCCTCACGTAATATTGAAGTCGCCGCCTGGTTATTAAGCAGCAAAAAGGACCGCCACGGCGCTCTGTATCTACTCAGTTCGGGCACAGGCCGCACAGCAACCAACCGCAGCTACGATCGAGTGTTTGGCAAGATGATCGGCCAATTAGACACCCTGGCCTACATCGTTGCCAGCAAAAATCACCGCGTCATTAAAAACGTCATTCAATCCGCGGCTCAATTTGTTTTCTTGCCGGTCTAAGCCGCTATTAAGCACGCTGATCTTTCAATGCCTGAATAAGACGAAGTCGCTCCCTACTGATCGCCTCGCCAATTTGTTTACCCTTTAACCCCTGCTCCACAAATTCCTTCGCGCTCACATTATTAGCCACTCGGTAAACATCCCTAAGCCACTCGGCCTGCGGATACTCTCTTGTCTCATAACCCAAACGTCCTTTCGAGTCAGCCTCACAAGCCAATAAAAAATCATCTAATTTACTCGTTTGACGAAAAGCACCTATCGATTCGAGCACTTTCAATAAAGTCACCGCCTTTAACTCAAGCGCACGGTGCGCATGCCCGTGAAACTCCATCACCTTCGCCGCCAACTCCGTAAAGTCATTTGGCAAGCGAACTCTAGCCGCCAATGTCTTTAACGCTGTTAAACCTTTTTTCTCATGTCCATGGTGCGATGGCCAAGACTCAGCTGGGGTTAAGGCCTTGCCTAAATCATGGGTCAGCGCGGCAAAACGGACTTCGGGGCTGTCCGTCAACAATACCGCCTGCTGCAAGACCATCATCGTGTGCAGCCCAGTATCGATCTCTGGGTGGTGCTTTTCCGGCTGAGGGACACCAAACAACGCATCTATTTCCGGCAAAATAGCGGCTAAAGCACCGCACTGTCTTAAAACATTAAAAAACACCTCCGGTGACGGTTCTGCCAATGAACGAGAAACTTCTTGCCAGACCCGCTCAGCCGTCAGCGTCGATAATTCACCACTCTCAACCATTTCAGCCATAAAACTCATCGTTTCGCTGGCGACAGTAAAACCTAGGTGCGCGTAACGCGCGGCAAATCGCGCTAACCGTAAGATTCGTAACGGGTCTTCTTTAAAGTGCACCGACACATGACGCAAGACTTTTGCTTGTAAATCCCTCATTCCGCCATAGGGATCGACCAGGCCATCTTCATTCTGCGCCATCGCATTAATGGTTAGGTCTCGCCGCCGCAAATCATCAACCAAGCTCACATCTGGTGTCGCGTAAACTTCGAAACCTTTATAACCCACGCCTAATTTCCGCTCGGTTCTCGCCAATGCGTACTCCGCCTTAGTTTGCGGGTGCAAAAAAACGGGGAAATCCTTCCCGACTTGGCTATAGCCTTGCTGCAACATATCATCCACCGTTGCACCAACAACCACATAATCTCGATCCTTAACGGGGTAACCCAATAATTGATCTCTAACCGCACCACCCACCAAGTATATTTCCATCAGCAAGCCCTATTGCACGTTATAATCGATCCACCTTTGACAACAAATGGCTCGTCTATCTTGCTTGAGATTTTTTTATATTGCTTAGTATTTGGCATCATGTCGGGCGTCATTTCGGGTCTATTGGGAATCGGCGGCGGCATCGTCATCGTGCCATTTCTCGCCTGGTTACTCAATAATCATGGTATGCCAGCCGATACAATCATGCAAACGGCGATTGCCACCTCTTTAGCAACCATTATCATCACCTCCATTTCGTCGGTATTAGCGCAACATCGTCGTGGCGCGATACTCTGGCCTATCGTCTCCATATTGACCCCAGGGATTGCCGTCGGCGCTTGGTTTGGTGCCGACCTTGCCCATTTCCTGAGCAGTCAGCTGCTCGCGATGATTTTTGGCGGCTTCCTATTACTGAATGGCTTACGCATGGCAATGGATTTAAAACCACAAGCCCACCGTGAATTACCCTCAAAACTACCACTTGGTTTAGCCGGTGCTGTGCTAGGTACCTTATCGACGCTGATTGGCATCGGTGGTGGCACCCTAACCGTACCCTATATGACCTGGCATAATGTTCCTATTAAAAAAGCCATCGCCCTAGGTAGCGCTTGCGGCTTACCGATTGCTTTGTTTGGTGCCTTTAGCTTTATCATCATCGGCATGCAAGCCGAGTCACTGCCGGCTGGCAATATTGGCTACATTAACCTTCCCGCATTTTTTGGTATTAGCTGCACCAGCCTATTTGCCGCGACATGGGGTGTCCACCTCTCCCACAACATCCCTACCTCGGCGTTAAAAAAGATCTTCGCCATTCTGTTAGTTATTGTTGGGGCTAAAATGCTGCTGGGTTAAGTCTTTGATAACAAAAAAGAGCCACCATTCGCGGCAATAGACTCCTTCACACGACTCTCCCTATTGCCTGCTGCTGTCGATACTCCAGCTTATCGATCTTTAGCGATGGGTTCAGCTAAAAACCTTATATAAACATACTATGCAAGAAACTCTGTTATAGCAGAGCCTCTTACCCTTAATTTACCGTCGAGCAATAGCTCGATAGAGCAACATACCCGCCAACATAGATATCACCACGATAAGCGGTTCACCGGGGCGAAAACCGATACTCGCTACCGCAGGTCCCGGACAATAACCAATCAAGCCCCAACCCACACCAAATAAAACCGCCCCCGACAATAGCCGCCCATCGATGCTCAATACGCTGGGCAAATGAAAGTCGTCATCAAACAGCGGTTTTTTTTTCGCAAATATAAAACGATACGCAATCGTCGTGGTAATCACCCCACCACCTAAAACAAACATCAAGCTCGGGTCCCAATTACCCGTTACATCTAAAAAGTTAACGACCTTATTCGGATCAACCATGCCTGACAACGCCAAACCCAGACCAAACAGACCACCCGCTAATAATGCACTGAATATTTTCGCCATGATTATGCCCCTATGAAATAGTTAACCAAGTACACCGTTGTTATACCCGCCAGCAAAAACGTCATCGTCGCCGTGATAGAGCGCAGCGAAAAACGTGAAATACCACAGATGCCATGCCCACTGGTACAGCCACCGCCCATTGCCGTACCAACACCCACCAGCAAACCACCGATAACCAATAACCCCGTACTGACGTGCTCTCTAACGGCTACCTCGATAGGAAAGTAGTAGGCATACACCGATGCCCCCGCAATCAAGCCGATGACAAAGGCGAAACGCCAAGCTTTTTCACTCAGCGCGGAGACATTAAATATACCGGCGATAATACCGCTAATACCCGCGATACGGCCATTCAACAACATCAAAACACTGGCACTGATACCAATTAAAATGCCACCCGCCAGTGACGAGTAAGGAGTAAAGTTTTCCATAATGCGAGTCTCTCTTAAAGTAAACTATAGATATTACCTTAAATTATAAGAAACCGCTCATCGAATCTCAATTCCAGCAGCCGTCGATTCAGCCCCGTTAAATATTAGCCTGTTGCTGCATAGAAACCCGCAGTAAAAGCCCTTCCACCTCATCCGCTGGCAAGGGCCGACTATACAGATAACCCTGATAAGAATCACAGTCATGTTCCTGTAAAAACTCCAATTGCTCTTGCGTTTCCACCCCTTCGGCGACGATATTCAAACTCAGGCTTTTTGCCAACGAAATAATCGCCAAACAAATGGCCGCATCATCGGCATTATCGGCACACTCATTGATGAATGAGCGATCAATTTTAAGCACATCAATCGGAAACTTCTTCAGGTAACTAAGCGATGAATAGCCCGTACCAAAGTCATCAACCGATAACGTGATGCCAAGCTGTTTTAATTGTTGCATGATGACAATACTGGCCTCAGTATCCCCGGTTAAGGCATTCTCGGTTATCTCAATCTCTAATAAATCAGCACTGAGTCCGTATTGCTTGGACAAACCGACTATAAAGGGTTTCAGTGACTCGTCATGCAAATGAAAACCTGATAGGTTCACCGCTATCGGCAGCAACTGATAACCTGCATCTCGCCAAGCCACTAATTGTCGAGCCGCCTCGGTTAACACCCACTCTCCCACTTCAACAATCAATGTTGACGATTCAATAATGGGAATAAAGTCCGCCGGTGAGACCAAACCATATTTGGGGTGCTGCCAGCGTAACAAAGCCTCAAAACCAACAAGCTCATTATTCAAACAGGAAACCTTCGGCTGATAGTTGAGCAATAGTTGCTGTTCAGCGAGCGCACGGGGAAGATCTGCCTCAATTTTAACTCGCTTGCGTACCGAGCGCCCCATCTCCTCGGTGTAGAGACAATAACTATCGCGGCCAATTTTTTTCGCTTGGTACATCGCCACATCGGCACAGTGTAATAAACGCTCACCCGCCGTTTCCCCATCCACCGACACCGCAATACCAATGCTCGTTAAGATATTCAACGTCTGTTCGGGCAATTCAACCGGTGCCCGCATCACCTCGAGTATTTCCGCTGCCTTAATAGCGATACCTTGCTCATTCAAACCACCCGATAAGGCAAGCACAAATTCATCGCCACCCCAGCGACCCACTAAGTCACTACTACGCGTAACTCGGTTCAATCTATGCGCCACTTCGCATAATAGCTGATCCCCCGTTTTATGGCCGAAGACATCATTCACTTTTTTAAAGTGATCCAAATCCAAAAACATCAACACCAGTAAACCCGAATGTTGTTGATGGTAGTGAATGCGCTCATCGAGCTGGCGTACAAAAGACGTACGGTTATACAAACCCGTTAACGGGTCATTAAACGCCAACGCTTCTAAGCGCTTTTGCAGCTTGCTTTGCCGGCTAATGTCCCGAATATGCAGGGTATACTCCAAAGACTCGCCGGCGTTAGCCTTCGTTCCGGTCACCACCACTTCGGCGGGGAAAGCCTCACCATCGTAACGCCGAAGGTCGGTCATATTGCGTCGAGTCAGCACCCAGCCATTCGTTAATAAAAACTCGCCGCTTAAGCTGGCTAATGCCTCCCGTTGAACCTCACCACGGGTAAATAAGCGAAAGAAGTTCTGCTGCATCATCGCTCTCTGGGTATGCCCAAAACAACGCTCAGCCGCAGGGTTAAAACTTTGAATACAACCTTGGTTATCGATGCCAATAATACAATCCATCGCCGCATCCAAAATAGCGCCTTTCCTACGCTCACTTTGTTTGAATGCCGAAAGCGCCTCCTCGCGCTGTTTCATTTCTTTATTCACTTGGTTAATCACCAAGTTGTATTTTTCCGCTATCTGACCTACTTCCGTATAAGGCTCGACCGCAACCTGGGTCGAGAAATCGGCCATCGCCTGTTGACGGTTCATCGCCGATAACAAATCAAAGGCTTCGGTGCTGATATGGTGCTCAGCAACATTCAACCCCATCAACTCATCTTGCTCACTCACCCTTAACGGATAGAAGTGATTCACTAGTCGAAAAACCGCGTAGGCGAGGCTAAAACTATAGGCCGCAACGCTGATCACACCAATCAGTTGCACCTCAAGCTGCTGCAACATCGACAAACCATTACCCAACAGCTCAGCCGGTACAAACAAAGCCAGCGCCAAAGTCCCCCAAATGCCCGCAAATAAATGTACCGACACCACCCCGATCACATCATCAATTTTTTTATGCTCTAAATATTTCGCGCCATAAAAAACGATTCCGCCGGCGATCCCACCAATTAACACCGCCGAACTGCTACTCACCAAGTGGCAACTGGCAGTTATCGCAACAAGGCCACCGAGAACCCCATTAATGATCTGCCCCACATCGACATAACGCACTGAATTTAGGCGGAAAAGAGTTGCCACCAAACCACCCGCAAACGCCGACAAACAGGTATTCAACAAGATAGTTGGAACCGAGTCATTCCACTCCAAGGTGCTACCACCATTGAAGCCAAACCAGCCTAACCAAATTAACAAACAGCCAAGCAGAGCGGTTGGAAGATTACTACCCGGAATGATCTTTGCCTTATCATCAAAACGGCCAATCCGCGGACCAATCACTAACACCGCCGCCAAAGCAACCCAGCCGCCGACAGAATGCACAACTGTCGAGCCAGCAAAGTCAATAAACCCCAGCTGCTCCAGCCAGCCAACTTTCTCGCCGGTCAGCATACCGGCCCAAGCCCAGTGTCCAACAAACGGATAAATAAGCAGCGCAATGGTTGCCGTCACCACCAAGTAACCCAGGTAACTCATACGCTCTGCCACCGCGCCCGAGACCAAGGTCGCGGCCGTTCCACAGAACATCATTTGAAACAAGAAAATGGCCACTAATTTGCCATCGCCAGGTGCATCAAAGGCAAAATAAGAGGCGCCGAATAAGCCCCATTGGCTATCGCCAAACATCAGGCCGAAGCCGAATAACCAAAACAAACTACTGGAGACGATAAAATCGCTGACATTCTTCGCCGCGACATTAATACTATTCTTACTTCTCACCAAGCCACTTTCCAAACACAGAAAACCTGCTTGCATCACGAATACGAGTATTGCCGCGATGATTATCCAAAATACGTCCAAAATATATGCCTTTCCGCTTTACTCTAACAACCTAGTGCTGCGTGAAAAAACCTTACTCAGGAGCGGCACAGATAACCCTAACGTTTATTAGAACATAACCACTGCTATTCAACTAAAGCAATAAATCGATGTAAAATAGCCAGATGGATAATAAAACCGAAAAATGGCATGCCTTGCATGCAGAAACAGCTATTATTGAGTGGAAAGACCTTGAACGCTTCTTTGCCAAAGGTAATTTACTGCGCGTCAGCAATCAACTCGACTTGGTCGATGCCGCGCTTGAAATTGCCAACGATAATGGCGCTTGTATCGAAAAGTGGATGGCCGATGGGCTACTAGCCGCCGTTGCTAATGAAGAAGCCTTATTATGGTCGAAGGGAGAATCTGAGCTTTGGTCAGTTATTGTGTTACCGTGGATTCTCGTGCAGCAGCGCTCATGAAATAACCCCGCGGCCACGGCTCGATTCATTATAACCTCAGCAGGAGGCTAACTGGCTCTAGTTTGCGATGGAATTTTGGAATCAAAAAACCCGTTACGGCTTATTCCACCAAGCCGATACAAACAAACCAACCTATCGCCCCGATATGTTGCTGGTGTTTGTTCACGGAATTTTTGGCGCCCCGGACGAAACATGGGCGGAGACCCCCTTATGGCTCTCCGAACGGCTCGGCTCTAGACTCGATATACTCAATTTTTCGTATGCCGCAGGTTTATGGCAAAAAAGCAGCATTGCCAGCGCATCAAGCGATCTGAAGACCTGCCTAGAATCGGCTTACGCCGATTATAATTTTCTCATTTTCATCACCCACAGCAGTGGTGGTTTGGTGGTTAAGCATATGCTTAACCAATCATTCGACGATGTTTCCAACCAACTCGACAAGCGCAACTTTTCGTTTGCCGACAGCTCGGCTTTATGGCTAAAGACCCGCCGTGTTATCAATATCGCGGTACCCCATCAAGGTAGCGACCCTAGCTTAAGTCGATTAGCACAAAGCAGTTACCAATACGCTTATTGGCTAGCAAAACCATTTCTAAGTCTATTACGCGGAATCACTCAGGGCGCCGCCGATGTGGGTAAAAATGAAATTATCGGCTACTTGCGCTACCAGCACCCTTATTTATTAGCCCTGCAGGAAGACAACCAACGGGCAGTGGTTTCTTCTCAGCAAAACAAGCTGTTATACCCCTCATTCTTCGATATTATTGGCAACGCCGATACCGCCGTTGCTAACACCGAGCTTAACGGCAAGCGAGCAACCCTCCGCGGTAATCACGATAGCATTAAAATTCCTGATCACCGAGACGGGCCGATTATGGACGTGCTGGTATCCCAAGTGGAGGATTTTTGTGGCGCCAACTACTTCCTCTTGCTGCACGCCTTTGAAAGCTGTAAAAAACTGGATAGTTTAAACCAGCAACTCGGCACCCTTCAGCTAATTGGAGACGACGAACAACAGCCCAATAGCGGTAGCCAATCCGATACATTCAACCATCTTTATCAGCGTTTTGGCCCGCAGAAAAATCGCAGCCCGCGGCAGCTACTCCTCACCGGTAGCGGCGGCGTTGGAAAATCAACCGTGATGCGCGCCTTACTATGGCAACTATCGATTGACTATCTAATACGCCCGGGGGAAAAACAAACGGTTCCGCTGACCATTCCCTTACAAATGTTATCGGCTGACGATATTAGCGGCGGCTTGAGCTGGGATAAGTTGTGGTTATGGCATGAAAACTGGATTAGTGAATTACTGCCAAATTCTACGTTTAAGTCCAGTAAAATCACCGCCTGTTTCGAACAACAAGCCATCTGCGTCGTATTTGATGGTGTAGATGAATTTCTCGCCCTACACCATGAAATCAATAGCAGCCAACTGTTGAATATATTCGACGCCGCAATGCAACGTTACCGGCACAACCAGAACTTCTCAATTTTAACCGTCTGCCGCAACAGCCTTGCCGAAGCCAACGACTTTGCCAGCCACAGTGGCGATATCTACCGGTTATCACCACTCACCCTAGAGCAAGCGATAGATAGTTTCCCCGTTTGCTCGAAGTGGCTCAACCACGTACAAGACGAAGGTCTACTTGAGGTCGTGCTCACCCCCTTGATTCTATCCACACTCGACGAAGAAATGGACTGCTCGGCTAAACAACCCGTCAACACCAGTCATATTCTGCGTCAATCAATTGATTCAATCCTACGCAAAAGTAGCCTAACCACACTCACCTTAGCCGATGGTCGTAAGGTTAAACAAAGTCACTTACTATTGATATTAACCCTCATCGCTTGGACATTCTTTAAAAATGCCCTTGGTGAAATCAGCCTCAGCCGAATGCGCAATGAGGTACAACGAATCGCTCAACAATGGAGCGCACACTTAAAAACCCAGCAATTAGAAGAAGAGTACGCCAATTTAACAACCAGCCTCAGTTTGCTCGATGACCCGCAATTGATTGCAGGTTTAGTACAGCGCAGCTTATTTGTTACCACCGGACATAACAAAATTCGCTTCTCAAACCGCCAGTGGCACGACTACCTCGTAGCACTTTATTTCAAGCAATGCCTACTACTAGGGTATGTCGATGAATTTGCGGAAACCGCCTTCAACCCAACCATTTACACCATGGCCGGAGAACTTATGCACCGCGATACCATTAGCGAACCGATGGTGCAACACGCCATTACTCGTTGGCAAGCCACCGGCAAAGCCTCTATCGTAAGTGATATTTTAGCCTTTATCTCATGGACAACCGTCGCTATTGAACCGGCTGCAGTACGCTTATTATTATCTCAAACCGCTCATTACAACGAAATTACCCGGATCATTTTATTATCTAGTTTTGGTTACCGGGGGCTAGAAAGCAGCCCCGATGACCGTTCGGCAAAGGATATTCGCGCCGCCTTATTACCAACGCTGAGGATCATCGCTAATTGCGAAACCTGTCCAATAGGAGATCGCATCGCCTCTAGCTTGGCTTGGTGTTATTTACGCGCTTACGCCGTTAAATTCGGCCTCCCCATGATTGACAAACCATGGCCGGATTTACGTTTCAACGATGACGGCCAAAAAGCCGCCTTATCGGCGATGTTCACCGAAGTTGACGGCAAATTTGCACTAAATAAGTACACTAAATCATTACAAATTGCCTTTTTGTCGGCCGTTAAACACGCACAAAAGAACCCAAATTTATTAATCAGGTCAATGCATTACCTGTATTTTCTAGTTATTGCCAAAAAATTTGGTGCCCACGTCATCGAATTAAACGATGGCTTAGACGAACTACTCAGTGAGCAATCCTATTTAGCCAGCATGTTGGCCGAGCACGCAAGCATACCCGAGCTGACACAATTATTTCAGCACTTTCAGGCACTCGACCAACAGAGCTAATAAACAGACGTTACGGCAGCCTCTTTAACCAAGCTTTTTCCAGCCGTTTTTCAGAAATGGGTTGCCGTGTTTTTATTTGCTGGGCAAATAAAGATATTCGGTACTCTTCCAGCATCCAGCGAAAGGAATCGTCCTCTGGCAGTTCATCTGCCGTCACCGCCGACTGCCAAAACAAATCTTCGAAACGTTTCGCCAAAACAATCTTTTCCGCATCTTTATGTAACTGGCCTTTCGCCTTCTCCAGCCTAGCCTGTATGGCTTTTAAATAACGCTGATATTCAACTAACTGATCCGCTGGCACGTGCCGCACAAAACCTTGATAACACAAAGACGATAAATGTTTGACCGCATCAGCGTGTAAGCCTGGTTGTTGAACCCAATCTTCTAAATTCACCTTCACGGTTTGATAAAGCGTCAACGTTTTTGCAATCGCCTGCGATAACTCATAACCCTTCGCATAAATCGACACATCACTCGCATCGATAAGCTCATTAAACTCGGCTTCACTGCGAATATCTTTCCCGACTAACAAGCTGGCCATTAATTGGTGGGCTAAATCATCAAAAATATCTTCGCCCATCGCAGACTCACAATACGGATGCGACTTAAGCTGCTGGTAACTAAACGCGTGCTGGGTGCTAATCGCCGATTGTCGAGTGAGTTTTTTTAGCTCTTTCGAGAATTTCAGCCTAAACAAACGAATCAACCCTTGCTGATGCAGCTTTTTTGCCTCGCTTTCTGAGTCGAGTAAGGTCAAACCTACACTATCTTTCTCATCAAGCAGCGCAGGAAAACCTTGAATAATCTGCCCTTTATGCTCAATCGCCTGTTGATTAGGAATACTATCAAACTGCCAGTTTTTTAACCCTGAATGTGACAAGGCGCTGCTCAAAGAAGATTGAAACTGCTGACCCGCTTTTTCGGCATACGTCAGTTTAAGCGCATTGAGGTTTTTCGACTGCGCCAATACTTCCGCCTGATCACCGATAATACGGAAATTCATCTGCAAATGGGTTGCCAACTTATCGCAATCGAAATCGCTCGCCAACACCTTAATCGCACGATTTTTATTCAATTGATTCGCCAAGCTTTGCAGTAAACTGCCACTCGCATAATCCATCGCCGCCACACACTCTTCCACACAGCTCGGTACCGGTACAAAGTGTTTACGTAACTGCTTCGGCAAGCCCTTAATTAAGGCCTGTAATTTTTCCTCATACAAGCCTGGAACCAACCACTCAAAAGGCTCATTACTGAGCTGATTAAGTTGCGCTAAAGGAATCATCGCGGTGACCCCATCTTCGTCCTGACCCGGCTCAAACAAATAATTCAACTCAACCACCACCCCATTAATTAACCGTGTATCAGGGAATTGATCGGGGTCAATCGTCGTCTTATCGTTGTTCGCTAAATCGTCCAGAGATAAGCTTAATAAGGCGTGTTTTTCGTCACTTTTTAACCATTTATTGAGGGTCGCTAAACTGCTAACCGTGGCCGGTATTTTAGTGTCATAAAAGTCATACAAAGCCTGCTCATCCGCCAGCAAATTCACCTGCCGGCCTTTCTGCTGCTCATACTCCAACGACTCTAATAACTGTTTATTATGTTTAAAGAACTTTGCAAAACAGGCCATATCCCGTTCCACCAGCCCATGCCGAATAAACAACTCTCGCGCCACCACCTTATCCGTTCGGCTTAAAGGCGCCTTCCGCCCCTTACTGATCACCAGACCAAATAACATGACCTGTTCATACACCATTGCTTGGCCCGATTTTTTTGACCAATGCGGCTCGTAGTACTGCTTTTTAATGAGGTGCGGGGCGGCTTTTTCTATCCATTCTGTCTTCACCGTCGCCACCGTTCGGCCATACACCCGCGTCGTTTCAACTTGTTCCGCCACCACAATCCAGCTCGGTTTTTTCTTAAACAAACTCGATGATGGGTGAATATGAAACTTTAATTGCCGCGCACCCAAGTATTCGGCGTCCTCATGCCTAAAACCAATGCGTGTTACCAAGCCGCTCAAGAGCGCTTGGTGAACCAAGTCATCATCGGCCGCATTGGTATTCAACTTTAATTTCAGGGTTTTGCAGGCCAGGTCCATTAATTGACGACGAATATCCTGCCAATCCTTTAAACGCATATACGACAAGAAATTTTCCCGGCAATACTTGCGGAATTGATTACTCGACAAGGCCTTCTTTTCAGCTTGGAATTCCCGCCAAAGTGTTAAAAATGACAAAAAATCTGACTTTTCATTTTGATAGGCCAAATGCTTGGCATCCGCATATTTCGCCTTATCGCTAGGCCGCTCTCTGGGGTCTTGAATCGACAACGCCGATACAATCGTTAACACCTCGTCTAAACAACCGAACTCATCGGCCGCCAGCAACATCCGGCCAAACTGCGGGTCTAACGGGAAATGCGTTAAACGCCGACCTATGTCGGTTAACTTCTCGTCATCATCCAACGCGCCGAGCTCATGCAAACTACGCACACCGCTGCGAATCATCTTATCCGCCGGCGGCTGTAAAAATGGAAATTGGTCGATATCAGACAAGCGCAGCGCCTTCATCTGCAAGATGACCGAGGCTAAATTAGTCCGCATAATCTCTGGCTGAGTGAACTCAGGCCGCTGATTAAAATCCTCTTCACTAAATAAACGAATGCAAATACCCGGCGCCTCACGCCCACAACGGCCACTACGCTGATTAGCGCTTGCTTGAGCTATCGGTTCAATCGGTAACTGCTGAATTTTACTGCGTTGACTAAAACGACTAATCCGTGCCAAACCGGTATCAATCACACAACGAATGCCCGGCACCGTGAGTGACGTTTCGGCCACATTGGTGGCTAACACAATACGCGTTTTTTTATGCGCTTGGAAAATCTGCGCCTGCTCCTTGCCGCTTAAACGAGAATACAATGGCAGAATTTCACAGCCCGGCGGGTGGTGTTTACGTAATGCCTCAGAGGCTTCACGAATTTCACGCTCACCACTTAGAAACACGAGAATATCGCCCGCCTTATCACGGTGTAATTCAGCCGCCGCATCCACGATACCTTGCACCATATCTTGGTCACTCTGCGCAGAATCCACCCCAATTGGCCGATAACGCATTTCTACCGGATAGGTGCGCCCCGAGACATTAATAACGGGCGCATCATTAAAGTGCTTAGAAAAACGATCGGGGTCAATCGTCGCCGAGGTGACGATCAATTTCAAATCGGGACGTTTCGGCAACAGCCACTTCAAATAACCCAATAAAAAATCAATATTCAAGCTGCGTTCGTGGGCCTCATCCAGAATCAAGGTGTCATAACGGCTCAAATAGGGGTCGCTCTTGATTTCTGCCAGTAAAATACCGTCGGTCATCAGTTTAACCAAGGTATCAGCCTCTTCTTTCGCTTGAAAACGAATCTTATAACCGACACCCTTCCCTAACTCAGTTTTTAGCTCCTGCGCAATACGTTGCGCAACGGTAATGGCGGCTAAGCGACGCGGTTGGGTATGGGCAATTTGACCTTTAAAACCACGCCCAAGGTCTAAACAAATTTTGGGTAATTGAGTCGTTTTACCGGAACCCGTTTCCCCACAGAGAATAATCACCTGATGCTTGTCGATAAGAGCCGCAATTTCATCCCGTTTCGCCGAAATAGGTAGATCAGGGTATTCAATGATCGGGCAACTGGCTCGCCGACGCTCAACTTGAGCGCTAGATTTAAGCAGCTTCTGCTGCAGTGCCGTTAATTTATCCGGCTGTCTTGATTTCTGCGCCGCCAACCGCTTGATTTGATTCTTTAATGAAAACTGGTCTTTACTCAAACAGCCCGGCAATAGGGCACTGAGTTCTTTAAAGCTTGGTGTGTTCGACATAGGTTAACGGCGGTAACAAATTAGTAACCAGCGATTATACCGCGAGCAAGGCTTATTGGCCCAATTGCTGGGCCAATCCCATTAAATTGGCTTAAAGACCAAACTAAACGTCAACGGCACTGCCGAGGCAATAGACGGCAACTTGGCAACGGTCATTAATTTCTGAATACCGTCGCTTAACGCAAAATCAGCCGCATTCAGCATAATCGGCGCTATCGAACTCACCAATAAAGCGCCATCCGCCAAGGCAACCACGCGTAATGTTGTCGCTATCATTGTCGCTTCACCGTGTACCTTAAAATTCAGCTCCAGCGGTAACAACAGGCTATCGCCTGCTTTCAGCGCTTGTAATGTCTGCACATTCAATTGTGTACTCACTGCCGCGCTCGGAAACAACGCCGTTTCAAATAACATCCCCTGCATCCGTTCATTGCGAATAGCGATATGTGTTTCCACACTGCTTAGATCCACCGTCAACTGAGCCAAACCAGTGTTATCAACACCACCGCTGAGCCGCGTGAACGTATGGACTTCGCCAATTTTAGCTTTCTTAATTGACACAAAATTGATTGATGATCCCGCATTATCAAGCTGATACTCAGCCTGTGCAACGGCAGCAAACAACAATAAAAAAATCACAGCAAAACACTTTTTAAGTTGCATAACGAATCCCTCCTTAGTTATAAAATAAATATTACAGTTACACGCATCGTCTAACCTAGGTTTATTGTGTCGATTATACAAAACTTGTCAATCACTGAGCGGCAAGTAATGAGCTAAACGTAAGCCACAAAAAAGCCCCAACATCTAAAAGACGTTGAGGCTTTACTGTAAATGGTGCCCGGACACGGATTCGAACCATGGACACGAGGATTTTCAATTATAAAGACCGGCATTTCACAACCCCATGATAATCGACTAAAAATCACCACAAGAGCCTTTACCTAAAGGATTCATGCAAACTCTCTTTATCTCTCTAGTTTTCTGTAATATATTCAAAATCACTGTTAAAAGTTACACTGGTGTTACACTGAGGCGAAAACATGGAAAGAAAATTTAACTTCACACAGGCAAGGATTAAAGAACTGGCTACCCCAGAAAAAGGCAGGATTGATTATTCTGATAAAGAAATCACAAAGTTAATTTGTCGGGTTAGCCATACCGGCTCTAAATCATTTATCGTTAGAAAACGGGTTGCTGGTAAATTAAAAAATGTCACCATTGGTAAATTTCCCGATATTTCCGTTATCGAAGCAAGGAAGAAAGCCCATATTTTTCTCACCGACCTTAATTCAGGCATTGACCCAACAGCCGCAAAACGGAAAAACAAAGTAGCTCAGACAAAACTTATCGACGTATTAGAACTATACCTAGCAGGTCGAGAGCTAAAGCCACTCACCGTTAAAGACTACCGGAGCAAGTTAAGGCTAGGTTTTAATGACTGGTTAGAAAAGCCAATAAGCACCATAACCGAAGACATGGTGTTAAAACGTCAAAAGAAAATAAGCCTAACCGGCAAAACAACCGCCAATACCACCATGAGGGTTTTGCGGCTTACGATGAATTACGCCAAGGCCGTAGGCATGATAGACAGCACACCTACCGACATACTCAGCAAAGCAAGGTTATGGCATAAGAGTAATCGCAAAGACCGCGTAATACCTAGTAAGCAACTAAAAGCATGGCATGAAGCCGTAGAAGCCCTAAGCAATGATAAAGCAAAGGTTTATTTACTCATGGCGTTATACATGGGTTTTAGAAGCAATGAGCTTTTAACCCTTGAGTGGTCGAATATTGACTTTAAGAGCAAAAGTATACGGCTACTGAGCACCAAGAACGGCTCAAGCCATAGCTTGCCTATACCAACACCACTACTGCCCTTTATTGAGTCGTTGCGTACCCAAGCTGGGCGCTCCACGTGGGTTTTTGGTGGAAACAATACTAACAACCCTATGGCCGTACCGATTAAGCCGATTAGAACCGTTACAAAAGCTACCGGCGTAGAGTTCAGCCCGCACGACTGCCGACGCACCTTTGCAACCATAGCAGAAGCCGTGAGCCTACCTATGAGCATGATTAAGCGATTAATGAACCATGTCACCACTAACGAAGTTACAGGCGGCTACATCGTCACAGAAGAGGAAACACTACGCGCAGCCATTAACAAGATAGCTGGCTACATTCAGGCCAGAGTCATCCACAAAGATAATGTTATTAAATTACTAACCAATCACTAAATAAAAATGCGCCTAACTACAAAATCACACTTTTACATAAGCATTACATTGATATTGCATAATATTTTCATACTACTCTAGTAATAACACCTAACTTATTGCTATAAATAGAAATTAATTTTCATTAATATTTCACTAACGCTTTCATTATGCCAGCAAAATACAACCTTCACAGCCACGGCCCTTTTACCTTTCAAGTGGGTTTGGGTGAGACAATTCGACATCTAGTTGAGCGTGTAGACTATGGCAACCGAATGCTTATGAGCATGCCTGCCTACTCTCAAATTGCAGGACAACTTGAGCAACAGGCTATGGTTACAGGGATTGCCAGTACCGATACAATAGAGGGAGGTGATGTTTCTGATATTGAAGCTGAAGCAGTCTTACAAGACCCAAAGGAAGCAGCAAACAACAGAGAAAGAAGAATCAAAAATTTAGCTAGCGCCTATAGCTTCCTTGATGAATATGTTACCAAAAATAGCGAAGAGCCAACTCTACCAATTACCAGCAACATGGTTAAGTCTCTACATTGTATTGTGTCCGACGGACTGACTGACAGTGATTACCGCTCTGGAGAGTATCGAGACCACCCTAAAGGTATTATCACTCATGTAGGCGACGATGCTCACGGAGGCCGGTATAAACCACCAACAGCACATGCTGATATTTGCACTCTCATGACTGGGCTTGAAAAGTGGGCCATATCTGATGAGCAGCAAAACTCCTCTCCACTCATCAGAGCAGGGCTTATTCACTACTACTTCGAACGCATTCACCCTTTTTATGATGGTAATGGGCGTGTAGGTCGACTATTAGAAAAAGCCATTCTATATCACGGTGGCTACCAAGGCTGGGTAAAAGGGCTTGACCGATATTATCTAGACCATATTGATGATTATTATTTCGCCTTCAACCACTGCCGAAAACAGGAGAAGAAACAACCTGAGACCTGTAATACGGAATTTATTGAATTAGCTTTAAAAGGAATGGCTGAGACCATTGAAAGAATTCATAACAACGCCAGTAGCATAGCTAGCAGAATGATGGGGCTAGCTATCTTAGGCGACTTACTAAGGAAGGGACAGATAAACTCAAGGCAGCATGAGCTATATGAAAACATCATGGACTACGCCAAAGGCTCAATCACCAAGCATGACTTGAATAGCGAACGATGGTACAACGCGATGTACTCAGAGCTTTCTCCAGCCACTAAAAGCCGCGATTTAAACGGCATGATAAAAATAGGCCTACTTAGAAAAGATGGCTCAACAATTACAGCTGGAAGCTTGCAACTTTAAAGCGGCTAAAACGAACTTATAGTCTTAGTGGTGCGCATCGGGCACCGTAAAGGAATTTATTAGAAGCAATTACCACGAAATCAACAGCAGCCCATTAGGGAAAACAATAATTAGCAAGGAAGAAATATGTTAACAGCAGATGTAAATGAAGCCATTGAATTTAGCCATAAATCAATTAGCGACCTAGGCGCGTTGCTTAGCTCAATATTAGCCCAAAGCGCAGAAGGAACAGCCGCACATAACTTGGCAGGAATTGGCACGTACTTAGCCGATGACTACTCATCCGTAATTGAGTCTATGTCGGCCAATATCCAAGAAGCTAACAGCGAAGCAATATAACCCCATCAAGCCAAGTCTAGGGTAGCTCCCGAAAAGCTGGACACATTCACCAGCTGGCTTGGTTATTATTTGAACGATGCGAAGGAGCGGCGTATGAGAAGGCTAAAGGATGTGGACTTAGAGGTGCTTTCAAAATTACTACAACACATGGAATGTACGGGTTTTGAATTTGAACCAGAACACCTAATCTGTAAATATGATGATTATCATGCGTCTAATGGTCTTATCGACGCAGGTGAGTATGCGTTATATGCCTATTTTTTATTAGAGGAGTGGAGTAATCGGGTATATGAGGAAGGAAAGCCATTTTTTGGTGACCAACATGAAATCCGCATAGCGTCATTTTTACTTCATGATGACTTGTTGCCAGAGGCGGCAAGAAAGGCCTTTGCGTTATTAATGCTGGAAACAATGTATGACGCCACTGAACGTAAAGTTAAATTTAATCCATTGTTTATAGAGCCGCCACCTAGAGGGAGGGTACGTGATTCGCTTAAACAATATGCTAGATATAGTGAAGTGGGGGCTTTACGTGTTGCTGGGCAAACACTAAAAAAAGCAAGCGAGTTAGTAGCAGAAAAACATAATGTGTCGCCCGAAACCATCCGAAGAGAGTACAACAGGTTGAAAAAAGAATTCCTTGACCAATCCCGTGGCTGAGCTTTTCATACCCATAAAGGCAGCTCCTGCCATAAGCATCAAACGTTTGATATTTATAAATCAATGACTTACGCTTGGGGGAATTGATTTTTAATTTCCCCGTGTATTTTGATAAATCATCGCTCTAAGCTAACGCTCAATCCTAGAGATTACCTAGGTAAGCAGAGAGTTAGTTATGAGCAATACACAGCACCTTATTACCCCTGAACAAGCAGCGAAATACTTGAGTATTTCGGTGCGTACGCTCGCAAAATGGCGAAGTATTGGCCATCCGAATATTCCATATTCAAAAATCGGCCGGTGTGTTCGTTACAAGCAGTCGGAGCTTGATGCTTACTTGTCTAAGTACTCTCATAATTGTGTGGGTAGTTGAAATGTCTGATTCAGAGCCGTTCACAAATAAGCCTATAACCAAGAATGAGCGTGTATTTAAAGCTCTAATGTCAGGAAGGAGCTTTAACCGCTTTGAGGCTGCTACGCACCTCCATGATCATTGCCTCCATAGTACCGTGGCCACGTTGGAACAGAAGCACCGAATAACCATAAGTAGAAAGTATGAAACGGTACGCGGCTATATGGGGAATCCTACAAAGTGTTGTAGATATTGGATTTCTGAAAAAGAAATTAAGCGTATAGAAAAAAGCAAGCGTCAGCTTAACGGGTAAGGGCTTTGTGGCTAAAACAAAACAGTCTCTGCCATTCGATAAAAGAGGTGGGGTAGTTGCTATACAAAGGCCTCTATTGGAATCAGAGAATTACTTGACCCTAAGGCCTCAACAAAAGGTATTGATTACATTGCTGCAAATCCATTGGAGAAATTATAAGCCAGTTGACTATGGGGTTGAGGAAGCAGCTAAAAAAATACCTTGTGACCGACGAATAGCAATGCGCGCATTTAAGGTGCTAGAAGAGCGTGGCTTCATATCCTTAGTGGATGAATCAATATTCAATAGTCGAACGCAAAGCAAATCAAGGTCATGGCGTTTGAATTGGCTTCCATTTAATAGCCTCCCACCTAGCAACAAATGGGAGCTATGGAAAAATGAAAATTAAAGTTACCGGTGTATTTATGCCACCTAGATGTGGGTCACAGGTAGCAAAAACGCCACCTCAAAATGTGAACTAAAGCCAGAGATGGCATAAATGCTACTTGTAAGAGGAAGGAATCAATGACTTACAAAGGCACCAAGTGGCAAATATACACCACACCTACTATTACCACGTATAGGTAATTATTTTAATCATTTACTTGTATCAAGAGACTTGTATGAGCAGACGTAAGAAAATAGAAATAGCAGCAAAAAGGAATGAAATAGGAAGGTTGTATCTTTCTAAGAAAACACAGGTAGAAATAGGTGAGATTATCGGCTTAACGCAGCAGTCGGTTAGCTTGCACCTTAAAGCTTTGCGTACACGGTGGATAGAATCAGCAGATATAGATTTTAATTTAGCAAGAGCTGAGGAGATAGCGAAACTAGACAACTTAGAAAGGCTTGCTTACGAGGAATGGGTGGTTTCAAAGCAACCGAAAATAACTGTGACTATCGAAGAGGAATCAGGGGTAGAAGTAAAAAAACAAACGCGAACAGAAATGCCGCACGGCAACCCAAAGTTCTTAGACGTTATTCATAAGTGCGTGGCAAAGCGCTGTGAGCTTTTAGGGGTTCTTGCGCCTAGTAAGATTGCAGCCACTACACCTAATGGCGAGCATCCAGCTGAAGGTTTGGGTTTGGTAGGGCTGTTGCGAGAGGCTAAGCGGATTAGGGCAGAAGCTAAGGAGGTAAGCATTCAAGATAAAATTTATGAGCAAGTGATGAATGCAACTAAGTGAACGGCTGCCCAAAACGGTACGGGGGTTAGATGAGGAATAAACATATTTTTAAAATGAAGAAAGGGTTAGCAAAAGAAGCTCCCATTAGATAACCTTAACTTTTGGTTTATATACCTACACCTATACTTAAAAAAAGAAGTCATTTTTATACTATGGAGAGATTAATGATGAGCGTTAAAAGAATTAGTAAGCAGGCACCGGTGTTTTTAACATTTGCGATGCTGCTCCATTCATCTTTTGCAATTTCTGGCAGTGCTAAATACCTTACAAAAGGTTACATACAAAATCATAATGGTCAGGATTGCTGGTATAGGCAATCCGTAGAAAAAGAAAGCAAGTATTTTTTTGGACGCTTAACACAAACTGTTGGGGTGCTTACTTTTGATAGCCCCAGCTGTATGGCAGGGAACGGCTTTGAAAGGGATGCAAACAAGATGATGATTAATAATGCTATTTCTCGTTGGTATTCACATTCCGATGCTAAATTCAAAACCCGTGTACGGGAAATGTATAAAAGCAGCCCATTGCAAAAAAAAGGGCAGTGTATACAGTCGTCAAAATATCCGGCTATGGGGATAACTATTGATTATCTAATTGAAAAAGACAGCATAAAAGAGGTAATACACGGGGGCAGCGTGAGCGGTTGCACTAACTAGCAAAGCTCCATCTTTGAAATATCATTAACATTTACCGATAAAAGGATTTATAGAGTGTCACTAATAAACTGTTCTGAATGTAATAAAGAAATAAGCAGTGGAGCGCGTGAATGTCCGCATTGTGGGAAACGTATAACGTCAAAATTTACATGGGGTTTTATTATCGTGATGGTCTGCTACTCAATATATATGACGCTTAAATAAAAAAGCTGGCAAAAAAGCCAAGAATCCCCAAATTATTGCTAATGAAGCCAAAAAGAAGCGTGGATTAAAGAAAAAGAGAAACAGCTCCTGCTAGATGATGCAAGGGCTACAGTCTAAAAGGAAACGAACAGCTAACGGTTAGAGCATCAAGGGCTGCGGTCAATAAAACGAGGCGTTCCGAGTTTCAAGCCTAATATCCACATTTAAAATACTCTGGTAAAACACTTTGAAAGTTACACTGGTGTTACACCAACAAAAAAGCCCCAACATCTAAAAGATGTTGAGGCTTTACTGTAAATGGTGCCCGGACACGGATTCGAACCATGGACACGAGGATTTTCAATCCTCTGCTCTACCGACTGAGCTATCCGGGCACACGATATGGTCGCGTATTAAACAGGGGTCAGCCCATTTAGTCAAGCGTACGATAGAAATTAACCGTTATTTAGCCGGATCGACGTAACCTTCGGGCGTTTGCGCCTCGTCGGTGAACAAAAACTTCTCCATTTCAGCCTTTAATAAGGCACGTGCTTCGGGTTCAAAGGGGGTCAGGCGATTTTCGTTAATGATCATCGTTTGTTGTGCTAACCAAAGCTGCCAAGCTTCTTTGGAAATGTTTTTCAGAATCCGCTCTCCGACCTCACCTGGCATCGGTGATTTTTCTAAGGCTTCGGCTTCACGCTTTAATTTTTGGCAATACATAGGGTTCTCTGCTGAATGGGAGTTTACTTCGTTAGCTGTTCAATCAATTGGCTAACGGGTTTCGGTAAGCCTATTTTCACACGACTGGCGGATTGATACCAGCAGGTTCTAGCCGACTCGGCTATCCGCCCTGTGACCTCGGTTGCCGGATAAACAATCGCTGTATAGTCCAAGTGGTAATGCGAAAAGGTATGACGCTTCTCTAACAAGGTTTCAGCCGTTGTTAAATCTATGCCTTGCCGCTCACACCAAGCAAGCAGTTCATCGTAATCATCAAAGCTAGGGAAAGCCCATAGACCACCCCATAGACCCACCGCTGGCCGCTGCTGCAACTGCACTTCGTTCTGTTTCTTCGAGACCAGCCAATAACAGCGTTTAACCGGTAAACTAGCTCGCTTTTTAGGCGTCGGTAGCGCAGCGACTTGATCTTGCTTGAGAGCCAAGCAGTGCTCGCTTAAAGGGCAGCTCGTACAATTGGGTTTTGCCCGTGTACACACCGTAGCCCCTAGATCCATCATCGCTTGATTATATTCACCGGATCGCTGCTCGGGGCTGAGGGTTTCGCTCAACTGCCACAGTTTCTTGAGAGTGGCCGTATTGCCCGGCCACCCCGATACCGCGAAACAGCGGCATAATACCCGTTTCACATTTCCATCGAGGATCGCCGCAGGCTGACCTAGGGCCAAGCTGGCAATAGCGCCCGCCGTAGAGCGGCCAATCCCAGCCAATTCAGACAAACCCGCGACCGTGCTAGGGAACACGCCTTTATGCTCAGCAATCAACTGTCTCGCGGTTTTGTGCAAGTTTCGCGCGCGGGCGTAATAACCCAGCCCAGACCAGTAATGCAGCACATCATCCAACTCGGCAGCCGCCAAGTCTTGTAGGCTTGGGAACTGCTGAATAAAGCGCTGGAAATAAGGAATCACCGTTGCTACTTGGGTTTGCTGCAACATGATCTCAGACAACCAAACGTGATACGCCGTTGGCGTTTGCTGCCAAGGGAGGTTTTTCCTACCGTGTTGATCAAACCAATCGAGCACTAGGGCCTGAAAACCATCAGCCCCTAGCGTTAGCGTCGAAACATTCTCGCTTAAAACAGGCCTTTTAATAACTCACCCGCCCTACCCTTTAGCTTTTCATTTAATTTATCTTGCAACTTGCTCTTCAGCTCTTGCTTCTTTTCTTCAATTTTTTCTTGCTGGGTCGCCAGCAAAATAGCTTTCACGTCCAATTGAATGCTCGGCTCGGTAAATGTTCCAGCCACATTAACCGGAACACGTAGGTTTTTAAGGTCTTTCGTATCAGCCCGTTCAGCCTCACTCAACGCCTTTGTACGCTGTAAGGTCAAACGGTAATCGAGCTTTTCACTGACCAAGTCTGCACTACCGGCCCCGACTACGTTGATTAACGGTGAGCTGATCAGTAAGTCATCGTTTTGCACTAAACCATTCATAATTTTCGCGCTGGCAGACATATCACTAAATGGTGTACTACCGGTGCCAGCTGTCGAAATCGCCGATACATCGCCCTTCAATACGGCTTGCGCCTGCTGCATCAGCGCGGCAACGTCAATACCGCTGATCGCGCCCTCTTTTAAACTAAGCGAAGCGGTGCCATTAAGCGCCGATTTGAACGCCGCAATACTATTCCCGCGGGTGTTTACATTCGCCTTAATATTTGCCTCACCTGACAAGCTGGACTTCCCTGTTAGGTCCAGCAATAAAGGCCCAATATCAATATTAGACGCTTGTTCCTTAACGCTAATTCTTGGTGTTTGTTGGCGCGCATCAACGACCGTCTTACCGCTATAACTCCCGTTGTAAAAGGCTTTAACTTGCTGTTCGCTGCTTAATACACCATTTTTTGCCAGCAGCTGCAAACTCACTTGCTCGGCTTTCAGGCCATTCACTTTCAAGGCACCAATTTCAAATTGACCATCGATATTTAACCCACGAATCGTTTCAACGGGAATCAATGCACTCGCCACCGGGCTAGCTAACACCGCCTTCGGTTTGGCTGTCGAGCCTTCAACGGCGGCTTGCTTGGGCAAATAACGATCTACATCAATCGTATCTAAGGCTAAATTAAAATTAACCGCTGGCTTAGACAAGTTTTCTAACGCAACAAAACCCGTTAGCTTTGAGTCATCAAAAGTTATCGTTAAGGGTTCTAACTTAACTTGGCCTAAATCCGCTAAGTCAACGGTCAGTTGGCTGGCTAAACCCACTTGCATCGCACCATTTGGAATCGGCTCACCCGCCGCGTCGATGGCTAACTTAATATCATGAAAATTAAACCGATTCAATGCCTCGTTAATTAACAAATCCCCGCTTAGTTCTAACCTAGCCGTCACCTTAGGTTGGCTACTATCAACGGTAAACGCCAAGTCAACAGCCATCGGCTTACCGAGAGATAATGACTCGGTCGTCAGCTCTAAATCTATTAAACGGTAACTTTCATTATTACTCGCATCAAACCAATTAACATTCGCATCCATAATTTCAACGCCGCCAATGGCAATCGCCGCTAGCTCAGCCCCTGAGGGTGTATTGTTTGGTGTTGTCGTCGCTTGCACCGCCTTCTTCGCAGAAGGTTTTGCCAAGTCAGCCCAGTTAGTCACACCTTGCTGGTTTTTTGCTAAATTCAAGGTCAAGCCTTTCAATACAATCGTACTCACGTCGATTTGATGGCTAATTAAGGGAAGTAATTTAATTTTTACATTCGCCTGCTCGATCTGCGCAAAATAATTGTCTTTAAAACCGTCTGCATTACTGAGGCTGACTTGATTAATACCCACACCCAACCAAGGGAAAACTGAGAGACTCAATTCACCGTTAATCAACAAATCGCGGCCGGTTTTTTCCTTGACTGCCTGCTGAATTTCTTCACGATAGTCATTCGGATCGATAATCATTGGTGCGGCAATAACCGCCAACACCAGCAAAAACACCAAGCCGGCGATAATTTTTAGCAACTTCCCCATTTCCCTAACTCCCTTGTTGAAATATGAACCTGCGCTATTAAAACAAAATTCAAACGCAACGCTAGTATTTTATGCTGCCAATAGACCCTGCATGTCGGCCAATTCTTGTTTCGAATCGATCAGTAATTGCAAGGTATTATCCGGCCCTAGCTCACCCAAATTAAATCGATGAAATGCGGGAATATCACTGAGTGATGGACAGCGCCTAAATTCAGCCGTACCAATGCTTGCGTGAACTCTCGCAATTAGAATCAACTCGGGCAAACCTGCCTGCTCTCGATCTAATAACCAATTTTTCCTCTGCCTGATGACTTCAATCTTGTCCTCGAAGCCCCATTTCCCCATAATAGTTTCACCCACCTTCGGTGCAAGAGAGTCGATACACGCCTGCCTCGCCTTATCATCCTGCAAAATAGCGGGGTATTGTTCTAGCGCGCCCAAGATCGCGGGCACCCCTATATCTTGAAACAAACCCGCCAACATCGCATCACTGGGGTTAATATCAGGCACCTTCTCCGCTAAAAAATACGCCATCACCGCCATCTTGGTGGAAAACTGGTAGGTTTCTCGCAAATGTTTTTTAATCGCCGGATTAGAAGAATGGAAAACCGCTCTTGATAGAAATGCCAACGATAGGTGGTAGGTTTCCCGCTTACCTATTAACGCAACCGCTCGCTCAACGTTTTTTGCCGGCATTCTAGTCATATACCGTAAGCTGCGCGCAGTCTTAATAATAAACCCCGCCAAACCCATATCACTCTCGATGATTTTGGCAAACATTTTTGCATTACCCTTCGGCGCATTCAGCGCG
Source organism: Cycloclasticus sp. 46_120_T64 (assembly GCA_002162695.1). Lineage (GTDB taxonomy): Bacteria > Pseudomonadota > Gammaproteobacteria > Methylococcales > Cycloclasticaceae > Cycloclasticus. Next base: position 48,420 of record MAAM01000010.1, on the reverse strand, counting down.
GCTAATATTTTCAACCCAACCTCGGGCATCACCGGCAATAACGATTTGTTGGTGTTAATTTCCTGATATATCTCTTGGTAAATCTTATCCATAAGCCAGTCACCTTTTAAATTTGGGTTAACAGCACCAGTAGCAGCAAATAGCTCTACTATGCCTTTATCGCACAACAAACCTCGTTCGTTAAATTCTTTTTTCGATGGTTTTTAACAAAACAGCAGGTAATATCCATTTATTATAGGTATGATTCTCAACCTTTATTATAATTTTAGCCGGTATCCATACACGATACTCAACCAACAGGCCTTAATCATGGACGCAATTAAAACAGACGACACTCGAATTCTAAGCACTCAAGAAATCATTTCACCGGAGCAACTACACCAAGAACTGCCCATCAGTGATGCCGCCGCGAACACAACCGTTGCCGCTAGAGAGGCTGTACATAAGGTTTTACACGGTGAAGATGATCGTCTGCTAGTGGTCATTGGCCCCTGCTCCATCCACGATACGGATGCCGCATTAGACTACGCTGCACAATTAAAGCCTTATATCGATAGCCTCTCCGATGATTTAATCATCGTCATGCGTGTTTATTTTGAGAAGCCTCGCACAACCGTCGGCTGGAAAGGTCTTATCAACGACCCCGACCTCGATGAAAGCTTTAACATCAACAAAGGTGTGCACCTCGCTCGCGACTTGTTGATTAAACTCAACTCACAAGGCGTGCCGGCGGCCACCGAATATTTAGACCTGATTACCCCGCAATACGTGTCTGATTTAATTGCTTGGGGTGCGATTGGCGCAAGAACCACCGAAAGCCAAACCCACCGTGAGCTATCATCGGGCCTATCCTGCCCCGTTGGTTTTAAAAACGGCACCGACGGCACTATTAAAGTCGCCATCGATGCTATTGGCGCGGCTTGTCGCCCACACCATTTTTTATCGGTCACCAAACAAGGGCATTCGGCCATTTTCAAAACGGCCGGTAATGAAGATTGCCACCTGATTTTACGCGGTGGCAAAGAACCTAATTACGATGCTGACAGTGTCGACGCAGCAGCCACTATTCTAGGCAAAGCCGGGATCAATCTACATATGATGATCGACTTCAGCCACGCCAATAGCAGCAAACAACACGAACGCCAAATGATCGTAGGTAAAGATGTCGCTGAGCAAATTGCCGGTGGCGATATGCGTATCAGTGGCGCGATGATTGAGAGCCACCTCGTTGCAGGCCGCCAAGACCCTGTCGAAGGGCAGCCTTTGGTCTACGGCCAAAGCATTACCGATGCCTGCATCGACTGGGATAGCAGCGTACAGTTATTAGAAGAACTAGCGGCCGCAGTACGTACCCGTCGCGCCAACAATATTGATACGGTTAATGACTAAACCAACGCAGATGAATATCCAAGTCAATGGCGAGTCTCGATCACACGTCGAAGGCATGAGCCTAGAGCAGCTCACCAAAGAATTGGGGCTATTCGGCAAACGCATTGCGATCGAACTGAATGAAGAAATTAAACCCGCCGATCAATTTAACAGCATTAAACTTAAGGAAGGCGATATTGTGGAAGTCGTACAAGCGATAGGTGGTGGCCAACCCGATGACCTAATCATCGCCGGTAAAAAATACTCATCCCGTTTACTCGTAGGCACCGGTAAGTACAAAGATATGGCAGAAACACAGGCCGCCATTGAAATGAGTGGTGCCGAGATCGTGACCGTGGCGATTCGTCGCACCAACATCGGTCAAAACCCTAGCGAACCCAACTTGCTGGACGTGATTTCACCGGACAAATACACTATTTTGCCCAATACCGCGGGCTGTTTTACCGCAAAAGACGCATTAAGAACCTGCCGTCTTGCGCGTGAATTACTCGGTGGGCACAATTTGGTCAAGCTCGAAGTATTGGGTGATAAGAAAACTCTCTTCCCCGATATCACCGCCACCCTAGAATCTGCCGAAATTTTGGTAAAAGAAGGCTTCGACGTGATGGTTTATACCAACGACGACCCTATCATCGCCAAACGCTTAGAAGAAATGGGCTGTGTCGCCGTGATGCCACTGGCCGCACCGATCGGCTCCGGTTTAGGTATCCGCAACCCCTACAATATTTTAACCATCATTGAAAATGCCAAGGTGCCGATCATCGTCGACGCCGGAGTCGGTACCGCCTCAGATGCCACCATTGGAATGGAGCTCGGTTGCGATGGTATTTTAATGAATACCGCGATCGCTCACGCCAGCAAGCCGGTACTGATGGCCTCAGCAATGAAAAAAGCTATACAAGCTGGGCGAGAAGCCGCTTTAGCAGGTCGTATGCCACGTCGTCGCTACGCCTCAGCCTCCTCGCCACTGGATGGCTTAATTTAATAGACCCTAGCGTACGCATGACTAACGACTCAAAACCTGCTTTTTTACGCAGAATTCGCAGCTTTGTGAAGCGAGAAGGCCGCTTAACACCCGGCCAACAAAGCGCCATAGATACTGGCTGGCCTCAATTTGGCTTAGACCCTACACAGGCTATCAATACTAGCGAATTATTTGCTAACGATAACCCTGTCACCTTAGAAATTGGCTTTGGCAACGGTGACAGTCTGGCCACCATGGCAGCCGCCGAACCAAACAGGAATTTCATTGGCATCGAAGTACACCGGCCCGGTGTCGGGCACCTTTTACGCCTCGTATTAGAAAAAGGCCTGAGCAATGTTCGTGTCTTCGATACCGATGCGATAGAAGTGTTACAGCAAGCAATCCCCGATCATAGCTTAGATTGTGTGCAATTATTCTTCCCTGACCCTTGGCATAAAAAACGACACCATAAACGCCGTATTGTACGCGCCGACTTTTTAGACCTGATTCACCGTAAACTGCAAACATCGGGAAAATTCCACGCCGCCACCGATTGGCAACACTACGCCGAACATATGCTAGAAACATTAAACGCTCACCCGCACTTTAATAATGCAAGCAGCAGCGATTATAGCGAACGCCCAGAACATAGGCCTTTAACAAAGTTTGAAAACCGAGGTTTACGCCTAGGTCACGGCGTGTGGGATTTGATCTTTCTCGCTAAAGGCTAACGCCCAAGCTGAGCGCAGGTCTTTAGCTCACTCCGCCAACGCATTCAGGCGACATCGGCGGTGAGCACCTCGGGGAACTGAATCGCCTGTAGCAAAGCCTGCAGCTCATCAATCTTACTGGCGATGAGCTCTTGTTTATGGTTATTTTGACTGATCTTCTCATCCAAGGCATCTTGCCCAGCCGATAAACCCCGCAAGCTCTCCAACTTACTTTCCATCATTTTCTTTTGCTCGCTAACCTCAACAATCAGCGATGATAAAGCCTTCGACTTCCAGGCCTTGATATCAGCTTCCGCCTGTTGAAAAATAGCCACCGCCTGCCCACCGATCGTTTCCACAAAACTCTTCGCCAAGGTCTGCTGCCCCATCAAGGCCGCCGCTGAGCTACTGCTAAACTCCAAACCTTCACGCAATAACTGATCTAACTGCGCCTTATAAATATTCGCATCAAAAGCATCCGGTTTCTGCACGTCGATATCGTGTTCATCTTTAAATTTTCGGTAAATCATCGCTAATAACTGCACACTCGTTTGACTCGTTCCCAAAGCGTCATTGAGTAAGAGATTCAAACCGTCAAAAACCTGCTGCATACCTTGATGGATACCCACGCTGGTCCAACTATTCACCATCTCATCACGGCCCTCACTAACGATTTTTTTCACTTGCTCGGGATTAACAACCTCTAATAGATCATCGATTTGTGAATTAAAAATGTGTCGGCTGGTTTTTAGGTGGGATAGGTTTTTACTGTAAGCCGTTTGTTGTTTGCGGGTAATTAATAATAACTCACCTGTCGCATCCTCACTTTGATTATAAATGCTTTGTAAATCGTCCTGATGCGTCGCAATATTCTGCTGACGCCGCTGTAAGACCTGCACCGTCTGCTGCATATGGCTGACCACATCATCGACCACCTTATGCTGCAAAATCTCTTTTTGCGAACCCAGGATTCGTTCTGAAAGAAAACCCTCAAGACCCGCTAAGCGGCTATCCTGTAACGCTTGTTCGTCATCTTTTATTTTCGCAATCAAGGCTTGCTTGGCGGATAAAGGGAAAATATCTTGCTCACCAAGCTCTAACAAACGGGCCGTTTCACTGACTTGTTTATGAATGGACTGCTCCCATTCAGCATCACTCATTAATTCGTCATTGAGCGTATCAATCTTATTCAGCACCACCGCCAAACTATCGGGGTGTTTACTACGGTAGCCACAAATATGTTGTTGCCACATATGCATATCACTCTGGGTCACCCCCGTATCCGCAGCCAGCACAAAAATCATTGCCTGCGCATTAGGCAGCATACTGAGAGTCAACTCCGGTTCACTGCCTAGGGCATTTAAACCGGGGGTATCGAGCACCCTGAGACCTTTTTCTAATAAGGGGTGTGGAAAACTAATGAGTGCGTGACGCCAATACGGAATAACCACTTCGTCCTGTACCTCGGCTGTCGCCAGCCCCAGCTCTTTAGCGAGCTCCGCCGAAACCGTCTTGGTACGCAACAGTTCCATAAAGCTATCTTGCATGGTATCGGGGGCGTCACAATCCAGCTCGATATGCGTCCAGTGTTTAGCTTCTTTTTTATAGTCGTCTATCGACTTTTCCTCGGCACGCGTTTCAACCGCTAATAAGCGTAAATAAGGTTTTTCGGTGGGATCAAAAAACAACTCGGTCGGGCACATGGTGGTTCGACCAGGGCTCGATGGTAATAAGCGCATTCCCGCCGCAGAAAAAAACAAGGCATTAATTAACTCTGTCTTACCACGTGAAAACTCGGCCGCAAACGCAATCGTAATGCTATCTTGTTCGACTAAGCGCAAGCTCTTAATTAACATCAACTCGCTTTCGGTATCGCTTAAAGCTGTATCGTCCAACCAGCACTGGTAGTCTTCAATCGCACTAACCATTGACTGTTTCCACTGCCCATAACTCTGCAGTTGTATATCAAGATTCATTTCGTCATTCATTTGGCTGCTAACAGTATCCATGCCGCTAAGTTGTGGGCTGAATTATAGACGATTATCGAAAAAAATCTGCCGGTAACTGTGATGGTGCTCGCACCCTGACCCGTTTCCGTCGATTATGCGCACCCGCGACGATGCTAAGATTGGATTTCTTTACCCGAAACAACTTCGATAAAAACTGCAGCAACTGCTTATTCGCCTCACCGTCTACCGGCGGTGAGGTCAGTGATATTTTCAGCGCATTATCGTGCAAGCCCTGCAAGACATTACGGCTTGCTCGGGGTTGCAAAAAAACGTAGAACAGTAAATCCTCGCCCTCCCACAAATAATAACTAGAAGACATGCGCCAGCGCTTGAATTGGCGGAATCAGCAGCATTTTCAACAGCTGCAAACCCAGTAAGGCCGCCATCGGGGTTAAATCAATACCGCCAATAGGCGGAATCCAACGCTGAACCGGCCTCGTCACCGGTTCGGTTATTTTATATAACAGGCTCACCAACGGGTGATAGCTATTGGGGTTTAACCAACTAATAATCACCGTTGCGAAGATACTGAAAACAAAGATATTGATAATCCCGCCGAGCAATTCGGCCACACTCCAAACAAACACCCCCCAGACATCAAGGTGCCCTTGGGCGAGACTAATAACAAGCCCTATCGTTAGTTGTAAACCCAGCATGAGGGCAATCGCGGCAAGGTTAACACCCTTAACCGTTGGGAATATCGGCTTTAATAAACGCAGCGGTGGCTGAGTGACCTTAATAATAAAGGCCGACACCGGGTTACGCGAATCGGCCGCGGTATATTGCAATAACAACCGTAACATTAAGATGAAAACATACGCACCCACGAGGGTATCCACTAAAAAAATTAACGGATTAGCTAAGTATCCTGCTGGCATTAACTTGCTCCTAACTCATCCGATAATTCAATCGAACGATCTCTTGCGGCCAATACCGCCGCATGATAAATATCCTTCAAACCACGCTCCCCCATCACCGCCAATGCACGCTCGGTGGTTCCACCCGGCGAGGTAACACGCTGACGTAATACCGCCGCTGACTCACTCGATGCCAACGCCATCTTCGCCGCCCCTAGCGCCGTTTCTTGGGTTAATAATTGCGCCGTTTTCTGGTCGAGACCCGCGTCAACCGCCGCCGCTTCCAATGCTTCCATCATCAAGAAGAAATAGGCCGGCCCGCTGCCCGATAATGCGGTCACCGCATCGAGCTCCTGTTCAGTCGCCACCCACACCGTCACCCCAACCGCGCGTAACAGCGACTCCACTTGGTCTTTCTGGCTCTCAGTCACTTGCGCATTGGCATATAAACCGGTCGCCCCCGTTTTTACCAAGGCTGGGGTATTAGGCATACAACGTACCAGCGCCAAACCTGAGCCTAACCAGCGTTCTAACGCATCCACTCGAATCCCGGCGGCAATAGAGACCAGCACCGGTTGTTTCTGCTGCACAGCGCTGCTAATCACCTCCGCCACCGTTTGCATATGCTGCGGTTTAACCGCCAACACCAAAACATCCACTTTTTCCGCCAACACGAGGCTATCAAGCGTCGTATTAACCCCGAAGGTTTCACTCAAATAAGCCAATTTATCGGCGTCTAAATCCGCGACCGTAATCTTGTCTGCCGGATAACCATTGCTGACCAAGCCACCAATCAGGCTGCCCGCCATATTTCCGCCACCAATAAATCCAATTTGTTGTTTATTCATCTTTTCACTTCAAAATTAATAGATGCGGCTATTAAACCGTATTTTTCTGCCGAGCACCAAAAATAGCGGTGCCAATCCGTACGATGCTCGCCCCTTCGCTAACCGCCGCGGCTAAATCACCGCTCATCCCCATCGACAAGGTATCTAGCCTCAAGTCGAATGCCTTATTTAAACGTGCCTGAGCCAACGCCAAGCGTCTAAACGAAGCGCGTTGCAACTCGATATCCGTGCTCGCTTGGGGAATCGCCATCAAGCCCCGCAGGCGGAGGTTCTTCATCTTCAACAGCGGCTCAATGAGCGCGTCTAACTGAGTTAAGCTCAACCCCGACTTGCTATCTTCTTCATCCAAGTTAACTTGTAAACAAATATTCAGCGGCGGTAAATTCTCCGGCCGTTGTTGATTCAAGCGGCTCGCAATTTTTAACCGATCGACGCTGTGAACCCAACTAAAAAAATGGGCGATATCCCGTGTTTTATTTGATTGAATCGGGCCAATAAAGTGCCAAGCAATATCGAGATGGGCTAAACAGCGCTGTTTTTGCAGCGCCTCCTGCAGGTAATTCTCACCAAAATCACGCTGCCCCGCTTGATACAAGCGCATCACATCATTCGCTGGGCGTGTTTTACTCACCGCCAGTAATTTCACGGGCTTCACCTCAGCCCCCCGTTCGGCGCTCAGCCGTTTAATCAATTCAACTTGGGAGGTATATCTTTGTAATAAAGTGGGCACGATTTAATAATTCCTGTCTATACTTGCGGGGTACATTTAATTTACTTATCTTGGTATTATCTTTAGCCAACGATTAGCCCAACACCGTATAAGCATTATACAAATAACCCGGCCCACGAGGTCAACCGGATTTAACATATGGATATCTCAGATTTACTCGCCTTCAGCACCAAAAACAACGCCTCCGACTTACACTTATCAGCCGGTTTACCGCCAATGATTCGTGTTGACGGGGATATCCGCCGCATTAATATGCCAGAGCTTGAGCATAAAGAAGTGCATAGCATGATTTATGACATCATGAACGATCGGCAACGGCGTGATTATGAAGAGTTCCTCGAGGTCGATTTTTCCTTTGAACTGCCCGGCACCGCACGCTTTCGGGTTAACGCATTCAATCAAGATCGTGGCGCTGCTGCGGTCTTTAGAACCATTCCGGTGGACATTCTCAGCTTAGAAGACTTAGGCTGCCCGCAGTCATTCAAAGAAATCATCAACGTACCACGAGGTATCGTCTTAGTAACGGGGCCAACAGGTTCCGGTAAATCGACAACCCTTGCGGCGTTAATGGATTACAAAAACGATAACGTTTATGAGCATATTCTCACCATCGAAGACCCGATTGAATTTGTTCATAAAAGTAAAAAATGCCTAATCAACCAACGGGAAGTGCATAAACACACCCACGGTTTCAGTGAAGCGCTACGGGTTGCGCTAAGGGAAGACCCCGACATTATTCTGGTTGGCGAAATGCGTGATTTAGAAACCATACGTCTAGCTCTCACCGCCGCCGAAACAGGTCACTTAGTATTTGGCACCCTACACACCAGTTCCGCCGCTAAAACCATCGACAGGATCATTGACGTTTTCCCAGAAGGCGAAAAAGGCATGGTGCGCTCGATGTTATCCGAATCACTGCGCGCGGTCATTGCACAAACCCTAATGAAAAAAATTGGCGGCGGACGCATCGCTGCTTGGGAAATCATGACCGGCACAGCCGCCATCCGAAATCTCATTCGTGAAGATAAAATTGCGCAAATGTATTCCACCATTCAAACCAGTCGCAAAGATGGCATGCAAACCCTCGATCAGCACCTCACCGAGTTGGTGCAAGCCGGCCTCATTACTCGGCAAGACGCCAAAATGAAAGCCGTCGATAAAAAATCATTCAGCTAAATATTTAAAGGACATAAGAAACATGGATTTTGATGCATTATTACAACTCGTCGTTCATAAAAAAGCATCCGACTTATTTATCACCTCCGGCTGGGCCCCCACTATCAAAGTAAACGGCAAACTACAGCAAGTATCAAAAACTCGATTAAGCGCCCGTCAAGCACTGGATGTTGTTCAAAGCATCATGAGCGATGACCAAAAGCAAGAGTTTGAAGACACCAAAGAATGTCAGTTCGCTATCCAACGCCCAGATATTGGGCGATTCAGGGTCAGCGCTTTCGTACAAAAAGACGATGCCGGCATGGTACTACGTCGCATTGAAACGACTATCCCCACCATTGATGAACTGAACTTACCGCCCATTCTCACCGAGCTTTCAATGACCAAACGAGGCCTCATTATTTTTGTTGGCGCAACCGGCACGGGTAAATCCACCTCCTTAGCCGCGATGGTTGGACACCGCAATAGGAACAGCTCAGGGCATATCATTACCATTGAAGATCCGGTGGAGTACGTGCACGAACACGATGGCTGCGTCATCACCCAACGTGAAGTAGGCATTGATACCGAATCCTATGAAATCGCCCTTAAAAACACCCTGCGCCAAGCACCTGACGTCATCCTAATTGGTGAAATTCGTAGCCGCGAAACCATGAATCACGCCATGACCTTCGCCGAAACGGGGCATCTTTGCCTATCCACCCTGCACGCTAATAACGCCAACCAAGCACTCGATCGCATTATCCACTTCTTTCCAGAAGACGCGCATAAACAACTCTTTATGGATTTATCGCTGAACTTAAAGGCGATGATCGCCCAACAATTAGTACCCACCATTGACGGCAAAAGCCGAAAAGCGGTGATTGAAATTATGCTTAACACCCCGCTCGCCTCCGACTTTATCCGTAAAGGAGATGTTCACAAACTCAAAGAATTGATGAAGAACTCCACCGAACAAGGCATGCAAACCTTCGATCAGGCCCTGTATGATTTCTACGCCAGTGGCGACATTAGTTACGAAAATGCCGTTAACTACGCCGATTCCAGCAATGAGGTACGTTTAATGATAAAACTCGGTGATGCCGAGAAAAAATCGACCTTCAAAAGTGATGACGATGATCATCATGATGACGGCATGGAGCTGATTGATAATTATGATGGTTAAACACAAGCACTAGGCTTCGTGCCTTAGCGCCCTACCGTAGGTTGGCGCTGAGGCACAAAGCCCAACAAACCAAGCAAGCGGGTACCGTGGTAAAAAAAGCTAGTGCTTGTTGGGCTTCCTACGTCAGCACCAACCTACAAATTACCAACAACCGGATACTGGTGTTTTATCATTATTTTGATTTAATGTCATCGTTGCGCAAGTCGTATCATTGGCTTGCAAACCAGCAGAATCAACCGTTGCAGTTAAGGTATAAGCATTTGTTGCAACCGCAGTAATCGCTAGATCATAATGCTCATCAACGGATGTAGTCGTCCAATTCAAATCACTAAGCGCCGAAGCATAACTACTATTATTCGCCCGCCATTTTTCCTGATTAAGCTGTATATCCAACAAGGCATGTTTAGCATCTGAACGCCGCGCCTTCTGAGAATAACCCTGATAGGCAGGGAGCGCAATTGCTGCTAAAACTCCAATAATAACCACCACAATCATCAATTCAATTAAAGTAAATCCATTTGAGGGCGTCGTACGCATCTGTCTGCTCCAGTACAATAAGTTAGCCATATGCTAACGATAAAAACATTATTTCCATCAAAAATAGCACACAAATAGACAAACGGCTATTCTCACACGATAAATGGTATGCCTAACACCTTGAAAGTATTACCATCAGCACTATAATTAAAGCCACCAAGGAGAGCGCTTTATATGAACCTAAAGAAAAACCAACATACGCAAAAAGGATTTACGCTGATAGAACTACTAATCACCGCGGTGATATTGGGGGTTCTTGTTTCTTTGGCTGCGCCGTCTATGTTTTCAATTCTTGAAGGCCGGAAACTCAAAGGGGCTGCTGAGAACCTTTTTGCCGACCTTATCTTTGCAAAAACAGAAACTATTAAGCGAAATAATGAAGTTATTCTTTCTTTTGGGGGCACAAGCCCAGCATGGTGTTACGGCCTAAAAGAAGACGTTTCCTGCGACTGCGCGACATCTAATGATTGCTCGATTGATGGCATCGAAAAAGTTGTAACCAGTGATAGTTATGGTAATACAACTCTAACTGCCGCTTTTCCTGGCAGCTCTCCAGAAGAAACTGGCTTTGAACCACTTAGAGGCTTCTCTGAGAACTCATCTGGCTCTTTTTCAAATGGAACTGCAACTTTCCTTAATGATGGCAGAAAAGCTATTGTTATGGTTAGCTCTTTAGGCCGTGTTCGAATATGTTCTGACACAGGGTTTGGAGGGTACGAATCATGTTAATCAACCCTGCTCAGCAAAAAGGATTAACGCTTGTTGAAATGATGATAGCCATGGTTTTAGGGCTATTCGTTACTGCTGTTATCATCTCCGTCTTTTCAACGAACGTTCGAACCAATGTTGAAAACATGAAGATGATTCGCCTTAATCAAGAACTAAGAGGCGCTATGACATTTATGGTCGATGAACTTAAAAGAACGGGATACTCAGCTGATTCAACTGAAATTAGTTTCATGGCTTCGTTCGAGCGTCCCAACTCATCTTGTATTTTGTACTCTTATGACCTCAATGGTAATGGAGATAGAGACTCTAATGAGCACTTTGGTTTCCGTTTAGATACAACTGCGAAGCAAATAAAGTGGGCCAGCAATGCAAGTGCTGCGAGCAGTACTACGTGTAATAGTTTTGGCGAGTCGATTACTGATGTAAATATGGCTGAAATCACAACCTTAGAGTTTGACTTCTCGGGCAGTGGCAACAAACTCGGCTCAACCATCAATACAGGTATTGTTGCTTTAACGACAAGCACAGGGGTGAGCCTATACGACGTGACCATTACCCTGACCGGCAAGACTGATTTGCCCCATAGTTCTGATGCTAATGACCCTCGACGAACACTTATAGAAACTATTCGCATTAGAAACGACGACCCTAAAGACTGAGGTTTATGATGAAATTAAATAACCATAAGCATTCACCCTCTTATCAACATGGCGCAGCAACTTTATTGGTGTCCATCGTGTTATTGCTTGGCATCACACTCATTACCATTTTTGCCGCTCGTGTTGGCGTAATGGATCAACGGATCGCGGGTAATGAATATCGACACAAAGAGGCACAAGCGGCAGCGGATGCCGCATTAGATCAAGCAGCGTCATTTATTACAAATAACACCGGATTATACGATGGAACAATTGGCGGAACATACCCTTGGGTTGACTGTGCAACTGTAGCCTCACAATTTCCATGTGCCGGCTCTAGCTATAATTTAGTTTATGACCCTATAACATCAACAACGACCATTGAGTCCTTACAAGATGGTGGAAAAGGTATAACACTAGCAAGCGGGATAGAATCTCAAACCTACCTGACCTATACAAACTCCAGCTCTGTTGGCAATATCCTGACAGCCATTGGTACCGGTAAAAGCCTTGATGAAACAGGCGATGCTTACGCGCAAACATCCTATACTCAAATTACACTTTTAACACCGGGAAAAATCCCTCCCATTATGACACCCGTTATTAAATTAAGCGGTAGCTTCACAATAGTAGCCGACCCTAATGGCGGCGGAGAAGGCGTACCAATATCAGCATGGGTTTCAACGATAGACCTATCAGGCGGTGCTGCTTCATGGCAGACATGCCAGCTTGGTAGCTACCGTGATGGTGCAGATATATGCTCTGAAACGCTCGATGACACCGTTACATGGAAAGCTTGCTCTTGTGTCGTTGGAGAAACCTTAAGTGATAGTTCCACCACCCCTAACTACGATATCGTTGAGGTTGGTTCTAGCGAATTTCCTGACTCCCCTTTTCATTACCTATTTCCTGCCTTAAATGACTATGATGACATTTTGACCGTACCGAATGTTCAAGAAATAACTGACTGTTCAGGCTTAGAGTCATTAGCCGCAACATTTACTAAATCAACCATTGTTGCTGTATCTGGTGATTGCAGTGTACCGGCTAATTCAATTATCGCGAGCCGAGACGGACCCATCTTGCTGGTTGTTCGTGATGATTTATCGATTAATGCGAACACCGATTTATTTGGCTTAGCATTTGGTTTTCAAGATATTTCTTTGAATGGCACAGCTACTATTCACGGCTCATTAATTGCTGAGGATCCGACTAACTTATCAACCGGTGGTTATACCCAAGTTTATGATGAGTTTGTACTAGGCTCTTTTGTCGAAGACTTGGACTCATTTGGCTTAGCCAAACAAAAATATAGCTGGGTAGATATTCGGCCGTAACTTCTCATTTTGAGGTAGGTAAATAAAATGAAACATACATATTCAACGTCTTCTGGCTTCAGCTTAATTGAGGTTATGTTAGCAGTATTAGTACTTAGCATCGGCATCCTCGCTGTATCAAAGCTACAAACAACTTTAATTAGAAGCGGAGGTGATGCCAACCACCGCGCTACTGCTGCAAGCATTGCTCAAAAGAAAATCAATGATTTAAGACGATTTGTTTATATTACAACCAGTGACATCTCCACTCCTGTCGAATGGGACGGCTTAGCTGCAAACTCGGTAACCAGTTTAAAGTATCCGCTATCCTTAGCTTTTGCCCATATTGATGATAATAAAGGGGGACGAATTCAAGCTGGCGATATTGCTAGTGGTAGCGATACGTTCACTTTAAGTTGGACATCCGATGACTATTATTATTCCACCGTCAATTCAATAGCTACGTTAACAGCTGTTGCCGATGACCCTTCGTTCAAGAAAGTTCATATTGTTGTTAGATGGGATGGCGTAGGTGATAACACTAATAGCGTTGTATCCTTCGATACCATCGTAGACTCATATAGCTTCGTCAACACTAATTTAGGTGGCGCGATTGTAACCGGTGGAACAGGCCCTGTCGTAGCTTACGACCCCCTAGCGGCTCCTGATGTTATACCCGTTGAATTAGGTATTGGGGAGCTCCTAAAGGAAACTAGCAAGCCACTACCGGATGTCAGTAAAAAAGGCGATAGCACCATGGTTAAATTTGAAACCGTTACCTATAACTCCCAAAATAACACTCAAAGACGCGAAGAATTTAGAACATTAGCGTGTAAGTGTAAAACCAGCGGCTCTACAAAAACTAGCTCCTACCTCTTCGGATATGTTACTTGGGATAACATAGAAGGAACTATTACGGATATAACAACAACCATTCATTTATCTGGTTCAGACCAAATTTCTAAAGTTGCTGTCGACAACGGTGGCGGTGAAAATCAAGATGATGCCTGTACTTTCTGTTGTCGTGATGGCGCTGACCTTGCGGGTGATTTCAAAGTCTGCCGACTAAAACGTATAGATGGCGTCTTACGCATCACTGACCCTTGGAAATTAGTCGGCTTTAACATGATACCTGCTTCTTATTTTAACGATAGTGACGGCCTATCAGGCATGACGACGACTCTTCAAGATGCTAACATCAGCAAGTACTCAAGTTACGTAACGACTCTTGTAAGAGATATATTAGCAGCGACCAGCTCTAGTGCGGCTCTTAATAGTTATGCGACCATAGACCTCTCCTTCATCAACAGCACAACAAATTTTACAAATAACGCGGGCTCTATAGACCATTTATTATTTGACGATGGCTCAGCAAACCATAGAAATATTCAAGTTCGTGGCGTTTATATGGACTACCCACCATCTGGAATTTTCACCCAAATAACCAATCAGACAACTCACTATAGCGCGGCAGATGTTCCATTAGACAGGGTGCCTTTTTATGAAGTAAACCTAACACAATTGGCCGGTTGGGTGCCGGATGTTGACGTCTTAAAAAGTGGTGCAAATACCGGAGACCAAAGTTTTACTACAGCCTATACAGACCAGCATGATGACATGGATAATAGCTCATGTAACCAAACAGATACCCCCTCTAGCGGAAGAAATTACATTACTAACGAAGAGTTCTTCTATGCAGGTGGTGGTACAACAACAACCTGTTCTAACGCCTCGAGAGGAGAGTTCTACCCTATTACGCCTGTCTCTGCTGAAAACATTACATCTGAAATTTACACTAGTTCTGATGCTATCGTAGATAGAAATATTTCGTCAAATACGACAGTAGACGTATCTCTAGATCTTCAAGTGCAGTAATAATAAGTGCCTCTTAAGGTAATAAGAGGCAATAACTATAGCGAAATAATGTCCTACTAGTAAGCGAGGTTCGCCGGAGAGCCCTTTTACACTAAAATAATAACGCTGGTCACTCCTCGAGCCTTTTATGAATAAGAATATATTCACATCCCCTCTTCTAAGCTGGAGTTTATGCTGCATCATTATTTTCCTGGTTTATTCGCCCGGCTGGTATGGGCCGTTTGTTTTTGATGATCAGCTAAATATTCTAGAAAACCCTAATGTTCCTATTCATGAGTTAACAGAACAAGACATAGTGCGCTCTGCTCTATCTAATGAGAGTGGACCGTTAAAACGTGTGATTCCCGCCCTGTCATTCGGCTTAAATTATTATTTTGCTGAGGGTTTTAAGTCTGTTCATTTCAAGCTGACTAATATTGCCGTTCATTGCATCAATTCTGGTTTGGTATTTTGGTTGCTAACCTTACTTTGGCCCTGTATTGCACGAATGCCTTGGGCGCAACGTACAAACCTATCTAACCCACGTTTAGCCTTTGCTATAAGCGGTACGCTTGTTTGGGCGCTACACGCATTCTTACTCACCAGCGTGCTGTATGTAGTCCAACGCATGACCAGCATGGCCAGTATGTTTATGTTGATGGGTGCCTGTATTTATGTGGTTGGGCGGTTATCACTGGAAGAAAAGCCCTATCAAGGATTATGCTTGATGTCTTTAGGGCTTATTGCGGGCACCATACTAGGTGCTGCCTGTAAAGAAAATGCGATTCTATTGCCCGTTTATATCGGTGTGCTCGAATTTACTTTATTAAGCCAATTATCTGGCCGTAGTGAAACGATAAAAAAAGTCCGCTGGTTTTTTATTGTGTTTTTAGCCCTACCCATACTGGGCGGCTTGGTGTATTGGTTCCAACACCCAACATTTATTATCGGCGGCTATGCAGGCCGACCTTTTACCCTGCTTGAGCGTGTGTTAACCGAACCTCGCGTTTTGTGGTTTTATTTATTTATGATCGTTATGCCCAATATTCAAACAATGGGCCTATTTCATGATGATTTCCCGCTGAGTTCGGATCTGCTGTCTATTACAACGACCGCTCCGAGTATTGCTGGCATTATCATTTTATTGAGTTTAACTATTGTCTGGCGCAAACGCTTTCCTGTTTTTGCCTTTTCGGTACTGTGGTTCCTCGTTGGGCACAGTCTTGAATCTACCGTATTTCCGCTAGAAATAATTCACGAGCACCGTAACTATTTACCGGCACTTGGCCCATTATTCGGCATCAGCTACTTATTAGTTTTTGCTTTAGCCGATAAAATGCCCAAAGCCGTTCGAATAGCATTAATTAGTACGATTATTTTTTGTTTGGGCTTCGGCACGTTTAATCGTGCCCAATACTGGAGCAGCGAATCGGCACTCATTGAAAGCCTTGCGATGAACCACCCCGACTCCCCCAGCAGCCAATACCTACGTGGCGAAATTTTACGTAAACGTGAAAAAGACTTTGAAGGTTCGTATGCTTATTACTTACGAGCGGCTGAACTATCACCCCAAGAGGCTGGGTTCCTCATTAGCTTGAGCATGGTGACGCCTCAATCATTTTCCCAATTAGAAAGCCAACTCAGCTCATTGGAGCTTGCCCGCCCAACGTATATTGCCAAAACCATTCGTGAGAAGCCCATGGGTGCATGGGGAATTCGTGCATTGGATGTTGCCATCAAGTGTGTCATGTCAGGCAATGAACGGTGTTTATCTAAGGCTGACGATGTGGCTAGCTGGCTACAAGCGCTTATTGATAAACCCAAAGGAAAATCCGCACACCGCTATTATTCCTTAGTACATTTATTTGCTATTAGGATGAAACAAAATCGTTTTGGTGAGGCATTGTCCACGGCTGATTTAGGCTTAAAACTTAACCCGCGTAACCCACGTTTCGGGCTAATGCAGGCACATGCACTCATTGGCTTAAAGCGTATAGATGAATCAAACGTGTTATTAAATGATATTGCAACGTCTTCTGCTGGGCGAGTACGAAAATACGCTAGGCGAATAAATAAACTGAGAAATGTTATTCGAACAATCAAACATAATAGTCTTAGCGCAGTATCCTCAACACCTTAGGCTTTACTCGACTCATTCAGCCCTAATCTGCTGTTTTTCGTGCTGATCGTGCCTAGGTGACTACAGAGCCGAGAATAGACGCTATTAAACGTTACAGCAGATTGCAGAGCGCGTTAGCGGTACTAAGAAGATCAGCGGGTATTGGCAAAAGCATCACCGAAGACTTATCGCTAGGGCTTAACGTCCGAATGCCCTAACGACCGATCAGGACACAAAAGGTCACGTATCCGCTGCTTGGCTTCTTTCGCCTCGGGGAAACGCCCTTCCTCTTTGCGCGACCAGACTAATGTCCTTACTTCGGCAGCCGTAAAGTTAATTTCAAAGCGCCCACCTGTTGATGGTACTAATGTGACTCCACCGAGCTCTTCTTCGAAGGTTGTTAATAATTCCTGCGCTAACCAGGCGGCACGTAATAACCAACGGCACTGGGTGCAATATTCAATTTCCACACGGGGTTTATCTTCGCTATGACTCATCGCCTATCAGCTATTAAGTAAACTTATTGGTGGTACGCTGGGCTACTCACGTGCACTTCATCAATCATCGCTTTAACGTGTTCTGGGTTGATGTCTGGCAAAATTCCGTGCCCCAAGTTGAAGATATGCTTATGCCCGTGGCCATAATCGGCTAACACATCACGTACCTTTGAACGAACCGTCTCTGGGCTCGCGTATAAAGCCGTAGGGTCTAAATTACCCTGTAATACGACCTTATCTTGAGTCAACTCACGCGCTAGGCTTAAATCGGTGGTCCAGTCCACGCCTAGGCCGTTATAACCCGCTTCTGCCATCGGTTTTAACCAGACCCCTGCGCCTTTAGTGAATAACATGCTGGGAATGCTAGGATGACTGCTTTGTAGTGCTTGTGAAATTCGACGGGTATACGCTAAGGAGAATGTTTCATAATCATTGGTACTTAAGTTACCGCCCCAAGTATCAAACACCATGACGATTTCGGCACCCGCTTCTATTTGAGCTTGTAAGTAACTAATGACCGACTGGGTGATAATTTCTAGTAAACGATGCATTAATTGCGGTGTGTCGTACATCATGCGTTTGATCGCGGCAAAATTCTTGCTGCCACTGCCTTCAACCATATAACAGGCTAACGTCCAAGGGCTACCCGAAAATCCAATCAGCGGCACGGAGCCATTAAGGCCTTTTTTAATGGTTGAAACCGCGTTCATCACATACTGTAGTTCTTGGTTAGGATCGGGGACGAATAATTTATCCACGTCCGCTGCTGTACGTACGGTGCGTTCAAACTTTGGCCCTTCGCCTTCTTCGAAATACAAACCTAGCCCCATCGCATCGGGAATAGTTAAGATATCGGAGAACAAAATAGCCGCATCCAACGGGTAACGCTCTAATGGCTGCAAGGTCACTTCGCAGGCCAGTTCGGCATTTTTACACAGGTCTAAAAAACTACCGGCTTGGGCACGCGTCGCGCGATATTCTGGTAAATACCGTCCCGCCTGACGCATCATCCAAACCGGTGTACGTTCTGTCTTTTCACCACGCAGGGTTCTTAGTATTAAATCGTTTTTTAAGCTCGTCATACTTCAATACTCTCTGCTGATGTTTATTATTGTTTAAACCTTAAGGAAATCCAGAATACCTTGAGCGGCTTCGCGGCCTTCGTATACCGCAGTCACTACCAAATCTGAACCACGTACCATATCACCACCGGCGAATACTTGCTCATTGGTGGTTTGGAAGGCATATTTAGCATTTTCTGCCGCTAACACACGACCTTTAGCGTCTATATCAATACCAAATTCAGCAAACCAAGGGGATGGGCTAGGCTGAAAACCAAAGGCGATAATAACCGCATCGGTAGCGACTATTTCTTCTGTGCCCGGAATCACTTCAGGACTACGACGACCACGCGCATCAGGCTCACCTAATTTGGTCGTTACCATTTTAATGCCTTCTACCTTATCGGTTCCCACGATCTCTAGCGGCTGACGGTTCCAAAGGAAGTTAACACCTTCTTCTTTCGCATTAGTCACTTCACGCTTTGAACCCGGCATGTTTGCTTCATCACGACGGTAGGCACAATTAACTTCCAAGGCACCTTGGCGGATACTGGTACGGTTACAATCCATCGCGGTATCACCACCGCCGAGAACAACAACACGTTTACCTTGCATATCGACGAACTTATCGCCCATAACCGTATTAACGCCTTCAAGATCCATCACCTTGTTAATGTTAGACACGAGGTAGGGTAGGGCTTCATGTACGCCTTCTAGCTCTTCGCCAGGGAAACCGCCTTTCATGTATTTATAAGTCCCCATACCGAGGAAGACCGCGTCGTAGTCATCAAGCAATTGCTGGAATGGAATATCCTTGCCAATATCGGTATCTAAAATAAACTCGACACCCATCCCCTCTAGAATTTCACGGCGGTTTTTAACCACGCTTTTTTCTAGTTTGAACGGCGGAATACCAAAGGTTAACAAACCACCCACTTCGGGGTACTTGTCATACACAACGGCTTTAACACCATTACGCGCAAGAATATCGGCACAGCCTAAACCCGCAGGGCCGGCACCGATAATAGCCACTTTTTTATCAGTCGCTTTAACCGCCGATAAATCAGGACGCCAACCTTGTTTAAAGGCTTCATCAGAAATGTACTTTTCAATTGAACCGATGCTTACCGCACCAAATTCATCATTCAAGGTACAAGCCCCTTCACAAAGCCGGTCTTGTGGACAAATACGCCCACAGATTTCTGGCAATGAATTGGTTTTGTGCGATAACTCGGCCGCTTCGATGATATTGCCTTCAGCAACCAGTTTTAGCCAATCAGGAATGTAGTTATGCACTGGGCACTTCCATTCACAATACGGGTTACCGCACTCTATACAACGATCGGCTTGGCCGGCCGCCTGACTCGCGTCGTACTCACCATATATTTCTTTAAACTCCTGCTTTCGTTGATCTGCAGGGATTTTTTCTGGGTCGATACGTGGAACGTCGACAAATTGAAAATTATTAGCCATTTCTATTCTATTTCTCTATGCGTGAAGCTGCTTATGAGCTTAATGAATCCAATAAGGACTTAACATCGGCTGCTTTTGGTACAACTAACCAGAAGTTTTGGATGTAATCGGCAAAATTATCAAGAATATCCTGACCTCTTGCACTACCCGTTTCAGCAACAAACTCTTCGATTAAACCTCTCAAATAACCGCTGTGCATTTCCATTGCTTCGGTATGAATATGGTGAATATCGATCAATTCATTATTGTATTTATCAACAAAGCTGCGTGATTCGTCGAGGACGAAGGCAAAACCACCGGTCATACCCGCACCAAAATTCAACCCTGTTTCACCCAGTACGGTCACAACACCACCGGTCATATATTCACAACCGTGATCACCAATGCCTTCGACAACCGCCATAACGCCTGAGTTCCGTACAGCAAAACGTTCACCCGCCAAGCCAGCAGCAAATATTTTACCGCCTGTTGCGCCATATAAGCAGGTATTGCCCATGATGGGTGTTTCGTGGCTATTAAACACACTACCTGCAGGTGCTTTTAAGATGATTTTGCCGCCCGCCATGCCTTTACCAACGTAATCGTTAGCATCGCCTTCTAGGCTTAGGTTTAAACCACCGGCATTCCAAACACCAAAACTTTGACCCGCTGATCCTGAGAATTTAATCTCGATTGGAGCATCCGACATACCATTATTGCCATATAACTTAGCAATTTCACCCGATAAACGTGCGCCAATTGAACGGTTAATATTGCAAATATCGTAGCTGAAAGAACCGCCCGATTTCGCTTTAATCGCCGGCAATATCTCAAGCACCATTTCTTCAGCAAACTCGGCATTATCAAAGGGGTCATTTTGCGGTGTTATGCAGAACTGATCCTTTGTTTCATTACCTGGAATAAATTCTAAAATAGGCTGTAAATCTAAGCCGCGCTGTTTCGCCGTATTACCATCGATTTGCTCTAATAAATCGGTACGCCCAATAATATCTTCAAGTTTGCTAAAACCAAGTTTTGCTAACCACTCACGTACCTCTTGCGCTAGGAAGCGGAAGTAGTTCATCACGTATTCAACTTCACCGTGATAATGCTTCTCTCTTAACACTGCGTTTTGAGTCGCAATACCGGTAGCACAATTATTGAGGTGACAAATTCGTAGGTAACGACAGCCCATTGCAACCATCGGCCCCGTGCCAAAACCAAAACTCTCGGCCCCGAGAATAGCCGCTTTAATCACGTCTAAACCCGTTTTCAAACCACCATCTGTTTGCAAACGTACTTTACTGCGTAAGTCATTCGCTAATAGTATTTGATGCGTTTCAGTCAGGCCGAGTTCCCACGGCGCTCCCGCATAACGTACCGATGTTAATGGACTCGCACCGGTACCGCCATCGTAACCAGAAATAGTAATGAGGTCGGCGTAACACTTCGCCACACCTGCCGCGATAGTGCCGACACCGGCTTCTGATACAAGTTTCACCGATACTAAGGCATCAGGATTCACCTGTTTCAAGTCAAAGATCAATTGCGCCAAATCTTCAATTGAATAAATATCGTGATGCGGTGGAGGTGAAATAAGTGCCACACCCGGTTTTGAATAACGCAGGGTCGCGATCATTTTATTGACCTTATCCCCCGGTAACTGACCACCTTCACCCGGTTTTGCACCCTGTGCTACTTTAATTTGTAACACATCGGCATTCACCAAATAATGCGGGGTAACACCAAAACGGCCCGAGGCAATTTGTTTAATACGTGATAATTTCTCGGTGCCAAAACGAGCTGGGTCTTCACCACCTTCACCTGAATTTGAACGACCACCCAAGCGATTCATCGCGATAGCTAAGGTTTCATGCGCCTCAGGTGATAATGCGCCGAGTGACATCGCCGCGCTATCAAAACGAGTATATAAACCTTCTGCCGGTTCGACCTGATCAATTGAAATAGCTTTATCAACATCCAATTTCAAGCGGAACATATCGCGCATAGACGACGCGGGGCGATTATTAACTTCATCGGCATAGACCCGATATTGAGCAATATTACCCGAGCGAACTGCCGCTTGTAGCGAGTTAACCACCTCAGGGTTATACGCGTGGTATTCACCACCGTGTACATATTTCAACAAACCACCGTGTTCAGTTAGTTTGCGCGGGTTCCATGCTAGATCCGCTAATAACTTCTGTTCGTCCTCTAATTGTTCGAAGCCTGCGCCCTGGATACGGCTAGTGGTACCTTTAAAACAGATATCCACGATATCTTTTTGCAGACCAACAATTTCAAACAACTGTGAACCACGGTAACTACTAATCGTAGAAATACCCATTTTCGAGAGGATTTTATACAGGCCCTTACTAATGCCTTTGCGGTAATTCTGCGCCAAGGTGGCCACTTCGATACCATTGATATCGCCCGATTCGAGCATATCGTTTAATGTTTCATAAGCGAGGTAAGGACAAACCGCGGTAGCGCCGTAAGCAATTAAGGTCGCAAAGTGGTGTGGATCTCTTACTGTGGCTGATTCAACCACAATATTGGCGTCACAACGTAAACCCACTTTAACCAAGTGATGGTGTACCGCACCGGTTGCCAATAAGGCATGAACTGGCAATAAACCTTGTTGTAAGTCGCGGTCACTCAGCACAATGACGACATAACCTGCACGCACTTTTTCTTCTACTTGCAAGCAAACCGCATTGACTGCATCGGCCAACGCTACTGTATTCGCATCATACTGCAGACTAACCACGGTGCTCTTATAGGCTTCATCGTCCATCGCCAATAAGTTCGACATTTTTGACGCCGATAAGACCGGTGAATTAATCTCTAAACGCTGTGCGTGATCCGCTGATTCGGAAAATAAATTCTTTTCCTTACCAAAGATCGTCATCAACGACATCACCACTTGCTCACGCAAAGGATCAATGGGCGGGTTGGTTACTTGCGCAAACTGCTGTCTGAAATAATCGTACGGGCTACGAACCTTCGCCGATAACACCGGCATTGGGATATCATCGCCCATCGAACCAATGGCTTCTTGCCCCGCTTTCGCTAAGACCTTAAGCACCTGCTCACGTTCTTCAAAGCTTAGTTGGAACTGCTTCTCATATACCTTTAACTCATCTTTCTCGAACGCCGCGAGTGTTAAAGGGTCATCATTTTTTAAGGTGCCCAAGCGTTTTGTATGTTTGGCCAGCCATGCTTTATAAGGGTGACGTGATTTTAAGCGCTGATCGATATCTTTTGGTTCAATAACCTCGCCTTCTTGAGTATCTACCGCGAGCATTTCGCCGGGTTTCAAACGACCTTTACGCACCACATCTTCTGGTTTGTAATCGTAAACCCCCACTTCAGACGCCAAGGTGATGTGGCGATCTTTGGTAATCACATAACGTGCTGGGCGTAGACCATTCCTATCTAAACAACAAGCAACGTGACGCCCATCGGTTAACACAATCGCCGCGGGTCCATCCCAAGGTTCCATATGCATCGAGGAGTATTCATAGAAGGCACGTAAATCGGCATCCATGGTATGAACATTTTGCCAAGCTGGTGGCACCAACAAACGCATCACACGGAAAATATCCATGCCGCCGGCTATTAAGCCGTCAACCATATTATCCATGCTGTTTGAATCAGAGCCCGCTGATGATACCCAAGGACGAATATCATCCATATTCGGGATCAACGGTGTTTCAAAGGTATAACTACGCGCTTGCGCCCAGTTTCTATTTCCTTGAATGGTATTAATTTCACCATTATGCGCTAAAAAGCGGAAGGGTTGAGCTAAACGCCATTGCGGAAAGGTATTGGTTGCAAAACGCTGGTGGAACACACATTGCGAGCTTTCTAGCGTTGGGTCTTTTAAATCCAGATAGAAAACCGGCAGGTTCTCTGGCATCACTAGACCTTTATAGGAGATAACGTTTGACGCCAAACTGGTGACATAAAAAGTCTCATCAGTCGGCTCAATAAGCTTCTCAGCGCGACGTCGTGCAATATATAAATGACGGTCTAAGTCCGTATTTTTCATGCCTTCTTTAGCGTTGACAAAGACTTGTTCGATGGCCGGTAAAGTTGCCAAAGACTGCTCACCACAGGCCTCGGTGTTGACGGGTACTACACGCCAAGCAATAACTTCAAGGCCTTCTTTTTCAATTTCTTGCTGCAAAGTCGCTTTTGCTTTCGCTGCCTTAGCTGCATCTTGGTTGAAAAAGACCATGCCAACGGCAAAGACGTCACTCGGTGTTGCGCCCAGCTCTTTTGCTTTCGCACGCAGGAAGGTCTCAGGGGTTTTCAGCAGCAAACCACAACCGTCGCCTGATTTCCCATCGGCAGCCACAGCGCCACGATGGGTTAAACGCGCTAACGAGTCAATTGATGTCTTAACAAGCCAATGACTCGGCTTATTGTCAATATTGGCGATAAGCCCAAAACCGCAGCTGTCTTTCTCAAACGCTGGATCATATAAGCCTGCTTGTGGGATTGAGGTTTGTTTCACTCGGCAACCTATTGTTCTTAAATTAATAAAAGGAGGACTCACTTACACGCAAGTCGGCCAGACATTGTAACAATTACAATAACTTTTTTCAATTTTCAAGACAAATCAACAGACGAAGCCTAGCAAAACGGCTTATTCTCACACGCCATCACTCTAGAATTCGACCCTCGTACTGCATTTACCGACACAGCACCTTACTTCTTCACAAAAACCTCCGCTTGAATCGCCTCATAAGTTCTCACCCAGGGCTGTAGGCCCGTTAAGGACTTAGGTAATTTTCCAGCTACTTTTTCAGCCTCTGCTAAGCTAGGGAAATCACCATAAATCACGCTAAACCAAGCGCCCGCATTCCTCTTATTGCGGAAAAATAGCAGTTCTTTCAGCTCAGGCCTCGCCACAATATATTCAGCAGCTGATTCCTCCAAAGAAACCCCTAGCAGCTGCAAGGTATAGTGCTTCATGTCACGCTGTTGAACCCAATGGTGATTCTTTTGCAATTGAGTTTGTCTGCTAGGCTTTGCTATCATGGGCTTACTTGGCTCAAACACCACCTCGGCTACTACCGCCCTAACTCTTGCCTCCTTAACAACCTTAGTAACCTTAGGACTTAGTCTCGACTTATTCGTCGATTCAGCAGGTGATTTGGTCGGCAGCGGTTGAGTTTTTATTGGTTTTGCAAGCAAAGTTGGTGTCTGCAACTTCTGCACAACTTCTACTGGAGCCACCGTTTCCTGCACGGTTACACGCTCAACAGGCTTAGGCTTCGAGACAGTTACTAACGACTCCTCAGGTGGTTTGGCTATTATTTTATCCACACCTAGCTGCGTAACATGTAACTGCTGAGGCTTATCGACCAACGTCACACCCACAGCCTGATTAGGCGGGTATTCCCCCCCTTCATAGACATAAAAGAGCGCACCGATAGTCAACACCACAGCACCCCCTAGTAGCAACCATTTAGGCTCAATCGTATTCAGTACTTTCTGGTTATTTTGGTCAACCACCGCTGGTCGCTGCGCTTGCGCAAGCACGTTATTGATTAAACCGGGCAAACCGCCCGTTTCGATGAACAAAACAAGCTCATCGATACCCGCCAACCCCACAGACTGAGTCAAGCCCTGTTTATTTAGCCGAGCACGGGCATAGTCTACCGTTTGTTTTTGTGTCAGCGGTTCAATATCAATCAGCTGACAGCGTGATTCCAGCTCCTCACCCAAGTTTTCTGATGACGTCAGTAATAAATGCACGCAGCTATAATTTCCCGCCAACTGAAACAGGAATTCAAATCGCTCCGCATCAAGCTTATGAGCATCCTCGATACAAAAAACAAGCTTTTTATTCGCCTTATCCCACGCCTCTAGGCGAGAAAATATTTGTCTTTGATTATCGCCCTCATCCAATGCATCAGAAAAAACATGCAAGGACTCTTCCGCAGCCATTAACTGATCGCTACTGATTGAACAAATACGCCAACGTGAACTCGCCTGCGTGTAAAACTGCTGAATAAAGAAGGATTTTCCTGATTGTTCCGGCCCACGTAATAAAATAGCCTGCCGTGTATTAGGGATCAGGTGTAATATTAAATCTAAGCGCTGCTGCCGCTCAGGAACAAAAAAAATCGTTGAATGCGCTTTTTTTTCTCCCTTAATATCCATCTAACTGTACTTCATCCCATACTTCGTAATTGCCGTTTCAATTAAGCTGTCATCGATACAATCATAGATGACCGCCTTACCCAAACTCTTTAACAGAATCAATCTGATCGTATCAGTAATATTTTTTTTATCCACCTTCATATGCCCTATGAAATCAGCGGCTTTCATTGTAGCGGGTTTTTCCACCGGTAATCCTGCTCGCTGGCATAACACTTTTATTCTTCGGCTATCGCTCACCGGCAACCAACCCAGTTGACTGGATAGTTCAGCAGCAATACACATCCCTACCGATACAGCTTCGCCATGTAACCACTCACCGTAACCCAAATCGGTCTCTATCGCATGGCCGAAAGTATGACCAAAGTTTAACGTTGCACGTATCCCTGATTCACGTTCGTCTTTTGATACCACCTCAGCCTTTTTCTCACAGGATGTCTTAATCGCATAGCTCAATGCCTCATTATCTCTGGCCAACAAGCTATCCATATTGAGCTCTAACCATTGAAAAAACTCTTTGTCACAAATAGCACCGTACTTAATAACTTCTGCTAAGCCAGCACTTAGCTCCCGATCTGGCAGGCTCGTCAACACCGCTGTATCAATAAGTACGCACTGTGGTTGATAAAACGCACCGATCATATTTTTACCTAAGGGATGATTCACCCCTGTCTTACCCCCAACCGACGAGTCCACTTGCGATAATAACGTTGTCGGTATTTGAATAAAATTCACCCCACGCTGATAACTCGCTGCAGCAAAGCCGGTCATATCACCAATAACACCTCCACCTAGTGCAACGAGTGTCACCTGTCGATTACACCTTTTCTGCAACAGTACATCGTATATTTCGGATAGGTACTCTAAGGTTTTGAACTTTTCACCATCTGGTAAAATAGCCGTTTCCACCTTAAACCTAACCTTAAGCTGATCAACCAGCTTATCGAGATATAATGGTGCAATCGTTTCATTAGTGACCACCAACACCTGCTTCGACACTATATGCTCGTGCAGGATTTCGGCGTTAGCGAGCAAATCAGCGCCTATATGAATAGGGTAACTGCGACTACCTAAGGCCACATTAACTGTTTTTTTCAAACTCATCTTCCAATGCTTAATTTATCTAAAATAGCGTTGATAACACGTTTGCTATTCGTTTTATTGGTACTGATCTTAACATCCGCAATTGACTCATAAATAGGGGCGCGCTCCTTCATTAACTGCTCCAATTTTTCACGTGGATTAGCTATCTGTAGTAATGGTCTCTTGGTATCGTGTTTTGTTCGCCTTAACTGCTGATCGACCGAGCATTGCAAATAGATAATTCTCCCTGTCTCTTGCAAAATAACTCGATTTTCTTCGCGCAAAACAAGCCCGCCTCCCGTAGCAACCACCACGCCTTCCAACGCCGAGAGCCTCCTTAAAGTCTCAGTTTCGCGCTGTCGAAAGCCTTCCTCGCCTTCTAGCTCAAAGATTAACGCTATTTCAACACCCGTGCACTCAATGATCTCCACATCAGTATCATAGAATGTTTTATTCAATCGCTTAGCCAGTAATCGACCAACTGTGGATTTTCCTGCGGCCATCGGGCCAACAAGGTAAATGTTATTTTTTTCTAGCATTCGCAGTTTTATTCATGACTAATGCAAAACTATAGCATGAGCCTTAATCTTCAATTAAGCACTTATTATTTATAATTCAGCAATTCCACACAGCTTATTTATTTGAAGCACAAAAAAGCGAGGCAATGCCTCGCTTTTTTGTGCTTTAGTATCAGCCTAATTCGCCGATAAATTATCCTTCAAGATTTTAGGAGTAATGAAGAATAACAACTCACGATTATTGTCCTGCTTAAACTCTTTCTTAAACAAAACACCAACACCAGGCAGGTCACCAAAGAAAGGAACCTTACGCACACTATGATCTTTAGAGCGCTCATAGATACCACCAAGTATGACCGTATCACCATTATTCACTAGCACTGTAGTCGATACTTCCTGGGTATTAATCGGCACCCCACCTGGTTGAATATTCGAGAAATCAGGTGAGTCCTTGGTAATATTCAACTCTAAATTAACTCGGTCATCCGGGGTAATTCTTGGAGTAACCGTCAGTCTCAACTCAGCCTCTTCAAAACTGGTTGAAGTCGCGCCTGAAGACGAGGCTTCCTGAAATGGAATTTCTACACCTTGGCTAATCTCTGCTTCAATTTGGTCAGAAGTAATAACTCTCGGACTTGAAATAACCTCACCCTTCGCTTCAGTTTGTAAAGCAGATAGCTCTAACTGCAATAGAGAGCTACCAATCTTACCAACTACGAATTGAATCGCACCAGCCGGGCTGTTCGCAGGCAAATCGACCAACAAACCCTCGGCGCCAGCCGCTTGCGCATCAAAAATAATTTGCGATGGGATCACATTACCAGCAAGTCCCCCACCCACAACAGATAAAGCATCGTTGCTTTGATCAATACCGCTCAAACCAAACCTCACACCTAAGTCACGGGTAAAGTCATCATTAGCAATAACAATACGTGATTCGATCATCACTTGACGCACAGGGCGATCTAAACGCTCAACAATTTTTCGTATCTCTACCAACTTCTCGGCCGTTTCTTGCACCAACAATGTATTAGTTCTAGCATCGACCGTTACACTTCCTCGCTGTGAAATTAAGCGGTCATTAGAGCCACTACCACTACCACCATTACCACCCGCCGAGCTTAAGATCGTTACCAAGTCCGCAGCTTTTGCATAACTCACTTCAAAAAACTCTGTTAACAAAGGAGACAGCTCAACAACTTGCTTCTTTGCCTCCAGCTCTAGTTTCTCTTGCGCGGCAACTTCCGCCTGCGGCCCGACCATCATCACATTGCCGCTAATACGCTTAGCCAAACCTTTGCTCTTCAAAATGATATCCAAAGCTTGATCCCAAGGCACATTATTAAGCCTTAAGGTAACGCTACCACCCACCGAATCACTAGCCACCAAGTTCATATCCGTAAAATCGGCTAATAACTGCAATACCGAACGAACTTCAATACTTTGGAAATTCAATGATAATTTTTCGCCTGTAAATGGGAATTTTTCGGCCGCCAACTCTTGTTGCTCTTGTGGGGTTAACGGTTTAAATTCGACGATCAGCAACTTATCTGCTTGATACGATAAAAACTCATAAACACCAACCGGGGTAATTGATAAGCGCACGCCATCACCAGTCGATGTAACGTCGATAGTTTTCACTGGGGTTGCGAAATCTAACACATCCAATCTATTCCCCAACTCCTCAGCCAAGGAAGCTCCCTTTATATCAACGATGACCTTATCACCCTCTTGCTTAACGTCGACAATGGATGAGGTGTCACTTAGGTTGACCAACACCCGCCCTTCGCCTTCTTCGCCTCGTCTAAAATCTATCCCAGTAACCGCGTTAGCTTCAGCCATTTTATGGCTGACTGCGAGTTTTTCAGTTACCGCTTCCGTTGAACCGTTAACTTGCCCTAGTGTTAAAAAAACGCTATGGCCTTCAATCTTTGTTGAATATGGTGTTGCCGCATTCAGGTTAACCACTACGCGCGTTCGACCTCCGGCCTCAAGCGCCCTAATACTAACGGCCTTACCAATATCAACAGGAATCGTCGTTTTACCGGCTTCGTTACTAACCCCCATCAAGTCAATCGCTATTCTCGCAGGGTTATCAGTACTAAAACTTTTGAGTTGCTCCGGAGCCGAATCTAACACCAGCTCAACCTGAACCTTATTGCCCGGCAAGCCTGCGAACTGAATATTCTTTAACACCGCTGCGTGTACAGATAACAAGGACATAGACACCCAGCAAGAAAGCATTAACAAGCCTTTAATAAGCGATATTTTTTTTTGCTTATCCACACCCCTTTCACTTACCTTTAATTTGCGCATGAATTTTTCCTTATTTACGTATTTCATTAATAATTCTCAGTGTCGTGCCCCAGAGGCATAAGTTTCGCCCTATGGGCTTTAAATTAGAGTAGATACGATGTTCATCCATAATCAACTATTCGATCAACGCTAAAGAAGCATCTCGTTCTAACCATTTACCGGTAGATGTATTAACCCACTCAGCCAAATCAATTTGCTGCTCATGAACCCCAATAATTTTACCAAAATTCTGCCCTAAATATTGGCCAGGTTGAACACGGTGAATGACGCCATCTCTCGCTCTAACAAGACCCCATAGCTCATTATTCCTCGATAAAATACCAACCATTCGTAGAGTATCCAGTGGGTACGCCTCTAACTCTTCTTTTTCTCGATTCAAGTCAGGCCCAGGCCCATCAATGTCGGCCATATCTTCAAATGGCTGCGGCTCTTCAAGTGGCTGAAACGGGTTTCTTAAATTATCTGCCACATACACGTACGACTCATACGATTTAATAACTGGCATGGGTTCGATTGCCGTTGCCGGTTTTGCCTTCACCTGAGCAATATACCCTTTCAGATCATCAAACTCATCACTCGTACAACCTGAAAGCACAGCAAAAAAAGCAATATAACTAAGGTTCTTCATTAATTGACTAGGGTTAAAGGAAGTCATTATTTATCATCCTCATCTAAATAACGATAAGTCTTCGCCGTTGCATTCATTGTCATGTTACCGCCCTTTCCTGGTGTCAACGACACATTATGTAAGGTAACAATACGGGGTAGAGCTGCCAAATTACTCACAAATTCACCAAACTCATGATAACTACCGACCACCGTTAAACGAATGGGCTTTTCTGCATAAAAGTCTTTCCTACGTTCAGCCGATGGTTGAAACAAATTAAACTCCAAGCCACTCGCTAAACCCGCTTGCGATACATCAACCAATAAATCAGCAATCTGCGTTTTATTTGGCAACTGCTGTAACATCGCCCCAAACTGTTTCTGCATATCCGCTAATTGCTGTTTATATGCACCTAAGTTCACCGCTTTCGCCTGCTTACGCTCAAAGGTCTTCTTTAACGTAAGCTCTTTCTTTTCAACTTTAGCTAGACTATCCCACTGATCAACAGTGTCATAATAAACCCAAGCAACCATCACTAGAATACTAGCCAACACCACCGCAGCAACCTTGATGACAGCGGGCCAACTCCCTGCTTCATTAAAGTCCCAATTAATATCTTGAAAATTCATATTAATTGCCCTCCTTTGATTCAACGACCTTTGATTGAGCAACCTTTAAAGTAAAGCTGTTCATGTCAGCACCTTTTGAACGAATCACATTAAGACTCGTCCCTTTTAACCAAGGTGATAGTTCTAAGTTGCGCATATAAGCCGACACTCGAGTATTAGACTGGGCATTACCTGCAATCGAAAGCTTCTTACCGCTTTGATTAAATTTGGTTAAGTACACACCCTCCGGAACCGTTTTTGCTAATTGGTCAAACATATGCACGATTTCCGGCCGGCTACTTTGCAAACGTTGAATAACTTCCATTCTTGCAAGCAGCTTGCTTTTAGTCTTATCCAACTGCTTGATCTCTTTAATTTTCTTATCCAATACTGAAATCTCATTTTGAATAAAGCGGTTACGGCTATTCTGGCTATCGATAAGGCCTTCTACCGAAAAATGTACCGCTAACATAATCAGCATTGACGTCACAACGCCAGCCGCTAAAAATATCAGAAAGTCAGTCTGGCGCTGTTTTCGTAGCTCCTCACGCCAAGGAAGAAGGTTAATTTTAGCCATTAATCAAAACTCCTCAGAGCAAGCCCCGTTGCTATCATCATTGCAGGTGCGTCATTACTTAGCGCTTGCGCCTTAACTTTTGCCGCTAATGTCATTTGAGAAAATGGATTTGCGACGACCGCTGGTGTTCCAAGCTTTTCTTCCAAGAGGGCATCGATACCCGGTAATGATGAGGTGCCACCAGAAAGAATAATTTGATCCACACTATGTTGGGAACTAGAGGAAAAGAAGAATTGCAAGGAACGGCCTATCTGCTGGCACATTACATCCTTAAACGGGTCTAGTACTTCCGATATGTAGCTGTCCGGCAAACCACCATGTTTTTTAGCCATCCCGGCCTCTTCATAAGACAAACCATAACGCCGTTGAATTTCTTCGGTTAGTTGTTTACCACCAAAACCTTGTTCTCGCGAATAAATAACTTTATTTTTATGAATAATATTTAAAGTGGTCACCGTAGCGCCCGTATCGGCTATCGCAATGGTGGCTTCAGGCCCATAATCAGGCAAAACACTACCTAACAGACCATATGCATTTTCTAATGCATACGCTTCCACATCGACAATTGTTGCTTTTAGACCCGCTATATCTAATACCGCTACTCGGTCATCGATGTTTTCTCGTCTTGAAGCTGCTAGCTGGACGTCTATCATCCCAGCATTTTTGTCATTCGGCCCAATGACACTAAAATCTAAATTAACCTCATCCAAGGCATAGGGAATGTACTGATCGGCCACCAACTCAACCTGAGCCTCTAACTCATCGTCATTCTCAGGCAATGGAATCGTAACAATTTTGGTAATGACGGCTGAACCCGAGACGGAAACAGCCGCTTGCTTCAATTTCGTGCCCGAACGCTCAACAACCGTAGCAATCGTTTCACCGATAACATCAATATCTGAAAAGTTATTATCAATAATCGCGTTCTCAGGTAACGGCATCACCGCGTAACTTTCAACGCGATAACGTGATCCGTGCTGACTCAACTCAATCAACTTTACGGCTGAGCTACTGACATCAATGCCTAATACATTTGGGTTCTTACGTCTGAAAAAAGACATCCTTTTTTTCCTTTCGCTTTATCATCTCTATGCTCGTCATAGAGAATTCTGAGGATACGCGCTGTTGTTAACACACTAAGCTAGCAACAAAAACGATTATATAGACACGAGTATAGCCGTGCTTTTTAAAATTATTACATATTTCACATCAAATATGCACTCTTCTTGTTAATGTGATTTATCACCATAACTAATACAATAACAAACTTAAATGCCGTTTCGTCAATCATCAACAAGCATAAAAGCCATATGAAGCAAACCAGCAAACCCTCTTCTTTATTTAGCAAGTCGTTAAAATGGACGTTGATTTCAGGTCTTATTGCTAGCTTGGTCGCAGCCGCCTATATTAAAGTTGAGATTATCCCCAACTTACCCGACCCCAATTCCCTGGTTAATATACAACTTCAGACCCCGTTAAGCGTCTACAGTAAAGAAGGCTTGCTGATTGCCAAATTTGGTGAAAAAAAACGTATCCCCGTTAGCTATGAAGAGATACCTAAAACACAAATAAACGCCTTTTTAGCGGCGGAAGATAAGGACTTTTTCCAGCACTCTGGGGTCGACCTATTCGGACTCGCCCGTGCGGCCGGCCAACTCATTTTAACGGGTAAGAAAAAACAAGGCGGCAGCACCATCACCATGCAAGTCGCACGTAACTTCTTCTTATCAAAGGAAAAAACTTACAGCCGAAAAATACGTGAAATAATTCTCTCACTGAGCATCGAACAACACCTCAGTAAACAACAAATTTTAACGCTTTATCTCAATAAAATTTACTTGGGTCACCGCTCCTATGGAATTGCCGCAGCAGCCGAAGTTTATTACAACAAGAAACTCAACGAATTAAGTCTTGCCCAACAAGCAATGATTGCAGGCCTACCTAAGGCACCTTCGGCATTTAACCCTGTCACCAACCCCACACGAGCACTAACTCGGCGTAATTACGTGCTGAACAGGTTACTCAGTTTAAACTATATCTCCCAGAGTGACTTTGACGACGCCATCGCGGAGCCGATTAGCGCTCGTTTACACGCCACATCGATCGAGCTTGAGGCCCCTTATATTGCTGAGATGGTACGTAATAAAATGTATCGTTTATACGGTGCAGATATTTACACCACAGGTATGCACGTCTACACCACAATCGATGGTTTGCAGCAGAATGCTGCCAACCACGCGGTCAAAAACGCCCTGCACCAATACGATCGACGCCATGGTTACCGCGGCATACTCGGCCACCTAGACCTTGATCAACACGATATTAACGCCGAGGACTTCAAACCTTTATCTAACTATAAGGTGATTGGTGAAACCGAGCCAGCAATCGTCATTGCCATAGACAAACAACGTATCAGCGTACTGAATCGCGAACAGCAAAATATCGACATTACATGGGAAGATTTAAGCTGGGCATGGCCGTACATTAACGAGAACAAACAAGGTCGCCAACCTCGTATCGCCAGCGATATTCTAGCTACTGGTGATATCATCCGTATCCGTCAAAAACCCGATAACGATGCCTTTGAGCTGGCTCAGGTACCCAATGTCACCGGTTCCTTAGTGGCCATTTCACCCCATAATGGCGCCTTGACCGCCCTAGTCGGTGGTTATGACTTTTATTACAGCAAATTCAATCGAGCCACCCAAGCCAAACGCCAACCAGGTTCTGGCTTCAAACCCATCTTATACTCCGCCGCCTTAACTAAGGGTTATAGCACCTCCACCCTAATTAACGACGCACCCGTGGTTTTCGATGACGCAGGACTGGAACAACAATGGCGGCCCGAAAATTACAGCGGCAAGTTTTTTGGCCCAACCCGCTTACGCGAAGCCCTAATTCATTCACGCAACCTCGTGTCCATCCGCATCCTCAGGGATATCGGTGTCAATCACGTCAGGAATTTTGCCACTCAGTTTGGTTTCAACGCCAACAACTTGCCAAAAAACTTATCCCTATCATTAGGTAGTGGCAGCGCCAACCCTTATCAAATGGCCACCGCCTACTCAGTATTTGCCAATGGCGGTTTCCGCGTAGAAACCCATTTTATTGACCGCATCGTATCGGCCTCAGCTGAAGAACTATTTCGCGCCAACCCTGTTAGCGCTCCCCTCAGTAACACCAACCCTATCAATTCCCTAGTTAGCAAAACAACCGCTCTTACTGACACCGAGACAGAGACAGGCTTACCTGATGAATTAACCGACAATAACACGCTAACGACCGCGCCAGTCCTCGCTGAACGTGTAATGAGCCCGCAAATTAACTTCCTAATGAACTCTTTATTACGTGATGTGGTTAAACGAGGTACTGGCCGACGTGCACTCAGCTTAGGCCGCTCAGACCTTGCAGGCAAAACAGGCACCACCAATGATCAACGCGACGCTTGGTTTAATGGTTTCAATCCGTCCTTGGTTGCCGTCGCCTGGGTCGGCTTTGACAATAGCAAACCACTCGGCAATAGAGAAACCGGTGGCCGCGCCGCACTACCGATCTGGATGGCGTTTATGCGCGAAGCACTGAAAGGCAGACCTGACATTCCACTGGCCCAGCCTGATGGCATCGTTGGTCTGCTAATCGATCCTGAAACCGGCTTAAAAACCACGCCCGCTAACCAAAAAGCTATCTTTGAGTATTTCCGTCACGACAACACACCCGCCGAGTCAAGCGACAATGAAAGTAGCGCTAATACCATTAACGCCGGACAACAAAACCTAGACGAATTATTCTAAGCAGCCATCACCGCGCTAAGCTCGGTTACTTTACCCAGCCTTTATTCTAAATACTCAAGCTGGCGGCCCCATAAGCCGCCAGAAAATATCGATGATAGCGCCGCATTACAGAAATATAGCTAAACCAAACAGGCATAAAAAAACGCACCCGAAGGTGCGTTTTTTTCAATCTAAGCGATTATTGCTTAACGCTTTTCTACACTAACGTAGTCACGCTTAGGCGCGCCTTTATACAACTGACGTGGACGACCAATACGACCCGTTGGATCAGCCATCATCTCTAACCAATGAGATACCCAGCCTGATGTTCTAGCTAAAGCAAACATTACGGTAAACATGCTAACAGGAATACCGAGTGCTTTATAAATAACGCCTGAGTAAAAATCAACATTTGGGTACAACTTGCGTTGAACAAAGTACTCATCTTTTAACGCCGCTTCTTCTAACTTCATTGCTAATTCAAACATTGGGTCATCAATGCCTGTTTCGTCAAGCACTTCGTAACAAACTTTACGAATAATAGTCGCTCTAGGATCAAAGTTTTTATAAACGCGATGACCAAAACCCATCAACTTGAACGGATCATTCTTATCTTTTGCTTTTGCTAAGAACTTAGGAATGTTTTCAACGCTGCCAATTTCGTCCAGCATGGTTAATACGCCTTCATTTGCTCCACCGTGAGCAGGACCCCATAACGCCGCGATACCCGCTGAAATACAAGCAAATGGGTTTGCACCTGTACTACCAACCAATCGAACGGTTGAAGTACTTGCATTTTGCTCATGATCAGCATGCAGGATAAACAATAAATTAAGCGCTTTAGCCGCTACTGGGCTAACCACATACTCTTCACATGGCACTGAAAACATCATATACAACAAGTTTTCACAGTAGTCCAAATCATTACGTGGGTACACAACTGGCTCACCAATTGAGTGTTTGTAACAAGCCGCAGCAATCGTTGGTAACTTCGATATTAGACGATGCGCTGAAATCATCAAGTGCTCGTCGTCATTCATGTTCAAGCCTTCATGGTAGAAAGCAGCCAATGAACCGACCACGCCCATCATCATAGACATAGGATGCGCATCATGACGGAAGCCATCAAAGAATTTTTTCAATGATTCGTTAATCATCGTGTGACGACGAATAATTCCGGTAAATTCTTCCAGTTCTGTTGCAGATGGAAGCTCACCGTGGATTAATAAATAAGCAGTTTCAAGGTACGTGCTGTTTTCAGCCAACTGATCAATAGGGTACCCACGGTGTAATAAAATACCTTTATCGCCATCAATAAATGTAATTTCACTTTCACAACTCGCCGTTGTTCCAAAACTTGGATCGTGTGTGAAGTACCCTAACGCGCCCGGGATACCTTTCACTTCAATGGTTGAGTTACCTAAAGTACCTTCTAATAAGGGTAACTCTACGCTTTTCCCAGTTTCATTATCCGTTAACGTTAAATTTTTCGACGACATCTATAACTCCTATTTATGGCAGAGATCAGCCCCGCCCGCACACAACAAACCGTGCATTTATTAAAATAATTTCTTGTTCAACTCATCATTCTAACGGACTATCTTTATCAGGTCACCTGATTTAAGCTTTCCCTTAGAGAAAATATTATTTAGCAATTTAATTCTTTCCTCCGCATGGTGCGGGATATGCGAACGCTTTATTGCAGACCTTAGGCTACTCACCTCAGAACCAAGTCGCGTTAATTGTATCTTTAAGGGCTTACTAAGCCGCTTATCGGCCCGAGTCAATTTTGCAAAGCTTTCAATACTGGCTAAAAACCGCCTATCTAAACGGCTAAACCCAGCCGCTTCTTTAACGGCCGCATGAAACAAAAAAGCTCGTTGATCATCAAAAATCACGGCAACCCGAACCTTGCCCGCACCATAGGGCGTTTTCCCTTTGATCAGCATACTATGACCAACCCTCCCTGCCACCGCCAACGATTTTTCACTCAACACCGCCACCTGCCCTAGCTTAGCGGCTAAAAATCGCCGAGAACTTAACCCCTTAGGCCTACTCTCCATACTCAACTGCAAAAAAGCATCATTACTAGGCGTGATGGCGACCACCGAATCAGCTGTATTCTTAATCAACCAGCCCTTAGGAAAATTAAGCTTGAAATCTAACCCTGCATGATAAAAAGTACGGCCTCTAATAACCCCGTCTTGCTCACTATCAGCATAAGTTAGGCCGGCTAAGCGTTTTAGGAAAACTTCGTCTTGTCGACGCCCGACACTCTTTCTCGGAACCTCGACCGTTCGACTTAACACCTCTTGCAGACGCCTGTCATTATCGGGGTGACTCGAGAAAACGCCGTGATACGCCCGCGGCTTCCGACCCTGCTCTGCCGCTAATTGCTTATCAAACAGCTCTTGGTTTTTTAGAATGGTTATCACCTTTCGCATCGCCGATGCGGGGTATCCTGCTCGCACTAAATACTCAACACCGAGACCATCCGCCTCAAGTTCGTGCTCTCGCCCATAGCCCTTGATGATCCCTTGACTTAACAACTGGCTCACCTTGCCCAACTCACGCACACCCGATGCCGCCGTCATCAACCCACCAATCACTTGCGTCGCTGTCGACAAGCTATGCTGCCTAACCGAATGGCGCGCCGTAACGTGCCCTAGCTCATGCCCCAATACTGCGGCTAATTCAGCCTCGCTATTTAAATACGCCAACAACCCTCGGGTTATATAAATATAACCGCCCGGCAACGCAAACGCATTAATCTCGGTACTGTCTAATAATGTAAAGCGATAAGGCAGCGTGTTCCGGTGGCTCACCGCCGCCAGCCTATCGCCAACGGACTGAATATAGCGCTGTAACGATGCATTATCATAAGCGCGGTACCGCGTCATCACCTGTCGGCTATGCTGACGCCCTAACGCCAACTCCTCCGATTCAGACATCAATACAAAATCACGCTTGCCAGATACTGGATTAACCGAACAAGCCGCCAACAACACAGCAAGAATCAATACGACAAAACCGCGATATATCACCCAAACTCCTTTTCCTTAAGGCAAAAAAAATGCCGCCCAAAGGCAGCATTTTTTACAACTATAACGATGAACTCGTTTATTAACGCTGGTAGCGTTTATTAAACTTATCAACTCGTCCAGCTGTATCAACAATTCGTTGTTTACCCGTATAGAATGGGTGACAGTCCGAGCATGACTCGATGTGTAATTCAGTATTACCTAGTGTTGAATTAGTTTTGAACTCATTACCGCAACTACAGGTTACAGAAACTTCATTATATTGAGGGTGTGTATCTTGTTTCATAGTATTCTCTGATTTTGCCGGACAAGCACTGTCCTTAACTTGGTCGCGCATCATACAAAGATTTATCACTTTTAGCAAGAGCTTTCATTGTTACGAGCGTTCGGTATGATAGCGACCTTGCTACTTTAATTAAAAAAACAGACCTTCATGAAAATAGTGTCAATTAATATCAACGGTATTCGCGCGGGCGAAAGAAAAGGTTTTTTTAACTGGCTCGAAGAGCTCGATGCCGACATTATTTGTTTTCAAGAAATTAAAGCGCAAGAGGACCAACTAAGCGCCGACGCTTTCTGGCCTAAGGCTTACCATTGTTATTACCACCCTGCCGAGAAGAAGGGGTATAGCGGCGTAGCTATCTACTGCAAGCAAAAACCAGACAGCCTAACAAAAGGCATTGGCTGGGACGATTTTGATTTCGAAGGTCGTTATATCGAAGCCACCTTTGGTGACCTCTGCGTATCGTCTATTTATATGCCATCCGGTTCGTCTAAAGAAGAACGCCAGCTATTTAAATACGACCTAATGGATCGCCTAATGCCGGTATTGCGTGACAAACAAAGTGATGGTAAAAAACACATCATCTGTGGTGACTGGAATATCGCACATAAAAAAATTGATATTAAGAATTGGCGCGGCAATCAAAAAAACTCGGGCTTTTTACCCGAAGAACGCGCCTGGATGGATGAGTTATTTGGCGACGAAAGCTGGGGGGACGCCTTTAGACTCGTTAACGAAGACGCCGATCAATACACTTGGTGGTCAAACCGTGGGCAAGCCTGGGCAAACAACACCGGTTGGCGGATTGATTACCAAGTTATTTCAAAGAATTTATCTGAATCGGTAACAGCTGCAAGCATTTACAAGGAACAGCGCTTTTCCGACCACGCCCCATTGATCATAGATTACGATCTCTAAACGCCGTCGTGCCCGCCACTACCCTCAATAAGAGTCCCTTGCTCACACTGCGTGCATTCTGCCAAGCACCGGTCATTAGCATGCTGTTTTTAGGCATCTCGGCGGGGATTCCACTACTACTTATTTTTTCATCATTGGGTTTATGGTTGCGTGAAGCGGGTATCGAACGCGCGACAGCGACCTATTTCAGCTGGGCCGCCTTAGGTTATTCGTTTAAATTTGTCTGGGCCCCGCTCGTCGATAAATTACCCTTGCCTTTTTTAAGCTCTTGGCTTGGCCACCGCCGCAGCTGGATACTATTCTCCCAATTAATGGTTATTCTGGCCATTTGCCTAATGGCCTCAATCAACCCCATGCAGGACAGCCTCACATTAATGGCCGCCGCCGCTATTTTATTGGGTTTTTCATCGGCAACCCAAGACATCATCATCGATGCCTATCGTATTGAATCCGCCGACAGCAAACTGCAAGCCCTGATGTCGTCGAGCTATATTGCTGGTTATCGCATCGGGATGATTTTATCCGGTGCTGGCGCATTGCTACTAGCAAGCCACTTTGGCTCAAGCATCGACGCCTATAACTATTCAGCTTGGCAAACAACCTACTTCTGCATGGCTACCTTGATGTTAATTGGGGTTGCAACCACCCTACTCATTAGCGAACCCGATAAACCTAGCGGTGATGGCGCCATTCACAACCATCGAGAACACGTGCAACTGCTCGCCTTGTTTAGCCTAGCCGTCAGCGGCTTTATTATGGTTTATTTACTCAGCTCTGGGCTCGCACTCGACGCTAAACACACCCTCGGCGATACCCTTGCAAATAAACCCTTAGCCGGGTTTATTGTTGAATGCCTGCGCCTAACCCTCGCCATTAGCAGTGCCAGCCTTATCGCTAAACTATTAATTAGCAGCGACATAGTTTCAGCCGACCTCGTCACTAAAAGCTATATCGCACCGGTAAAAGACTTCTTTCAGCGCTATGGTGCCTCTCTTGCCATTATATTCCTTGGCTTAATCGGCCTATACCGTATTTCTGACATTGTTCTAGGGGTTATTTCTAATATTTTCTACCAAGACCTAGGGTTTACAAAAACAGAAATAGCCAGCGTAGTGAAAACCTTTGGTTTACTGATGACTCTGACCGGCGGCTTCCTTGGTGGTTTTCTAGTCTTACGCTACGGGGTGATGCGAATTTTATTTATCGGCGCCGTACTCTCGGCCTCGAGCAATCTTTTATTTATGCTACTCGCACAACTAGGTCATCACCTACCCATGTTATACCTAGTTGTGTCGGTCGATAATTTATCCGCAGGCCTCGCCAGCGCTGCCTTTATCGCATTTTTATCCAGCCTAACCAACCTCTCTTTTACCGCCGTTCAATACGCTATTTTTAGCTCATTGATGACCCTGCTACCGAAGGTTCTGGGGGGCTATTCTGGTTCAATGGTTGAATCCATCGGCTATCAGAACTTCTTCCTACTCACCGCCTCAATGGGCATCCCAGTGTTGCTGCTCATTGTTTGGGCCAATAAGAAATACCACCTAACAACAGACTAAACACACCCGTCGACGCAAACCGCTCTCTAGTCGATATAAAACTTCTGTTGAAAATCAAAGGTCAATGGTTTTGCTTCACCCTTCGGCCGTAAACTGACCTTAAAACGCACCAACTCATCATTTGAAATCCTAAACTCACTGATGTAATAAATGGCTTTTCCTTCAACCACACGCCTAGATGATAAATCTTTTACTTGCCCTACTAAATTTATCGCAACAACCTCAACATTGGCGTTGACAGGCTCAGGCAAACGGCCAATTGTTTGTTTCTTTTGCACCGAGATATTCAATACCGCCTTATATTTACTGCGCACAATGCCATAGGCGCTAGCCATTTGTGGCGGCAAACTATCCGCACTAAAGGCATTATAATAAACAACATAATCACCAAAATCGTAGGCATTCTCAGCCGAACTAAGCGTTGGCATAAACAATAACAACAAGATCGCGAGCTTCTTCCACCCTGTCAAAACACCCGTTGACTTAGCAAAAAACTGATAACCACTAAATTTAGACATACGCTTATTTCCCATTAATTTGATACAGCGCCACTTCACCAAATAAATTTGGCCAAAGCTTCATTAAAGCACCCGGTTTATGATCATAGTCGACTATATCTTTCTTTGAAATTCCCAGCCCACGATGCGTGCAAAACTGCTCAAAATCGTTCACTGTGCACAGGTGGATGTTTTTTGTGTCGAACCACTGCGCGGGTAAAGCTTTTGACACCGGCATCCGACCATTCAACGACAAATAAAGTCGGTGTTTCCATAAACCAAAATTCGGGAAGGTGACAATACTTTGTTGACCGACTCGAATCATCTCCAACAAGGTTTTATCGGGGCGCTGCAAGGCTTGCAGCGCTTGCGTCATAATCACATAATCAAACGACTTATCGGCAAAGTCCGTCAACCCAGCATCCAAGTCCAACTGAATAATATTGATATTCTTTTTTAAACAGCTCAATACATTGGCCGGTTCTATTTCCACCCCATAACCGCTAATATCACGATTATTTTGCAACCAATCCAGTAATGCCCCATCACCACAGCCCAGATCTAACACCCTAGAGCCCGGCTTAATCCAAGTACAAATTTTTTGTAAATCGGGCCTCAGCTCACTCACGCTGACACCTCGATATTATTCATATACGCGGCAAAGGCATCGGTATATTCGTTATTTTTCACTAAAAAGGCATCATGACCGTGGTTTGATTCAAATTCTAAATAACTCACGTCACGTCCCGCATCCGTCAACGCCCGCACGATTTCTCGGGAGCGTTTTGGCGAAAAACGCCAATCGGTGGTAAACGACGCTAAAAAGAACTTCGCTTGCACCTGCTTAAATACCGCCGATAAATCACCACCCTGCTGCTCGGCTGGGTCAAAATAGTCCAGCGCCTTAGTCATCAATAAATAAGTATTCGCATCGAAGCGGCTGACAAAAGCCTCTCCCTGATAGCGCAAATAACTTTCGACTTGAAACTCCGCCTCATAATCATAATTAAGCTGCTTATTTTTTAACTCGCGGCCAAACTTGTCGCCCATTGCATCGTCAGATAAATAGGTAATATGCCCCAACATTCGAGCCACCTTTAAACCACTGGCTGGCACCACTTGGTGCTCATAATAACGGCCCTCATGAAACTCAGGGTCACTCATAATCGCTTGCCTCGCCACTGCGTTAAAAGCGATATTCTGCGCTGAAAGTTTTGGTGCAGAAGCAATAATGACCGCGTTACGCACCATCTCGGGGAACTGAATAGCCCATTGCATGGCTTGCATCCCGCCCAAACTTCCCCCAGTAACGGCAGCCCACTGAGTAATCCCCAGCGTTTCAGCCAGCCTATGTTGATAATTAACCCAATCGCTCACCGTCACAATCGGGAAATCTGGCCCATAGGCTTTATTGGTTTTAGGGTTAATGCTACGCGGCCCCGTTGAACCACTGCAATGCCCCAAATTACTCGGTGACACCACAAAAAAACGATTCGTATCGATCGCCTTACTGGGGCCGATACATAAATCCCACCAACCAGCTTTCAGGTCATCCGCATGGTGGTAACCCGCCGCATGATGATCCGCAGACAACGCATGACAGACCAATACCGCATTATCCGCCGCCGCATTTAATGAACCATAGGTTTCGTATACAATGTCGTATTGTTCGATTATTTTGCCACTCGACAGCAACAAGGCTTCATCGAAATGCTGCGTTTTGGGCTCAACAAGGCCCACGGAATTTTCGGGAATTTTAGACACTTTATTCTGCTTAGTTATATTAATATCAGTTAATATTATTTTTAATTATATATGAATTTCTTTATATTCGCCGATCCTGGCTTTATTTTAACGCGCCTTTAAGCAAAGATAATAACATGTACTCGTATAACGAATTTGATCAAACTCTCGTCAATGAACGCGTCGAACAGTTTCGAGATCAAACCAAACGCTATTTAAGCGGTGGTTTGACCGAAGAACAGTTCCGTCCATTACGCTTAATGAATGGCCTGTATATTCAAACCCACGCCCCGATGCTGCGGATTAATATACCGTACGGCTTATTATCAAGTAAACAACTTCGCATGCTAGCGACCGTGTCACGTGAGTACGATAAAGACTACGTGCACTTCACCACCCGGCAAAATGTTCAATACAACTGGCCGGCACTGGAACGAGTCCCCGATATTTTGGCCGACCTAGCCAGCGTAGAAATGCACGGCATTCAAAGTAGCGGCAGCTGCATACGTAACATTACCTCCGATCCATTGGCCGGTGTTTGTGCGGATGAAGTCGAAGATCCTAGACCTTACTGTGAAATTATCCGTCAGTGGTCAACCCTACACCCTGAGTTTTCTTACCTACCCCGTAAGTTTAAAATCGCCATCAGTGGTTCGCCAAAAGACCGTGCAATCACCCAGATGCACGATATTGGCTT
This sequence comes from Cycloclasticus sp. 46_120_T64, assembly GCA_002162695.1. Taxonomy (GTDB): domain Bacteria; phylum Pseudomonadota; class Gammaproteobacteria; order Methylococcales; family Cycloclasticaceae; genus Cycloclasticus. Next base: position 3,978 of record MAAM01000010.1, on the reverse strand, counting down.
ACATATGAAAAAAGACAACGATGGCTGCATTGGCTTTGAAGTCTTAGTCGGTGGTGGCCTTGGGCGAACACCTGTCATCGGTAAAACCATTGCTGAGTTTATTGCCGAAGCCGATATCTTGTCTTACCTAGACGCCATTTTACGCGTTTACAACCGTTATGGCCGTCGCGACAATAAATACAAGGCACGGATTAAAATTCTAGTTCGAGAAACCGGCTTAGACACCTTTAGCGCCCAAGTTGACGCCGAATGGAAAGATTCTAAGGGCGGCGAGCTAACCCTCGACAACGAGGCCATCCAGCAAGTTAAAGACTTTTTCACCCCGCCGAACTACAGCAGCGCGGATGATGCACAGCTCAACACCGATCTAGCCAATAGCGGCGCCTTCCGTCAGTGGTTCAAGCAAAACACCCGTGAACATAAACAAACGGGCTATCGTGTTGTGTCCTTATCGTTGAAATCACCGCATCGCGCACCCGGCGACGTGACTTACGATCAACTCAATTCAATCGCCGATCTAGCCGACCAATATAACTTCGGCGAAATCAGAACCACTCACGATCAAAACCTCGTTTTTGCCGATATCAAAACTGCTGAGCTCTTCAGCCTCTGGCAACAACTAGAACAGCATCAACTCGCCACCGCCAATATCGGTACCATCACCGATATGATCTGCTGTCCGGGTCTAGATTTTTGTAGTTTGGCCAATGCCAGCTCAATTGATATCGCCCAAGGCATCACCGAAAAATTCACCGACCGCGCGATCGACATGGGTAGCATCAAGCTAAAAATGTCCGGCTGCATGAACGGCTGTGGCCACCACAGTATTGGTGAAATCGGCATTCTAGGCGTCGATAAAAAAGGCGAGCAATGGTATCAATTTACCTTGGGCGGCTCTGATAGCAATGAGTGCAAGCTTGGCGAACGCCTAGGCCGCGCCATTGCCAAAGCAGACGTGGTTAAAACCGTCGATGATATCGTAAACGTATATAAGCAGCACCGTACCGGTGATGAGAAATTTGCCAGCACCTTAGAGCGTATTGGCATTCAACCTTTCAAGGATAAAGTGTATGGCGCTAATTAAAGACAAACAAGCTCAAGCCGATAACTGGCAATACCTCGACGAAGACTCCGCCGAACCGAGTCAAACCAGCATCGTCAGCTTAGAGTATTGGCAGCAAAATAAAGATTCGCTTGCCCAAACCCCTTCTCTAGGTTTACGCGTGCTCGGTCACACCGAACCTGCTGAATTTATTGGTGATTTAGCGCGTTTCGAACTCATTGCCATTGAATTCCCAGCCTTTACCGATGGCCGCGGTTATTCCTTGGCTAAAACATTGCGCGATAAATATAACTACCACGGAGAAATACGCGCAATCGGCGATATTCTACCCGACCAAGCATTGTATTTAACGCGCGTAGGCTTTGATGCCCTTGAATTCGCCTCAGATGAAATTTGTGAGCTGGCCGTTGAAAAACTAAGCGCTTTCAGCGTATTTTACCAAACCGCAGCAACAGCCAACTAGCCATCCCTTAAAAAAGCAGGGCATGTTCAATATGCCCTGCTACCCCAACGCAGTGACAATTTTATACGTTATCTCTCAGTTTGATAGATAACAGCAGCCGATTCAGGCTTATCCTCGTTACAACTATCTCTCAGAAACACCCGCACAACATAAGCCGTTAACTAAAAGTCGTTTCATACACCGAGCGCCACGCTTAAATATCACCTTAGCTTCCAACCACGCGAGCTATCACACTCAAGATGAAAAAACAACAAATTAGTACCTTCGTACAATAGTCAACCTGTAAATCCTATGCAAAACTTCCATCCAATACAAATGGATTCGTCGTAAATAGGGAGATAACACAACATAAAATAAAGATTACAGGTGATATTATGGAAACTAATGGCATCGTACAATCAGTATCAGGCATCGTAATAGCCATCGCCGCCGATGGCACCGAACGTATTTTAAGCGTTGGCGATAAAGTTGCAGCAAACGAAACAATCAATACCCGCGACGGCATCATCGTCATCGCCTTTAACGATGGCAGCACCATGGACTTGGCTAGCAACTCGAGCATCGTGCTAAGTGATGAGCTATTCGATCAGCAAATCCCCGAACAAGCGGCACAAACCCGCACTGACGCAGAGCTAGAAGTCGCCGCTCTGCAGCAAGCCTTAAGCAATAACCCCGACTTTGATCCCGCAGATTTACCAGCTACCGCCGCTGGCGCTACCGCCGCTGGAACCACCGATAATAATGGCCACACCATTACCAGTATCGATTATTTAAGTCCCGAAGCCGTCGTTGAATCTGGTTTTGACACAGTGGGAATCAGCGGAGAGTTTGCAGAAGGCGAGGAAGAACTTCCCCCCCTTATTGAAGGCGACCCCATTGCCAGCGTTTCCGTTAAGATTGAAATAGACCCCAGCGGCACAGCCCCAACAGATGGAGTACCCAACGGAGAATTTCCAATTGTAGTCAATGGTAGTGGCGCCAGCGTGTTAGAAGGAACAAGTGAAGGCACCAAACCGGTGGTGTTTATTATTCGCTTAGATCAAGCCTTTGAGTTAGATGTTCAAGTCACCTATCAATTAACACCCCTGTCTGCAGACAACCCAGGCGATTGGTTTGATGGCGACCCCATTCAAACAATCACCATACCCGCAGGGGAAACAACATTTGAAGTAACCGTCCAGGTTGTTGAGGACCACTTTGTCGAAGCCAACGAAACATTCAGTATCACCTTAATCGACGCGAGCAACGCAACAATTAACCCAGATGCTAACTCAGCAACCATCACCATCTATGATGACGATACCGCCCCCGTTGCAAACGACGATGCTTATACAACCGCCGAAGATACCGCCTTAATCATTTCAATCCCGGGGGTATTAATTAACGACACCGATGAAGATGGTGACCCACTCAACGTAATATCCAATACCTCGCCTACAAACGGTAGCGTATCGTTAAACTCAGACGGTAGTTTCACCTATACACCCAACGCTGATTATAATGGTTCTGATAGCTTCACCTACACCATTTCCGATGGCTTTAACGAACCGTCAACAGCCACCGTCACTATAAATATCACCCCTGATATTCCAACAATTAATGTATCAGGGTCAACGGTTGAGGAAGGCTCACTTGCTAAGTTTACACTCACCCTCAGCGAAACACATGAAGCCGACTTAACCGTTAACTTAAGCATGACCGATGGCTCTGCCGATGCCAGCGATTACAACAAAAGCCAGTTTTTTGATGTCGACGGTAACCCTATCGGCAATAGCGTCGTCATCCAAGCAGGGCAAACTAGCTTAGATGTTTATGTATCAACCTTTGATAATGATCCTCCATTCCAAGAACCATTAGAAAACTACACCGTAACCGCCGCACTCGTCGCGAGTAATACCGCAAGCGCAGAAGGCGGTATTACAGATGCTACCGTAGACTTAATTCCAACAGCCTCACCCGATAGCGGCGTCGTTGACGAAGATGATTTAGAAGCCTCTGAAGACCCCCAAGTCTTCACCACAACCACTAGTGGTACAGTAATCGGCAGCGGTGGAGATCAACCTTTAAGCTACAGTCTAAATAGTACTACTGGCAGTAACTCCTATGGAACCATGAGCATGGATTCCCAAGGAAATTGGGTCTATACCCTAAATGGCGCAACACAAGACCATAGCCTACAAGGTGAAGATAGCGTCACCGAAACCTTTAGCTACACCGCAACAGATAGCAACGGTAGTACCGCCACAGCAACGATTACCATTACCATCATCGATGATATTCCCACCGCTATCAGCGATCCCGCCACTCAGAACCTCGATGAAAATACCGATACCGTCGCCGCCGACTTGAGCAGCTTAATTGCTGAAGAAGGGGCCGATGGCGCAACCATCACCCATATCGATGGCGATGCCATCGTCGAAGACGTGCTCGACAGCGGCATCATGACCATCAG
>MAAM01000006.1:182064-316873 GCA_002162695.1 Cycloclasticus sp. 46_120_T64 | reverse complement strand
GTGGAGTTAATTTAAACGCTGTTTATAGAAAATGGCAGAAGAAAAACTAACAAGTGGGTCAAAGGCGACGCGGAAAGAGACCCGCGCGCTTTACCCTGAACGTTAGTGGTTATTTCATAACGGCTCTAAGAAATAAGTGTTGCTCAGTTAAATCGCAGTCATGCCATCGGTGTTGGTTGCTCAAAGGCCCTGCAATAATGAGTATTCACCCCGTCACTTTAGCGATAAACTAAGAGTCGAATAAAAGCGGTAATTTGTATGGATACAGATCAAGTAGTTTTAAAAGGACTCTTCTTATCAGGCGCTTCTTGTAGCCAATATCAGTTATCTAATCAACCACTAACAAAACGCTCAAAACGGACGCGGAAAGAGCGCCGCGCCCTTTAGCTAGGCGTTATACCCATTAGGAACAGAGGATGAATAACCCACAAAAATATCCTGATGAATTAAATGAGATACTGGAAAACCTCTCGGTTAAAAAAATAATCAACGAAGTCGAGACGCTATACGAAGGAAAATCTCTAGAAATCATCATTGCCCATGATTTGGATTCACACGGAGGGTTTCACTGGGAGGCTGAAGTTCCAACAATTTCGGTCAATCCAAGAACTGGCATAAATAAGTCAAACATCTGTCATGAATTAATTCACGCCACGCAGTTCAAAAAAGGCTTCCCATTTATACGCTCAAACATCTATAAAGACAAAAGAGGAAAAGTAGTTCAAGAGCTTGTTTCAAATCTTTTACATATTAACTTAGTCAAAGAATTTAATAATAGAGAAATAAGCGTAGAAGAATACCTATCACCAACAATAGATCAAATTAAAAAGGAATTAAAAAAAAGAAAGAAAAAAGAAGTTAAAACCATACCCTTTCTGAGAATTCATTATGACGCCTTAGTTTTTCTAAGAATATTCTATGAAGGAAAATACCTTTCCTCACAGGAAAAAAATTATATTAAATTGCTTTTCAAAAAATTTAGCCCAACCGCATATGATTTGACTTTTGAACTAATGAATATTATTAATAAAAGCAACCCTACCGAACCTGAAGGGTGTGCGCTGGCCTTGCTAGATTGTTTGAATTTCCTAAATGGAAGCAACGTAACAAGAAAAATACCAGATTTCATGGAAAATCAATATGTTGACTCACTAAATGAGTTAAAAGATAAGTACCATGCACATATATAAAAGGTATAACAAGCACTTCCAGCTGACCGTAAAAAGCGTCACTTTTTTGCTTTCGCAAAAACTGTGCCTCTTTTTACGTCAGCTGAAGTAAAACGTTAAATGCCTAAAGCTACGGAGAGCTTATGCCAAATTGGCTGAACGAATTCTTATATGTTTTGGCATTATCCAAAAAGACTCAGTGGGCAATTATACTCGGCTGTTTTTTCTTCGTAGGTATTCATCTTCTTGGCTGGTATATGTTGGAAAATTTCGAGCTACAGGGTCCGGCCAAAGGAATTCAAGATGTCATAGCTCAAAAAATTGCTAGAAAATACGATAAAGTGGCCTTAATTGCGCTTTTATCATTTTGGGTTCTTGCATATAAGTGTTATCAAAAAGATAAGAAACGGCTGTGGTGAAAGCATTTAACAAAATAATCAAAGGCGACGCGGAAAAAGACCCGCGCGCTTTATTAAAGGCGTTAGCTTTCACAAGGAGCATCATGGAAACCGCACAACCAACAATTGATCCATATCTGTTTGAAAAACAGTTTGAAGCATTTAAAAGGTTTGTTGAGGAACAATCAAATATTCCTTTTGTTTCGTTTGCCTCCCATCCGTATACCGATAAACAGGAAGGTTATAAGTACGGAATATATAGAACCGCACGAGACAATTTGGCTTTCCAAGCATGGAAAGAATCAGATATAGGTAGTGGAGATATTATATCGGCAACTATTGAAGCTATAGAGTTTCAAAATAATAATTTAGTTCAATGGCAAAGCCGATACGGCGATGAAAAGCGACCACACCACCCATTATACGAAGCAAAAGAATCCCCCGAAAAATTAAAAGCAACAGAGCAATGCTTGTTCTGGCTTTATCACAATCCCAACGCAAATGATTCGTTTGGCAGCTTAATGAATATTTTCGGGAAAAAATATGCGCTAATAGCATACTTATTTTTTGTAAAAGATAGTTCCAAATATTTACCCATTGCTCCCTCATACCTTGACAGAGCTTTTGAGCTATTAGGTGCTGAATTCAAAACAAGTAAACGATGCTCATGGGAAAACTATTCACTTTATATCGATTTAATTAGCAATCTAAAGCAAATGCTAACCGAAGTTTTATCAACTGAAGTTACATTGCTAGATGCACATTCATTTGCATGGATGCTTTCTGCACAAATGGAAAGCCAAGATAAACTAGCTGATGTAAAAGAATATTTAAGCCTCAGTAGTACTGAACGAGAGTCAATAATAAAGTCCCGCATAGGGCAAGGTCAATTTAGAAAAAGCCTAATAACTTATTGGTCGTCCTGTGCTGTTACGCAGTGCAAGGAACCAAAATTATTAATAGCATCACATATAAAGCCCTGGGCTAAATCCGAGGTAACAGAACGTTTGAGCCTTTATAACGGGTTATTACTATCACCAAATTTAGATGCCTGTTTTGATTCAGGCTTTATAAGCTTTGATGATTCTGGAGCAATTATGCTATCAAGTGCATTAAATCAAAAGGACATGAAGGCTTTGAATATACACAGTGGAATGAAATTAAGCAGCATAGAATCAGAACATAAAAAGTATCTTATTTATCACCGTGAAAATGTATTCAAAAAAAGCTAACAAAAACATCAAGTTCGCCAGCAAAAAAACGCTGGCTGGGACGCGCAAAAAGCCGCGCGCCCCTTATGTAAAACGTTAGGCTTTACGACCCACTAATTTCGCACTGAAGATATTATTACTAAGTTAAATATGAAAGATGAAACAAAAGGAATGTTTTTAGGACTGCTTGGTGTGGTCGGGTTTGGTCTTACACTGCCTGCCACCAAATTAGTTATATCCTATCTTGATCCAATATTTATAGGTTTAGGCAGAGCCATTTTCGCATCACTATTTGCAGTAGTATTTTTATTTGTATTTCGGCAATCGCTCCCAAGAAAAAAACAAGTTTATCAATTGCTAGTGGTAGTGTAATCCCCCCAATAAATCATCGGCGTTTTAAGTAGAAAATTCTTATAATGAAATAAAGGAGTTTTTTATGAAAAAATCACGCTATAGCGACAGTCAAATTCTGTCTATTTTGAAACAAAATGAAGCGGGAGCATTAGTTCCAGATTTATGTCGTGAGTGTGTAATTCGGGGGCTTTATTTTTGCAATGGTTATTTCTTGAGTATGACAAGCTAACAAAAAACCGGAATGCATCTATTGTCATGGCTTATAGGAGCGGGGGTGCACCTTAGGACGTGGGTTATTCAACGGGTTATCCATGGTTTTGTGCAAGAATAAAGACCTGCCCCGATTCCTGCTAGCGACATCGAGTTGGTCGTTAGTTGATAAGCTCTTTGCTCATCAACATAAGATACTGCGATTACAGTTTTCATCTATAAAATCGTATTCTTTTAACGGTGTAATGCTAAGGAGATTAATCTATGAGTCAAATACTATTAGAAAACGAATTTGTATCAGTAAAAATTAATGAGAAAGGGGCCGAGTTAGTCAGTCTATTTAATAAAAATAATGATACCGAATACTTGTGGCAAGCAGACCCTACTTACTGGGCTCGAAATGCGCCCATCTTATTCCCTATCGTCGGGAAAATATTAAATGATAAAATAAAAATTAAAGGCCAAGAGTATGAAATGGGCCAGCATGGATTTGCGAGAGATTTATGTCATCATTTAGTTGAGCAATCTAATTCGTCAGCTAACTATCAATTGAATGACAATGAATTTACAAAATCGAAATACCCCTTTGCTTTCGAATTACATACTCAATATGAATTATTAGAGAACGGTATACAAGTTAATTACAAAATAGTGAATCCATCTGTAGAAGCTATTTATTTCTCATTTGGTAATCATCCTGCTTTTAATTGGCCTTTAAATAAAGAAAAATCAAAAGCCGCTTACTATTTGGAGTTTGAGTCATTAGAAACAGCCGATCGTATTCAGTTTGAAAATGGATTTATTACAGGTGAAAAAAATCCCTACCTAAAAAATGAAAAAGTGATTCAATTATCCGATGACTTATTTGTAAATGATGCATTGATTTTTAAAGATTTGAATTCAACATCAATTATTCTGAAATCTGACGAATCGAAAGAAAAGCTCAAGGTTTCTTTCCAAGGTTATGAATACCTCGGTATTTGGACAAAACCTGAAGCCCCTTTTGTATGTATAGAACCCTGGTGTGGTATTGCAGATAACGCCAATAAGCCGCTAACATTTGAAGAAAAAATGGGTGTGCAAAAACTGGATTCTAAAAAAGAATTTTTGTGCCAAGTTAGCTATACCTTTTGATGCTAATGAACTAATGAACTAATGAACTAATGAACTAATGAAGGGTGAATTATTTGATGGGGGCATATGATCTTATTCCCTCAGGAATCCGGGGTCAGGTCTTTATTTTTGCAATGGTTATTTCGTGAGTATGACAAGCTAGCCAAAAACCGGAATGCATCGATTACCATGGCTTATAAGAGCGAGGGTTGCATCTTAGGACGTGGGTTTTATTCAACGGGTTAGGAGGGGTATTCATGGTTTTATGCAAGAATAAAGGCCTGACGCCCATATTTCTAACCTTATACAAGGAGCTTATATGCTATTTTCACTGCTGCCTAGGGGTTGTCTAAACACGCTGCTTCGCCTTATTCGAATATTGGTTGCCTTCAGCTTTGCAATGACGATGGCGTCGTGCGAACAGCTGGAGCGGATATTTTCTACTAGCGCTAATACTGATCTCACTGCGTACAAGGCTGTCTTGTTCGATCCTGATTCACTGTCGATAAGATCCGAGCATTTGCTCTACGAGGCAAAGGATAAAAAGGAAGGCTTGATCTCATTCTATAGTTTGGATGCTGATAAGGGCATGATATTCCTCTATGAAGGGAGAGTCAGTCATGCTTTTACAATGAAGGGTATGCAGTTCAATATCGATATCATTTTTCTCGCGCGAAAAAATGGAAACAATGGTGAGCGATTTTTCCGTGTCGTCCATATCGAACCGGATGCAAAGGTAGATGAAACTGATTTTGCAAGCCCTCACCAGTACGATGCTGTATTGGAGGTGCCAGCGAATCAAGCTGCAGCAGCAGGTATTCAAATTGGTGATGAAATGCTTCTTAGCTGGGGTTCGCTAGTTAATGCAGATTTCCTCGATCACGATACTAATAGCTCATATTCTCTTGACAATCTGAGGGAATAATTCGAGATCTTTATTTTTGAAATGGTTATTTCTTGAGTATGACAAACTAGCACAAAACCGAAATGCATTTATTGTCATGGCTTGTAGGAGCGGGGGTTACACCTTGAAGGAAGTAGGTGGTTATTCATTAAATAAAATTGGGTTTTATTCAACGGGTTATTAGGGTTATCCATGGTTTTATGCAAGAATAAAGACCTGACCCCGATTCCCTTACTAACAAAACGCTCAAAACGGACGCGGAAAAGTGCGCGCTCTCTAGCTTGGCGTTAGACAACTATTGAAATATGCGTAAAACTGATAAAAAAATAGACAACCAGCTTAGGGGAGTTTTAACGGATGTTTGTGAGACAGCACTCAAGGAATTTATCGGATTTCAGTGGTTAACACATTTAGTTAATTATTCTAATTTCCCTAAAAGTTTAAAGATAGTTTGTGTCTTCGATACTAACGATAATCTGAAAGGTTTTATGGCAAGCACTGGTCAGCATGAACTCAGTACTTTAATTCAAGAAAAGCTTTCTGAAATTGATATCAATATGAGTCGTATTGCTCGTCATATTTCATACGACACTGAAGAAAGTTGTCATAAAGATAATAACGGGAAGTGGGCGGATAGGTTCTCAAAGTAGTTTGTCTAATTTGTAAAGAGGCTGCTATACCATTGCCGTTGGTGCCCCATATTAACCACCAATGCGCGATTGTCAGCGGGGCTTTACTTATTCTAGATTGAAGCTAAAAGAGATGTTGCGCCTATACTTAGCTGCTTGCCCAAGATGCAGTGTACACTGCACGTTGTATTAGGCTTTTTTTAAAAGTCCGCGCCCCATACCTCAAGAGAAACCACCCTATGTCAAACCCCAAAAAACCACGTATTCCGCGTGCGCTGATCGTCGCCGTGCAATTAGACAGTGTTAGCGATGTTGAATTTAAATCATCGTTGGCCGAATTAACTGATCTGGCAAAGACCTTAGGGTTAGAGGTGGTTGGTGAATTTACCCAAAAGCGTTCGTCTTTCGATTCGACGGCGTATATGGGCGTCGGTAAACGGGAAGAAATACGACAATTCATCCAAAGCCAACAAGTTGATTCGGATACGGAGTCACAGGCTGATCCGCTGGCAGCCAGTGATTCGGTGGATTTTATTCTAGTTGATCATGAAATCTCGCCGTCCCAGGCACTCAATCTGGAGAATGAAGTGGGTTGCGAGGTGATGGATCGAACGGTGGTGATTCTCGAGATTTTTCATCGAAACGCCAGCTCACACGCAGCCAGGGTACAAGTTGAGATTGCGCGTCTAACCTATATGGCGCCGCGCCTGCGTGAGGCCGCCAAGCGCGAAGGGCCGTCAGGACGACAGCGCAGCGGTACCGGCGGACGCGGCACCGGGCAGTCACGCAGCCAGACAGATAGTCAAAAGGTTCGCGATCGTATTAGCGAGCTGCAAAAAGAAATAGATGCCATGGAGGCGGGGCGCGATACCCAGCAAGCACGACGCCTGGGACAATCAGAGATATCACAGGTGGCGCTGGTGGGTTATACCAACGCGGGTAAATCCACTTTGATGCGCGCGTTGACCGGCAAAGAAATTTTAGTGGCCAATAAACTGTTTGCCACGCTGGACACCAAGGTACGCACCTTGCAGCCAGAAAGTGTGCCGAAGGTATTGGTGAGTGATACGGTTGGTTTTATCAAAAATTTACCCCATGGGCTGGTTGCCTCATTCAAGTCAACGTTAGACGAAGCCCTTAGCGCATCGCTGTTACTGCACGTTATTGACGCAGGCGACCCGGGATTTGAGGCGCAGCTTGAAGTTACCGATAAAGTATTGGCCGAGATTGGTGCCGACAGTGTGCCGCGCATTCGGCTGTTCAATAAAATTGATTATCTGCCCGATGCTGCCGCACAAGAAGAGCGTACTGCGGAGCTGCAAGCCAAATATCCAGGTTGTATTGTTCTTAGCGCGCGCCGTAAGGACGATATAACGCAGCTGCATCAGTCGATTGTGCAGGCTTTTCAAAAGGATCTGGTTGAATCAGAGATCTTTTTACCTTGGTCGGCACAGGCGTTGCGCGGCGAGATCTTTGCCTCCTGCGAAGTGCTTGAAGAGCGCGTCGATGCCAAGGGTGCATTTTTTCGTTTTCGCGCCTCAGCGGATATGGTTGCTCGACTGAGTAAACTCGCAGACGATGCATGCTGAGCTCGAGAAAGTGGTTTATAACACGTTGCTCCCGGCGTTTGTAAGCATCACTGATGCTGGTCACAGCTTAAAGTAAGTGATTGTTATTTAACGGGTTATTAGGGGTATTTATGGTTTTATGCAAGAATAAAGACCTGACCCCGCTTCTTCGAAATTTATCTTTACCAGCCTGGGTATAAACAACTATGACAAACCGACTGCCTCAGAAAACCTCTTCGACACTATCGACGTTAGACGATCTTGCGGAGTTAGCAAACTACTCTCTCATGGACACGCTCAACTGTGATCCTGACGCGACAGGAAATGGTGCCGACCACGCGCCGCGACAAGTCTTCACGGGCCATTATGTTCCCGTCAATCCTACGCCAATCAAAGACCCAGAATATGTAGCGCACAGTAAAACCTTTTTTTCTGAGCTGGGCTTCGCCGACAGTCTGGCTGAGTCTTCCGGCTTCGTCCGCCTGTTCTCTGGCGACACCTCTCAGGTTCCCGAGCCGATGCGCAAGGTCGGTTGGGCGACTGGCTACGCACTGTCCATCTACGGCACTGAATACATTCAGCAGTGCCCGTTTCAAACCGGCAACGGATATGGAGACGGTCGTGCAATATCTGTGCTTGAGGCCGTCATCAACGGTCGACGCTGGGAAATGCAGCTCAAAGGTGGCGGCCGTACGCCCTATTGCCGTGGTGCGGATGGTCGTGCTGTTTTACGGTCGAGTATCCGCGAGTTCTTGGCTCAGGAGCATATGCACGCACTGGGCGTGCCCACATCACGGTCGTTGAGTTTGTACGTTTCAAAAACGGAGAAGGTAAAGCGACCGTGGTATTCGGAGGGCTCGCGCTCGGAGAATCCCGACATGCTTATATCTGAAGCCGTCGCCATCTCGACACGTGTCGCACCGTCGTTTATCCGCGTCGGTCAACTCGAACTTTTCGCTCGCCGTAGCCGTAAAAATGAACACCCGACAGCGCTGGAAGAACTCGAGAAGATTGTGCTGCACTTGATTGATCGTGAGTACGCTGACGCTATCGATAGGCAACTCAGCACCCCTGAAAAAGTGGTGTGGCTGGCGCGCGAGTTTCAAAGCCGCCTTACGTCACTGGTGGCGAACTGGATCCGTGTCGGTTTCTGCCAGGGTAATTTTAACAGCGACAATTGCGCAGTCGGTGGCTTTACACTTGATTATGGTCCCTTCGGTTTTTGTGATGTCTTTAACCCGCATTATCAGCCTTGGACGGGTGGCGGTCATCACTTCTCGTTTATGAACCAAGCCAACGCAGCGCAACGCAACTTCGAGATGTTTTGTTCGGCGTTACGGCCCTTGTTGGCGTCGAATCAGGACTCTTTGCTAGCGCTCGACGAGGTTCAAGGTGGATTTTCGACCGTCATGCGCAGGCAAATGAAAAAGATGTGGGCTGCCAAGCTGGGTCTGGATATAGACACGTTGAACACAGCGTCTCAGCAGGCTCTTTTCAGCGAATTGTTCAGCGAGCTAGAAACACTCATGCTGCAAACGCCGGTCGATTACACTATTTTCTTCCGCGAGCTCTCGTCAATACCCGACGACATTGGTCCACTGAAGAAAAGCTTCTACAAAACTTCAGCGCAAGATACAGAGTCCAATGAGATGGACAAGCGCTGGGCAGAATGGCTAGAAAAATGGAAAACGCTCCTCAACAGTTCCAGTGATGCGAATGCTATTTCGTCTCGATCCCATCAGGGAATCTCTAGGAAAATGAAGCTCGTCAACCCAAAATACATTTTGCGAGAGTGGTTTGTTGTGCCGGCTTATCAGCAAGCAACGGCGGGAAATTACTCGCTAATTCGAGAGCTGCAGGACGTGATGACACAGCCCTATGCCGAGCAGTCGAAGGACGTGGAGGATAAATACTATCGGTTGAAACCGGCTGAGTTTTTTGAGGTGGGTGGATTGTCCCATCTTAGTTGCTCGTCGTGATTCTTTGGGGGAATTAGGGGGCTGTGAATTCGGGGTCAAGTCCGGGGTCAGGTCTTTATTTTTGCAATGGTTATTTCTTGAATATGACAAACTAGCAAAAGATTGGAATGCATCTATTGTCATGGTTGATAGGAGCGAGGGTTACACTTTAAAGGAAGTCGATGGTTTTCATTAAATAAAAAGTGGGTTTTATTCAACGGGGTATTAGGGTTATTCATGGTTTTATGCAAGAATAGCGACTTGCCTTCGCTTCGCTCATGGTTGCACAAAAAAATTCAACAATTTGTCTGCCGCTTAGCAAAAGGTTATGTGTATTCACTAAATATTTTTTTATGTTCGAACCGGTGAATTCGAGTATAAATGTTATCAATTTCACCAACAATATAGAGTAAATTAAATGAGTAAAGGTACAGTTAAATGGTTCAATGCTGATAAAGGCTTTGGTTTTATTACACCAGAAGATGGTGGTAAAGACCTTTTTGTTCATCACTCAGAAATTCAAAGTGGCGATCAGTACGCAACGCTGAATGATGGTCAATCTGTTGAATTTGAAGTTGGTCAGGGTCAAAAAGGGCCTTGTGCAAATAAAGTGGTTGCACTTTAAATTCACACATAACAATGCTTTTAACGGGGCAGGCGCTATCGCGCCTGTTCCGTTGAAGGCGGCGTTATATGCCTCAGTTTAAGGGGACTTCATGGCACCCCTTTTAAAGACTGGAAACGGCTATTCTTTCGTTTCAGACTACACTGAAATCGTACGTGATTTTACAGGGCATGAGCGAACGCTCTATGAATAATCAGAACACCGAACTCCAGTAAGAAATTGCTGACCTCCAAAAGCAAATTGTAACTTATCAGCAGGGTATGTTCGAGTTACAACAACGCAGCGATATTCAAGGTACTCTGAATGAAATGCTTAACATTTCCCTCATGCAGATCCCATTGAATGAGCCAATGGAAAAGATATGATTGATCGTTCTAAATATGCCTTGGCTCTCTTTGAAAAAGAAAGGCGGTGTCTTTCTAACGGATGAATCAGCTACAGGGCTCAAGATGGTTACTCGTCACAACCTTGATGAGCCGTTGTTAAGCATCTGTAGTTAGATCCCACTTGGCACAATGTTTGTGCGACAAAGCGGCTAATTCTTCGTCGTTAATTTTTCGTGATTGTATCGATCATGAGATTTGTCCTGAAGGCATCCAGCCACACGGTTACGACAATATGCCAATTGTTTCTGACGGAAATACCCTGAGCGTGCTAAATCTCTATGTAACACATGGGCACAATCAAACGAAGTTAGCACAAAACTTTTTAAGTGCCAGCGCAAAAACCAGCGCCGGTATTATTGAACGTCATAAACTCTCTTATATCGATTCACTGACAGGAATTCCTCATCGCAGGAATTTTATGAGCCAACTTATTGAGTCTAGGGAGAATCGGCTATTTGCCACCCTCTTTATTGACTAGGTCGATTTAAAGCCGTTAACGACACGTTTGGCCATGAGTTTGCTGACTTCAATTTTAATTGAAGTGACTCGACGGGCACAAAATAACGTGCGCGATACGAATATAATCGTTCGATTGGCTGGAGATGAGTTTACCGTTATCTTGGAAAAAATTCCCTCAGCAGACAAGGTGAATATGAAGAGGGGTCTTTGATTCGTTGCAAAATGTTTTCAGATAAGTTGTCTATAATTATCACGAAACAATCATTTACTAACTCAAACGAGGACTAACATGAGCGAATCATTGTATGAAAAACTAGGTGGCGAAACGGCTGTAGAGGCGGCGGTTGACATTTTTTACCGTAAAGTTCTTTCAGATGACAGAATCAATAGCTTTTTTGATGATGTCGATATGGATAAGCAGGCGGCTAAGCAAAAAGCGTTTATGACAATGGCTTTTGGTGGTCCAAATACTTATACCGGCACTGATATGCGCGAAGGTCATGCGCATCTTGTTAAACGTGGTTTAAATGATAGTCATTTTGATGCCGTTGTTGAAAACCTAGGTGCAACACTGACTGAGCTAGGCGTTTCTGGCGAGTTAATTGCTGAAGTGGTTGCCGTTTGCGAACCCACTCGACATGATATTCTAGGGAAGTAAGTTTTTCCTAACTAAAAAGCCGTCACGGTTGCTATGACGGCTTTTTCAGGTGCAAATCATTGAATAACAGACTTATGCCTAAGCTAACCTTAAATAACCAAACTTATCTCTGTCATGCTGGTGCAACCGTTTTAGATACCTTACTGACTAATAAAGTTGATATTGCTTATGGCTGTAAGCAGGGCGATTGCCAGAGTTGTTTGATTCGTTCTTTGAACCAAACACCACCGATTGATGCACAAAAAGGGCTTAAAGAAACGCAACAAGCGCAAAATTATTTTTTAGCCTGTCAGTGCAAACCTACGGAAGATATGGAGCTTGCCTTGGTGCCTGAAGAGGCACGTTTTATTGAATCAACGGTGGTTAGCTTAAAACCTCTCAACCCTGAGACGATTGAGCTGGTGCTTGAATATAAAGATGAGTTAACGTTTAAACCTGGGCAATTTATTAATCTTAAACGGGACGATGGTTTGGTGCGTAGTTATTCTATCGCTAACCTACCTTCTGCTGAAAAACGTCTTGAATTTCATATTCGTAAACTTCCCAATGGCGGGTTTAGTGAGTGGGCCCATGATCACTTGAATAGCGGCGATGTGGTCTCTTTGCAAGAACCGGCGGGTGACTGTTTTTATATATCTGGAAAACCTGATCAACCACTATTACTTGTTGGCACCGGAACTGGCTTAGCGCCACTTGCTGGAATTGTTCGTGATGCGCTTAAGCAGGGGCATACGGGGCCTATTCATCTATTTCATGGTAGTCGTGATATTGCTGGCCTTTATTGGGTTGATGAAATGAAAGCGCTGGCAGAGAACCATGCTAATGTTAGTTATCACCCCTGCCTTTCTGGCTCAGATACCCCTTTGGAATACACTGCGGGACGCGTTCACGTGGAGGCTCTGAAAGCACACCCTAAACTCCAAGGCTGGCGTGTTTTTCTTTGTGGTCATCCTGATATGGTCAAAGAGACTCAGAAAAAAGCCTATCTTGCGGGCGCCTCACTTAAAGAGATTTATGCGGACGCATTTACCGTTTTAACAAAGAAGAGTTAATAGGCCTCATTTATAAGAGAGGAGGCCGGTTTGCATTGTCATATGGTGTAATTAAGCTTAAAGCCGAGATAGCTTTTATTTAACGTTGCGCTGTCGCGAGGGCACTCATTTCTTTTGTTCGCCTGTATACCCTTTGGGTGTAAAACACCTGCAGCATCGGTCTCTTAATGTCGGATAATAAGCCTTCGACTCAAAACGAATCAATGAATAGGACGCCTTAATCGAAAATATTTATTTATGATCGGCTGCGCGCTCGGCAATGGTTCCTCGATAACGGCTCCTGCGTTATTCTATCTGCGGACTTCCTGTCCTTGTGCATTGTTCTACTAGAGCGCCTAGCGGTGTTTATAAACCCGCTACGCGCAAACAAGGCGCAGACTATTTCGATAATAAAAAACTCTTAAATGCGATAAAAAGAACAATGGCAAACGTACTCAATTACCTCGCAGCTTATTCTGCAACGACACAATCTCAAGTAGAAGGTCTGATTGCTGACAATCAGTTATCAGACTTTTTACTGCAAAAATATCCAACCGCGCACACGGTTAGTAATAACAAAGCGCTCTATCATTATGTGATGGCTTTAAAAAACCAATTCCTGCGAAAATCTAATCCACTCAGCAAGGTGATTTATGATGATACGTTGAACGTTTTACAGCAAGCACTCGGTTTGCACTCCTTTGTTTCTCGTGTGCAAGGGGGCAAGTTAAAAGCAAAAAATGAGATCCGTATTGGCGCTGTATTCAAACGCGCCCCGGATGCTTTTTTAATGATGATTAGCGTACATGAATTAGCACATCTCAAAGAGAAGCAGCATAATAAGGCGTTTTATAAACTCTGCACCCATATGTTACCCGACTATCATCAATTAGAATTCGATACCCGTTTATATCTCACCCATTTAGATCGCGTTGGCAGCTTATACCCATGATGAACAAAACACAGTTGAGTATTGGGCTTATCAACCCTAAAAGCCCTGATAATGTGGGCGCTATTTTGCGTGCGTCGGCTAATTATCAGGTTGATAGCGTGTTTTATACCGGTACTCGCTACCCTCAAGCGTTAAAGCGCGCGGGGCGTTCGGTCGATATGAGCCGTAAACTGGGTAAAGATATTCCCATCACGCAAGCTGATTGCCTGCTTGAAGCGGTCACTAACGATGTAAAAATAGTCTGTATAGAGTTTGCCGAAGGTGCGATGGCCTTGCCAGAGTTTACCCACCCTGAACAAGCACTGTATATTTTTGGCCCTGAAGATGGCTCTATCGAACAGGGGGTTATTGATAAAGCCGACCATGTTGTCTTTGTGCCCACCATTTCCTGTATGAATTTATCCGCCTCCGTTAATGTGTTGCTTTATGATCGGATGGCAAAATCGTATGCGTATAGTCATCAAGGGCAGGATAATAATGCGCTTATCAAAACCAGCCGCGATACCAACAACCGCTTAAAAGTTAACACCACAACATGATACCATCGTTTATTTATTGCTCATACGCGCCTAATAAGGCGCCCAATTAAGCTGTGCTTGAAAAAGCCTAGCACAGTCTAATTGGGCCGGTTTACTTGGGTGTTATGTACTCCAATTAAGTTTAAGCGCAAGAAGCACATAAGCCATGTAACTCTATCGTTAAAGATCTGGGGGTGAACTGTATTTTTTTGCCCATTTCAAATACGGACTGATAAACAGGCGCGGCATCTAGTTCGTAAGCATTTTTACAGTCATCACAAATTAAAATAACCGATTGATGTTTTTTTTCAGCTTGTAGGCAGCCAATAAAGGCATTCAGTGATTCAATTTTATGGACTAACCCAACGTCAATCAAAAAGTCTAAGGCGCGATAGATGGTTACGGGTTTCGCTTTAGTATCTTCTTCGCGAAATAAATCCAGTAATTCATAGGCGCCGATTGCTTTATGACTTGAGCAAACCAGTTCCAAAATACGTCGACGAATAGCGGTTAAGCGCGCACCTTGATCCATACAAATTTTCTCTGCAGACAATAATGTTTGGGTCATGCAGAGTTGATGATCATGTGGTTGCTGTAAAGCTTTTTCGTCGACAAGTTTTTTCATATTAGAATGTTATTTTTACACCTAGCTCTGCACCCCGTGCTGGTTCGGGGGCATGATCTTTTAAAAATGACGTTGAACTCCGAATGGTTTCATTCAACAAGTTAGTACCTTTCACAAAAAACAGCGCCTGACTACTGCTTGAAATCTGCCAGTTATAATTAATATTTGCATCCAGTAACAAATAACCTTGTGTCGGCGTTTCATTATCACCTATCCGGTCCTGTTTTTCTGCACGGGTGAGTCTTAATCCAGCAGCAAAATCGTTATCGCGGGTGTAATCCAATTGCACGCCATAACGTAGAGGGGGTAATCGTGGCAGATCTCCGCCAGCATCTAGTTGCCCACGAACATAATCAGCAAACAGTTGGCCCTCTAGTTTGGCATTTTTAGAATCCCATAGAGGGAATGAAACTTGAGATTCGAAACCATAAAATCGAGCATCTTGCTGCACAGCCTGATAGACCGGTAGACAGTCACCGATACAGGCCGTATTAATTTGCTCAGTGTCTAGGTTAAAGGATTGCCCCGTTCTTTGTTGAAGAATGTAATCTTTACTCCAATTATGAAATAGGTTTAATTCCGTAGAAAGCCCGTTAAATTTCGCTTTAAAGCCCAGCTCTAGATTATATGAGGTTTCTACTTTTAGCTCTTTATCACCCAGTTCATAGCTCTGCGTTGCAAAATGAGCACCATTAGAAAAAAGTTCCTGTATGTCTGGTGCGCGTTGCGCACGCGACAATGCCAAGCTTAAAAACATATCATCCCTTGCATGCCAGAGTGCAGAAAGGGAGGCGTTAACCGGTGTATGTTTTGTAGAGTTGAATCCTTTAGCATCAATTTGTTGATGTTCTATACGCAGCCCCGCTTCGTACGTTATATCTCCTACATGAATATCTTCGACTGCAAAAATAGCATAGCTTTGTAAGGTGGATGGCGGAACAAAGGCTTCTTCTCCCGTTGCTGAAAAATCTTTCTGTTGCGCTTGCAAGCCAATGGCTCCATGATCAACTAACCCCAGTTTTCGGTGCACTAATTCCACTCGACCCTCTAGCCCTTTATTGTCAAACTCTGTTCCAACAGTGACCCCACCTTCCAGCTCAGCGTGTTGATAGTCATTGTAAGCAAAACGAAATTTCAAACTTTCTACCTTGGCAAAAGGCTCATAAAATTCGGCTTTTAAATCATAACGCGTTTGTTGTAAATCAATTCGGACTAATTCATCGACAGGTGGCACACCATAATTGTTATCAAGGTGATTGATAGAAAAGCCGATCATTCCCCAGTCATCAATCCATGAAGAGCCAAAGGTGCCACTCCAGCTTTGTGCATCTGTATTGTCTATAACACCCGATTCATTCCCCCCATTCGGCACATCGTAAGATTGACTCTCACGAATAAAACCATCGATATGCCAAGCCAGCTTGTCTATGCCACCTTCATGTTTTAATGCACTGCTCCAGCCATCGGAGACGGAGTTATAGCGCTGCTCAAAAGAATAAATAGGAGATTCAGGAACATAAAGAGGGATACGATTATCAATGACATTGACCACACCACCAATAGCACCACTGCCATATAACAGGCTTGCGGGGCCGCGCAGCACTTCAATTTGTTCGGCAAACAAGCCTTCTGTGCTGTTTGCATGATCAGGACTAACACCGCTGACATCAAGGCTGCTTATGCCATTTTGCAATACTTGAACTCTGGCGCCAAATTGCCCGCGAATAACGGGTTGGCCGACGCTAGAACCAAACGAACTACTATGGATACCCAGTTCTTGTTTCAATGTATCACCAATGGTGGTGCCCTGTTTTAGTGCTAAATCTTTTCCAGTCAAAATATTTATAGGCTGGGCTGTTTCAGCTTCTTTTTTCTGGAAAGGGGTTGAGGTAATCACTATCTGTTCTAGCGTTACTATCTGCGCAGCATTTGCCGAGCAACAAACAATCAGCAAAAGGAGTGAAAAATACGATTGAGGAAACATCTGGAAAGCCTTATAAGTCTAATAATGTAATGTTATATTATTACATTATGTATGGCGTGTACATCCTTTATTAACACGAAATATTGAATTCAATTCTGTCCGTGTCAATAGAGGGCAGGGGCTAGGTAACGTAATACACGCTGTGTATTAAAGGGAGGGCTGCGGTCAAGAGGCCGGTTTTTATTTTTGTAAGGGTTATTTTTTGAATATGACAAGCTAGCAAAAAAACGGAATGCATCTATTGTTATGGTTCATAGAATTGACGGGTACACCTTAAAGGGCATAAGGTGACTGTTATGGTTTACATTACTTAACAATTAGTAGGGTTATTCAGGTTCATTACAAGAATAAAGCCCTTGTTTATCAGTTTTTCGTGATCCCATTTTTCGTGTATTTGGAGGTGTTAAATTTATGGAAATAAAAAAATTAAGCGAGATTACAAGAACTGAAGTCTTTTTTACTGGGTCTTTATATCATGCATGTATCAAGAATAAAGATGCTATCGAGTCACTTTTGATCAGTAAACTTGGCTTGGAAGAAACGGAGGTAATCACTGATAGCGGCCACGAAGTCTGTTTTTTCAGGGACTTTGCAAAGGAAGGGTATATTAATCGTGAAAACGCATCATTTGAAAAACAAACTTTTGATAACGTGTTTATTTTCTCAGAGAATACAGTCGTACTTATAGAGGCAAAAGCTCATCAAGGGTTCTCGCCTAAGCAAGTTCGTTATATGGCTGATGCAGCAGAAAAAATTAAAAAAAGTAGACAGTTACCTTTTGAAAAGGTCCATCTTGTATGAATTTGTTCATCAAAATATTCTCCTAGAGCCAACACGATACGCGACTTGGATGCAGTCATTACTTGGGCTGAAGTAGCAATGTGTTTTCATGATGATAGTGTTTTTTTAAGAGCTGATAATATTTACAATGATTGATCAGTAGCAGAAACCTAGCTTCGTAAGCTGTTGATTGATACTTTTTAAAAAGCGACGGGGTCAGCGAGTTTGATAGTTACTGGTTAAGGTTAAGTAACCGAACATAGTCTATATTCAACTTTTCGTTGCCGTAAGGGTATTCATTTCTTTTGTTCGTCTTTATGTCCTATGAGGGTAAAGGAATAATAAGCATAGTGCTCTTAGCGTCAAAAATGAAGGGGGCTGGGGAAAGGCTTGCCTTGTGGTGGTGATTGTTTTTTTGATAAAATTACGTTCTAAATTAGAAAGAACTCTAAGGGTTTAATGATAAGGGCGAGTTGTTAACGCAAACAACGGCTCGACGTCTCTATTCTCCCTTCATTAACTCAGCCCACTTAACTCCATTCGGAATATATATGAAATTATTAATACGTAACTTAGATCGATCAACGACAGTAGATGAGCTGAAAGCTTTGTTTGAAAAAATTGGCACAGTTCAATCTTGTGATTTGGTGATGGATCGAGAGAGCGGCGAGTCTAAAGGCTTTGGTTTTATTGAGATGCCTAAGTCGGGTGAGGCAAAAATTGCCATCAAAAAGCTAAATAACAAAGAGGTTGGTAACAATAAAATACGTGTTAAAAAGGCGGAAGATAAAGTTTCATAACAGATGAATTAGTGGGGGGGATTGCAGGTCTCATCGCCGTCAAGAATAGCGGAGGGCGGGTTTTCTGATGTTTTCACATTAAGTATGTAGCAAGCCTGATAGCCTTCCCTGGCGATTCCTAGTCGCTGGGGCAAAAGTTTTTTGCGGTGGACTCGGGCAGATCATAATATTGATATAAACAAGTCATCGCGGGTTCATTGGCGGCTTCAACATTCATTTGGTTTAACAGCTGTTGCCATAAACTTATACGCTCGGTTCCACCTAGGTAGGTGTCCATCTGACCTCGTTTTGTTATCCATAAACCGACGCCATTAAAGCTGTATACGGGTACTAAGTCGTCTCGTTGGGAGGCGGGCAAGATGGAAAGGTTTAGGTTATCAAGTGCCAAAGGCATGCTGCGGGGTGTTTTAAAGTAGCTGACAACCATATGTGGTTTATTGGTTGATAAAGATTTCACGTAAGTTAAACGTAGTTTCTTTTCCTCCATGCCCATGGCAGTTAGGGTAAAGAACTTGGCAATAGATATATCTTCGCAATCTCCACCGTTGGTGACGACGGTCTGCAAGGGGGTTGCCCAATAGTCGTGTTTTCCCCAATGATCAATATCGTCAACGAATCTGACTTCGTTAATAAAATCATTCACGGTGATGAGTTTTTTCGCATCCGACCAGTTGGAGCCTGTATCGATTAGTTGCTTCCAAGCTTGAATGCGGGCTTTAGTTGTTTGGTCAATGCCATCAGGTTTGGGTGCTGGAGGCGGCAAGTTAACTTTTGGGGTGCTGGCGCAACCGACGAGTAAAGCAATGAGTGTGAGGCTTATTATTTTGTGCAGAGTCGATAACGTTATGTTTTTTGTATACTCAGGCAATACCGTGACCCTTAATTGTTTTTTGTGATTTTACCTTATGTGTAATCTGCAATACGAGGGTTTAAGTGGCTGAGGGGTAAAGCGTATTAAAAAGTTAAGGCTGTAAAACAAATGGGGGCAGGCTCGATTGATTTGCACGGGTGTTGATTTAAGCATTAGCGGCCATTTCGTCACCTTTTTGAAGAGGCTGCGGTAAGGGAGATGCCAGTAGAATAAATTAAAGTTTGCTGACTCAGGGTCGAGAGATTAAATATGTTTACCCCTTAATTTTTAGTAGCTTGAACTAAATTTCAAGCAGGCGTGGTATTTGTGTGGATACGCGTCAACTAGCTTGAAATATGGTCAGTCTTTAGGCCCGTCATCATGCTAATACCGGCTACGTTTCCTACCGCTAACAAAGCGTTAAAAATAGGCAGATCAGAATCTGCACGGCCTTTAACTTTGGTCTTATGTGCTGATAAAGGAGAAAGAATGAGAATAGTATTATTAATCATAGCCATAACACTGTCGTTGCATGCTTACTCGGCTGAATGGAAAAAAGTGGAGGGCATTTATGCTGTTACTGCAAAAGATATGGTCAGCCCAGTAGACAACTCTCACTATAAAATTCAACTGAAAGGTCAAAGCGCAAAAGACTTATTCAATTCCATGAAGGTGGCAGCTAAAAAAGATGATTGCACCGGTGCCATGTCAAAAACTATTGGTGAGATGCAGTGTTTACATCACAGAACCAGTAAAAGCTATGAATGCCATTTTTCTATTAATATTGCAGAGCAAAAAATTGAATACGCTGTTCCATGCTAAAAGCACATAACACGTCGATCAATTACGCGTTAAAGCGTGCCGGTTATTGAGGTCTTAGGCATTCCTGTTTTCAACTATTTAATTGGTGAGATTATGACCTTTAGTTTATCGTCCGGCATATATAAAATTGACCAGCATAAAACAATCTCTTTAACCGTGCTTTTGTTTATGTCTCCGCTAATCGTAGGGGCTGTATATGTGGTCTGGGAATCTATCATTCAGGTAAGCAGCGCAGAAAATATCAGTGATTTTTTTATTACCTATATACCGAGCAACAAATGTTTTTAATATTATTCACACTTCTAGTCTCGACCATTCCACTCATCTTTATATCGGCAAATTCTAGATCTTCAGCATACATAAAAATTGACAATAATTGTTTTGAATACAAACTTCCACTGCTAGCAAGAGATATACCCAATGGCTTTTCTGCTACTCGAAAAGTAGTTCCATGGAGTGCCGTTTCTTGTGTCCGTATATACCCAGGTAAAAAATCACACATGGAGGGTATTGAGGGAGTCCCTTCAAGCCGCTTGGATAATGCTAAAGTTGAAGTCATTACGGATGATTTTCAGCTATATTTGAACCCATATGAATGGTTACTGGAAGGGTGCGATGATCATCGTTTGTCTATTCAATAGGCGATAGATCTAAGCGAGGATGCTGTGAATACCGCTTTTATACAGTGCCCTTTAATGGCCGCGTTTAACTCATTTAAACAGGTTAGCTAAAAGGCGTTTCGTTTTACGATATTAAATGTCAGTAAATCCGAAGTTTTTAGGTCTGTTAGTGTGTGATGTATTCAATGGGCGGGGAGGTACGTTTATTTGCCCGTTAGTAAACATTAGCATTCGTTTTAAAACCACATCTAACGAGGTAAAGATGTTCATTAATAAATATTTAATTTCGTTTCTTTTTGTGGGTACGGTATCTCTGGGCAACGCATCCGATGCGTTGCCGGCTCAGTCTCATGAAATAAGCTACCCTGCCGGTTGGCAAGACTGGTCGACTATTGCCGTTTCACATCGAACGGATAATAAGACACTACGTGTCATATTAGGTAATAAGGTGGCGGTTGAAGCCGCTAGATTAGGTGAAACAAATCCTTGGCCTAACGGCGCAATTCTAGGCAAGGTTGTTTGGAAAGATACTGAGTTATCAAGTTGGAAGTCAGCCACTGTGCCCGATAAGCTGATACACACGGAGTTTATGTTTAAAGATGCCGATAAATATAGTGGAACTAATGGCTGGGGCTGGGCTCGTTGGTTAGGTGTTAATCAAAAACCCTTTAACCAAGGCGCGCAAGTTTGCATCTCCTGTCATACACCGGTAAAAAATCGCGACTGGGTGTATACCGAAGCGGCAGAATTTCCACGGCTAAAATAAACAAGGCAGTCATATGAATAAATTAATGTTTATCTACGTATTAGCGTTTAGCAGTGTCGCTTTCGCCAATGAAGAGGTGTTGATTGAAAATCCAAATATAGTGGGGCAGTTAAATACTATTCAATCAAACCTAGATAAGGTCTCTGCTTCGGTGATGGCTTGTCTTGAATCTGGCGATGAACATGCGGCTTGTTTGTGTCAAAACAAAGACAACATCAGTCAATTTAACCATAGCGTTGAAACTTTCCTCAAGAAAAATAAAGCCTTAGCAACACATGATTTAGTGCGCTTTAAATCGACGGATGGTAGCTGGGTGACTCAAAGTCTTCAAGGCATTTCAAAACAAGCCCGTGCAGGCGAACCAGCATGTAGTTACCAGTAGCACGGAAATAATGAATCGTTGTGACCTGTATTTTTCCGTGAAGGTGAAGGGCAATCATTGAGGTTAGTTATAAGCAGGAAAAGTCAGTTAACGGTTGGCTACTGGGGAGCAAGACTAAAGTTATTTTTAGTTCTTACCTTATAGGGGTAAACTTAGTTTTAAGCCGTATGGATACGCATCAAACGCTTTAAAAACAGTCAGTTTTTTCATGCCCATCTTTATGCCAACATCGGTTACACCAAAGGCCCTAAAGTCCCACTGTCGTTAGCGGCCTTATCATTGACTAAAAAATAGGAATACAAATGAGAAGTTTGATACTGATAGTCTTAATAAGCATATCCCTCGCCTCTTGTAGTGACAAGCAAACCTATAGTGTAGGTGTTTACAATAATACGAGTCACAGCCAAATAAAACTTAAGATCCAGTACCCCTCTCCGGATGGCATGAAGCGAATTAGCTTCTCCATGATAGATGTTGGTGGGTTTAAAGCTAACGACCTTGATACAAAAAACAACCCGGTACCCAAAGAAGCCAAGATAAGCTGGAAAAATTCTAACGGTAATAAAAGACAATCAGTTATAGACCTTTCTCACCTATCGATGGTTGAAGGTGAGAGTGCCATTATGTTCCATATTGATGAAGATGAAGCCACGGTGGAGTACTTCAACAGCGAACAGTTTGCAGGCGAATGGGACAGAAGGCTTGAACGTAAAGCTTACAAGTAGGCCAATTAATAAGGCAGTGCGTCGAGTTTTTATAAATCCCAGCTTCGCCTTCACGGACAGGAGCTAGCAGCGTTATGCAGAATAAAATCACCGTAGAGAAAAAGATGCCTTATTGTTCCATTTTATCGGCCGTTTGCGCGGTCTCTAGTTTGCCTTTGGCTAGGTTTGGTGCGGAATGGTTTGCACCGAAAGAAGACTATACGGGGTATGGTGGATTGGGTGTTGCTATTGCCATCCTGGTAGTTTCTCTTGTCCTCGGGCTGACCCTTGGGTTAATAGGGACTTTGCGTAGTGAAAAACCTAGGGCATTAGCCGTTTCAATAACATTAATACATGCATCCGCAATTATTATTTTACTGCTAAACAAGCCGGGCTAAGGTATTGCGGATCATCATGTGTAAGCAATAGCTCAACTTCAACCGTAAAACCGCCGCTTCACTCAACGTTGTTTTCTGGCTCAAGTGAACTTAGTTATGGCCAATGATATTTCCGCACTACTTTGGTGCGGGAGCTGGTTGGTACGGCGTACTCAGGCGGAATGAAGTATTATTAAATAATTTTATTTGTCGTAAGCATTTGTTATTTGGTGGGTAATTATATTTGGCATGTAAGTTGCTCTATCTCCATTATGTGTTTTTGCATTCTTTATGCAATGTCCACAACTGTAACGGCGCAGTGAATACGAAACAAATCAGCATAAATAAAAGCAACGAGGCTAACTTGAATATTATTTGAGTTGGCTTTTTTTATTTATACGGTTTGTATTAATTAATTTTAGAGATTTCAACATGAAAATTAAAAAAAACAGCCCTAAAACAAATGCATTGTTAAGTTTTTTAGCGGGTACTATGGCGATCAGTGCTGCACCCACCGCCAGTGCGGAAGAGTCGCTTGTTAATGCGTTAACAAATGGCAAAGCGAGTTTCAGCGCGCGCTTACGTTATGAAAATGTAGATCAAGAAAATAAACCAGAAGAAGCGAATGCCTATACGGCTAGGTTAACGGCGACATACAAAACAGCTAGTTACTACGGTTTTTCTGCTTTTGCTGAAATTGAAAGTGTCCATAGCTTGTTTAGTAATAACTACGCACATAAGTCTCAAGCAAAAGGGGCGAAGTACCCTGTTATTGCAGATCCAAATGAAACCGAGCTAAACCAAGGTTACCTGCAATATACAGGTCTGGCGGATACCTCGATTAAGCTAGGTCGACAAGCACTGACTTACCGTGATGCACCATTTCATAGGCATGTCGGTACCGTTGCATGGCGGCAAAATTGGCAAACGTTGGATGCCCTGTCTGTTATCAATACATCGATCAAAGACACAACCATTAGTTACGCTTATGTATGGAATGTTAACCGTATCTTCGGTGAAGATGCATCGGCGGCATGGGATGATTTCGATAGCGCATCTAACTTATTCAACCTTCAATACACCGGTTTTAAGCCGGTAAAACTTGAAGCCTACGCTTATTTATATGACTTTAAAAATGCTGATACCTTTTCAACCAACACTTACGGCTTAAGAGCGAGTGGTGGGACGCCAGTAGCAGATGGAGTGAAGGCTATTTATACTGCTGAATATGCCAACCAGTCAGATGCGGCTGATAATCCAGACTCTATTGATGCAGATTATTGGTTAGCCGAAGCGGGTGCAAAAATGACCTTCGACGGCCCTATTAAGATGTTATTAGTGAAGGCCAGTTATGAACTACAAGAAGGTCATGGTGGCAAAGATCGTTTCGTGACAATTTTGGGTACTAACCATGCGTACCAAGGTTGGTCTGATCAGTTCTTAGTAACCCCAGGTGATGGTTTGGAAGATATATATATCACCGCGGTTGCAAAAGCCTATGGGGTGAAGTTTGTAACAGCTTTTCATCAGTTTGGTTCAGACAAAGGCAGTTACGATTATGGCACCGAATTTAATCTGCTAGCAACGAAGAAAGTCGCCAAAAACTACACGGTTGGCCTTAAGTATGCTGACTTTAAGGCCGATAACAACAGCTTAAATACAGCGGCAGTTAACGATGTCACAAAAGTTTGGGCATTTGTACAGGCTAAGTTTTAGAGTCTCCAGTAAATGACTAACAACACATAATAGATGGATATGAAAAGCAAAATTCTATTATTCAACACAACGGCTGATGATTTGGTTGATATTCAAGAGCGCTTATCGGCCACGAATTACGACATAGTCGTGGTGACACCTGAGTTAAGTGAGGTCAGTCGAGTCTCGCTTGCGGGGACGGTGGATCTTGTGATGGCTGTTACTGATAAACGCTTTGATCAATTATTTAGCTGTGTACAGCAGATTAATTTGCATCACCCCATTCCAGTGGTCATTTTTACTTATGACGATAGCAGGGATGTTATTCAGTTAGCGATTAAAGCGGGTGTGAGTGCTTATATTGTTGATGGGCTTCAAGCTAAACGGGTGTCGTCTATTTTAGATACCGCGCGTTTTCGTTTTAACGAGCAACAGAGTATTAAAAATGAGCTTGAGAAAGCTAAAAACACCCTCAATGAACGAAAGTTAATTGATCGAGCCAAGGGCATCTTGATGTAGCGTTCACACATTACTGAAGACGCCGCCTATAAAGCCATGCGTAAAATGGCGATGGATAAAAACATTAAGATGGCCGATTTAGCCCAAAGCGTAATCTCAGCGAGTGAATTAATGAAGTAAAGAATGAGTCAGTAGTATGACCCAATGTTGGGGCGGTAAAAAAAATAACCCGATCATTAAGATCATTTTGGACAACGACGTCCACAGTTCCTTTCTCTTTTGAGATAAGCGAGCTGTGGACGTTTTTTTTTGATTTTTAAACACAAAGGAAAATAAATGGATAATGAGAAAAAGGCATTGATTAACACGGATATGAGGGCTCTTTTTAAGAGCTGCTTAGCCGGTTTGGCATTAACAGTGGCCGGTGGACTATCAAACTCTTATGCCGTTGGCGAGCTTGAGAAAGACGAGTTGAAATTTGGTTTTATCAAGTTAACCGACATGGCTCCCTTGGCGATAGCCTATGAAAAAGGCTTTTTTGAAGACGAGGGGCTTTACGTCACCATCGAACCACAGGCTAACTGGAAGGTTCTCTTAGACCGTGTTATTGATGGTGAGTTAGATGGCGCGCATATGTTGGCAGGCCAGCCGTTAGGGGCAACCATTGGTTTCGGTACAAAAGCTGACATCGTGACCGCCTTTAGCATGGACTTAAACGGAAACGCGATTACGGTATCTAATGATGTATGGGCTGAAATGAAACCCAACATTGCCAAAGATGCTAACGGTAAACCTGTTCACCCGATTAAAGCGGATGCCTTGAAACCGATTGTTGATCGATTTAAAGAAGAGGGCAAGCAATTCAAAATGGGTATGGTTTTTCCTGTTTCAACCCATAACTACGAGCTACGTTACTGGTTAGCCGCCGGCGGTATTCACCCAGGTTTTTATTCTAAAACAGATATCACCGGGCAAATTGATGCGGATGCCTTCTTATCGGTTACTCCGCCTCCGCAAATGCCTTCGACCTTGGAAGCCGGTACTATTTTTGGGTATTGCGTAGGGGAGCCGTGGAATCAACAGGCTGTCTTCAAAGGTATCGGTGTGCCGGTTGTCACTGATTATGAAATATGGAAAAACAATCCAGAAAAAGTATTTGGTGTGAGTGCGGCATGGGCTAAAGCTAACCCAAACACCCATATAGCGGTGATTAAGGCGCTGATTCGCGCGGCTAAATGGTTAGATGACAATAACGATGCCAACCGCCCTGAGGCGGTAAAAATTCTTTCTCAATCTGAATACGTGGGTGCTGATTATGAGGTGATTGCAAATAGCATGACCGGCACGTTTGAATACGAAAAAGGTGACAAAAGAGAGTTGCCAGACTTTAACGTATTTTATCGTTATTACGCCACCTACCCGTATTACTCAGATGCTATTTGGTACTTAACGCAAATGCGTCGTTGGGGACAAATAACGGATGAGAAGTCGGATCAATGGTTTCACGAGATTGCTAAAAAAGTATATCGCCCAGACGTTTATTTAGCGGCCGCTAAAGAATTACTGGGTGAGGGCAAAATTTCTAAAGAAGACATGCCATGGGATACCGACGGTTACCGTGCACCACAAACTCACTTTATCGACAACATCACGTTTGATGGGCACACCCCTAATGCCTATTTAGAAAAATTCGATATTGGTCTTAAAGGTAGCGATAGCGTTAAGTAAGTCTCGTCAATAAACAATGAACACTCGTGAGGTTGCGAGTGTTCATTGGTATCAAAAAGAGGGTATTAAAATGTCTGTAAATACAGCAGTAAAAGAAGGAAGTATGGAAAACAAAGCCACGGGTATCGAGGACGCTAAATCTCAAGTAAACACTAAGCCGGTACCGGATAAAAACAGCGCTAAAGAAGGCGTTAAGGTATCACTCAGAATTAATAACTTTCTTGAGCTGATTGGTTTCACCTGGTTTATTCCGATCGTTAAGCTATTGGCTGGCGAAAACCCAGCAGAGCAATTTAAAGAAATATTAAAAATTATCGGCGTGCCGGTACTTGCGATGCTAATTTTTATAGGTTTTTGGGGCTGGGGTGCGTCAAAAATACACACCAGTTTGGGCGCAATTCCTGGGCCAGTCGCCGTTTGGCAAGAAACTAAAAGCCTGGCCGCCGACCATTACAAAGAAAAGGATAAAGAAGTCGCGTTTTATCAAAGACAAGAGCTTAGGAATGCTAAAAAGCTTGAGAAAAACCCTGATGCAGTTATAAAAATTCGTGGTTACACCGGTAAAGCGACCTACCCCCAGCAAATAATCACCAGTCTATGGACTGTATTTGCAGGGTTTATCTTAGCATCCGTTGTTGCTATTCCGCTGGGTGTGGTATGTGGTTTAAGCCCGTCTTTTAATGCGGCGATTAACCCGATTATTCAAATATTTAAACCCGTTTCACCGTTAGCGTGGTTACCGATTGTGACGTTAATTGTTAGTGCTTTATATACCGCCGATGGCGACGCTTCTTTTAGCAAATCATTTCTCGTGTCAGCCATTACCGTTACCTTATGTTCGTTATGGCCAACACTCATTAATACCGCTGTGGGTGTTGCAACCATTGATAAGGACTTAATGAATGTGTCAAAAGTATTGCAGCTTGGCTGGTGGAAAACAGTGACTAAAATTGTATTGCCTAGCTCTTTGCCAATGATATTTACCGGTTTGCGTTTGTCGCTAGGGGTGGGCTGGATGGTATTGATTGCAGCAGAAATGTTGGCGCAAAACCCAGGTTTAGGAAAATTTGTTTGGGATGAGTTCCAAAATGGTAGTCAGCACTCCCTCGGTAAAATAATGGTTGCTGTGTTCACCATCGGTATTATCGGCTTTATGCTCGATCGTATTATGTTGACGCTACAAAAGTATTTTTCATACGGCGACGCAATGTAAGGAGTAGTGAATATGTCATTTTTAACACTTAAAAACATCAGTAAATCCTACGGCTCTGGAAACAATAAATCAGAGGTATTGAGCAATATAAACTTAGATATAAAGGAGGGGGAGTTCGTTGCCATCGTTGGTTTTTCAGGGACAGGAAAAACCACCCTTATTTCAACCATTGCCGGTTTAATTAAGCCAGATAGTGGTGAGATTATTATGGGTGGAAAAAAGGTCACCGGTCCAAGTTCTGAACGCGGCGTGGTTTTTCAAAGCTATTCATTGATGCCATGGTTAACGGTGTTTGGTAACGTCGCCCTCGCGGTGGATTCAGCATTTAAAGATTTATCGGCAACGGAGCGACAACAACGGATCGAAAAATATATCAACATGGTGGGTTTATCTCATGCGACTCACCGTCATCCGTCGGAGCTTTCCGGTGGGATGAGGCAACGAGTTAACGTGGCACGTGCATTAGCGGCAAGCCCGCAAGTGTTATTGTTGGATGAGCCGCTGAGTGCCTTAGATGCATTAACCCGCGCTAACCTTCAAGATGAAATTATTCGTATTTGGCAGCATGAAAAGAAAACAGTTGTGCTGATTACCAATGATGTCGATGAAGGCCTTATTATGGCCGATAGGATCATTCCATTGAACCCCGGGCCTAACGCAACATTTGGTCCAGAGTTTATTGTTGACCTAGCCAGGCCGCGTGATAGAACGGCCATGAATCATGACGAGAAGTTCAAGAAGCTACGCAGCGATATTACTCAATATTTAATGAATGTTGGCATCAGCGATTCCTCACAATCAAAAAACAATGTTTATCAATTACCGAATGTTAAGCCAAATACTGCGAGTGATTTTTCTTTAAATGAAGAGGGGGAACCGAGTGCTTTAAAGCCTTACCAGCAGGGCATAGGTGATAAAAAGTACCTCGAATATTTCAATCTAACTAAAGTTTACCCAACACCTAAAGGCCCATTAACGGTTGTTGACGACTTTAATATTAATATCAAGAAAGGCGAGTTTATATCCATCATTGGGCACTCGGGTTGCGGGAAGTCGACGGTCTTATCAATGACGGCGGGTTTAACGGAGGTCAGTGATGGCGGTATCGTACTGGATAAAAAAGAGATTGACGCTGCGGGCCCTGATCGTGCTGTTGTTTTCCAAGCACCGAGTCTTTTCCCTTGGTTAAGTGCCAAAGAAAATGTCGCGCTTGGGGTTGAACGTGTTTATCCACATGCTTCAAAAGCGCAGCGCAATGATATTGTTGAGTATTATCTCAGTAAAGTAGGCTTGGGTAACTCGTTCAATAAGAAAGCCGCAGAGCTCTCCAATGGTATGAAACAACGTGTAGGCATTGCACGTGCTTTTGCCTTGTCACCGAAGCTTTTATTGTTAGACGAGCCCTTTGGTATGCTAGATGCACTCACGCGCTGGGAACTGCAAGAAGTGCTCATGGAAGTTTGGACACGTACAAAAGTGACTGCCATTATGGTGACCCACGATGTAGATGAAGCGATTCTGTTAGCTGATCGAGTGGTGATGATGACCAATGGGCCTAATGCAAAAGTGGGTAAAGTAATGAGCGTTGATTTGCCTAGGCCACGTACACGTAAAGCTCTGGTGGCACACCCAGATTATTATAAATACCGTGAAGAGTTATTAACTTTTTTAGCGGAATGTGATGAACACTAAGCGAGATTTAAAATAAACTAGCAAGCTGCGTTGATGGTTGCCTAATCAAACAACTATCAACGCAGTTCTTATTTTATTCAGTTGCCCCAATGGCTCATTTTTTTACTCATATCCTAAAGCGATGAGCTTTATGAATACAGGGTCTACGCACCCGTCATGTTCGATTACATGAAACCGTGATAAATAACAGTGTTGGTTACTCGTAAGACTTAAGTGCTTGTTCTATGTTGGGAATAACTCGTAACGCTCAAACAGGGGGCATATTCTTCTGCAAAGGATTAACGTCTATGCTGAATATAAGGGGAGGGACGGTTTGCTCGTATTTCTGCTGTTGATAAATATTGCTGGCTGCTGATTTGTTTAAACCACCAAGTGAATGGGGGTGGTATGCTGGGATAACGTTAATATTTATTAGTTAAGAGGCCTATAGATATGATGCTCATTGATATTGATACCTTAGCGAAGATGATTAGCCGAACGGGCTTGGAACGTTTTAATGTGCAATTGCTGGAACGTTTGGAAGGCGATTTTGCTCAGTGGGAAAACTTCCAAAAATCTCCTAGGCACGTGACCACTTACCCTCACGGGGTGATTGAGTTAATGCCCTGTGCGAATGATGAATTCTATAGCTTTAAATATGTGAACGGGCACCCAGCTAATACTGGCGAGGGCAAGCTGTGCGTGGTTGCGATGGGGCTATTGGCTGAAGTTCAACACGGTTATCCCTTAATGGTGTGCGAAATGACCTTATTAACCGCACTGAGAACGGCGGCGGTTGCAGCCTTGGGGGCTAAGTATTTGGCACGAAAAAATAGCCGGCATTTGGCGATCATTGGGACGGGCGCGCAGGCCGAGTTTCAGATACACGCGATGCGGGCGCAACTACCTATTCAGCAGCTGAGTTATTTCGATGTTGACCCGTCTGCGATGGATAAGTTTGCGCATAATATGGCCTCGCTTGATGTTGAGTTGTTACCGTGCGACAGCGTGGCCGAGGCGATTTCGGCTGCGGATGTTATTGTGACGGCGACGGCAGCCAGACAACAGGTAGCGTTGTTTGACTTTGATCAATTGAAACCCGGTGTGCATATTCACGCGATGGGGGGCGATTGCTCGGGGAAAACAGAGTTTTCACTGGAGCTTCTGCAGCAATGTAAGGTGGTGGTTGAATATATTCCGCAGACTAAACACGAAGGTGAGATCCAGCAGGGTGATGAGTCCTTGGTGTATGCCGAACTTTGGCAGCTGATTACGGGAAAAAAAGACGGTCGGCTAAATGACCAAGAGCTGACCTTTTTTGATTCGGTTGGTTTTGCACTGGAGGATTTTTCAACCCTAAAGCTCGTGTATCAATTAGCCAAACAAATGAACTTGGGTGAAGAGGTCAATTTGATTCCCCAGCTGGATGATCCGAAAAATTTATTTGGTTTGTTAAATGCCAAGAATTAACGGCTAAATATGGCGCTGATTAAACGCAGGATCAGTTTTTCTGTCCTCTGTTGACTATCATTGACGGGGTTAAACTCGGTTATTTCAACGCCAATTAACTGCTGCTTATAAGCAAAACCCTGCAACATGGCAATCATCATATCGCCTGAAATTCCATCTTTCACCGGGGTTTCAACCGCTGGCGCATCGTCGGGGTTAATCGCATCTAGGTCTAGGCTGATGCCAATCAGGTCACAGCGTGTTAATAATTCTGCGGCTAGGGCATTGAGCTGCTCCGAGGGAGCTGGATTCTGTAAGAGCTGCTGCATATTACAAATCTGTGCCTTGGCCCCTTTCAGCAATGCGTATTCCTCGGCTTCATAACTGCGGGTACCTAATAAGGATAGGTTTTCACCCAATAGGTAGCGAGCCTCTTTGGGTTTGTTTGTTGTTAATTTCGGATAGCTAGCTTGTAAGTCTTTATCGGCTTTGTTTAATAAAATTGAGAGCGGCATGCCGTGTAAATTCCCTGTGGGTGAAGTGATTAGGGTATGTGCATCTAAATGGGCATCTATCCATATCAGGCCTAGGGTTTTTGTCTCGATGGCCTGCATCACGCCAGACCAAGTACCAACAGCACTTGAGTGCTCACCAGAGACAAGCAAAAATGGCTGTTCTACGCGGTTATTATTGAAGTGTTCTCGGCTGTATTGATAGGTTAGAGTGGAAATCTGATGACTCATTTGACGCAGGCAGTTTAACGAGTTTGCAGGGCAATGAATGGGGCTGTTGATTATCTTCCAGGATAATTCTAAATTTTTATGGCTTAAATATTCATTGAATGCTGAATGACGGATAACGTAAGGTGCATTCGCACAGGTTTCCTGCGAGCCACCAAAACAGCTGGCAACACCAAAGGTCGTAATAACCGTGTTAATTTGGTTCGAATTCATTTCTGAGCCTTTTTCTGCACCTATTAGCAGTTTAGTCGGTCTTTACGGTATTTCTTGCGAACACAGCAAAGGAGGAGGTTTGTTTGATCAGCCCTGTTTTTGAAAGGAGGGTTTAGCTGTAGCAATGTTTTATGATTCCTTGCCGAATAAACTCTTTGGAATATTCAGAGACTTGTATAATAGAGGCTTATAGTGTCGCGACTTGATGCCGAGTTTCTTGGAGTACGGGAGCGAATCAGCAATTAGGCGTTTGAAATATTTATTAAGGAATAAACATGAAAATATGTGGTGTAGAGCTAACCGGTAACGATGCGGTTGTTTGTTTGCTTCAGTTAGAACAACAACACTTTAATCTACCGGATTGCCGAGTGCGTAAATTGACGTTGCCGAAAGAACACTCGCGTGAAGATCTTCAGCATTTCCAAGCAACCTTTGCAAAACTGATGAGCGACTACGGGATTGATAAGGTTGCTATTAAAGAACGGGCGCTGAAGGGTAAGTTTGCCGGTGGTGCCATTGGTTTTAAATTAGAAGCGGCGATTCAGTTGATTAGCGGTGTTGATGTGCAGATATTGTCGCAAAAAGATATTAAACTCGCGCTGTCGGAAAACCGCTTACCGGTTACGTTTTCCGAGACCGGTTTAAAGGGCTTCCAAGAAGCGGCCTTTACCGCGGCCTATGTTGCACAGGTATTGGATTAATAAATACCCCGTTAATGCTGGCCGTTCAGGCCAGTAGGGTAGACGCCTTGACAAGATGAGCTACAAAAGACTGCTAGCGCGTAAATTTTCTACCTCCCCCTCAGCTAAAACGAAATAATATACCCGAGAGACGATTGTTTCTTGGGCGTTTGCTTGAACTAATTTTATAGAGAGATATCGTATGAGTCGCCGTGAACCGCTGGAAACAACACTGGCCAGTAATAAACTACAGACTGCCTTTTTTAATTTAAGGTCGAATAAGGCATTTGAGTTATTTGTTGTGAGTATTATCGTGTTTTCGGCGGTAACTATTGGTGCCCGCACGTATGATTTACCTCCCTTGCTGATAGACGTGGTGGGGATGTTAGATGTGTTGATTACCTTAATATTCTTGTTTGAAATTATTGTGCGTTTTATCGGTGAGCCCGATAAGCGGCGTTTCTTCCACTCGGCTTGGAATGTGTTTGATAGTCTGATCGTGATCGTGAGTTTGATTCCGATTGAGGATAGCGAGTTGGCGTTGATTGGCCGCTTGGTGCGGATTTTCCGTGTATTGCGTATGGTGTCGCTTATTCCAGAGTTGCGAATGCTCTTGAACTCATTGGTTAAGGCCATGCCGCAGTTGGGTTATGTGGCGTTAATGATGTTCATTATTTTTTATATTTACGCGGCAGTGGGGTCGACCTTTTTTGCCAGCATTAACCCCGAGTTATGGGGCGATATTGCGGTGAGCTTACTGACCTTGTTCCGGGTGATGACCTTCGAAGACTGGACCGATGTGATGTATGAAACCATGGAAGTGTATGGTTCCAGTTGGATTTTTTATATCACGTTTATCTTTTTTACTGCATTTGCCTTTTTAAACATGATTATTGGTATCGTGGTGAATGTGTTGGAAGAAGAGCATCAGCGCGAACGTGACAAGAAGGCGGAGGCTTCGGGCGAGCCCACCCTACGTGATTTACAGCAGCAGTTGTTCGAGTTAAAACAGATGATGGAAGATCGCCGCTAGCGAATCGTGATCGTGCTCGAAAGCATTGAGCTAGCAGACAAGGTGATTCATTGGTTGTGCTGCTAGGTCTAAGATCAAACGTTTGGCCGGTATAACAACGTGATGGTCCATTTATCCATATAATGGGGGCAAGGGAGTGTTCCGCATAATTAATTCATGATTAATACTCGGGCTGTTATTCGAGCGGCTATTTGTTCAAACCCTATTTAAAACTAGAATAAAACTTAAGCTAATTTGGAGAATAAGATGTTAGATGCATATATTTATGATGGCGCTAGAACCGCGTTCGGCAAGTACTGTGGTGCGCTTGCGCCAGTGAGACCTGATGATTTGGCGGCAGCGGTTATTAAGGCCTTGGTTGAACGCAACTCGTTCGACCCTTTATTGATTGATGACGTTATTCTTGGTTGTGCCTGTCAGTCGGGAGAGGACAGTCGTAATGTTGCTCGTTATGCGAGTTTATTGGCGGGTTTGCCGGTGGAAGTGAGCGGGCAAACGGTTAATAGATTGTGTGGCAGTAGTTTGGCTGCGATTCTGGATTCTGCGCGGGCGATTACCTGTGGCGAGGGTGAGGTGTTCATTGCGGGTGGTGTGGAAAGCATGACTCGTGCGCCGCTTACCCTGAATAAGGCCGGCAGTGCTTTTAGTAAAGATATTAAAATATATGATAGTGCGATTGGTGTTCGTTTTCCTAATCCGAAGATTGGCAAACAATACGGCCATGAAGCGATGCCGCAAACAGCTGATAATGTAGCGGTGGCTGAAGATATTAGCCGCGAACAATGCGACCAGTTTGCCTTAGCGTCACAAGAAAAGTGGGCCAGCGCGACAAAAAATGGTTATTTTGCGGAAGAAATTATTGCCGTTAATATTCCTCAAAAACGCGGTAAGGACGATGTCGTAGTCGATAGTGATGAACACCCACGCGCGAGTTCATTGGAAAAAATGGCGACGATGCGAGCTTTATTTGAGGGTGGTGTGGTGACGGCGGCGAATGCCTCGGGTGTTAATGATGGGGCGGCGGCGGTATTGCTGGGTAGCCGTGGTTTTGGTGAAAAACACGACTTGCAACCTATCGCACGCGTATTAGGGGGTGCCACCGCGGGTATTGAGCCGTCGATGATGGGTTTGGGCCCCGTGCCAGCTTGTCGCAAGATTCTCAAGCGTTTAGGTTTAACGCTCGAACAAATGGACGTTATTGAGATTAATGAGGCATTTGCTGCACAAGTGCTGGGCAATTTAAAACAATTGGGTTTGGCCGAAGATGATCCTCGGGTGAATCCTAATGGCGGCGCTATTGCGGCGGGTCACCCCTTGGGGGCCTCGGGTGCACGTATTGCTTTAACGGCCGCTCGTCAGCTACAACGGACGGGTGGGCGTTATGCGTTGATCTCTATGTGTGTCGGTGTTGGCCAAGGCATCGCGATGGTTATTGAACGAAGCTAGAGCCTTATTTTAAAGGCGGATAAAAAAGCCCGAATGTTGAACAAGCATTCGGGCTTTTTTTGTGGGTGATTGCAAATTGATCATTCGGTCAATGATGAGTCTTTTTATTAGAGAAACCTTGAGTAAGCAGGGTTGGATTTTGGCTGATAAAAAATGCTTGCAAACTTCATCGACGTGAGCGGTCATTGTTATTCTATTGTTACGATCTTCGGGTCAGTTTTGGGTTATTTCAGCCAGTATAAAATAATCATCAACTGCTCTTAGGTTTCCGAGCTTAGGGTTGAGTCAATGACGGTAAGCTCAGCTCGGGTTTTAAAACTGAACTTCTGCTGGCTGTGGCGGCCAAACAATCGATGCTGCTAGAGGTGGTGTAAGCCGCGTCAAAAGAAAAATGTAGCGTCTCGGGAGGATTCTACTTGGGGTTATAGCTAGCTGAAGGTATTTAATGATGAGGCTTACTTACCTGGTATTGAGTGTTATTTGTTTACTGTTGGCGGGGCCACTGGCTGTTGCTGAGACTCGCCCAGCGAAACAGGTGTTCATACTCGAAATAGACGGCGTTATCGGGCCGGCAACGGCAGATTATTTTTCTCGCTCATTGCTGCAGGCTCAACAAGCCGATGCGGAATTTGTATTATTAACCATAGATACACCGGGTGGACTGGGTGTATCTATGCGTGACATCATCAAAAAAATAATCGCTTCCACGGTGCCGGTGGTTAGTTATGTGAGCCCGAGTGGTTCTCGCGCCGCCAGTGCGGGAACGTATATTTTGTATGCCAGCCATATCGCTG
Source organism: Cycloclasticus sp. 46_120_T64 (assembly GCA_002162695.1). GTDB lineage: Bacteria > Pseudomonadota > Gammaproteobacteria > Methylococcales > Cycloclasticaceae > Cycloclasticus. The sequence continues at coordinate 280,899 of MAAM01000006.1, read as the reverse complement.
CGATGGCACCTGCGACGAACCTCGGGGCGGCTACTCCGGTATCAATCATCCCCGCCATTAGCCCGGCTAAGGGCAAACCTTCAACGGAAAAAGAACCGCCGGCTGAACCCGTTGATGCGATGGGCAAAAAAGTGTTGAATGATGCGGTGGCTTATATTCGTGGTTTGGCTGAGCTGAGGGGGCGTAATCAGCAATGGGCCGAAAAAGCGGTTAGATCAGCGGCCAGCTTGCCGGCTAAGGAGGCTTTGCAACAAAACGTTATCGATATACTGGCGGTCGATCAGGCGGACTTGTTGCGGCAATTGAATGGTCTCAAGGTCGATGTATCTGGGGTGGAAAAAACACTGCTGACGACGGGTTTGCTGTTGAAAAAGCTTGCGCCGGACTGGCGAGATAAATTGCTAGCGGTCATCAGTAATCCCAATGTTGCATATATTCTGATGTTAGCGGGTATTTATGGTTTGTTTTTTGAATTTGCCAATCCCGGTGCGATTGTGCCCGGTACGGTGGGCTCAATTTGTTTATTGCTGGCACTGTTTGCATTTCAGGTTTTACCGATGAACTATGCCGGCCTAGTATTGATCTTATTGGGTATTGGCTTAATGACGGCGGAAGCTTTTCAGCCGAGTTTTGGAGTATTGGGTCTGGGTGGGGTGGTGGCGTTTGTTATCGGTTCGATCATTTTAATAGATACCAATGTTTTGCCGGGTTATGGCGTTAATTTAGGTCTGATTGCCGGTTTCGCCGTATCGTCGTCGATCTTTTTTAGTCTCGCATTTGGGCTGGTTTTTAAGGCACGACGGCAGCCTATCGTGTCTGGGCAGGAGGAAATGATCGGCGGGGTGTGTGAGGTGATGGACACTTTTGAGCATCAAGGTCGGGTGCGAATTCATGGTGAGGTTTGGAACGCGCGTTCGCAGGCTCCAATGCAGCAGGGTGAAAAGGCGACGGTGCTTGCGATTAATGGTTTGATTCTAGATATTGGGCCTGAGCGCTCAAGGGAGAACGAGCAATGACAATCGAAGGATTTAATATAACATTTTCTTTTCTGTCCATTTTTGGCTTGACGGCGCTTGTTTTAATTTTCAGTGCGGTCAGAATTTTGCGTGAATATGAGCGTGGTACGGTGTTTTTACTGGGGCGTTTTTATCGGGTAAAGGGGCCGGGTTTTATTATCATCATCCCTTTTTTACAGCAAATGGTACGGGTCGATCTGCGTACTATCGTGATGGATGTACCCACCCAAGACGTGATCTCGCGAGACAATGTATCGGTAAAGGTTAATGCAGTGGTTTATTTTCGAGTGATCGATCCAGAAAAGGCGATTATTCAAGTAGAAGATTATTACAAGGCGACCAGTCAGCTGGCGCAAACGACCTTGCGTTCGGTGTTGGGTCAGCACGAGCTCGATGAGATGTTAGCCGAACGAGATAAGCTCAATGTTGATATTCAGACCTTGCTCGATGCGCAAACGGATGCTTGGGGCATCAAGGTGGCGAATGTGGAAATTAAGCACGTCGATATCGATGAAAGTATGATTCGTGCGATTGCCCAACAAGCGGAGGCTGAGCGAACACGGCGTGCCAAGGTGATTCATGCTGCCGGTGAATTTCAAGCCTCAGAAAAGCTACTGGCCGCCGCCCAGGTATTGGCAAAGCAGCCGCAGGCGATACAATTACGTTACTTGCAAACCCTCACTGAAATTGCCGGAGAGAAGTCGTCGACGATCGTGTTTCCGATACCCTTTGATTTCCTTAATTCATTGAGTAAAACAATCGCTGGCGATGACAAGGGTGGCAGCCAGTAAATAGGGCCTCAGTCTGTCCCGCTGTTAGCCTCGTTGCTTATGTCTTACTGTTGTTCATCTAACATCAATAAGGACGCATTACCGCCGATGGCAGCGGTGTTTTCTGACACCGTAAGCTCGGTGGCAAAGCGGCTTAGGTAGTGAGGCCCACCTGCCTTGGGCCCGGTGCCCGATAGGCCACATCCACCAAAGGGCTGGCTGCCGACAGCCGCAGCGATCATATCGCGGTTGATGTAGATATTACCGACCTTGGCACGCTGGCAAATCTCATCAATGGTCATTTGGATTCGGCTATGAATGCCTAGGGTTAAGCCGTACCCCATACCGTTGATTGAGTCGATGAGTTGTTCTAGCTGTTCGTGGCGATAGCGGATAAGGTGCAGGACAGGGCCAAAGACCTCCTCGGGTAATTGTTGTATGTTTTCTAGTTCACATAAGGTGGCGGGGAAAAAATGACCGTGAGCGGTTTTTTCTGTGAGAGTTAGTTGGAATACGGGCGCTTGTATTGAGCTTAAATATTCGATATGACGTTCTAATTTCTCAACGGCTTGCTGGTCAATAAGCGGCCCGATATCGACCGATTCATCGCTGGGGTCGCCGATGCTGAGTTGCTGCATCGCGCCCTTCAATAAAGTCACGGTGTCGTCGGCAATTTCTTCGGCGATAAAAAGCACCCGTAACGCGGAGCAGCGTTGCCCCGCGCTATTAAACGCCGAACGAATCACGTCTTTTACCAGTTGTTCGGGGAGTGCGCTGCTGTCGGCAATCATCACGTTTTGCCCGCCCGTTTCGGCAATGACGCTGGCTAGGGGGGCGTCACGGGCTGCTAATTGCCGGTTAATTCGCTGTGCGGTGTTGATAGAACCGGTAAAAGCGAGTCCGCTGATTCGAACATCGCTGTTGAGTTGTTGTCCGAGTAGCTCGCTGGGGCCGGGGACAAATTGCAGGACGTCGCTGGGTACGCCTGCTTGCTGTAGGTATTTTATGATCTGCATGCCACACAAGGGGGTTGCCGAGGCGGGTTTTGCAATGACGCTATTTCCAGCCACTAAGGCAGCGACGACTTGTCCGGTAAATATCGCCAGTGGGAAATTCCACGGGCTGATACAGAGGAAAACACCTCGGCCTCGCCATAACCCTTTATTTTGCTCGCCGACGATGCCTTGAAATGTTTGTTCGGCATTAAAAAGCTGGCGGGCCTGCTGGGCGTAATAACGGCAAAAATCGACCGTTTCGCGTATTTCAGCTTGCGCATCACGTAAACAGCGTCCCGCTTCGTGTATGCAAAGGTAGCTTAGCGTGGATTGATGTTCTTCGAATAAATTGGCCGCCACTTCAAGTATCTCCGCGCGTTTATTAACTGGGGTTTGTGCCCAAGCGGTTTGTGCTCTAGCGGCATCATCAATTGCGCCGCTTATCAACGAGGGAGGGGTATCGTAAACTTGGCCGATGATGTTGCGTTGGTCGGCAGGGCTGGATATATCTCGCCCACGGCCTTGCCGTGCAGGCGTGTTATGTAACAAAGCTTCGGCGATATACTCGGTTTTCGCGGCGCGGCTTAATTCTCGTAGGGTATCGTTCAGCTCGCTTGGGCTGTCGAAGTTGATACCGCTGGAATTTTTTCGCGCTGGGTAAATTTGTGACGGCAACGCGATAGCGGGGTGGGGGCTAAAGTGGCAGCGTTTAATGTCGGCAAACGGGTCGGCGAGCAGCGTTTCTATCGCCACTTCAGGATTGCCAGTTTGGTAGACAAACGACGTATTGGCACCGTTTTCTAACATTCGGCGTACCAAATAAGGCAGTAACTCAATATGCCGGCCCACGGGCACATAGACACAACAGTTTTTCGCTTGTTGCTGCGCCTGGTATGCGCGGTATAAATTTTCACCCATGCCGTATAAACGTTGGAACTCATAATCTTGTGTGGGTTTAGCCAATTGTTGAATACTGGCGATGGTGAGCGCGTTATGGCTGGCAAACTGCGGAAAGAAGGCTGCCGTATGCGCCAGTAGATAGCGTGCGCAGGCGAGGTAGGAGATATCGCTAGCCTGTTTTCTGCTGAAGACGGGGTAACCGGCTAGGCCTTGGCTTTGTGCGAATTTTATTTCGTTATCCCAGTAAGCGCCCTTAACGAGTCTAAGTGGAATGACTTTTTGCTGCGAAGAGGCTAATTGTCGTAACCAGTGCAGTACGGGTAAGGCGCGTTTTTGATAGGCTTGTACCGCCAATCCCAGTCCATGCCAGTTTTTTAGCGTAGGGTGGGTGAACACGGCGTGGAAGCAATCGAGTGATAACTCTAGGCGCGATGCTTCTTCGGCATCGATGGTTAGACCGATATCAAATTGTTTTGCTAGTTGCGCCAGTTCAATGAGCTTGGGGATTAATTCGTTTTTAACCCGTAGGCCTTGGCTGGGCTCAAAACGTGGGTGTAAGGCGGAAAGCTTGATCGATATACGCTGAGTTGTTCCGTTTGGCTGTTGCGATTTGTGTTCTCCCAATTGAATTAACGCGCTGCGATAGCGGCTGAGGTAGTGTTGGGCATCGGCGGCGCAAATAGCGGCTTCTCCCAACATATCAAAGGAGTAAGCGCTATTGGGCGTAGCAAGTTCGCGGCAGGTTTGGATGGCTTGCTGGAGGGTCTCGCCGGCGACAAACTGTTTTGCCAGTAGGCGCATCGCCTGTTGCATAGCGCTGCGTATGGCCGGTTCTCCCAAGCGTTGGAACATTGCTTTTAGCAGCTGACCGTTGTTGAGTTGTTTGCGGTAATCCTCGCTCAGCAGTTTTCCGCTGAGCAGTAAGCCCCAAGCCGAGGCGTTAACCATGAGCGAGGGACTATGACCGATATGCTGTTGCCAATCGGCGACGCTTAGCTTGTCTCGAATTAAGCGTGATTGGGTTGCGGGGTCAGGGGTGCGTAATAGCGCTTCCGCCAAGCACATCAAAGCGATACCTTCGGCGGATGATAAGGAGAACTCATGCATAAAATGAGTCAGCAGAGGGGCGTTGTTAAATTCTCGACTGTGATTGATCAGCCGCTGTGCTTGCTCTCGGCTTACGGAATATTGAAGCTCGTCGCAGCTAGCCGCCAGTGCTTTTATTGTCTCAGTTTCATCGGCTAGGTAGCTGGCATCAATCGCTGCACGTAATACCTGTTCTGCCGTTGTCTTGTGTGGCTTGCTCATATCCGCTTCCTTAACCACTGTTTGCTCTACAGAGTATAGGTGAAAAGGGCGGATGTATTCGTACCGAAGGTTATACGGGGTTAACGGTTTGCTTTTTTCCACGGTTAAGCAGTGCTTGGCATCTAGTCATAGCGGGCTACCAGCAACAAGGCGTTATTTAAGAGTAAGCTTTATTTTCTGGTAATACTTCTTGGCATACTCTTCCAACAGAGTTTTATTGGTTTTTGACACGGTGTTTTTTACCGTTAAAGACATTCGGGCTAGCTCAATACTTGCTGCTATATTTTCTGACACGACTCCCGACGCGCCGAGCTTTTGAAGTTCAACACACTCCGATGAATTTCTCGCCCTCACATAGATAAACAAGTCAGGGTTTGAACCTCGCAATGACGAAACAATTAATTTAGACGCCTGAATATCGTTGATAGTGATGATAATCGTGGATGTATCTTCTGCGCCGACAGAATCTAATAATGCCTTATCGCAGACATCACCATAAAACACAGGGTGCCCGTGCGCTATTGATTTATTAACGATTGCAGGGTCGATATCGATTGCTACGAAAGGTTGCCCAGCTTGGGTCAGTATATCTCCAACCCGATGGCCGACTCGACCAAACCCCGCGATAACCGTCGGGCCTAATTTAGGCGGCTCAAAGTCAATTGAGTCCCTTAATTTATTATTGTTTAGAATCCCGCGTGCGCAGTTTGCTAAGGCAGGCGTCACCAGTAAGCTGAGTAAAATAACGAGTAGTAGTTGTTGATGTACGGCGGTATCTAAAACGCCAGACTGCACGGACAAGGAAAACAAGACAAGAGCAAACTCACCGCTTTGCGCTAAAATGACAGCGACAGCCAGGCTTTTGTTTTTATTCAAGCCAAACAAATAGACCAACGGGAAAAGGATTATTATTTTAACGGCAATGAGCAGGGCGACCAAACCTAATGAAAGTAGGGGCTTTTCAAGTAGCAGATGTAAATTTAACGACATCCCCATCGACATAAAGAAAAGCCCTAATAATAAACCCCTAAAGGGTTTTATTTCTGACACGACTTGATGCTTGTATGACGAGTCTGACATCAGCATTCCAGCCATAAATGCGCCCATCGCCATAGACAAGTTGATGTGCTCTGCAATTAAAGAAATACCCAGAACGATTAAAATGGCTGAGGCTGTAAACACCTCGGGTATTTTGGTTTGCGCAATGCGATGAAGGATGGGGTGTAGAAAATAGCGACCCAATAAAATGACTAATAATAGAATGATTAACGCTTCAGCCAGTGCAAAGCCAATATCATCACTGATGCTAAGTTCGGGTATTGCTAAAAATGAAACGAGCGCTAATAAGGGAACCACGGCTAAATCTTGCAATAACAAAATAGAGAACGTTGTTCGGCCATACGGTGATTTGAGCAAACGTTGTTCGCTAAGTAACTGCAACACGAACGCGGTCGATGACAGGGCTAGCGCTGGCCCAATGATGACAGCCGCTCGCAGAGGTAAGCTAAATAGGTAATAGGCGATAGCCGTCAGCGCCGTAGCGGTTAGCATGACTTGCAGGGTGCCTAAGCCAAAGACCATTTTCTTCATTTGCCAAAGGCGAGAAGGTTTGAGCTCTATACCAATGACGAATAAAAGAAAGGCAATACCCACTTCGGCGAGGCTACTGATCTCATTAATACTGTTAATCAAGCCTAGGCCTGCAGGACCAACAATTAGCCCCGCGATTAAGAACCCTGGAACCGCGCCTAACTTAATAGCTTGGCATGCCGGCACAACGACAACAGCCGCTGATAGAAGAATAATTAGATCGGTCAGGTACACTGATGACATAGTCTTTTAATGCAACGTTATGAGGTAGGTCTTCGGCAAAATTTTAGAATCATGTAGCCAACAATTCCAGAGGTAAACGAAGCGACGAGAATGGCCAGTTTATCGGTGTACTGGAATAAACTGTCGTCTACAAAAGCCAGCGAAACAATGAATAAGCTCATCGTGAAGCCGATGCCTGTTAAAATAGATACGCCATATAATTGAATCCAATTACACTCATCAGGCAAGGTGGCAAGCTTTAACTTTATGGCTAACCAACTAAAGCCAAATACGCCTAATTGTTTGCCAAAAAATAGCCCGAGCATGATGCCAACGGGCACAGGGCCCGACATTTGCTCTAAGGATATATCCGTCACATTCACGCCTGCATTAACGAACGCAAATAATGGCAAAATGAAAAATGCCACCCAAAAATGCAAGCCGTGTTCAATCTCTTTAAGCGGCGAGAATGATTCGCCATTTTCATTTTTACCCTTCATGGGTATGGTAAATGCCAGAACAACACCGGCTAATGTGGCATGAACGCCGGACTTGAGAACGCTAACCCATAATATCCACCCAACAATAAAATACGCGGCCTTTTTAGACACGTTAAATATATTAAGAGCGACCAATGTTGCTAGTGACAGTGCTGCAACGGTAATTGAAAGAGTTGATAAATCCGACGTATAAAAAATAGCAATAATAACGATTGCGCCTAAATCATCAATAATAGCCAGGGCCATTAAAAACACTTTCAGAGAAAGTGGCACTCGATTTCCTAACAACGATAAGATGCCTAGTGCAAAAGCAATATCTGTCGCAGTCGGTATAGCCCAGCCACCTGCAGCGAGCTCATTGTTCCCGTTAAAGGTATGATAAATCATGGCGGGAACAACCATGCCTCCAATAGCCGCAAAACTAGGCAGCGCCACTTGTCGTATAGATGACAAGTGCCCCTCTAAAATTTCACGCTTAACCTCTAGGCCAATCAGTAAAAAAAAGATGGCCATTAACCCATCATTAACCCAATGATAAAGCGATTTGTTGAGTTCCAATGGGCCTATCTTAATTTCCACAGGAATATGTAAGAAATACTCATAGACAGGTGACATGAATGTATTGCTAAAGAGTAGCGCGAATATTGTTGCAAAAACAAGCAATATGCCACCGGCCGATTCTTTCTTTATAAATTCATCTAGCATGGTTTGTTCTCCTACTTTCCCTAGTTGAATAACATGTTATTTGCAGCTTTAATAACGGTAGCGGTAATTGCATTTGTAACACGCCGCTCAACGGATATGGCATAAAAAGCTTCTTTTATCTCACTAACCTCTCCAATAGATTTAACGTTATATTGGTCCTCAACCTCTTTGCGAAGCACTGTTGGCGCTATAAAAACGCCTGCAGCCTTTTGACCAAAAGATTTCATTAGTGCGCTATCGTCAAACTCAGCAACTATTTTTGGGTGAATACGCGTTTTACTTATCCATTGGTCAATATCTGATCGCAATTGCGTACCTCTGGTCGGTAATAACATCGGCATACCACTTAAGCATTGTGGGAAATCCCCGTTAAATCGATTAATAATTGATTCTTTAGCAAAAAAACTGATGCTGCACTCACCAAGCTTATGATTGAACCCGCGTGTACTAACCGTGCTTGGAATTGGCCGGTCAGCAATAACTAGATCAAGGCGGTGTACCGCTAAATCAGCGAGCAAGGTATCAAGGCCTGTTTCTTTGCATATCAATCGTGTCGGCTTTCGTGTCTGCAATACGGGCAGTAGAATCCCTTGAGCAATAGATTTTGGAACAACGTCTGCAATACCTACTCTAAATAGCTGGGGGCGCTCTTCTGGCTCATTCTGAAGCATCTGCTCCAACTCGCTACCGAGAGAGAAAATCTCATCGGTATAATTTAAAACTAACCGGCCTGTTTCTGTGATTTCTATATTACGACCGGACTTAACAAACAGCTTTACACCTAAATTTTCTTCCAATCGGCTTAATTGACCACTAATTGTCTGTGGTGTGATATGGAGCCGTTCACTAGCCTTTGCAATACTGCCTTCTTTAGCGACAACCCAGAAATAGTGTAAATGTTTATAGTTAAGCATTGTCATTCTCAATAGCTCGATATTTACGATGAGTGTAATAGAAAGAGTCGATTTTATCTAACTATTTCGACTCTTTAATATCGGCATTATTAATGCCTCATTCGTTAACTTAGTAGTCAATGCAGACTCAACTATTAACAGGTTCATTTAAATTAAGTCGGCCGCTCAAATTGTTTGTGAGGATAAGAGCGGCCTTGGCGCTTTCTCCTTTTGACGAATGCTTCCAGTCAGTTATTTCAGGTTATCTAATACTAATGGCCGACGGGTGACGACAAACGCTATCACGTTCAGCTTATTATTGACGGTATGCCTAATATTGTTGTTGAGCAAGCTAAGGCAACATGTATGCCGTTATTGGTTATGTTGAGGTTCCTATAGCGGGCTTATGAATAGAAGAGGGTGTTTAGAGGTTGAACCCTACTAAGTTCAGTAAATTCTAGGCACAAAAAAACCAGCGATTAAGCTGGCTTCTTCGATATATGGCTCCTCCGACTGGATTCGAACCAGTGACCCAATGATTAACAGTCATTTGCTCTACCGACTGAGCTACAGAGGAATTGTTTCAAGTCGCGTATAATACGGAACAGGGCTCTTAGGGTCAAGTGACTTGGGCTTAATATACTGGGCTGGGTGTTAAACTTTAGGCAAAAAAAAGAGCTAGATAAAACCTAAGCCTTTTTAATATGGCTGCTCCGGCTGGATTCGAAGCAGTGACCCAATGATTAACAGAAGCAGAATGTGAGTTTTATGCTGGAAGTAACCAGAAGAGAGCTAAGTAGTTTGTTGTTTATTCGATAGCAAAATGTAGCTATCCGACTCTATATCGAACTTTTGTTTATGCGTATTCAGTTTTACGCTTGGTAAGCTGAAGAATGGTCAGGGATTTTTAAAACCGAACATCGAAGCTATACCGAAATAGGGAGCGATTTTCAGCTTAGCCCATCTTTCAGAACCTCCATTTCTCGGTACTTTTCTACGCTGGATGGCCGCCGTTATCCCCAGCTTGATTTTTGCTGACAGGGGGCGAGAGTGGGGCGAGTTGGGTTTGGGGTGAGATTTCAAAAAAATAAGGGAAGGGAGGCCAATCAACGAAAACGTGAACTTCCATTGATTGCGCAAGTGTTGTTACGATACTTTCCTCAATGCCTGTTCTATACAATCTGAAGCGCTATCAGCGACGAACTGTCATGATTTAGTGCTCACGGGGCATCGCGAAAGGTCGTGTTAGGTGATGCATGAGCAGGTAACCTTGGTACGGAATGCAATGTCTGGCCATTGCTCACCAGTAGACTTGCAAATGAATGACTCAAATCATGAATTCTAAGGTGGATCTGGCCTACTTTATCACGGACACTTTGCCAGCCTTTTTGAATGTTTGTAAGCGGCCTATTCGTACGTGGGTTTACAAAGAGGGCCGCATGTTTACCTTTAGTGCCTAATTTACTTAAGACCCCCAATGTACTGACATGCCTTGCTTTCTTCTGCGCTCGTATCGCTTATTAGCTCCTTTGCTAAGGACTCTTGTAATCGCTGAACACTTTTATGTCTGCATCTCCAACAGGCATCACCCTCTTGAATAACATTGATATTGATTGTTGAGTGGGAGTACTTGGTGATGCGTAATAACAGCTTAAACAGTAAAAATTTACAGCAAATTAAGTAAAATCTGCTATAAAAAAGGTATCAACCTTAAAGATTAAATCACGTGTATGAATCTGGCTGAAACAATTAATTTCGATGAAAAACCCAAAATTTTAATCGTCGATGATGTGCCTAGTAATTTGCTGGTATTAAAAGGCATTTTAGAGGATCTTGATGCAGAGGTTCATCAGGCCAGTGGAGGCAATGAAGCGCTGACCCTCGCATTAGATCACGACTTTGCACTCATTCTGCTTGATATCCATATGCCCAACATGGATGGTTATGAAGTAGCCGTCCATTTACGATCTTATGTACGCACCCAAAAAGTACCTATTATTTTTGTCACCGCTATCTTTAAAGAAGAAGAATATAAACAAAAAGGCTACGACGTTGGCGCCGTTGATTACCTAGAAAAACCGGTAAACCCAGACTATCTGTTAGCCAAAGTGAATGTGTTTTTAGAGTTACACCAGCAAAAACAAGCCTTACAAAACCAGCAGCACAAAACCGAAATTACCCTTAGCGCCATCCCCGATCCTGTTATTACAGTAATTGGCAATCGTATTGTTTATATGAACGAAACCGCCACCTCTTTAGCTCAAGTATTTGGCCACACCAAGGCTTGTAAATCACTGGTTGAGCTTTTTATATTCTCACCAGAGAACTTAAAACAGATCCAAAAAATCGTAGCTGAATCTAGCCAACTACCACCTGAACAGGCACACGCCGTCGAACTGACTTTCGCCTCGCCTAAATCATCCAATAATTATGTGTATGAATTTAGAGTGGTACCGCTACGTGGCAAGAGCGCCTCAACAGAAGAAACGGTACTCATTTTCCATGACATCAGTAGCCTTCGTTCTTTATCGCAAGAAATGGCATATCAAGCCTTTCACGACCCGCTAACCACCTGCCCCAACCGGCGCTTTTTTGAAGATAGGTTAAAGTCCGCCGCGTCGCGTTATGAACGTAATAAAAATCACTTAGCCATCATGCTCATTGGTTTAGATAGTTTTAAACAGCTAAATGACTCAGCCGGTCGTGATGTGGGCGATAAGATATTGCGCATGGTAACAGAGCGTCTCAAAACGGCCTTGCGCGACTCAGAAACATTATGTCGACTAGGAAGTGATGAATTTAGCATCCTCTTCGAGGACATTGACGATATCGACATGCTAAAGCTGCCGGCCGAACGCATTCTCGGATTATTGTCAGAGCCCTTTAATATCAATAATGAAGAATATAAAGTGAGTGCCAGCATCGGTATTACATCCACTAACTTAGGCCCCAATATCCACCCAACGAGCATGTTAAGTGATGCGGACTTGGCACTGTGTGAAGCAAAAAAACAAGGCGGAAATCGCACGGCCTTTTTTGACCTGTCGATGCGTGAGAGCCTTAATCAAAAAATACGTCTCGATAAGGAACTCATTCAAGCCATAACAGACTCACAATTTTGTCTTTATTACCAACCTCAAGTCGATGTTCATAGTGGAAAAATAATCGGTATGGAGGCTTTGATACGCTGGCATCATCCCGAAAAAAACTTAGTACCCCCGTTAGATTTTTTACCTACATTAGAAAGCACGGGCTTAATCAAAGAAGTCGGCGCTTGGGTGATTAAAGAAGCGTGTCAACAAGCTGAACAATGGCAACAAGAAGGCTTAGAGGTGCCCTGCATTTCCGTTAATGTTTCAGCTAAACAGTTTACTGAAAAAGGCTTGCCAGACTATGTTAAAGCCACCCTGAGTGAACATGGTTTAACGCCCGATAAGCTTGGCATCGAAATTACCGAAACCCTGTTTATGGAATCAACCATGCAAGTTGAAAATAACCTTAGGGAATTGCATGACATGGGCTGTGAAATATCGCTCGATGACTTTGGCACAGGCTATTCTGCACTCAGTTATTTGCTGCGTTTTCCTATCGATGTTATCAAGATCGACCAAGTGTTTATTCATAGCCTCTTAACTCAGCCACAATACAAAGACATGGTCAGTGCCATCATTCACATGGCTCATGGCTTTAGCAAAATGAAAGTACTTTGCGAGGGCGTTGAAAACGTATCAGAGCTGGCTATACTCAATGAAATGAAGTGCGATACTTACCAAGGTTACTTATACAGTAAGCCTTTGCCAGCTAACGAGATGAAGCAGTTGCTGCTGAATGAACAGCAAACAGGGTAAACGATTGTATAACTATCACCTCTATCAGGGATTATGAGCATGCTGTTAAAAACCACGCTCGAAGAAGCGCAAAGAAAAACTGAGGCCGCGCAGTTTGCCTTAAATGAACACTCATTGGTGTCGATGACCGATATCAAAGGCAACATTATATCGGTGAATAAAAAGTTCATCGAGGTCAGTGGCTATAGCGAAGCGGAACTGATCGGCCAAAACCATCGCCTATTAAACTCCGCCAACCAGTCCAAAGACTATTGGCGCGAGATGTATTTAACCGTCTCTAAAGGTAAACCCTGGCATGACGAAGTGCGTAACACCGCCAAAGATGGCCATCACTATTGGGTCGATACCACCATTGTTCCCAATTTCGATAACCAACATAAATTAATTGGCTACACCTCCATTCGAACCGATATCAGCCAATCAAAAGAAAATGCAGCGCTACTCGAAGATGCCCAGAGGCAAGCAGAAGATGCCCAGAAGCAAGCAGAAGATGCCCAGAAGCAAGCAGAAGATGCCCAGAAGCAAGCAGAAACAGCCCTGAAGCAAGCAGAAACAGCCCTGAAGCAAGCAGAAACAGCCCGGCTTGCCTTAAACGAACACTCCTTGGTGTCGATGACCGATATCAAAGGCAACATTATATCGGTGAATAAAAAGTTCATCGAGGTCAGTGGCTATAGCGAAGCGGAACTGATCGGCCAAAACCATCGCCTATTAAACTCCGCCAATCAGCCTAAAGACTATTGGCGTGAGATGTATTTAACCGTCTCTAAAGGTCAACCCTGGCATGACGAGGTGCGTAACACCGCTAAAGATGGCCATTACTACTGGGTCGATACCACCATTGTTCCCAATCACGACATCGACCATAAGTTAATCGGCTACACCTCCACGATGACCGATATCAAAGGCAACATTATATCGGTGAATAAAAAGTTCATCGAGGTCAGTGGCTATAGCGAAGCGGAACTGATCGGCCAAAACCATCGCCTATTAAACTCCGCCAACCAGTCCAAAGACTATTGGCGCGAGATGTATTTAACCGTCTCTAAAGGTAAACCCTGGCATGACGAAGTGCGTAACACCGCCAAAGATGGCCATCACTATTGGGTCGATACCACCATTGTTCCCAATTTCGATAACCAACATAAATTAATTGGCTACACCTCCATTCGAACCGATATCAGCCAATCAAAAGAAAATGCAGCGCTACTCGAAGATGCCCAGAGGCAAGCAGAAGATGCCCAGAAGCAAGCAGAAGATGCCCAGAAGCAAGCAGAAGATGCCCAGAAGCAAGCAGAAACAGCCCTGAAGCAAGCAGAAACAGCCCTGAAGCAAGCAGAAACAGCCCTGAAGCAAGCAGAAACAGCCCTGAAGCAAGCAGAAACAGCCCGGCTTGCCTTAAACGAACACTCCTTGGTGTCGATGACCGATATCAAAGGCAACATTATATCGGTGAATAAAAAGTTCATCGAGGTCAGTGGCTATAGCGAAGCGGAACTGATCGGCCAAAACCATCGCCTATTAAACTCCGCCAATCAGCCTAAAGACTATTGGCGTGAGATGTATTTAACCGTCTCTAAAGGTCAACCCTGGCATGACGAGGTGCGTAACACCGCTAAAGATGGCCATTACTACTGGGTCGATACCACCATTGTTCCCAATCACGACATCGACCATAAGTTAATCGGCTACACCTCCACGATGACCGATATCAAAGGCAACATTATATCGGTGAATAAAAAGTTCATCGAGGTCAGTGGCTATAGCGAAGCGGAACTGATCGGCCAAAACCATCGCCTATTAAACTCCGCCAATCAGCCTAAAGACTATTGGCGTGAGATGTATTTAACCGTCTCTAAAGGTCAACCCTGGCATGACGAGGTGCGTAACACCGCTAAAGATGGCCATTACTACTGGGTCGATACCACCATTGTTCCCAATCACGACATCGACCATAAGTTAATCGGCTACACCTCCATAAGAACCGATATCACTACTCAAAAAGAAACCATTGAAAAGCTGGCTATTGCTAAGGCCGAAGCAGAAGTGGCCAATATCAGTAAAACTGACTTTTTAGCCAATATGAGCCACGAAATACGCACCCCCATGAACGGTGTTATCGGCATGACCAATTTATTGTTAGACTCTCAGCTGTCAGCAGAGCAGCATAAATTAGCCAAAACGGTTAAATCATCGGGTGAAAGTTTACTCGGCATTATTAATGACATTCTCGACTTCTCAAAAGTTGAAGCGGGTAAGTTAGACCTTGAGTACCTCAACTTTAACCTAGGCCAATTGGTGGAGGACTTAGGCAACACATTGTCTTTTCAAACCGACAATAAAGGCATACAGCTTATTTGCCCGGCCAGCCCCATCATTCAACAATGGGTAAAAGCTGACCCTGGACGAATTCGTCAAATTTTAACCAACCTCATTGGCAATGCCATTAAGTTTACTGACCAAGGTGAAGTGGCTGTTTTTGTCAGTATTGAAGACCAAGGGCTGCGTAAACAGGTGCTTTTTGAAGTAAAAGATACCGGCATTGGTATTGATCAGCAGCAGCAAAAAAAACTATTTGATCAGTTTTCTCAAGCCGATACCTCAACCACTCGAAAATATGGCGGAACTGGTTTAGGCTTATCCATCAGCAAAAAATTAGTCGAGTTAATGGGCGGTGAGGTCGGTGTCCATAGTACCCTTGGCCAAGGGTCTAACTTTTGGTTCAGCTTAGATTTAGACGCCGCCGAACACTTTGGCGAAGAAAAGTTGAGCATTGATAACTTAGATAAACAAAAACTATTGATCGTTGATGACAACGCCACTAACCGTGATTTGATGCATCAATTACATGATATTTGGGGTATTCCACATGCCTTGGCTGCCAGCGGTAAGGCGGCACTCATTGAATTAAGCGCAGCCGCAACCTCAGGGGCTCCTTATACCCTCGTCATTTTAGACATGAATATGCCAGAAATGGACGGTCTTGAGCTTAGCAAGGTGATTCATGCCAGCCCCGCGCTCCAAGGGGTCAAGTTGATTATGGCAACATCACATGCGCAAAGAGGTGATGCCAAAAAAATGCAGGCGGCCGGTTTTAATGGCTACCTTACTAAACCCATTCATCAGTCCGAATTGTTTGATGTTGTTGTGCAAGTGTCGGGACTTAGCGATAGTTCTAAAAAATTAATCACTCGTTTTACCAGCCGTGAAAAATATCAATTTAAAGGTCATATTTTAGTCGTTGAAGATAACGTCACTAACCAACTGGTCATCCAAGGCTTACTTAGCAACTTTGGTTTATCGGTTGATTTAGCCGCTAACGGTGAAGAGGCCATTGCGGCCTTACAGCGAGGCAATCATCACGACCTGGTGTTTATGGATTGTCAAATGCCGGTGATGGATGGTTATATTGCCACCACTAAAATTCGAGAAGCAGGCACCGGTTTAGCAAACCCGGCGATTCCCGTGATTGCCATGACGGCCAATGCGATGGCCGGTGATAAAGAAAAATGTTTAAGCGCCGGCATGGATGACTATATTGCTAAACCCATTGACCCCGAAAAAGTAGCTAACATGCTCGAGCATTGGCTTCCTGAGCGTATCAGGAGAAAAGTCTCAACAAATTCATTACCGGCAGAGCAACCTGACACTGAAAGCAAAAAACTAATATTCGATTTTGATGACATGAGCAAACGTTTAATGCATAAACCTGCGTTAATGAAGGCCGTTTCAGAGCAGTTTTACATCGACTTACATGGGCAGATAAACGAGCTTAAGTTAAGCATTGAACAAAACAATACTGAACTAGCCGGTGTCATCGGCCACACAATCAAAGGCGCTTCTGCGAGCGTTGGTGGCCTTGAGCTTAGTGAGCTAGCCTTAAAAATAGAAATCGCAAGCAAAGCAAATGATATGGATAGTGTCAGTAGTTATTTACCCATATTAGAGAATAGTTTTACCAGCCTAAAAACCACAATGCAGGAAAAGCTCAAGGAAATGACTGATAGCTGAAGATGATGCTACTGCCCGGATGATCTTAACAGCCGTCTGCGAAGCGTGGGTATGGAATGGTTACACTATCTCGTACCTAGATAATTAATTAAACTATCAGCAAAAAAAAGAGGTGGCGTATAGAACATACGGTCCACAATTAAAAAGCACCTCTCATAGAATAGGGTGTTTAGAGGTCGAACCCTACTAAATTCAGTAAACCCTAAGCACAAAAAAGCCAGCGATTAAGCTGGCTTCTTCGTATATGGCTCCTCCGACTGGATTCGAACCAGTGACCCAATGATTAACAGTCATTTGCTCTACCGACTGAGCTACAGAGGAATTGTTTCAAGCCGCGTATAATACGTAACGCGGCTCTGTTGGTCAATCAATAATTTCTTTTTAAATGAATTATTTGTCGTTCAACAGTTTGGCGATTCTATCCATCGCGTTGACGAGGTTGTCCATGCTGGTGGCGATTGAAATACGCATATGCCCGTCTAGGCCGAATGCTGAGCCGGGTACCAGTGCGACCCCGGCTTTTTCAAGAATGTATTCAGCAAGGTCTACGTCGTTACTCATCTCGCTCATGCGATTTAAGATAGGGTTGAAGTCTGGGAAGCAGTAGAAGGTGCCATCAGACTGAATGCAGCTAATGCCTTCGATGTCGTTAAGTTTGTCGACGACATAATCGTGACGTTCCTTGAACGATACCAACATTTCACTGATGCAGCTTTGATCGCCTTCCAATGCGGCTTGTGCGGCATATTGCGAGATTGATGTTGGGTTTGAGGTGCTTTGCGATTGGATTTTTTTCATCGCTTTGATCAGTTTTACTGGCCCAGCGGCATAACCAATGCGCCAGCCTGTCATCGAGTAGGCTTTTGATACGCCATTTAATACGATGGTTTGATCATAGAGTTCTGGGCAGGCCATCACAATATTACTGAAAGGTTCGTCACACCATAGGATATGTTCGTACATATCATCGGTGGCGATCAGTATATTAGGGTGTTTCTTTAATACCGCGCCTAGGGCTACTAGCTCATCGTTGCTATAGGCTTTGCCGCTAGGGTTAGATGGACTATTAATGACAACGAGTTTGGTTTTTTCGGTAATCGCCGATTCAAGTTGCTCAGGGGTCATTTTGAATGACTGCTCTTGGCTGGCTTGAACAATGACGGGAACGCCGCCGGCTAATAGACTCATATCGGGGTATGAAACCCAGTATGGTGCCGGGATGATGACTTCATCGCCATCGTCGAGTAGTGCCTGTGCTAGGTTGAAGAAGCTTTGCTTGCCACCACAGGAAACCAATACTTGGTCGGCTTGGTATGACAATTGGTTGTCATTTTTAAGCTTGTTGATGATGGCGGTTTTGAGTTCAACGGTGCCGTCGACGGCGGTGTATTTTGTTTTGCCCGCATTGATCGCATCTCTAGCGGCCTGCTTGATGTGCTCTGGGGTGTCAAAATCGGGTTCGCCAGCGCCTAAGCCAATGATATCTTGACCGGCGGCACGTAAAGCCGCGGCTCTTGCGGTAACCGCTAAGGTAGGTGAAGGCTTGATGCGTTGAACGCGTTGTGAAAGTTTCATATCCATAGTGTGTTTGTTATCTCGGTAATAAAAACGCAGCCAAAGTAGGTGTTGGCTAACTTTTTAGAATAAAATTGATCGTTATTATTAATAGTAAGCCTAGCATTCTACTTGATGCGGCGTGTATGCAAAATCCCTATGAAAAAAAAATACCATATTCATTCTTCATTTCAACCCGCTGGAGATCAACCTGGGGCCATTAAAGCCTTGGTCGAAGGGATTGAAAATGGGGAGTCTCAACAGACATTATTGGGGGTGACGGGGTCAGGTAAAACGTTCACGATGGTGCATACCATCGCGAAATTGCAGCGTCCGGCATTGGTGCTGGTACACAATAAAACCCTGGCTGCACAATTATATGGTGAGTTAAAAGAGTTTTTGCCCGATAACGCGGTTGAGTATTTTGTGTCGTATTATGATTATTATCAGCCAGAGGCTTATATGCCGGCATCGGATACCTTCATTGATAAGGATGCCTCGCTCAATGAACATATTCAGCAAATGCGTTTGTCGGCGACGAAGGCGTTAATGGAGCGAGATGACGCGATTATTGTCGCCAGTGTGTCGTGCATCTATGGTTTGGGCGATCCAGAATTATATTTCAGTATGATCTTGCACCTTTCGCGGGGTGAGCGGCTGAGCCAGCGGGATATTATTCGGCAATTGGCGGATATGCAGTACAAGCGTAATGATGTGGAGTTATTGCGCGCGACTTACCGAGTGCGTGGTGATGTGATCGATATATTCCCTGCGGAATCGGATCAATGTGCGGTAAGGGTTGAGTTGTTCGATGATGAAATTGAGCGACTTTCTTTATTCGATCCGCTGACGGGTGAGATTGTTCAGCGCCTGCCACGTTACACCATTTTCCCTATTTCACACTATGTGACACCACGGGAAACGATTTTGGCGGCGGTTGATAAGATAAAGCTAGAGCTGGCGAGCCGCCTACAGCAGCTCCGGTCTATGGATAAACTGGTGGAAGCGCAGCGTTTAGAAGAGCGCACCAAATTTGATTTGGAGATGATGCGTGAGATCGGTTATTGTTCGGGCATTGAAAATTATTCGCGTTACTTATCGGGTCGTGATGTTGGTGCGGCCCCGCCCACCTTGTTTGATTACCTGCCGGATGACGCCTTGTTGTTTATCGATGAGTCGCATGTCACCGTGCCGCAAGTTGGCGCGATGTTTAAGGGCGATCGTTCGCGTAAGGAGACTTTGGTGGAATATGGTTTTCGTCTGCCGTCGGCGTTAGATAATAGGCCGATGAGGTTTGAAGAGTTTGAAGCGAAGGCGCCGCAAACGGTTTTTATTTCGGCAACTCCAGCGAAGTACGAGATTGAGCGTTCGGGTGCGGTGGTGGAGCAGGTAGTTAGGCCAACGGGCTTGTTAGACCCCCTTATTGAAGTGCGGCCAGCGACCACTCAGATCGATGATCTATTGTCGGAGATTAATGCGCGGGTCAGGTTGGAGGAGCGGGTGCTGGTGACCACGTTAACCAAGCGTATGTCAGAGGACTTAACCGACTACTTAATGGAGCACGGGGTGAAGGTGCGTTATCTGCATTCCGATATTGCCACCGTCGAGCGGGTAGAGATTATTCGTGATTTACGCCTAGGTGTGTTCGATGTGCTGATCGGCATTAACTTATTACGTGAAGGTTTGGATATCCCAGAGGTTTCATTGGTGGCCATTCTAGATGCCGATAAAGAAGGTTTTTTACGCTCTGAGGTGTCGATGATTCAAACCATTGGTCGTGCGGCGAGGAATGTGAAAGGCAAGGCTATATTATATGCCGATAAAATAACCGGCTCTATGCAGCGGGCGATGGATGAGACCGCTCGCCGTAGAACAATGCAGCAAGCGCATAATGAAAAACATGGGATCACCCCGAAGGGTATTGTGAAAAAGGTGGCTGATATCATGGAGGGGTCGGTGCGGGCAAAACGCAGTGATATGAAGTTGGTGGCCGAGCAGGCCGCCAAGTACCAGGCTTATAGCCCGGCTGACATCGAGAAGGCGGTGAAAAAATTAGAGGCGACAATGTATCAGCATTCGCGGGACTTGGAGTTTGAACAAGCGGCTAAAGTACGTGATGAAATAAGCCAGTTAAATGACATGCTGGTGTTGGGTGCATAAGGATATAAAATAATTTGCTTAGAGTGCTTCACTATCTCGCGTGTTTTCAGTACAATGCTCGACCTTCAGATGATTGAATAGCAGGCGCGTAGCTCAGTTGGTTAGAGCGCATCCTTGACATGGATGAGGTCGGTGGTTCGAATCCACTCGTGCCTACCAATCTACTGGAAACTCTTTATATACCCTCTATTAAAAATTATTAAGGTCCTAACGTGCCAGTTATTACATTACCGGATGGAAGTCAGCGCGAGTTTTCACAAGCAGTAAGTGTACTCGAGGTCGCAGCAGATATTGGTGCTGGCCTAGCAAAGGCTACCGTTGCTGGTAAAGTGAATGGTGAGTTGGTTGATGCCTGCCAATTAATAGAGCAAGATGCTAGTTTATCTATTGTTACTGGGCGTGATGAAGAAGGTGTCGAGATTATTCGTCACTCAACAGCTCACTTGCTGGGTCACGCTATTAAACAATTATTCCCCGGTACCCAAATGGTTATTGGGCCGGTTATCGATAACGGCTTTTATTACGATGTGCAAAGTGAACACCGGTTTACACCGGATGACCTTGAAGTGATTCAAAAACGCATGGCAGAGTTGGCGGCAACGGCTTATGACGTTGTGAAAACGATGGTGCCAAAAGCAGAGGCTCGAGCTTTATTTGAGTCGCGTGGTGAAGCCTATAAAATGCGTTTGATTGATGATATGGGTGATGAGGTGGTCAACGTTGGCCTTTATCAGCACGAAGAATATACCGATATGTGTCGTGGCCCGCATTTGCCCAATATGTCTTTTTGCAAAGCCTTTAAACTCACGAAGTTAGCGGGTGCTTACTGGCGTGGTGATGCCAATAATGAAATGTTACAACGTATTTACGGCACGGCTTGGGGCGATAAAAAGGCGCTTAAGAAGTACTTGCACCGCATCGAAGAAGCCGAAAAACGTGATCACCGTAAAATTTCAAAAGCATTGGACTTATTCCATTTACAGGAAGAAGCGCCAGGAATGATTTTTTGGCACGATGCGGGTTTAACGATATACCGTACTATTGAGCAATACATTCGTCGCAAGCTAGAGCTTAATAATTACGTAGAAGTACGTACGCCGCAATTGGTCGATAAAACCTTATGGGAAAAGTCGGGTCATTGGGATAAATTCCGCGACGATATGTTTACGGTGGATTCTGATAGCCGTGAATATGCGGTTAAACCGATGAATTGCCCTTGCCACGTACAAATTTACAACCAAGGTTTAAAGAGTTACCGAGACTTGCCATTAAGAATGGCTGAGTTTGGTTCTTGCCACCGTAACGAGCCGTCTGGCACCTTGCATGGTTTGATGCGTTTACGTAACTTTATTCAAGATGATGCGCATATCTTCTGTACTGAAAAGCAAATTCAGTCTGAAGTGTCTGATTTTATTGACTTGTTATATGAAGTGTATGCAGACTTTGGTTTTACCGATATTATTATTAAGTTATCGACCCGCCCCGAAAAGCGTGTTGGCTCAGATGAGGTATGGGATAAATCTGAAAAAGCCTTAGAGGATGCATTGAATGCAAAAGACCTCGATTGGGACTTACAGCCGGGTGAAGGTGCGTTTTATGGCCCTAAGATAGAGTTCTCGTTAAAAGATTGTTTGGATCGTGTATGGCAGTGTGGGACCATTCAGGTTGATTTTTCTATGCCAGATCGCCTCGACGCACAATATATTGCGGAAGACGGCTCTCGCCAATCACCGGTGATGTTACATCGAGCCATTTTGGGTTCTTTGGAACGATTTATTGGAATTCTGATCGAAGAGTACGCGGGTAAATTTCCAGTTTGGTTAGCACCAACACAAGTCGTTTTAATGTCAATTACTGATAAAAATGACGAATATGTGGCCTCAATTGCAAAAATCCTTCAAAAACAAGGAATCAGAGTCAAAATAGACTTGAGAAATGAGAAGATCGGCTTTAAAATTCGTGAGCACACATTAAAGCGTATTCCGTACCTAGTTGTTCTCGGTGATAAAGAAGTCGAAAGTAACGAATTAGCGGTGCGTTCTTTAAGTGGTAAAAACATGGGTAACTTCACTCCTGAGGAATTTATCGCACTAATAGCAACAAATGTTGCTGAGTGCTCTAAGTTAGAGTCTTAAGAGTTTTTTACACGTAGTAGATAAGTCAAATTAGCGAAACCGACTTATTTATCTTTAATATTCGGAGATTGTGACATCGCAACAAAAAAAGTAAGAATTAACGACGACATTACGATAGCAAACATCAGGCTTATTGATCAAGATGGTGAAAAAATAGGCATCGTTTCGTTGGAAAAAGCGAAAGGCATGGCGGCTGACGTGGACTTAGACTTGGTTGAAGTGTCACCAACAGCATCTCCTCCGGTTTGCCGAATCATGGATTACGGCAAATTTAAATTTGAAGCGAGTAAGAAATTACAAGCCTCAAGAAAGAAGCAAAAAAATATCCAGGTGAAGGAAATTAAATTCCGTCCTGGTACCGATATTGGTGATTACAACGTAAAACTACGTAACCTGCGCTCATTTTTAGAGCACGGTGATAAAACCAAAATCACAGTAAGATTCCGCGGTAGAGAAATGGCCCATAGAGAGCTTGGTATGGAGTTGTTAAAACGCGTCGAGAAAGATTTAGAAGAATTAGCGGTGGTCGAACAACGACCAAAGTTTGAAGGTCGCCAGATGGTCATGGTAATGGCACCAAAGAAAATTAATTAACGGAGTACAGTAATGCCCAAGATGAAGTCAAACAGTGGTGCAGCTAAACGTTTTAAAAGAACGGGAAGCGGCGCATTTAAATGTAAGCAAGCTCATTTGCGTCATATTTTGACCAAAAAGACCACTAAAAGAAAACGTCAATTGCGTAAGGCATCAGTGCTTCATGCATCAGATATGAAAAGCGCAACACGTATGTTGCCTTACAGCTAATTTAGATTTTTTGAGGATAAGAAATGCCTAGAGTAAAACGCGGTGTAGTTGCGAGAGCAAGACACAAAAAAGTATTAAAACAAGCAAAAGGTTATTACGGTGCACGTAGTCGTATTTACCGTGTAGCTAAACAAGCGGTTATCAAAGCGGGTCAATATGCTTACCGAGATCGTCGTCAAAGAAAACGTCAATTCCGTGCGCTTTGGATTGCTCGTATTAATGCCGGTGCACGTAGCTGTGGTTTGTCTTACAGCCGCTTCATGAATGGCCTTAAGAAAGCATCAATTGGCTTAGACAGAAAAGTTTTGGCTGATCTTGCAGTATTTGATAAAGACGCATTTTCGCAGTTAGTAACAACTGCAAAATCAAAACTGTAGATAAGACTGGTTTCTGAGTATTTATTACTCAGGTAGTTACGGTTAGTAACTATTACAAACTAAGAGTTAGTCATGAGGGAAAGGTCTGCTGATCTTTCCCTTATTTATTTGGATCAAGTAAAAAGACAGCAACGTGGACAATTCATTAGAAAACATCGCCGAGCAGGCTGAAGCCGAGTTAAAGCAGGCCGATAATTTATCGGTACTTGAAGATATCCGAGTTTCCTACTTAGGAAAAAAGGGTGTGTTTACCCGCCAGATGAAAACGTTAGGCGGCCTACCGGCCGAAGAACGGCCAAAGGTTGGGGCAATAATTAATCAGGCTAAACAAAAATTTCAAGCGGCACTAGAGCAGCGCAAAACGGCATTAGAGAATGAATTGTTGGCTAAGCGACTCGCTGAAGAAACGATTGATGTGACTTTGCCAGGGCGTGGTCAGGCGGTGGGCGGTGTACATCCCGTTACCCGAACGATGCGCAGGATTGAGCAAATTTTTAGTCGGATCGGTTTTGATGTAGCGATGGGGCCTGAAGTTGAAGATGATTTTCATAACTTTGAAGCACTCAATATTCCTTCTCATCACCCCGCACGCGCGATGCACGATACCTTTTACTTCGATGAGCATACTCTACTAAGGACACATACCTCGCCGGTACAAATACGGGTGATGGAAAACAGTGAACCGCCATTGAAGATTATTGCGCCGGGTCGAGTGTACCGTTGTGATTCAGATATCACGCATACCCCGATGTTCCACCAAGTTGAGGGTTTTGTTGTCGATAAAAATGTTAACTTCGCCGACTTAAAGGGTGTTATTAGCGAGTTTTTACAGGCCTTTTTTGAAAAAGACGTCAAAGTGCGTTTCAGACCGTCTTACTTTCCATTCACGGAACCTTCCGCCGAGGTGGATATTGAGTGTGTGATGTGTGAAGGCGAGGGTTGTAGAGTCTGTGGTCAAACCGGTTGGCTTGAAGTATTGGGCTGCGGCATGATCCACCCCGAGGTGTTCCGCCATATTAATATTGACTCCGATGTTTATACCGGCTTTGCATTTGGTATGGGAGTCGAAAGGCTGACCATGCTGCGTTACAAAATAAATGATTTGCGGTTGTTTTTTGAAAATGATCTTAAGTTTTTAAGACAATTTAATTAAGCTAGGTAGGGATTAAAAATGTTAGTTAATGAAGCATGGCTTAAAGAATTTGTTGATTATTCAATGCCGACCGAGTTATTAACCGAAAAGTTGACCATGGCGGGTCTTGAGGTCGATTCGGTTAATCCAGCAGCCGCTGATTTTAGTGGTGTCGTTGTTGGCCAAGTGACCTCCGTTGAAGCACACCCGAATGCCGACAAGCTACGCTTGTGTAAGGTTTCAATCGGTGCTGAAGAGTTAATCGATATTGTTTGTGGTGCGAGTAATGTGCGGGTTGATTTACGTATCCCTGTGGCGACTATTGGTGCGGTGTTGCCTGGCAATTTTAAGATTAAAAAATCAAAATTACGCGGCGAACCGTCTCACGGTATGTTGTGTTCTGAGGCTGAACTGGGTTTGGCTGAATCTGCCGATGGTTTGATGGAACTGCCTGCAGATGCACCTATTGGTGACAATATTCGTGATTATCTGCAATTAGATGACACGATTATTGAAGTAGATTTAACCCCTAACCGTGCCGACTGCTTAAGTATTGAAGGTGTTGCACGTGAAATATCATGTTTTTCTGAACAGCCGTGGCTGCCACAAACTGCGCCACAGATCGATGTAAATACCGATGATGTGGTGAATGTCGTGGTTGATGCTCCACAAGATTGCCCACGTTATTTAGGCCGTGTCATTAAAGGTCTGGATCGTACAGCGACCACACCTATTTGGATGCAAGAAAAGTTAAGGCGCTGCGGTCAACGAAGCTTAGGGCCGTTGGTCGACGTTACGAATTACGTATTATTAGAGCTGGGTCAACCATTGCACGCTTTTGACCTGACTAAGATTGATGGCGATATTGTCGTGAGGCGTGGGCGTCAAGATGAAAAGTTGGTCTTATTAAATGAACAAAGCATCGAGCTGGATGATGACGTATTAGTTATTGCCGATCAGCAGCAGGCATTGGCTTTTGCGGGTGTTATGGGTGGTGAATCATCGGCGGTGAATGATGATACCCAAGACATTTTTCTTGAGTGTGCCTTTTTTACCCCGCTTACTATCGCAGGCAAGTCAAGAAAGTATGGTTTACATACCGATGCCTCACACCGTTTTGAGCGTGGTGTTGATCCCGAACTATGCTACCGAGCGTTGGCTCGAACGGTTCAGTTATTAACCGATATTGCTGGTGGACAGGTTGGCCCATTAACCGATGTGAGCTCAAGTGATGCCTTACCAGCAATAAACAAAGTCGCTTTACGCTTTGAACGCGTTGAGCGTGTGTTAGGCATTCAGCTTGATGAAGCGGTGGTTGAGGGGTATTTCCATAGTCTCGGGATGGTGGTTGAAAAAACAGCTGCTGAATGGCTGGTAACCGCGCCGAGCTATCGTTTTGATATTGCTATTGAAGCGGATTTAATCGAAGAAGTGGCGCGTTTATATGGCTACGATAATTTGCCACAAAACAGTCTTAACATTTCCGGCTCACTGGCGTTGCTTGAAGAAAAAATCCAGCCCTTAGACAGAATTAAAGACCTATTGGTTGATCGCGGTTACCAAGAAGCGATTACCTATAGTTTTACGGACGAGGCTGCGCTGAAGTTGTTGACGCCGGATGCCGAAGTGTACCGTCTGAAAAACCCTATTTCAGCTGACTTGTCGGTGATGCGAACCACCCTTTGGGCGGGTTTGCTTAAAGCGATGGATGGCAATATCAAACGTAACGAAGACAGTGTTAGGTTTTTTGAAACGGGTTTACGCTTTGTCGTTGTTGATGGGGAATTGCAGCAGGAGCAAATGCTTTCATTGCTCGTCACCGGTAAGGCGAAACCTGAACAATGGGCGGAGCCAACAGCAGCGGTTGATTTTTATGATGTGAAAAATGATGTTGAAGCGATCTTTGCATTAAATGGTTTAGCGTCTGATTACCAGTTCAAGGCATCGCGTCATGATGCACTACACCCCGGGCAAACGGCTGAGGTTACTAATAAAGCGGGTGAGCAACTGGGTTATATTGGTTTAATCCACCCAGGCTTGGAAAGTGCATTCGATATCAAAAAGCCGGTGTATTTGGTGGAGTTAAAACTATCGTTAATTCAAACGCGTGAGATTCCGGTGTTTGAAGCGGTTTCTAAATATCCATCTGTTAGACGCGACTTGGCACTTATCGTTGACGAAAAACAAGCGGTCGCTGACATTAGCGACTATATTTGTCAGTCAGGCGGTATTGTAAAAGACGTATTAGTTTTCGATATCTACCAAGGTAAAGGCGTTGAAAATGGTAGAAAAAGTATCGCTTTAGGCTTGATTTTACAGGGTGAATCTAAGACACTAGTCGACCTTGAGATTGATGAGGCCTTAACTGAGTTGCTTAACAATCTAGATACAAAATTCAATGCTCAGCTAAGGGATTAACCAAGATGTCATTAACGAAAGCTGACTTAACCGAGCAATTATTTGACGAGTTAGGTCTTAATAAGCGCGAGGCAAAGGAAATTGTTGAGCAAATGTTCGAGGCTATCAAAGCTTCTCTTGAAAAAGGTGAGCAGGTTAAGATTTCTGGTTTTGGTAACTTCGAATTAAAAGATAAAGAGGCGAGACCGGGCCGTAACCCTAAAACAGGGGAAGATGTTGCCATCTCAGCGAGACGAGTGGTGACCCTTAGAACGGGACAAAAACTTAAAGAACGAGTAGAAGCCTATGCTGGAACCCAGCCATAATAACGAACTGCCTGCTATTCCGGCAAAACGCTATTTCACCATTGGTGAAGTGAGTGAGTTATGCGCTGTTAAACCACATGTGTTAAGGTATTGGGAGCAAGAGTTTCCTCAGTTAGAACCCGTGAAGCGGCGGGGAAATAGACGTTATTATCAACGTCAAGATGTTATCCTTATTCGGCAAATTCGTGGCTTGCTGTATGAAGATGGTTACACCATTGGCGGTGCAAGATCGCACCTATCGGGTGACCATGCGCAGCAAGATACCACCCAAACGAAAATAGAAATTCAGCAGATAAAAGCCGAGCTTCAAGAAATTTTAGAAATCCTCAAGTAATACATCAAATATGTCGGGGCGTAGCGCAGCCTGGTAGCGCACCAGTATGGGGTACTGGTGGTCGGAGGTTCAAATCCTCTCGCCCCGACCAATTCTATATTTTATTATCAATACCTTAGGTTGTCAGCGACATCACGATGTTAGTGATTGTCTAACCTTTTATCGTGAAGGTGTCACTTCAATGGCTTTCCTCAGGTAATACTTCTTCGTAATTTTGGCATCTGTATGAGCCAGTAGCTTGGTTCCATCATGGTCAGAGGCTGCTTTTGGACGTAAACCTCTAAAGGTGAAGCGTTCTTGAATAACATCATTTTCAAGTGCTTTATTCATTGCTTTTTGCCACATCGACTTAAAGCCGCTAGATGTATAGGCTTGTCCTTTTGAATTACAAATCAAACAGACTGATGAAGTGACTTTTCTGAGCGTTTTTGCTTTAGTATCGGGCTTCGTTTAACAGGCGTTCATTAATTTGGTTCGTCGTCACCGGGTAGATATTCATCGCCTTTGTAAAAACGTTCAATATCTTCGAGGCCCAATCATTCTGTTTCTCCTTCACCTGAGGTTGGCTGGTCTGAGGTAGGAAAACCCCATGTATTAAGTGCAGCAGGGCCATGAATGGACTATTTCGGTTCTATATTTAGGCGATAAATTGAGTTGATTGAATTTAACTCAAGCATAAGCCTAAGTCATAAATTTAAGAAAGCTCTCCGAAACTTGATGTTTTATTATTGAATACTATAATTACCAAAAACAGGGTATATGGAATATAGTGTGTTCAATGAGTAAAGAGAATAAAAAGCGTAGTGCGGTTGTATTCCCCAAAAACAAGAAGGTTTTAGAGCAACTGGGTGCGAACATAAAGCTTGCTTGTAAGCGGCGTGGCTACACACAAGTTTTAATCTCTGAACGAACGGGGCTAAGCCGCTTAACCATCCGTAGAGTATTACAGGGTGATTCTAGTGTTTCTATTGGGCATTATGTGGCGGTACTCGCTGTGCTTGGCTTGACTGAAGACTTCACTAAGGTGGCTAGTGATGATGAGTTGGGTCGTAAGCTTCAGGATATTAAACTGCTGAGTAAAGGATAAGGTGGCTAATATGAGTACGGAAGTTTATGTTTTTGCTGATTGGGAAGAGTTTAAAGAGCCAGCTCTTGTTGGCAGCTTACGATCTTCAGTCATTAAAAATAAAGAGCATTTCAGTTTTAGCTACGATACTGATTGGTTGCAGTCTCCCTATGCGCAAAAGATAGACCCAGGTTTAGAGCTATATTTTGGTGAGCAGCACAGTGAAGGCTCTAACAATTTTCGCACCTTTTTGGATTCTTGCCCTGATCGGTGGGGAAGACTGTTAATGAAACGGCGTGAGGCGGTGCTTGCTCGGCAAGAAGGTCGCCGTCCGAGAGTGCTTAATGAGGTAGATTATTTACTGGGCGTGCATGACTTGTATCGTTTGGGTGCATTGAGGTTTAAGCGTGATTTGAACGGTGCGTTTTTAGATGACAATGAGAAATTCGCAGCACCACCGATTTCATCATTACGCGATTTGGAATACGCCGCACAACAGGTTGAAAATAATGTTGATATTGATAACCCTGAATATTTGAAGTGGTTAAACATGTTGATGTCGCCAGGGTCGTCTTTAGGAGGTGCAAGGCCTAAAGCGAGTGTGGTTGATGAGAATAATCAGCTGTGGATTGCAAAATTCCCCAGTCGATATGATGAACACGATATTGCTGCATGGGAGTTTGTTGTATACAAGCTGGCAATCTCTGCCGGGGTTACGATGTCTGAATGCCGAGTGGAAAAATTTAATGGTCATCACCATACTTTTTTAACTAAGCGATTTGACCGAACAAGGGATAGCCGATTGCATTTTACATCGGCTATGACGCAGCTAGGTTATTACGATGGTGACTACGAAGCGAGTTATTTAGAATTGGCGCAGTTTCTTACTGAGCAGGGTGCTAATACGAAAGCAGACCTAGCTCAGCTATGGCGGCGTATTGTTTTTAATATTGCGGTATCAAATACGGATGATCATTTAAGGAATCATGGCTTTATTTACAGTAATGGTGGCTGGGTACTCTCGCCTGCGTACGACATTAACCCGGTAACACCGGCGAATGGTCTTCACTTGAATATTAGTGATGATGACAATAGTCTTAATTATGAGCTAGCGATGGATGTGATAGCCTTTTTTCAGCTTAGTAAGCCTGAAGCAGATCAGATAAAGGATGAGGTGTTAACAAGTGTTGCACAGTGGGAAATGGTAGCGAACTCAATAAAGATTAGCCGAAGTGAGCAGCAATTTATGGGAAATGCATTTAATGTTTAATCGGTATAAAACTTAATTTATTTTCAAACCCATATAACCGAGTTTAAACTATGGATTCAGAATTTTTAACACAATAAACGGCAACGATGGCGACATAATAATCGCTATTGACCTTGCTCTACAGCCGAGGGATTGACTGATGTGCCTATACGTTGTTTTGGGACTGTAATATGGTTTTTTGTTGGAGCGTCTAAATGAAGACGAGTGGTGAGCGAAAGCCGGTTAAGGGTGGAGGCGTTTTAAAAAAGTGTCTAACCTAAAATTGTAAGTTATTGATTAATATAAGGGCTAAATTAAGTCTAGGTTAGACGGGATGGTGAGTTATTTCCTATTAAATCAACTGTTTGTACTGAAGGTGAACCTGTACGCGGTACTGCTGGTCTGAAGGTTCAGACCCTCTAGCCTTGAGCAAACTTATTGATCCGAATGAATTATTTATATTTCGCTAGATTGCCTTAAATACCGAACAAACTCAGATGCAATATCTTCAGGTGTGATGTCTGTTGGTTGAAACCAGATTTTGACTGAATTCAATGCGCCTATCAGCATGAGGCGAAAAAGTTTTTTATTTACATCACTCTTTAACGGCAGTTCGTTGATAAGGTCGACGAAAATCCCCTCATAGCTGTTTCTCATAGCAGTTAGTTCACTACGGATTTCAGGTGCTTTATGGGGTTTGATTTCGGTCATTACTTGTGCGTAATCATTTTTGTTAATGATGGCTTCTAAATGCGTTTTAGTGGCCACTTCGAGTCTTCGCCAAGGATTCTCCTGCTCAGCGATGACCTCTTCAACCCTCGTTTTTAAGCTGTAGACGGCTTGCTTGTAAACAGCGAGTAATATTTCTTGTTTTGATTTGAAGTGATAGTACATCGAGCCAGGCAGCATGCCGACTTCTGAGCCGATATCCCGCATGGTGGTCCCCTTATAGCCCTTGCTAGCAAATAACTTGGCGGCAGCATCCAGCAATGGTTGTTCTCGGTTATGAGATCTTTTGACTTTTTGATTGGGTTTATCGGCTCTTTCGTTTTGCATAAGTATTGTGCGGGATTTTCCTTAAATAGTTGAGGTGTGATTTTATGTGTTAACAGTGAGTTTTTCTGCCGAGCTTAGTCAAAATGAAAAGGCTAAGTTTGCTGATTAACAGCTGCATATGCTAACAAGTTTTACATCAATAACAATAAAAACGACGCTTAAATATGTCATGGGGGTGTTTGGCGATAGCAACGCGTACCTTTCTCCTTCGGCTAATCAATTGCGACAGCTTTCTAGGCGAAGAATCCTACGATAAGGGTATTTGAAGACACTAGGAAGAAATGTTTTGATTGTTAGTTGTCAGCTTTAATGGCTATTGACATCTTGTTTCAATCTATATTAAATAAAAAAACAAACAGTTGTTTTGTTAGTGGGCTTGCTTGGATTACTTTGACGGTTTTTTCATGAGTAACCAAAAAAGAATGATTGTGGTTTTTAATATAGAGGATAAATCTATGGAAAAAGTATTCCCTAATGTCACCGGAACACCCGTAAGAGCACTGATTACTAAAATAGGTTTTGATGGTCATGACCGTGGCAGCCGGATTGTTGCTGCATATTTGCGAGATGCGGGTATGGAGGTTATTTATACGCCCCCTTGGCAAGAGATTGACGCGGTGGTGCAACTTGCCCTGCAGGAAGATGTCGACTTGATCGGTATCAGCTCGTTGGCGACAGACCATCTTATCGTTCCTGAATTGATGCAGAAATTGAGTGATGCGGGTTTATCGGAGATTGAGGTTTTTATTGGGGGGATTATTCCAGAGCAAGAGCGGCCTATGTTGATTGAGGCTGGTCTGGGGGGCATATTTGGCCCTGGTTCATCTCGTGAGGAAATTATTGAATGTGCGCAGCGACTCGCGGCAGCGGCAAGGCTTAATAAGCAGAAAGCGATGGCGGTAGCATTATGAGTGCGTCATTGAACGAACAGAGCTTCCGCTTGCAGGACGCGGGGGAGCCATCGTTAGATGCGGCGGAAAACCAATGGAAAGAGGATTACGCAAAACAGATTGGTGCTAATAATCAAGAGATTAAGAATATGTCGGGGATTACGGTCGATCCCTTGTATACACCGGATAATATTAAGGATACCGACGCGTATTTAAAACAATCGGGTTATCCTGGGCAATTTCCTTATACCCGTGGCATTTACTCGACTATGCATCGAGGTAAAACATGGACACAACGTCAGCTTGTGGGTCTTGGAACGCCGGCAGATTACAATAAACGTGTACGGACGATGCTGGAACTTGGGGCTAATGCGATTAGTCTATTGCCTTGTAATTCAGGTTTCCGCGGGGTGGATTGTGATGTGGTTCCGCTGCCTTTATTGGGTACCTGCGGCACGGTGGTGAACAATGTTGACCATATGGATACCTGTCTTGAGCAGGTGCCTATAGATCAAATATCCGCCGCAATGAATGATCCGTCACCGTTTACCCTGTTTGCTTTTATGCTCAATGTGGCAAAACGACGGGGTATTAGCTGGGATAAAATAACAGGTACCTCTAATCAAAGTGACTATATCTCACACTTTGTAGCTAATCATATGTTTTATCGATTGTCGCTAGCGGGTTCACGTCGTGTATTGGTCGACCATATTGAGTTTTGTCGCGAACATGTACCGAACTGGAACCCGATGTCGGTTGTCGGTCAACATATTCAGCAAACGGGCGCTACCTTAGCTGAAACCGTTGGTTTCACGCTCTCATCAGCTATTCAACACGCCGAAGACTGTCTGGCTCGCGGAATGGATCCTGATGAAATTTTGCCACGTTTTACCTTCTTTTTTGATGTGTCGATCAACTTTTTTGAAGAGGTGGCTAAATTTCGTGCAGCACGTCGGATTTGGGCGCGTATTGCGCGGGACCGCTTGGGGGCAAAAGACCCCAAGTCTTGGCGTTTGAAGTTTCATGCGCAGACCTCAGGTGTTGATCTAACTGCGCAGCAACCACTTAATAATATAGCGCGTACAGCAGTACAAGCGATGGCGGGAATTTTTGGTGGTCTGCAATCAATGCATACGGATGCTTACGATGAGCCTTTTACTACGCCGACAGCAAAGACCGCAAAAATTGCGGTGGCAACACAAAATATCCTCCGTGAAGAAGCGCACCTATGCGATGTGATCGACCCTTTGGGGGGCTCTTATTATATTGAGCGCTTGACCGATCAAATGGAGGAAGAGGCATTAGCGGTGATGGCGAAGATTGATGCGGCGGGAGGGATGTACAAAGCTGTTGAGGTTGGTCTAGTGCAAGCGATGTGCGGGGAATCATCTATGGCAAACCAAGAGTTGATTGAATCCGGCAAGAAAAGAATTGTTGGGGTTAATTGTTACCAAGATGAGGAAGAAGAAAAAATAGAGGTCGAAACGACACGTCCAGATCCCGTCTTGATGCAGAAACATATTGATGAATTTAAGGCATTTAAGAAAAATCGTAGTCAACAAGCTGTTGCGAAGGCTTTGGATAATTTAACGCGAGCCGCGAATAGTGATGACGAGAATGTGTTTGCCAGTGTCGTTGAGGCGACGGGCGCGGGAGTGACGCACGGCGAGATCATTAGCTGCTTGCGAACAGAACTGGGTTTTGGTCATCCACTGATTATTGCATAGGGGGCGAGAGATGAGCGATCTAACGACACAGGCAAGTCATATGGCTACTCGGCTACGTGCTGGGGAGGTGGCGGCGTTGGCCAGAGCGATTAGTTTGGTGGATTCTCGTGAGGAGCTAGGTTCACAAATACATCGAGCGGTGCGTCCTTATGCGGGCCAAGCCGAAGTGATTGGTATTACTGGGCCACCCGGCGCAGGCAAGTCGACCTTGTTGAATGCACTGGTTGCTGCATTTCGTAACAACAATAAGCGGGTGGCGGTGGTTGCAGTTGACCCGTCTAGCCCGATCACTGGCGGTGCGGTATTAGGCGATCGTACACGGATGGGCGAGCACACCAGCGATAAAGGGGTGTTTATTCGTTCGCTCGCGGCGAGGGGGCATTTAGGGGGGTTGTCTGCGAGCATTCTGAAAATAATTGATTTGGTTGATGCGGCAGGCTGGGATGTGGTGCTACTGGAAACGGTGGGTGCGGGGCAGTCTGAAACGGAAGTGGCTGAAGTCGCGGATATTAATGTGGTAGTGAATGCGCCAGGTCTGGGTGATGACGTGCAGGCTATTAAGGCAGGGATTCTGGAAATCGCCGATGTGTTGGTGGTGAATAAAGCGGACTCGCCGTTAGCGCAACGTACGGAACGACAACTCAAAGCGATGCTCCAATTGCGTCGAGAGGAGTCGGCTAATGTGCCGGTGATTAATACCGTGGCGACAACCGGTGACGGTATCGATGTATTGCTGTCGGCGATTACCGAGCTAACGCGTACCAAATTTAAGTCTAGTAAGAATAAACGGCTTCTCGATCGGGTGCGCCGGCTAGTGGCGCAAGAGGCGGCGGCGCAAGCTAAGCAAGTGATACTGGGTGACCAGAACCCAGCAACGCTTGCTTTGTTTGAAGGCATTCTTGCGGGTGAATACGGTTATGAAGAGGCCACGGTGAAGCTGATGTCTAGGCGGTATGCGCAGGCGGGGTGCGGATGAATTTAGTTTTGATATGCAGGCATAAAGATATCAGTTGATACATCTCAATAATGCGCCGGCTCTATTTTCTCGGGCGGCGATTGAATCTCTACAATAGCGGGGAATTAATATGATGGGGAAGTTAACAAAAAGTTATATTTGCGGTGATGCAGACGGGCAATTAATTTATAGCACGATAGGGAATTATTTTGATGACATTGCAGAAAAACACCCTGATAACGATGCATTGGTGGTGTGTCATCAAGACATACGCTGGAGCTATCGAGAGTATAAAGAAAAGGTTGATAAACTAGCGAGCGGTTTATTAAAGCTTGGGGTCGAACCGGGGGATCGGGTGGGTATATGGGGCACTAATAGTACCGAGTGGAGCCTAACGCAATACGCCACGGCCAAAATTGGTGCGATTATGGTTTGCATTAATCCTGCGTACCGTACGTATGAATTGGAATACGTGTTGAACAAGGTAGGCTGCCGAGTCATTATCACCGATGAAGTGTTTAAGGATAGTGAGTACCTGACAATGCTGCAAACGCTAGCGCCTGAATTGAGCCATGGTGACCCCTATCAGCAGCAACTTGAGGCATTGCCCCAACTTGAGATGATTATTCGCATGGGTGAAGAGAAGACCGCTGGCATGTTGAATTTTGCAGAGGTGTGTGAGATGGGAGGGGCGCAGGAGGAGGAGCGTTTGCTCGCGTTAAAAGAGGAGCTAAGTCCTGACGATGCGATTAATATTCAATTTACCAGTGGGACAACGGGGCGTCCTAAGGGGGCGACGTTGACGCATGGTGGGATTTTAAATATCGCTTTTTATATTTCTGAGGCGATGCGGTTTACCGATCAAGACAGGCTTTGTATACCGGTTCCGCTTTATCACAGTTTTGGCATGGTGATGGCCAGTCTCGCCTGCGTCGCTAGCGGAGCGACAGCCGTGCTACCCAGTGCAATATTTGATACCCAGTTGACCTTGGAGGCTGTCGAGGCCGAGAAGTGTACCGGCCTACACGGGGTGCCAACGATGTTCATCAGCGAGCTGGATCACCCAGATTTTTCAACGTTTGATTTGAGCCATTTACGAACCGGTATTATGGCGGGTTCGCCCTGTCCCGAAGAGGTGATGAAACGGGTTATGCGTGATATGCATATGGAACATATTTTAATTGGTTATGGGCAAACTGAAGTAAGTTCCTTGAATCATATTACTCGCCCCGATGATCTCGTCGAAAGGCGGTTAGAAACGGTGGGGCGTGCTTTTCCACGGGTAGAGATAAAAATTATAGATGAGGAGGGGCGGGTGGTCGCCGTAGGGGATAAAGGTGAAGTCTGTACGCGCGGTTACTCGGTGATGCAGGGTTATTGGGGGGATAAAGAAAAAACGCAGGAAACTATCGATGCTGGGGGTTGGTTGCATTCAGGGGACTTGGGGGAAATGGACAGTGATGGTTATGTCAGAATTGTTGGGCGGATTAAGGATATGATCATTCGCGGTGGTGAGAATATTTTCCCTCGGGAAATTGAGGAGTTTCTTTACACCCACCCTAAAATACAGGAGGTGCAAGTTTTTGGGGTTCCAGACCATAAAATGGGGGAAGAGGTGTGTGCTTGGATAAAACTATTGCAAGGGGAGGATATGGATGTTGAGGGGGTGAAGGGCTTTTGTAAGGGGCAAATTACTCACTTTAAAATCCCACGTTATATCGACTTTGTTGATGACTACCCAATGACGGTGACCGGCAAAATTCAAAAGTTCAAAATGCGCGAAGATATGCTGGCCAGAATGGGCTAGCCGAGCGGAAACCTTTTTTTGTCAACTCAGCCTCAGCATATTTGAGGCTGAGTAACGCTAGCGTAGCGTCTAGTTTTTATAACCCTTAGGGTTTTTACTCTGCCAGTGCCAACTGTCTTTGACCATATCTTCTAACTGGCGTGTGGCCTGCCAATTGAGTTCTTTTTTTGCCCGGCTAACATCGGCATAGCAGGCGGCAATATCACCGGCGCGGCGCGGGACAATTTCATAAGGTACTTTAACTTTATTGGTTTTGGCGAAGGCGTTGAGCATTTCTAAAACGCTAATACCCGTGCCTGTACCCAGGTTGTAGGCTTGAACACCCTCGATTCCACCGGCCGATAGGAGTTTTTCAACGGCTTTAACGTGTCCCAATGCAAGGTCAACGACGTGAATGTAGTCGCGAACACCGGTGCCATCTACGGTGTCGTAATCATCACCGAAAATAGCGAGTTTTTCACGCCGACCAATGGCCGTTTGGGTGATAAATGGCATTAAGTTATTCGGTGTGTCACTTGGATCTTCACCGATTAAGCCGGATTGGTGGGCGCCCACAGGGTTGAAATAACGCAGCAGCGCCACCGACCAAGGGGGGTTTGTTTGCTTGATGGCATCGGCTATTGGTAAGTCGCGTAATATTTCTTCAATAATGAGCTTCGAGCGGCCATAAGGGTTGGTAGCCGATAATGGCATGTCTTCGGTGAGTGGGAGTTTTTCTGGGTTGCCATACACGGTAGCTGACGAGCTGAAGACCAGCTTTTTGCAATTAGCCGCCTGCATCGCCTGTGTGAGGACTAAGGTGCTGTTGATGTTGTTATCGTAATACTCAAGGGGCATCGCACAGGATTCGCCAACGGCTTTCAACCCCGCAAAATGAATAACCGCAGCAATATTATATTGCTGAAATGTTTCTGCCATTAATTGTTCATTGCGTATATCACCCTTAATAAAGGTGAGTTTTTTGCCGGTTATTTTTTGTACTCGCTGCAAGGATTCTTTGCTGGCGTTAGATAGATTGTCGA
The DNA here is from genome assembly GCA_002162695.1 of Cycloclasticus sp. 46_120_T64. Taxonomy (GTDB): domain Bacteria; phylum Pseudomonadota; class Gammaproteobacteria; order Methylococcales; family Cycloclasticaceae; genus Cycloclasticus. The sequence continues at coordinate 243,150 of MAAM01000006.1, read as the reverse complement.
TGGCCAGTACTTCATAGCCGGCCTGCAGTAATTCTATGCAAGTATGTGAAGCAATATAGCCAGCGCCACCGGTTACTAATATCATTTATTCGTCCGTTAATAAAAAATGCCAGTATACAAGAAAGAGCGTTTGGGTCAGGAAGCTCAGCGATGAATATGCTTAAAAAGGAGAATGAAATTTATCAGCTAGGCCTAAGATCCATATAAAATATGTGGTTACTACAAATAAAACAGTGGCTTAAAAGCCACAATAATGTGGAAAAGGAGTCTGGTGTGAAAGGAATTGTCTTAGCGGGGGGGAGTGGTACCCGTTTGTATCCAATTACGCGTGGTGTTTCTAAGCAATTAGTACCGCTTTACGATAAACCGATGATTTATTACCCTATTTCAGTGTTAATGCTAGCGGGTATTAAGGACATTCTGGTGATTACTACGCCAGAAGATCAAGCCGGTTTTCAGCGCTTACTTGGTGATGGTACTGAATTAGGCATACGCTTTGAATATATTGTGCAACCGTCTCCTGATGGTTTGGCGCAAGCTTTTATTTTAGGTGAAGAGTTTATTGCGGATGATGACGTCTGCTTGGTGCTTGGAGATAATATTTACCACGGCCATGACTTAACCAATATGTTGGCGCAGGCGGTTGCCAATGTGAATGAACAAGATAAGGCAACGGTGTTTGGTTATCGCGTCGCTGACCCTGAACGTTATGGGGTCGCAGAGTTTGATGCCGATGGGGTCGTGGTGAGTCTTGAGGAAAAACCGACAGAACCGAAAAGTAATTATGCGGTGACAGGTTTGTATTTTTACCCTAATGATGTCATTCAAAAAGCCAAAGAGGTGGAGCCCTCTGAACGAGGTGAGCTTGAGATCACCAGTGTTAACCAAGCTTATTTACTTGAAAAACGCTTGAAAGTTGAGCTGATGGGCCGTGGTTATGCTTGGCTTGATACCGGTACTCATGAAAGCTTATTGGAAGCCGCTCAGTTTATTGAAACAATAGAAAAACGGCAGGGTTTAAAGGTGGCTTGTTTAGAAGAAATTGCCTTCGAACAAGGTTACATTTCTAAGCAGCAGTTGATCGAATTGGCTAAACCCTTGGCTAAAAATCAATATGGCCAGTATTTATTGAAACGTGCGGAAGAAGGTATTTAGTAAATGAAGTTTACTCCTCAAAAAATAACCGATGTTCTGGTGCTAGAGCCGCTCGTTCACGGCGACGATCGTGGGTATTTTGTAGAAACATTCCGCCAAGACTTGTTTGAAGCTGCAGTGGGCCATCGGGTTGATTTTGTGCAGGATAATGAATCGAAATCATCCAAAGGCGTACTTCGTGGTTTGCACTTTCAGTTAGCTCCACACGCGCAGAGTAAGTTGGTACGGGTTATTGACGGCAGAGTGCTTGATGTGGCGGTTGATATTAGGCAGGGCAGTGATACTTTTGGTCACTACGTGGCGGTTGAGCTGAGCGCTGAAAACAAGAAACAAATGTTTGTGCCGCGTGGTTTTGCCCACGGTTTTGTGGTGTTGAGTGATACGGCAACGTTCGCTTATAAGGTCGATAATTATTATTCCCCCGAGTGTGATCGCGGCTTGGCATTTGCTGACCCAGCATTGGCGATTGACTGGCAGTTGCCGCAAGCCAGCTTATTATTGTCGGAGAAAGATACTAAGCAGCCATTACTCGCTGAGTTGGCAGATTGTTTTGATGTGAACGTTGATTATTATGCCTAATCTTCAGTCGATATTGGTCAATGGAGCCAGTGGGCAGCTGGGGCAGTCGTTCCAGCAACTAGCGGCTCATTACCCGCAGTATGAGTTTGTGTTTGCCGACCGTGCTAGCTTCGATTTAGCGCAAGACAGCAGTATAGAGGCGTATTTCCAGCAGCATTCGTTTGATCTGATCATTAATTGCGCGGCTTATACAGCGGTTGACCGGGCTGAAGACGAGCTCGAGCTAGCCGATGCGATTAACCATCTCGCGGTAGCAAAGCTTGCCAGCATAGCCGTTAAGCAGCAAGTTAAGTTTATCCATATATCCACCGATTATGTGTTCAATGGTGAACAGTTCAGGCCTTACATTGAAACTGATAAGGTCGACCCGCAAAGTGTTTACGGGGCGACCAAGCTAGCGGGTGAGCAAGCGGTATTCAAGACCATGCCGTTGGATGCATTAATTATTCGCACCTCTTGGGTGTATTCGCCGTTTGCTAATAATTTTGTTAAAACGATGTTAAAGCTAGGCGGGCAACGAGATACGTTAACGGTTATTTTTGATCAGCTGGGCAGCCCAACGTATGCCCCAGATTTAGCCGAGACGATAATGCAGCTTGTGACTCATCAGTCATTCAATCAGCAAGGCATCACGACACAGCTTTATCACTATAGCAACGAAGGTGTTTGTAGCTGGTACGACTTTGCGAAAGCTATTTTTGAGTTAAGTAGCATCGATTGTGAGGTACTGCCGATTGAAACCAAGGACTACCCAACTGCAGCAATACGGCCGCACTATAGTTTGTTAAACAAGGCGAAGATTAAACAGCAGTTTGCTTTAAAAATACCCTATTGGAAAGATTCATTAATACACTGCTTAGCGGCCTTAAAGGAAACATAATAATGACAACAGTTTTAGTCACTGGGGGGGCTGGTTTTATTGGTTCAGCCGTTATCAGGCACTTAATGAACGGTGCGGATTATCGCGTGGTTAATGTTGATAAGTTAACGTATGCGGGAAACTTAGAATCCTTAGCCTCGATAAGTGGCCATTCACGTTACAGTTTTGAACAGGTGGATATCTGTGATGCGACGGAAATTCAACGTGTATTAGCACAGTATCAGCCCGATATTATTATGCATTTAGCCGCTGAATCACATGTGGACCGCTCTATTGATGGGCCGGCAGAATTTATTCATACCAATATTATTGGCACTTATACCTTGCTGGAACAAGCGAGGCAGTATTGGCTGACACTCGGCGAAGTGAAGAAAGCCGGTTTTCGTTTTCACCACGTCTCAACCGATGAGGTGTACGGAGATTTAGAAGGTACCGATGAACTGTTTACCGAGTCGACCCCGTATGCACCGAGTTCACCGTACTCAGCCAGCAAAGCGAGTTCTGATCATCTCGTGCGGGCTTGGCATAGAACCTACGGTTTTCCAACGTTGATTACCAATTGTTCGAATAATTATGGGCCTTATCACTTCCCTGAAAAACTAATCCCATTGGTTATTCTTAACGCTTTGGCCGGTAAGCCATTACCGGTTTATGGTCGAGGGCATCAAATACGGGATTGGTTATACGTAGAAGACCACGCGAGGGCCTTGGTGTTGGTGGCCACCACGGGAGCTATTGCCGAAACCTATAATATTGGCGGGCATAATGAGATGCAGAACATCGAGGTGGTGAAAACGATTTGTCAGTTGTTAGAAGAATTAGCGCCTGACAAACCGGCTGGCGTCGAACAATATCAGGACTTAATTAGCTATGTTGCCGATCGGGCGGGGCATGATGTGCGCTACGCGATTGATGCGAGTAAAATTCAACAAGAACTTAATTGGACTCCGCTAGAAACCTTTGAGAGTGGAATTCGGAAAACTGTACAATGGTACTTAGCTAATCAAGCTTGGTGTGAACACGTTTTAGATGGAAGTTATCAACAATAATAATCAACAAGGACAGTAGTATGATCCCAGTAATAATGTCAGGGGGCAACGGCACGCGCCTTTGGCCTTTATCAAGAAAACACAAACCGAAGCAGTTTATTTCCTTATTTGGTGAGCACACGATGTTCCAAGACACCTTGTTACGCTTGGATGGCCTCGATGGAATAAGCGCACCGATCGTGGTTTGTAATAATGATCATCGTTTTATGGTGGCGGAGCAATTACACGAACTTGAAGTAAATAGCAGTAGCATTATTTTAGAACCCTTTGGGCGCAATACCGCGCCGGCCTTGGCGATTGCCGCTTTGCAAGCCGCACAATCGGGGGAAGACCCTGTTTTATTGGTGTTGGCTGCCGATCATGTGATTGAGGATGTTGCGGCTTTTCATCGAGCGATTGAAGTAGCGCAGAAGCAAGCTCAGGCAGGGTATTTAGTAACCTTTGGGATCGTGCCGACGGCACCCAATACTGGTTATGGTTATATTCAAGCCGCAGAGAAAAATACACTGAGTGAGGTCAAGGCCTTTGTCGAAAAACCCGACTTAGCGACGGCCAAGCAGTATGTGGATTCTGGATTGTATTATTGGAACAGCGGTATGTTTATGTTTAAGGCGTCGGCCTTATTGAGTGAATTGGAACAGCATTCGCCAGAAATACTCAGCAGCTGCGTTGATGCGTTAGCAAAGGGTGTTAAAGATTTAGACTTTACTCGTTTGCATACCGAGGCGTTTGAAGCCTGTCCAGCGGACTCTATTGACTACGCGGTAATGGAACATACCAGTAAGGCGGTTGTGGTGCCGCTTGATGCGGGTTGGAATGACGTGGGTTCTTGGTCATCGCTTTGGGAGTGTGCCGAGCAAGACGCCAATAACAACGTTGTGCAAGGTGACGTGATGATCGATGAGGTGAGTAATTCTTACGTTCATAGTGAGCACCGCCTCGTTTCGGTATTGGGTTTGGATGATGTTGTGGTGGTTGAAACCGCCGATGCGGTGATGGTAGCGAGTAAAGAAAGTGCCCAGCAGGTGAAACATATTGTTAGCCGTTTGCTTAAAGACCAGCGGCCAGAGGCCGAGAGCCACCGCCTATGTTATCGCCCTTGGGGGAACTACGATTCGATAGACCTAGGTGAGCGTTTCCAAGTGAAACGTATCACCGTTAATGTTGGGGCTTCCTTATCTTTGCAAATGCACCATCACCGAGCTGAACACTGGATTGTAGTGAGTGGTACAGCAGAAGTCACTTGTGGGGAGAAGGTATTATTGTTGAGTGAAAATGAGTCGACCTATATTCCATTAGGCGTTAAACACCGCTTACATAATCCAGGCTGTGTGCCCTTGGAAATGATAGAAGTGCAATCGGGTAGTTACTTGGGTGAAGACGATATTGTTCGTTTTGCGGATAACTACCAACGCGGCTAGATAAAATAATAAAGCTTTGGAGTCAGTGCTCCAGGCTAACTTAAATACTAATAAGAGAATAAATATGACTGAGCGATTGAGTTGTTTTAAAGCCTACGATATTAGAGGGCAGCTTGGAACAGAATTAGATGAAGATATTGCCTACCGAATTGGTCGTGCCTTTGGCCAATATTTACAGGCAAAAAAAATAGTGATTGGTGGTGATATACGTGAAACCAGTCCGGCACTAAAGGCCGCGGTGGCGAATGGTTTGAAAGATGCCGGGGTTGATGTATTAGATATTGGTATGGTTGGCACTGAGGAAATTTATTTTGCCACCAAATACCTCGGCGTCGATGGTGGGGTTGAAGTCACCGCGAGCCATAACCCTATTGACTACAACGGAATGAAGTTGGTACGTGAGGATTCAAAACCGATCAGTGGTGATACCGGGTTAAACGATATTCAGCAGCTCGCCGAACAGAATGATTTCAAGGAAATTGCCGGTCAAGTAAGAGGGACAACCGAGCATATTTCAACCTTATCTGCGTATGTCGACCATTTATTAACCTACCTAAATACCGATGATTTAAAACCGCTAAAGCTCGTGGTTAACGCCGGCAATGGTGCTGCAGGTCACGTGATTGATGAGCTGGAAAAGCGTTTTCAGCAAGCGTCGGTACCGATTGAATTTATAAAAATTCATCATGAAGCCGACGGTTCCTTTCCGCATGGAATCCCTAACCCCTTACTCGTTGAGAATCGCCCTGCGACCGCTGAGGCGGTGAAAGCGCATGGCGCCGATATGGGTATTGCTTGGGATGGCGATTTTGACCGTTGTTTCTTGTTCGATGAAAACGGTGACTTTATTGAAGGCTATTATATCGTCGGTTTATTGGCCGACGCCTTTTTGGCGACGACCCCTGAAGCAAAAATTATTTATGATCCGCGTTTAACCTGGAACACCATCGACATTGTTGAGGCGGCCGGTGGCGAAGCGATTATGAGTAAAACGGGCCACGCCTTCATTAAAGAGCGTATGCGTAAGGAAGATGCGGTGTACGGTGGAGAAATGAGTGCGCATCATTACTTTAGAGACTTTGCTTATTGTGACAGCGGAATGATTCCTTGGTTATTGGTGGCCGGTTTATTGAATGCTAAAAATAAAAAGTTGTCACAATTGGTGGCGGAACGGATAGCGGCGTACCCATCATCGGGTGAAATAAACAGTAAGTTAGACGACCCCGAAGGCTCGATTGATCGAGTATTAGCAGCGTATAAAGAACAGGCTGTTAAGGTGGATCTTACCGATGGTATCGGGGTGGAATTCGACCGTTGGCGTTTTAATTTAAGACGCTCAAATACCGAACCTGTGGTGCGTTTGAATGTCGAGTCGAAAGGCAATGTCGAGTTGATGAAAGAGAAAACCCGCGATATTTTAGCCTTATTATTGGCGTAATTATCACGGGCTGTTTAGTTCGGTGGTATATTTATCGCTGGAAATCTGATAGAACTGACTGTTGTTATCAATAAAATAATATTAATGGGACATGGGACAATGAAAAAAATAGTTTTCTTTTTAATGGCCACCTTTTTGGTGGCTTGTAGTGATGACAAGGCGGCGACTGAAGCAGCGTCCAGCCAAGTCAACGAGGCTGCGGTTGTGGTGCCTGAAAAAGAGGTGCTGGCCGAGAACAGTGTTGAGCCTGTTACTGAAGCTGATGTATCGGTGCCCTTTTACGGCGTAGCACAAAATCTTCAGCGTTTTGCTGAAGTGACACAAATCAATGATAAGAATGTTCACAGTTTGAAGCCGGCATGGGTATTATCCATGGGGGATAACCGTGGCCAATCAACCCAGCCTATTGTGATTGATGGCATCATGTATGCGACGAATCATAACTCGACCTTTGCGATTGACGCTAAAACAGGCAGACAGCTATGGAAGTCGATGATTGAATACCCAGCCGATACCGTGACCTGTTGTGGTATTACTAACCGCGGTGTGACTTATCATGATGGTGTTTTATACCGTGCAACGCTTGATAATCACGTATTAGCAATGGACCCTAAAAATGGCACGATCATTTGGGATGAAGTTGCCGCTGACGTGAAAGAAGGTTTCTCCATGACCAGTGCGCCTTTAGTCGCCAATGGGGTGCTGATTACCGGTATGTCGGGTGGTGAGTTTGGAGTTAGAGCTTTTATTGATGGCCGTGACCCAAAAACAGGTGAGCTATTATGGCGCTTTTACACCATTCCAGAACCCGGTGAGCCAGGTGGTGATACTTGGGAAGGTGATGATTGGAAACGAGGCGGTGGCCCAACTTGGTTGATCGGTTCTTATGATAAAGACTTAGACCTAGTTTACTGGGGCGTGGGTAATGCAGCACCTTGGAATGCGGCAATGCACCCAGGGGATAACCTTTATACCAATAGTATTATTGCGATTAGACCGACAACGGGCGAACTCGTGTGGCATTACCAATTTACCCCGAATGATCCGTTTGATTACGATGGTGTGAATGATCCGATGTTGATCGATATTGATATCGATGGAACGCCAAGAAAAGTGCTTATTCAAGCTAATCGTAATGGCTATTTCTATGTGATCGATAGAGTAACCGGTGAGTTATTAAAAGCGAATCAATATGTTGATAAGCTTAACTGGGCCGACGGTATTGATATGGAAACTGGGCGTCCAATTCGTGCTGAACGTGTTAAAAACATGATTGCCACTGGCGAGCAAACTGAAATTTGGCCATCCGCTTTTGGTGGTAAAAATGTTGCACCAATGTCATTTAGCCCAGAAACAGGTTTGGCTTATGCTAATACCTTCAATATTGGTTGGAAATACACACCGGTTCAACAAGAATATAAACCGGGTATTTTCTATATTGGCATGACGTTCGAATGGTTATTGCCAGATGAGCCTAAGGGTTATTTGAAAGCGATTGAGCCAACCACCGGTAAAACGGTATGGCAGTTCCCATCAACGATTCCAATGAATGGTGGAACCTTGGTAACTAAGGGTAACTTGGTGTTTTCTGGTGCACAAACGGGTGAGTTATATGCCTTTAATGCAAAAACGGGTGAGAAGCTTTGGGAATTTAGAACCAGTTCGGGCATTATTGCACCGCCAATTACTTATCAATTAGATGGTAAACAGTATATTGCCGTAGTGAGTGGTATTGGTGGGGTGTATAACGCATTCTCCGGTGATCCTAAGCTTAAAAATGTAAATGCCGGTGGTTCTATTTGGGTGTTTGATTTAGGCGAAGGCAGTAACAGCACGGTTGCCGCAGAAACAATTCTGCCTCCGGTTATTAAATCAGCTAAAGCGGACGTCGTGGATGATGAAACAACATGGAGCGCTTCGGTGAAACATGGTGCAGAGCTTTATGAGCAAACGTGTTCGCATTGTCATGGTGTTAAGATGAAAACATCGGGTACAACGTATGACTTGAGAACCTTTCCAGAAGGACAAAAAGAGCGTTTTATGAACTCTGTTTCTAACGGCAAGGGTCAAATGCCGGCTTGGGGTGAAAAACTGTCTCAAGAAGAAATTTCAGACCTTTACGATTATGTTGTTCACTAGGTCAGGGATGTATTAGTAGTCGCCATCACGGGGCTAAAAGGGCCGAGTAGCTTTGCTACTCGGCCCTTTTTTATGCTTGCTGTAGTTGCTGACTGTAGGGAACTTCATTAGGAGGTGATTGTCTTACGGTGGCTTCGAAGTATTTAGGAGGAATCTATATGGGTACAACTATTGAGCGGCACGCGCACCTTCATGTGGATGATGGGGTGCACAAATTATGGACGGATCACCATAACCTGAATATTGAGTATGCGAAGTATGTGGGTTTTTTGTTGATCCTCATTGGGGTGGTAGGTATCCCATTTACTGGCGAGGCGTTTATCTTTTTTACCCTCACTCAATTACAGTGTACAGGGCATATTATTACAGGGATGTGTTTGCTGGCCTCGGTGATTTTCTTTGATGGTTCCTACGCGAGTTTGATGAATCAAATTATTGGGCCATTTTGTATTATCATGGGGGTGTATGGCTTGTCGGGGATGACGCCGGTGACGGTGTTTTTTAACTTGAATATTGCCGAAATTATATTTTATATGTTGTTCGGAGTGATAACGGCGGTGATCGGCTGGAAACAAGAGCTGTCTAGTGACTGACGGAGTTGGCTACAAGGCGTCTATCACTAGATGTGCGCTGAGTTATTCGGCGGGCGTTTCTAAGGCACGAATTATTTGGGGTTTGGCAGCCAGTAAACGTTCCATTTCGGCTTCAAATTGTTGGTAATTCTCTTGCAGTAAGTCGTTGTGTTTATCGCGTAAACTAACTTCAAGTTGCTTGGCTGCGGTTTGTAGCGCGTTTGCCGCGCAATAGGCACAGGAACCTTGAATCTTGTGTACGATTTCAGCGGCACTTAATAAATCTTCCTGTTTTATGTCAGCTGAAACGGCAGCCTGTAGCTGTGGTAATTCGCTAAAGAACTTAGCCATAATAATATTCATCAGTTGACTGTCGGCGTTCATGTTTTTCTTTGCACGTTCGTAGTCAAAGACCTTATTGGGGTTTGTTTTTTGCTGATATTCGCCTACGGCTAAAAAGGGCGTGGATTTACTATCGTGCTCACCGAGTAATTGTTCAAGCAGAGTGAAAAATTCACTATGATCAATCGGCTTGGTTAGGTAGCCGTCGAATGCGCTGATGTGGTTAGCGCGTACTTCACCGGTTGTTATATGGGCGGTTATGGCAATAGCTGGTGTGGTGTAATTTCGGTGCTGGCTATCGCGACGAATTTCGTGCAGCGTTTCATTACCCATTTTGAACGGCATTCTGAGGTCCAGCAGCATTAAGTCAAAGTCTTGGCTGGTTGCCAAGTCGGCAGCTTGCTGACCATCGTTGGCGCAGCTGACTTGAGCGTGTTGCTCTTCTAATAAATGAGTTAATAATAAACGATTAATTTCATTATCATCGGCGACTAATATTTTTATTGAGGATAGGTCAGGGTAGCTGGGGTCGCAGGTGTCGACAGAATACTTAGGAGATACAGCTGTTTTAGCGTCGCTAAATGGCAGTGAAAAACAAAATAGACTGCCAGTGCCGAGCGTACTTTGTACGCTAATACTACCGTTCAGCGCATCGAGTATGCGTTTTGTGATGGCGAGACCTAAACCGGTTCCCTGTACGCTAGTGGCATCATCTAGCTGAGAGAATGAACGGAATAATTTATTGATATTTTTATTACTAATACCGATACCTTGATCCTGAATACATAATTCAATATGGTTCTTCTTCGGTTTATCGGCTTTTAAGCTAACCTTGACGATAGAATTTGGGCTAAATTTTATTGCATTACCCACGAGGTTGAGCAATATCTGGCCAAATTTGACGCGGTCTTGGTTGATGAATTCAGCGGCATTTAGGTCGTGTTGGTAATGCACGGTGACACCATTGCTTTCAGCCAATACAGACAAGGTAGCTAAGGTATCCTCAATCGATTCTTTAAGGTTAAAGTCGCTGCGGTTAATCTTCACCTTACCGGCTTCTAATTGTGCTAAATCGAGCACTTCATTGATGATAACGTGTAAATTTTTAGCCGAAAGGTATGAAGAGTTAACAAGCTTCGTTTGTGCCTCATCGAGTGGCGTTTTTTTGATGATTTCAAGAAAACCAATGATGCCATTGAGTGGGGTGCGGATTTCATGGCTGATATGCGAAACGAACCTAGATTTTTCTCGGGCGGCTTTAATGAGCTCTTCTTGTGCATCAAAAAGCTTGTCGTTTTGCAGGCGTAATTCTTGGGTGGCAATACTGACTTTTTTTGCGGATATATCTTGGTGTTGCTCAAGAACTAAGGCCATCTGCTGGACACCTGAGATGAGCGTGGATATCTCATCGGGGCTATGGTAGTCAATGTCTGCTAAGTGGTACTCACCATCGGTGATGTTTTTTACATTACCGGCTAAGTCGAGAATAGGTTTGCCTAAGGAATTGCTGATATAGCGGGCAATGATACCGATGATAATCAACAATACCACGGTGATGTAAAAACTATGCAATAAGATATCGTATTGTCGTTGCTGGATAGATTGGTAGGAAATGACGATGGATACATAACCAATGATATCGCTCGTTTGCGGAGGGCTTCCCACAAGTAAGCTATCAAAGCCTTCGTCTGTAGAAATTCTTTTTAATTGAATCGCCTGCACTATTTTTGTAGTGGCCGTTGACGCTTCGGCACTGTTGTTATTAGCCGTATGGTTTGTTGATAACAGACTACCAAATGCATCGGTGATGCTGATGGAAATGAGGTCGGTTTCATTTTCATAAGAACTGATGATGGTGTCCAAGGCTTCGATATTGCCTGTGAATACACTGTTGATACTGGCTTCGGCGATAGAGCTGGCTAAATTTTGATTCGTTTTATGCAATAAGTCATACATGTCATTTAAACGAGTGCTGGTGAAGTAGATCGCTAGGGTAATGGCCACTACTGCGGCAGGTAATACGCTGAGCAGCAGTAGTTTGCTTTGTACGGGAAGTTTATTGTAAGCCTTCATGGGACAGCAGCTGCTTTTTTAGTTCATCGTCACTGGGAAAGTGGAGGTTTAAACTTTTGGCGACATGACGGTTAGTCAGTACATCGAAGTATTTTGGGTAGACTAGGTTGCCATCCTCATATTCTATGGCCGAGTCGTGTACTAATAAGCGTTCACTAAGTTGCTGGGTGAGTTGTTGTAAGTTACTAACTGTTCCCGCGATGGCGCCCGCCTTGATGAAACCCTTAGAAAAACCAATGACGGGGGTTTTATGGCGGTAACTGGTTAGCAGTATTTGTGGTAATGATGAGGCGTTATAAATACGTGTGTCGGCGACGGCTAAGATGATGTCGGATGTTTTTGCGATATCGTTGATTTTGTAACGAAGGCTGGCTGAGCTGGTTAAATGTTGAATAACGGTTTGCTGCCTTATTACCGCTAGTTTTTTTAAGCCGGTAAAGTGGGGTAAGGAGTAATCGGTGACGATGACGCCGATATTGTTAAATGCGGGGCTAATCAACTGAATTAAATCGAGCTGGCGGGCGGCTGGTTGGTCGAGCACAAAGAAACGGTGCTGCGCCAAACTGTTGAGGCAATTAGGCAGACAGGCGGCGTAACGGCGAGCGTTAGCCAGTGTGGTCATCGCGTGGAAGGTCGGTCTTTGTAAGCCCAGTGTCAGAACCTTGCCAATACTGTTGCCATCAAGGTTGACCAGCGCATCAATAGACGGGGGTGATAATGAAACCGAAGACAGTTCAGTACTGGGGATTGTCTTAAGCTGAATATTGTCGCTATTCGTTAAATGCTCAGATAAGGCGTGTAGAAAGCTAGTCTGGTAAGAGCTCTCAGGGTTATAAATAAGGCTAATATTGAGCGCAAAGGTGCTAAAGGGGCACAAGAGTATAATGGCGAAGAATATACGCGTGAGGGGGCGACGTAAGCTATTTAAAAGCATATTAGCTAATATTCTCATGCGGCGTGCTCACGGCTAGCGACTCCAGTGTACCGGCAGAGAAATAAGCAGGTAAGTCGATCACTGCTCAGCAGGGGGGCTGAGCGCGGATTAGACGGTTTTGACACGCTCGAAAAGAGAGTGCTTCTGCCGTGCTTGTTTGTTGTAATGATACGGTCCATGTATTAGTTATTTGTTATTCGAAGCTGTAGTTCGCTTCAATAAAGGCGCGGTTATCGAGGTGGAACTCGTTTAGGAAATCCTTGTTTTTATCGAGTGCTAATTGCAGGCTGAACGATAGGTCTAGGTTTTGTCCAGCAGCGAGTTTAATAGCTTGACCAATATTCAGGTCTAAGCGGCGCATCGGGCCTTGCGGGTTGCCGGAGTCTAAATACTCCATGCTGCCGGTATAATATAAGGCTGTACTGAGCCAAAGCCCATTATTAAAGGTGTGTGCCAATAGCATATTAAAGATGTCTTTGGGGACAGAGCGTTGGATATTCCTTATATCCTTATTGTTTAAACCACCTACATTGACGTGATTGTAAGCATAACCAATATGCACTAAATTGTTTTTGTTTGGGCGGTAGTTTAGTTCAAATTCATAGCCGTTTATGTTGGCGTAATAAAGGTTGTCAAATAACTTTATTTTATTGCCGGCATCAATCGTAAAGGGAGCTAGGGGCTTACCATCAAGGCTAATAGAAAGGGGGGTGTCTATATCACGGGTGTCGATTAGTTGATCGTATTCATTTCTGAATAATTTGAGGTCGAGGCTTAGTGCGTTGTTGATAAATAAGCCGTGATAACCGAGCTCAAATGAATCCACCTTTTCGGCTTCAAGCTCATGGGTGCTTCTGCCTACAGGCTGGGTAAATAGTAAACCGGGTACCGATACCGACTCCAACGCCAGGTCGACGTGAAAGTGCTCTTCAGTGAGTACTGGCACACGAGTGGAGTGTGAGGCTGATAGTCTGAAACTATGCTGTTTGGAGGGCAAATAATTAACGGCTATTCGAGGAGATAAGCCATCGCCACTTAGTAGGTTTTGCTCCCAAAGCGCACCTAGATTGACCACGACTTGGCGAAAGGGCCGCCACTCAATATTACTAAAGATGCGTTGCAGTGAGTTATCAAAGGTTTTATCGCTACCGAGCCATAGAGGGATATACACACGATCGTTTCTATTGCCTATTCCCCATGATATGCGTAGCGCCTCTGAGGCTTCAAACTGGTGTTCAAATTCAAGGTCATAACGCTCGTAATATTGACTGTAATCGAGCTGGCTGCTGACATCACCAACTCCTGGAATACCTGAGTCAAATACCGAGCTGACCTTGTCAGTTTGCTGGTGTTGGGTGTATGAAAACTGGGTGATAAATTGCTGCCGGTCCGCTGTTTGCTTTTCCCATTTTATATGTGCAGAGTAATTAGAGCTTTCGACTTGGCGAGCGGGGTCAAACGGGTCAGGGGTTTGCTTAGGGTTTTTAGTTTGTCTTAGGCTGTTAACGGCGCCGATGTTGAGCTGTAGTGAATCGTTGGCGCTGAGCTGATAGTCAATACGTGCATTGATGGTGTCTTGTCGATTGTCATCATGATTATTACGATAACCCGAGTCATCAATATGCGAGGCACCGATGCGGAAGTTCATGTCCTCAGATCCGCCTCCGGCCCTGAGTACACTGCGTTGATAGCCGTGCTCACCCAGTATCGACTTAACTTGCAAGCCGTTTGATTGCACCGAGTGGCTGGTGCTGATATTGATAACACTTTGAAAGGCGTTAGAGCCAAAAGAGGAGCCGTTAGCACCGCGAATAATTTCGATGCGTTCGATATCCTCGATAAGTAAGGGTAGGTTGGCCCAGTCAACCCCGCCAAACAGGGGGCTGTAAACTGAACGGCCATCGATTAGCACCTGTACCCCTTGCGGGTATTCGCTGGACAGCCCTTGGTAGGCGACAACGGGATTATTTCCGCGGAAATAACCCACGTGCATGCCAGGCACTAGACGAAAAATTTCAGGGATGTTTTTTGCACCCGATAGTTTAATGAGTTCACGGTCAATAATACTAACCGTGGCGGGCGCTTCATTTTGTGGCTGAGCTAAGCGGGTCGCGGATAATACAATGGGTATTTCTTGCTCAAAAAAAGACAAGTCGGCGCTATCCTTAGCTATAACGGTGGGTGATGCCAGCGTTGCTGAGCAAAAAAGCGCAGCGAGTGTGGATAGCGAGAGTGTTTTCATTGGTGCAGAGTAGGGGCCTGGTATTTTTGGGGGATTATAGCGGACAAATAAATAGGTACGATGATTAATCTTTAGTTGAAGTTAACACTGGCTTCAACGAAGGCACGGTTATCAAGTTTGAACGCGGTTAAAAAGTCAGTATTAGTATCTAAGGCGAGTTGTAAACCAAGGTTGATGTCAATGTTTTGTCGCGGCGACACTTTTAGTTTAGTGCCAGCGTTGAGGTCCAACCGCCTCGTTGGACCTTGCTGTTGCCCCGAGTTTTTGTAACGCATACTGCCGGTGTAATAAAAGGCGACGCTGGCCCATTGCTCAGCATTAAAATGGTGCGCGGCTAACAGGCTGAAGGTGTCTGTGGGGATGGACGCTTGCAGCCTAGGGTCTGCGTTGGCTGTCACGTGGTTGTGACTATAAGTCAGATGCAATAAATCCTGCCGGTTAGGCCGGTAGTTTAACTCTAGTTCAAACCCGTTAACATCGGCAGCCTGGCAATTATGAATGCTTAAAAAAGGCGCGGGGTTGGGTGTCAACGGGCTATGGGCGACGGTGAGGCCATTGAGTGTGATAGCGTCTGCTTGACTGCTAATGTCGGTGTCAACGAGGTGGTCATACTCATTGCGAAATAACTTAAAGTCAATCACCAGAGCATTATGCCAATACCGCCCGTGGTAACCAAGCTCCAAGGAATTGATGGTTTCGGGTCTTATCGTATTGCCGTTATTATTCAGCACGGGAATTCGTAGTTCACCGGCAGCAGTTTGAATGACGTGTTCGGCGTTGAATTGATTCTCAACGGGGACGGGGCTTCTATAGGCGCGTGAGACAATCAGTCGTAAACTTTGCTGCTCATTCACTAAATAATTGAGCGCGAAGCGGGGGGATAGCTGATGACCGGATAGTTGAGTATGTTCCCATAATGCACCGGTATTGATGATCAACTGCTGACTGACTCGCCACTCAATATTACTAAATATACGTTGTAAGGAGTTATCGTATTTTTTGTCGTCGCCGATCCAAAACGGTAAGCTAACACGGTCACTGCGTAAGCCGAAGCCCCAAGCTATTCGAGTGTTATCATTCGGTTTTGTGAGTTGTTCGAATTCAAAGTCCCAACGGTCGTAACTAGCACTTTGATCTGCGGAGTAGTTAGCGCCGGCACCAAATAAAGTGCTGGCATCGTGGCTATAGGCATCCTTGCTGTTCATCAAGGTATATGACAGTTTTGCCGATAATTGTTCGTCCGAATTGATGCTGCGCTGCCATTTAGTGGCTATTGAATAATAACTTTCATCTTGCTGGCGTCGAGGGTCAAACGGGTCATTGGGGTCGTCTGGGTTAGCGGTTTCTCTTAGTGTATTGAGCGCATTAAGGTTTATTTGCAGGCTGTCTTGTTGGTTAAATGAATAATCGGCGCGAGTGTTGAGCATGCTTTGTCGCGTATCATCAAAATTATTGGCATAACCCGCGTCGTCAAGTTGGCTGATGCTAAGCCGAAGGTCTAGCTGCTTAGTGTGTAGACCATGCCGGAAAATAGTGCGTTGATAACCTCGATTCGCGAGGGTGACCTTCAACTGACTGCCCTGTAATTGCTGGCTATGACTGGTCATGATGTTGATGACACTTTGGAAGGCATTAGAACCAAAGGTGGCACCGTTAGGTCCACGGCTTATTTCAATGCGTTCAATATCCTCTAATAATAAGGGGAAGGTGGCCCAGTTAACCCCGCCAAATAATGGACTGTATTCAGACTTACCATCAATCAGTACTTGCACGCCTTGTGGGTATTCACTGCTAAGGCCCTGATAGCCGACAATGGCTCGATTGCCTCGAAAATTCGCGACATGCATGCCCGGTACTAGGCGAAAGAGATCGGCTATGTTTTTAGCCCCAGACAGTTGAATCATTTGACGATCAATGATGCTAATGGTTGCCGGTGCTTCAATTTGTGGCTGAGCAAGCCGAGTGGCGGATAATACAACGGGGGCTTCGCCGTGGAAAAAGTCCAAGCCGCCATTATGCTGCGCGAGTAATGGTGATGAACCGAGGAAGCCAAGGCTGGCTAGAAAATAAATAAATAGTTGTTGAGGGCCCATCTTAGGAGGTCTTTATTTAGGTGTTAACGAGGTGCTTTTTATGCTCTTTATAAAGATATTAACATAGACAGCTAGGCCTAAGCACATAACGTAAAACTATTAAAACCAGCGGAGCAGGTGTGGTACGGTGGCGCACTTATTGATCTTTTCAGAGAAAACATGAGCTACCCTACGATTGAAGACTTTGTTGGTAATACGCCGCTAGTGCGTTTACAGCGGCTAAATACCACCTCCAATATTATTTTATTAAAGTTAGAAGGTGATAATCCAGCGGGTTCAGTGAAAGATCGCCCGGCCCTGAGCATGATCCAGCAAGCGGAATTACGGGGTGATATTAAACCGGGTGATTGTTTGATCGAAGCCACCAGCGGCAATACCGGTATTGCCTTGGCGATGGCGGCGGCGATCAAGGGTTATAAAATGATTTTAATCATGCCCGATAATATGAGCGCCGAGCGTAGGGCATCGATGAAGGCCTATGGTGCAGAAATTATCCTGACCCCAGCGGCGGGTAGTATGGAAGCCGCGATAGACCTATCTAGGGAAATGGAAGCTAATGGCGAGGGCAAGGTGTTGGATCAATTTGCTAATGCCGATAATCCGTTGGCGCATTACCGAGGGACTGGGCCAGAGATTTGGCGTGATACGGCTGGCGAGGTGACTCATTTTGTCAGCTCGATGGGGACCACCGGCACGATCATGGGGACCTCGATGTTTTTAAAAGAGCAAAATCCAGCGGTTCAAATTATCGGGGTGCAGCCGGAAGGTGAGTCAAAAATCCCTGGTATCCGTCGTTGGCCTGAAGAGTACTTACCAAAGATTTATGACCGCTCTCGAGTCGATGAGATTTTGCAGGTTGATCAACAACAGGCAGAAGACACAACACGAGCGTTGGCGGCAAAAGAAGGCATCTTTTGTGGGGTATCATCCGGTGGTGCAACGTATGTCGCCTTGGAATTGGCAAAGCGGCTTGAAAACGCCACCATCGTGGTGGTGATCTGTGATCGTGGCGATCGATATATATCGACCGGTATTTTTCCAGACTAATGAGCGTTTAGCGTTTAAAATATCGCTCATTAATGACTGACAAAATGGTTGTAACAGCGACATGGCAAGACGTAGAAACAGACGTAAGAATTTACCCCCAGAAACGGCGAAAGCGACTATCGAGTCGATGGCTCACGATGGACGTGGGGTTGCCCACGTAGATGATAAGGCAGTTTTTATTGCCGGAGCCTTGCCGGGTGAGGAGGTCATTTTTGAATACAGTAAAAAGAAGAAGGACTTCGCTGAAGGTCGCGTCACCGAGGTACTAAGAGCATCTGCCGACCGAGTGGAGCCGGGCTGCCAGCATTACGATATTTGTGGTGGCTGTAGTTTTCAGCATCTAGACCCCGAGAAACAAATTTTAGCGAAACAGACGATTCTTATCGATCAGTTTAAGAGCATCGGTAAGCTGGAAAATATTGAACTCTGGCCAGCATTGAGCGGCCCGCATTGGGGTTATCGCCACCGTGCCCGTTTAGGGGTTAAGGACGTGGTGAAAAAAGGCCGTGTATTGGTCGGCTTTAGGGAAAAAGCGAGCCCGTACCTCGCTGAAATTGAACAATGTGAGGTCTTGCATAGCGCCGTTGGTAAGCGTTTGATGGACTTGTCTGCGTTGATTGGTGAGTTATCGATTAAAGATAAAATCCCACAAATTGAAGTGTCTATCTGCGATAACCGTACCGCCCTTGTGTTTAGAATATTAGAGCCCTTGAGCGATAATGACCTCGACTTATTAAAAGCTTTTGAGCAGTCTGCCGAGGTGGATATTTATAGCCAGTCGAAAGGCCCCGATACCATTAAGCCGATCAGTGGTGAAAAGCCCGCACTGAGTTATCAATTACCGAATGATGTCACCTTGTATTTTGGTCCGAGCGATTTTGTGCAAGTGAACGTAGAAATCAACCGTAAGATGATTAACCGTGCGTTGGAAACGTTACAGCTTAATGAAGACGACAAGGTGTTGGATTTATTTTGTGGTTTGGGTAATTTTACCTTGCCCATGGCGCGTGTTGCCGGGCAAGTGACCGGGGTTGAAGGTAGCGATGATCTAATTAAACGCGCTAAGCAAAATGCCGATAAAAACGGTTTAAGTAATGTTGATTTTCATGTGGCAAACTTAATGGAAGAATTGCCCAATGATGATTGGATTAACAAAAAATACAATAAAGTATTGATCGACCCACCGCGTTTAGGCGCTAAAGAAATATTGCACTACTTGCCTAAATGGGGCGCTAAGCAGGTGCTGTATATCTCATGTAATCCATCAACATTGGCGCGTGATGCGGCGATTATGGTGAATGAGTTGGGGTATACGATGAAAAAAGCGGGGGTGATGGATATGTTCCCACATACCTCACACGTCGAATCGATAGCCTTATTCGAAAAATAAATGATGCCCTCGTTGCCGTTTATAAAGATTGATATTCAGCAGCAGTTACTGAGCCTGTTTGATAACAATAGTTTAATAAAATCGTATCAAATTTGCAGTGCAAAAAACGGTTTAGGTGAGCAGGCTGGTAGTGAATGTACACCACGTGGTGAGCATACTATT
Source organism: Cycloclasticus sp. 46_120_T64 (assembly GCA_002162695.1). Taxonomy (GTDB): domain Bacteria; phylum Pseudomonadota; class Gammaproteobacteria; order Methylococcales; family Cycloclasticaceae; genus Cycloclasticus. The sequence continues at coordinate 223,634 of MAAM01000006.1, read as the reverse complement.
CGTGCAAAAATTGGCCGAGCCGCAGCGCTTGGTAGTGTGTTTGTTGGGCGACGTTTAACGGGGGAGATCTATCAGCCGACATTGGCTGCTAGTCAGCCAAACAGAGATTGGATATTAAGCCGTATTTTATGGCTGTCGGGCCTTGAAAAAGGCCGCAATCGTTTAGGTTCGGTGGATACGATGCGTCGCTATATCTATATCCACGGCGCGCCAGACGAGTTGATCCTGCCGCAGCCATCGTCACATGGCTGCATCAGGATGTTCAATGAAGATATCATTGAGTTGTATGAACGAGTCGAGGTGGCGACGCGGGTGATTATCGAATAAACGACTATTGGGCGACAAACTCGGTAAAAAATACCTTTTCAACGCCACTGCTGTTGGTGTATTTTTCGAGTGTTTTATTGAGCTCGATGACCGCTTTATCTTGTAACTCAAGCTTGCCGGTGGTGCTTGAAACATTTTCAATCAGGTTGTTGCTTAATAATACGATGAGGGTGTGGCGAATAGCGGGGTCATTTTTTTGAATGGCGCTTTTTGTGTCATTATCGGTAACTTGCAGCTGAATAGAGGCGCGTAAATAATGTTTATTACCGAGCAGGTTAACGGTAAATTGCGGGGTTAGGGCCATGTATATTATTTCGGGTGCCGCTTCCTCTTCGCTGTCTTCGGAAAACGCAGTCGGGCTCAGTAACAATAAACTAAGTAGTAAAATAACGGAACGCATAATAAATCTCCAAAGGTTTATGCTGAATAAGAAATTAATGAATAAGGATAAACTATAAATATGAAATCGCCTATGCCACTTGGCCCTTTAATGATCGATATTGATGGCGTTGAGTTATCGCAAGTAGACCGAGAAATTTTACAGCATCCTTTAGTTGGAGGGCTGATTCTATTTTCTAGAAACTATGAGTCTGTTGAGCAGGTGAGCCTGTTATGTGAGCAGGTGCATGCGCTTAGAGAAGAGCCTTTGTTAATAGCGGTCGACCACGAAGGCGGGCGAGTGCAGCGTTTTACCGAGGGTTTTAGTCTAATTCCTTGTATGCAAGCCTTGGGCGAAGTCTATAACGAGCAGCAACAGCGTGGCGAAGAGTATGCGCAATCCTTGGCCTGGTTAATGGCCGCTGAACTGCGCCAAGTTGGGGTCGACTTTAGTTTTGCGCCGGTACTGGATTTGGATTATGGCTGTAGCGAGGTTATCGGTGACCGGGCTTTTTCGGCGGATAAAAAGGTGGTTTCCGCCGTGGCATTGGCTTTTCAGCGAGGCTTGGCGGAGGCGGGAATGGCCAGTATTGGTAAACATTTTCCTGGGCATGGGGCGGTAGCGCCAGACTCGCATATTGCAATACCGGTAGATGAACGTCCATTTGATGAAATTCTCGCGGACGATATTTACCCCTTTAAAGAACTTATTCAGGCGGGCATGCAAGGTATTATGCCGGCGCACGTGATTTATTCGCAGTTGGACGAAAACCCCGCTGGCTTTTCTGAATATTGGCTGCAAACCGTGTTACGCCAACAACTCGGTTTCCAAGGAGCCATTTTTAGCGATGACCTCAGTATGCACGGTGCCAGTGTGATGGGTGACTTTGAACAACGGGCACGGCAGGCATTGAAGGCGGGGGGAGATATGGCGTTGGTGTGTAATAATCGAACGGCGGCGGAACAAATCATTGATGGTTTGGCAGACTATAAACCGGAGTCCGCTTCTATTCAGCGACTGATGGTTATGCGCCCATCTGGCTGGTCGCTGAATGGCGATTTACGCGACACCGCAAACTGGCAATCTGCACAAAAAATCATTCAGGAGCTGTCATAAATGCGCCCTGAGCTCAGTGAGATTAAGCTAGTAACAGAGCATAGCAAGTGCCTATTAGACGAGGCGGGTGTGGAAAAGATGTTCAAGAAATTGGCGGACGATATCAGCGCGCAATGTGCCAATGACAACCCCTTATTATTATGTGTGATGACCGGTGCGGTGGTAGCGATGGGGATGTTATTACCGCGCTTAAATTTCCCCTTAGAAATAGATTATATTCATGCGACACGTTATCAAGGCGAGTTGAGCGGTAAGGAGCTGGTTTGGAAACAATTGCCGAGTACCTCCTTGCTCGATAGAACGGTGATTATCGTCGATGATGTGTTGGATGAAGGTATTACGATGGCGATGATCAAGGCCTATTGCCTGCAACAAGGTGCTAAAGACTGTTATAGCGCGGTGCTGGTGGATAAAGACCTCTTGCGCGCAAAGCCGATCGAGGCTGATTTTATTGGTTACCAAGCAGGGGACCAATACCTGTATGGTTTAGGTATGGACTACAAGGGCTATTTACGCAACGTCAATGGTTTATACGCCTGCCCAAACAATTTAGCGGAGTTATTATGTCAAGACTAGGTATTATCGGTGGTACCGGTTTGAGTAAGATGGTTAATCTCAGCGAGGTACATAAGCGGGTGATCAAAACGCCCTATGGGGAACCTTCGTCAGCGTTAACGTTTGGCAAACTCAACGGCGAGGAAATTGTTTTTATGGCGCGGCATGGGTATGGGCATACAATTCCGCCGCATAAAATTAATTACCGCGCGAATATTTGGGCTTTAAAAGAAGCGGCGGTGACCGACATTATCGCGGTGGCTGCGGTGGGTGGGATTAATCGAAGCATGGCACCCGGCAGCGTGGTGTTACCGGACCAGTTGATCGATTACACCTGGGGCCGGCAGGCCACCTATTTTGAAGAAGATCTCGAGAAAGTAACCCATATCGATTTTACTTACCCCTATACCCAAGCCTTAAGACAGCATATTGTGCAAGCGATACGGCAAACGGGTGGGCCTATATTCGATAAGGCGACGTATGCTTGTACGCAAGGCCCACGTTTGGAAACGGCGGCGGAAATTATAAAACTTGAACGCGACGGTTGTGACCTCGTCGGAATGACCGGGATGCCGGAAGCGGCGTTGGCTAGAGAATTGAAGTTAAACTATGCCTGCTGCGCGATTGTGGTTAATTGGGCGGCTGGTTTGGACGGTGAGGAGATCTGTATGCAGCAGATAGAGGCCTTTGCCGAGCAAGGAATGACGACGTTTCAGCGGGTGCTGGATCAGTTAATGAAAAGCTATGTCTAGCTTGATCACGTATAATCGCAGGACAAAATAAGGATCTAACGGGTAGATGAAATTACAGCAGTTTTATAGTATTGAAAAGCAACAGCTTAGAGTTGGTCGTGAGCAGGCGAGCCATTTTGCAAAATCAATTGCCGGCGACTTTAACCCGCTGCACGATACCAATGCGAAGCGTTTTTGTGTGCCCGGTGATTTATTGTTTGCGGTGGCCTTGAGCGAATTGGGTCTGAGCCAGTCGATGCAGTTTAGTTTTGACAGTATGGTGACCGATCAAAGTCAGCTGAGTTTGCCGCAAGCATTGTCGGCAGAGTTTAGTATCTTGGATCAAAATGACAAACCTCAGTTGACGATTCGTAGCGCGGGTTCAGTCAGCCATGATGCGGATTTTATCGAGGGTTTAATTGAACGTTACGTGCAGTTTTCTGGGCGTACCTTCCCCGATATTCTGGTTGAATTGATGCGCCAAGAAGGTGTGATGATTAACCCTGCTCGCCCCTTGGTAATTTATAAGGATATGGCGATAGAGATTAACAGCTTTGCCAGTGGTGAGTTAAAACTGGATTTTTCTGGCGCGACAATGGATGTAGCGGGCAAAAAAGGCAGTGTGAAACTGAACTTTGATCTGAGCGTCGATGGTAATAATATCGGCCATGGCACTAAAAGTATGGTGGTGAGTGGTTTAAGACCGTATGAACAAGGTGCTATCGATCAATTGGTGGCAGAGTACGATGCGACTAAGCAGGCGTATAGAAGCTAGTTCTCGTTGCGTACCGGTAGTCGCTGCGGTGCATTTGGGTTTATCAGCGGCTCGATCTTTGGCGCTTGTTTATCGATGATATCATCCGTCGGGCTGGCCGCCATCGGTGAATCAATTTTTTCTACGAGGGTGATGATGCCAAAACGCGGGTGGTCAAAGTAATTTGATTTTCTGGTTTTTATCCGCCGCGTTTCTGTTAAGCGGTATAAACGTGTCGCGGAAGTTTGATCATCAGCCAATAGCTCGGGTAAATCGCTGAGCTGCAAGTCGGCATCTAAGTGTAAATATTTACCACGGTGAAAACGGAGTGTGCCTTCGAGCCTTTGGCTGCTGGTTTGGTAGTTGATCTGTACCGCTGGGCTGTGATTGCTGCCTAGGGATTGAATCCAGCCGCCGTGTGCTAAGGGTTGGTAAGCCGATAGGCTTTTTAGTTTAGCGAAGACCCCGTGTAGCTGTTGTTGATTCACCCTGAGCAAGGAGAACTCTTGTGGCGGGCTTCGTCGGTTCAACACTTGGGCGTTTTCAGGCATGCTAAAGGCCGCTTTACTCCAAGGCTCCAAGTACTGATTACCTAAGGGTTTATTGGCAAATACGATATATTCAACGCTATACCAGGTTCTCGGCTGTTCGGCAAAGGCGGCACCGCTTAATAGTAGAAGGCTGAGAGCATAAACTGAATAGAATTTATTAGGCATACTTAGGGTGTGTCTAGGGCTATTGAATTGAGTAGGTCGAGTATAAACTCAACTTTCTGTTCGGTGTTATCAAGTTTTTTAGTAAAACGTAATTTTTGTGGGCCATCGAGCTGAAACACCTGGTTTTGCTGTTGAATTAAGCCTATCAGTTTTCCAGGGTCCACCTGTGGTTCGCTGCTGAACTGTAAGCGCCCAGCCGATGCGGCAAAAATAATTTTCTCGACACCGAGTTGGCTAGCGCGCTGTTTCAGTTCGGTGATGCCAAATAAGTGTTTCGTACTGTCAGGTAGCAGCCCAAAGCGGTCGATCATCTCGATTTGTAACTCGCGTAATTCTTCGGGGTTGTCGGCGCTGGCTATGCGTTTATAAAGCACTAGGCGGGTATGTACATCCGGTAGATAGTCTTCGGGTATTAAGGCGCTTTCGTGTAAGTCAATTTCAGGCCCGCTATCGATGCGTTGTTCAAGCTCCGGTTGTTTGCCCGACTTAATCGCGGCAACCGCGTTATCCAGCAGTTCGGTATAGAGGGTGAAACCAATTTCTTGAATTTCACCACTTTGGTTATCACCGAGTAATTCGCCGGCACCACGAATTTCCATATCATGGGTGGATAGGCTGAAACCGGCACCCAGATCGGCGCTGCTTTGAATCGCGTCGATTCGTTTTTTCGCATCCTTGGTCATGATCCCTTCGGGCGGCACAATCATGTAGGCATAGGCACGATGGTGCGAGCGACCAACACGACCACGGAGTTGATGTAATTGGGATAAACCCAGTTTGTCCGCACGGTTGATGATAATGGTGTTGGCATTGGGTAGATCAATACCGTTTTCGATGATGGTGGTGGACACCAAAATATTGAAGCGGTGGTGATAAAAATCGAGCATGATCTGTTCTAATTCACTTTCGCGCATTTGCCCGTGAGCCTTTTGGATGTCTGCATCAGGCACTAATTCTTGGATCTCAAGGATCATTCTATCCATCGAGGCAATATCATTATGCAAGATGAATAGTTGCCCGCCGCGGCGTATTTCACGTTGGCAAGCCTCTTGGATGAGGCTGCTATTCCACTCAGAAACAAAGGTTTCAATTGCGTGCCTATTCGGTGGCGGGGTGGCGATGATCGAAATATCACGTAAGCCCGACATGGCTTGATTTAAGGTTCTTGGAATCGGCGTGGCGGTCAGGGTCAGCATATCAACTTCAGAACGCATCGACTTGAAGTGCTCCTTATGACGCACACCAAAACGCTGTTCTTCATCAATAATCACCAGCCCCAAATCCTTATAAACCAGCGATTTTTGCAATAATTTATGGGTGCCGATTAATATGTCCACTTGCCCCCTGGCGGTGTCTTCGATAATTTGTTTTTGCCGTTTAGCGCTGACAAAACGAGAGAGTACTTCCACCCGCATCGGCCAATCAGCAAAGCGGTCAGAGAAGTTTTGGAAGTGTTGCTGCGCGAGCAAGGTGGTCGGCACTAAAATCGCGGTTTGTAGGTTGTTATTGGCGGCGGTAAAGGCTGCACGCATGGCGACCTCTGTTTTGCCAAAACCGACATCGCCACAAACCACACGGTCCATTGGTTTAGCGAGACTCATATCGTGCAACGTTTGTTCAATCGCGGTGGCTTGGTCTTCAGTTTCCTCGAAAGGAAAGGCGCGAGCAAACGTGTCATATTCGGCCGACTCACTGAGCATGGCGCAACCCGGTTTGGCGGCGCGGCGGGCATGAATATCGAGCAATTCAGCGGCGACATCGCGTGCCCGTTTGAGTGCCTTTTTACGCGCTTTATCCCATTGATCGCTGCCTAAGCGGTGTAGCGGGGCAGTGTCGCCCTGGGTGCCCATGTATCGGCCAATTAAATTGAGCGAGGAGACCGGGACGTAGAGTTTGTCGTCGTTGGCGTATTCTAAGCAGAGAAACTCAGTTTCAATGCCATCAACAGAAATATGTTTTAAGCCCGTGTAGCGGCCAACACCGTGTTCTTGGTGAACCACTGGCGAGCCAATTTCTAAATCAGCGAGGCTGTTAAAAACATTTTCTAAGCGCTGGCTTGACGATGAACGTCTACGTCGGCGTTGTTGCGCACGGGTACCAAATAAATTATTTTCGGTAATAATTGATATAGCATCGGAACTCAGGCCTTCATCTATCGGCGCAACACTAATGCAGGGGCTGTTCTCAGCGGCAATGAAATCCCCCCAGTTAGCGACAATGCTCGGTCGAATCGATAGTTTCTGTAGTTGCTGGATGATCGACTCGCGGTGTCCAGCCGATTCGGCGATAAACAAGGTTTTATGCTGCGGGCGGGCGAGTAGGTCGAGTAAAGCCTGATGTTGATTATTGTTGATGAGCGCGGTTTTAGCGGTTTCATTGATCGAGCTTTGCAGCTGTACGGAGGGGTAAGCCGCAATGGCTTGTTTGAAGCTGCTTAGCGGATGAAATAATAGCTCGGGTGCCAACGCGGGTCGATCTAAGTTCCCTAGGCGATGTTTAAAACGTTCGTCTACCTGAGTCAAAAATTGCTCGGCAGCGGTGCTTACCTCGCCGTGCAATAACAAGCAGGCATTGGGTAGGTAATCAAAAAATGACTCGGTGCTTTCAACAAAAAGCGGTAAGTAATTTTCCACCCCATTTGGCATATTGCCTTTAGATACTTGCTGGTATACGGGGTTTTTGTCGGAAACGTTTGGGAAAACCTGCCTGAATTTTTGGCGGAATAATTGAATGCTGGTTTCGTTAACGGGAAATTCGCGCGCGGGGAATAAGCGTATCTCGTCGACCTTTTGGATGGATCGTTGAGTTTCCGTGTCGAAGGTTCGTATCGAATCGACGTCTTTATCGAGTAGGTCGATGCGATAGGGGGTTTTACTGCCCATCGGGAATATGTCGAGGATTGAACCGCGCACCGAGTATTCACCGTATTCTTGTACCGCGTGCACATTTTGGTAACCTAATGTGTCTAGGCTTAAGCAGGTTTCTTCTAGGCTCAACGAGTCGCCAATGGACAAGGAAAAACACTCGCTGAGTAATTGTTCGCGAGGTGCCAGACGTTGTAATAAACAATTGACGCTAACGATGAGGATGCCGCGTGTTTGGCTCTGTAAGCGGTATAAGGTTTGCAATCGTTCGGAGATGATCTCACCTAAGGGTGAAAAACTGTCATAGGGTAGAACTTCCCAGTCGGGGAAACAAAATATCGGTAAATCGTTGTCTAGGAAAAATGGAATTTCGCGTTCTAAACGAAGCGCCGACTGGGTGTCACAACAGATAACGACGAGCAGCTTTTTTGCTTGGCTGCCGGCATGTGCGATGGCTAACGCATCGGCGCAACCGTCCAATTCACCCCATATAAGATTGTCGTTAGGGTTGCTGGGTAAGGGGTACAGGGTCTTTGACATACGGTGCTTTAGCTAAAAACAGAAAAGCGTATTTTCTCATAAAGCGAAACGTGGTCATATGGGCAAATGAATAAAATCAGGAGTAGTTGCTATTACTTATTCGGCTCTTAAACGCAGCTAACGTTGGAAAAACCTACGAACTCGCTTTACACGCCGACTTTAAGTGGGCGCTGGCTTATAAGCTGGTTTCGGTAGTCGGTAGCTTTTTAGCTACGGGGGACGGCAGATAGTCATCGCAAAAAAAACGTTGTTATCTTCAAACGAAGGCAGATTACTTCGTTGAATAAATGGCTTAAGGGGCTTTGGCGGGTTTGTGAATTACACTGTGAATAACCAATTGATGTTCAAAGTAAACTGAAAATTGATCATAGTTCCAGCGTGTAATCGGTGGTTTGCCAACGGCAGCATAGGTTTTATCAGGCTCTCCATATTGCGTACGGACTTGTTCCATCGATTGTCCGTTCACCGGGCGGAGGATGCCGGTGGCGGAATTGACAGGTTCCTTGTTAAGGACATCAATTAATAATACATCGGCACTGAGGCTAAAGGATGCGCCGCATAATAGCGTCGCTAAAAAAATTGTATTGAACTTCATTAAGTGTCTCCAGCGACAGTATTTTTGCTAAATATAGCAGCTTTACCCCTGCTGGTAACATTCTATTGTTAGTTTATAGCGGTTAAAAGTACTAATTTATGCTCTAATTCTCCGCTATGTTTAGACCACTAGAAATTTTTATAGGATTACGTTACACCCGAGCGAAACAGCGCTCTGGGTTTATCTCATTTATTAGCATGACCTCGATGCTCGGTATTGCGCTGGGGGTGATGGCGCTGATTACTGTGTTATCGGTGATGAATGGTTTCGAAGCCCAGTTACGCGAAAAAATTCTGGGCATGGCCTCGCACGTGACGGTCTCTGAGTATCAGAATGCTCTGCAAGACTGGCCCGAATTGGGTGAGTCTTTCAGTCAGGTGGATTCGGTGATTGGTTGGGCACCGTTTGTCAGAGCCGAAGTGATGCTGAGCGCTAACCAGCGGGTCAGTGGTAGCTTGTTGCGCGGTATATTGCCCGAGCGTGAAGGCGCGGTGTCGGATATTCAACAAAATATGTTGCAAGGTCAGTTGCAGTCATTGCAGGCGAGTGATTTTGGTATTGTCTTGGGGTCTGAGCTAGCGCGTTTCCTAGGCGTAACGCTGGGGGATAAAGTTACTGTCATCACCCCGCAAGTGACGCCAACGCCTGCCGGCATTTTACCGCGGTTGAAGCGTTTCACCGTGCGCGGGGTATTTGAGGTGGGCATGTATGAGTATGATCGTAACCTCGCCTTGATCCATATCAATGACGGTTCCAAGTTATTGCGGTTAAATAACGGGGTGACGGGGATTCGTTTTAAATTAGACGACTTATTTAAAGCGCCTACAGTCACGCGGGATATGGCGAGGCTGCTCAGCCCGAATTATCGACTTTCTAATTGGACCATGGAGCACCGAAATTTCTTTAAAGCGATCAAGACGGAAAAGCGGGTGATGTTTATTATTTTGATGTTAATCGTTGCAGTAGCGGCATTTAATATAGTGTCTACCTTGGTGATGGTGGTGACCGATAAACGTTCAGAAATAGCTATTTTACGTACCCTAGGTTTTACCCCACGCTCGGTGATGGCGGTATTTATGGTGCAAGGTATTCTGATCGGTTTAATCGGCACGGTCGTCGGGGTGATAGCCGGGGTGGCTTTGGCGCTCAATGTTGAAACAATCGTGCCGGCGATAGAACACTTCTTTCAGGTGCAGTTCCTACCCGCAGATATTTATTATATTAGTGATTTACCTTCAAAATTAGACAGTTCAGATGTCAGTACGATTGCCATCTACTCCTTTGTGTTATCGCTTATTTCAACAATTTATCCAGCATGGCAAGCATCCCGTGTGAATCCTGCGGAGGCCTTGCGTTATGAGTAACTCGGTTATTTTGAGTTGTACCGGTTTGAGTAAGACCTTTGGCGAAAAAGGTTTATTAGTGCCAGTATTGCAGGGCGTTGATTTAGAGCTTAAACAGGGCGAGCGCTTGGCCATTATGGGAACCTCGGGTTCGGGCAAGAGCACTCTATTGCAATTGCTCGGCGGCTTAGATAAACCCAGCGCAGGCTCGGTGGTGATGGATGGGTATGAGCTAAGTGAGCTGAAAGAGGCAAAACTGTCGGCGTTAAGGAATAAATGCCTGGGTTTCGTCTATCAGTTCCATCATTTATTGGCCGAGTTTAGCGCACTAGAAAATGTTGCTATGCCCTTATTGATTGCGGGGGAAAGCGTGGCTTCAGCCAAACAACAGGCCTTTGAAATGCTCGATGCGGTAGGTTTGAAGCATCGAATAGAGCACCGTTTTAGTGAACTCTCGGGTGGTGAACGGCAACGCGTGGCGATTGCCCGTGCGCTAGTCACTAAACCGAAATGTGTGTTGGCCGATGAGCCGACCGGAAATTTAGATAAAAAAACGGCGGAACAAATTTATGAACTAATGCTGTCGTTAAATCAACGTTTTAATATTAGTTTATTGTTGGTCACGCATGACGCACAATTGGCCGCGAAAATGGACAGCGTACGTATGCTTGATGATGGTTGTTTGCAAGCATAGAAGGTATAGGCCATGTTGGGTACAGGTGAATTAGCGGTATTGAAGATCGGTTTTAGATCCTTTTTTTTAATGGCAGGGATCTCTTCAATCGCCCTCATGTACCTCTGGGTGATGCTTATATACAAAATATTAAACAATTGGGTCAGTATCAGAGTTCATTGAAAAAGATCACTTAGCCGTGTTCAAAGGGATGTTGCTCAATGCGGATGATAAATTGCGCGGGGCTATTATTAGCCAGCTGATGTGTCATTTTGAGCTGAATTAGCAAGCTATTGAACAAAAATATGACATTGTTTTTACTGCATATTTTGCCGATGCGCTTCAGCAGTTGGGTGTCATGCAGCAAGATGGTTTATTAACGATGTCGCCGCAAGATATTGTTGTTAAGCCGGCTGGGCGTTTATTGATTCGCAATATCTGCATGCTATTTGATCGTTATTCAGCACAGAAGGTGGCCCGCTTTTCGAAAGTGATTTAAGGCGTTTAGGTTTTATTTTTTTGTCGCCGTAATGACCACTTCTTCACCACGATCCAGCGCCAGACCCCACGCGCCAAGGCGTAACCCAGTGCGGCAGATATCAGGCCTAACACTAAACAGCCCAGTAAAAAGGGTTGCCAGTTCGTGCCGAGGCTGGACATCAGTGCTTCGACTGAAAACTCAAACGCTTGGCTATCGGGTGGAATATCCATTAAAGTAGCCCCTAACCAGTAAGCGGCATAAAACATCGGCGGCATGGTGATGGGGTTGGTTACCCATACGGTGGCCACCGAAATCGGTAGGTTGACGCGTAAGATGATGGCCGCAGCGGCGGCAATGATCATTTGTGTCGGCAGTGGAATAAAGGCGATAAATAAGCCGGTAGCGATGGCACCCGCAAAGGAACGGCGGTTTAAATGCCATAGGTTTTGATCGTGCAACAGACTGCCAAACACTTGTAAGTGTTTGTGTTCCTTGATTGTTTTTGGATCAGGGAAATATTTTTTTATGATTCGTTTCGGCATACAGTCGGGTGGTTTTTTGGTTAGTGTAGCAGAGCAGGGAAGCGGCTAAATGAATAATTTCCAGAAAATGGCGGGGTTTTTTTGTGCGGGCATATTGTCCTTACAATGCTTCACTGTAATACCCGAAAATAAGGTGCTCTGGCTCATGCTGATTTTGCTCGTTGGCTTGTACAAGCCTGCGCGCTACTTGAGCTTATATGTATTAGGCCTGCTATGGGCTGCGTTCTACGCGGTTTCATTATCCGAACACCGGCTATCCAACGAACTAGAAGGGCAGGAAATATTGTTGGTCGGAGAGGTACTGGACTTGCCGCTTCAAAATGCTCGAGTGACGCGCTTTCTATTCCAGCCGACGTCGGCTATTGCTGGTTTCCCGAAGAGGGTTCGTTTGAATTGGTATGGCAGCGCTGAAACCTTACGTTCAGGGGATACTTGGCAGTTATTGGTGAAGTTGAAACGGCCACATGGGTTGGCTAACCCGCATGGTTTCGATTATGAAAAGTGGTTGTTCCAGCAACAAATAGGTGCGACGGGTTATGTGCGCAACAGCTCGGATAATAAGCGTATTGCGCTGGCCAGCGCTTGGTCGTTGGCGTCTTGGCGGCAATCGATAAAGGATTACCTAGAACGTTCGCTGGCCGGTGCGCCACAGCTTGCGTTGGTCAAGGCCTTGGTGGTGGGTGATCGCAGTGCTATTACTCAACAACAATGGCGGGTTTTTCAGGCTACGGGAACGTCGCACCTGATCGCTATATCCGGTTTGCATATCGGCTTGGTGGCAGGGTTGCTGTTTATGCTGGTGTCTTATTTAACGATTCGTAGCGAGAGATTTAGCCGTTATACGATACCGTTGGCGCTATCGTCTAGTTTTATGGTGGCGGCACTCTATGCGGCGCTGGCGGGTTTTTCTCTGCCAACTCAGCGCGCTTTGCTGATGTTGGGTTTGGTGTTAGCGGGGGTATATTGGCAGCGGCACTATAGCGCGTTCCATATTATTTCTTTGGCCTTGGTTGGGGTGCTGCTGTACGACCCCTTGGCACCGATGTCGGTGAGTTTTTGGTTATCATTTGCCGCGGTGGCGGTGATTATTTTGGCCTTTGTGGGTCGAATGCAGCGTCCACCATGGTTTATTCAGTTACTAAAAATTCAGTTCTGGCTGGCGCTGGGTTTATTACCCTTATTGGTTTATTTCTTTCAGCAGATATCACTGGTCGCACCGTTGGCGAATGCCTTAGCGGTACCTTGGGCCAGTTTTGTGATTGTGCCCTTATTGTTATTGGCGATGTTGCTGTCGTTATTGAATGATACCTTAGCGACACAGGTGTTACTGCTGGCTGATTACTTATTGGGCTATCAATGGGATGTTTTAAGCTATTTGGCGGACGTTGAGCTGGCCAGTGTCTATGTTAGCGAGGTGCCTGTTTGGGTGGTTCTGATGGCCTTAGTGGGGAGCTTCCTGCTGTTATTACCGAGGGGGTTTATTGCGAAACCGGTGGCGTGCGCGCTTTTTCTGCCGTTATTTTGGCCGCAGCAATCAACACCCTTACAGGATGGTGAGTTTAGGCTGTTATTACTGGATGTCGGTCAAGGTTTGTCGGCGGTGGTGCATACCGCGAAACATAGTTTATTGTTTGATACCGGCGCTAGTTACGGTGATGGTAAAGACTTGGCCTCATCGGTGGTGATGCCTTATTTAAAAGGCGAGGGGGTAAAGCGGCTCGATGCCCTAGTGATCAGCCATGCTGATAATGATCACGCAGGCGGCGCACACACGGTACTTAACGGTTTATCGGTCAGCAAGCTATATACCAGTGTACCGGACATGTTCAGCGCCTACCCAGCTATAGCTTGTCAGCAGGGGCAGGTTTGGCGCTGGGATGGGGTGGTGTTTGAATTCATCTCACCGAGTATAGGTTCGGTGTTCGAGGGTAATAATGGTTCCTGTGTGTTGAAAGTGAGTTCGCCGAATGGAAGCTTATTAATGCCAGCGGATATCGAACGCGAGGCGGAACAATCCTTATTACAGTACTCTGCCGATCAACTCAGCGCGGATGTATTAATTGCCCCACACCATGGCAGTAAAACCTCGTCAGGCGCTGCGTTTATTGATGCGGTGAAACCGCGTTATGTATTATTTGCCAGTGGTTATAGAAATAAGTTCGCTTTCCCTAAAGCCGAGGTCGTGGACCGTTATCAGCAACGTGCTATCGAGGGTTTTAATACGGGGCGAGACGGCGCAATTGAAGTGGCTTTTCTGCAGCATAAACGGCTTGAGATAGACAGTTTCCGACGTCAGCATTCGATGTTTTGGTCTTGGGATGAATAAAACGCTACTTAAAGCGGTGTTGAGTAGGTGCTGATAGGCTGAAAATGAAGTAATATGAGCGCACTGTGAATTATGTTGAATAGAGGCTATTGTGCTTGAAATTTTAGAACAAGGTGGCTGGTTGATGCTGCCTATTATTACCTGCTCGGTTGTTTCTTTAGCGATTATCGCGGAGCGTTTTTGGTCTTTGGGCAGTGAGAAGATCTTGCCTAACCAATTGTTAACGTCGGTTTGGAAAATGCATAAAGCGGGGCATTTAGATAAAAACAAGGTGCAGACCTTGGCGCAAAGTTCGCCTTTGGGGCGAGTGCTTGCGGCGGGTATTAGCAATGCGGCGCATGGGCGCGAGATCATGAAAGAAAGTGTCGAAGAAGCCGGGCGACAAGTGGTGCACGAACTGGAACGATTCCTCAATACACTCGGTACCATCGCATCGATTACCCCTTTATTGGGTTTATTGGGCACCGTGCTGGGAATGATTGATGTTTTTGCTGCAATTGTTTCGCACGGGGTCGGTGACCCGAGTGTGTTAGCGGGCGGCATCTCACAGGCACTCATCACTACCGCTTCAGGCTTGACCGTGGCGATTCCGAGTTTAATGTTTTACCGTTATTTCACCGGCCGAATTGATGGTTTGGTGATTAAAATGGAAGACGAAGCGGTCAAAATGATTGAGATGATGCACGGGGACCGCGAGTAAGAGCATGAACTTTAGGAAAAAGAATAAAGTCGAGTTCGATCTCAACCTAACCCCCTTGATTGATGTGGTTTTTTTATTGTTAATCTTTTTCATGGTGACTACCACCTTTGATCGAGAAACCCAATTAAAGATTGAGTTGCCACAGGCCTCGGGTGAACAGAAAAAACTGGATAAACCGTTAGAAATTAGCATTGATGCACGCAGCCACTTTTTCATCAATGAAAAAGAGCTGGTGAACTCAGGTTTGGATACCATTAAAAAAGCGCTTAGACAGGCGGCTGGCGACAATAAAGAACCGCTGTTATTAATTAGTGCCGATGGTAAAGCAACCCACCAAGCGGTGATCAGCGTATTGGATGCGGCGGGGCAATTGGGCTTCGTTAATATTACCTTTGCGGCGAATCAGCCAGCGTCAACTGAATAAGCCGGTAGACCGCTTCCATGAGTCATAAGCTGAATCATTTTTTTGATAGCATGTGGTATGGCAAACGCGTCGTGGCGTTGTTATTTGTACCGCTGTCTTGGTTATTTGCTGTGGTCATTAAATTACGCGCTTATCTGTATAAAAAAGGCTACCTGAAATCCACCCGTTTATCGGTGCCGGTGATCATTGTCGGCAATATAACCGTGGGCGGTACGGGAAAAACACCGTTGGTGATCTGGCTAGCCGAACTGCTGAAAAAAGCGGGTTATTCGCCGGGGGTTATAAGCCGAGGGTATGGTGGAATCGCCTCGAGTTGGCCGCAACAAGTCAGGGCCGATAGTGACGCCAGAGTGGTGGGTGATGAGGCGAAAATATTGGCCGCACGGACAAACTGCCCCGTTGCGGTGGGACCGGTACGCGCCGATAGTGCGCAAGCGTTAATCGATCACCACGGCTGTAATATTATTATTTCTGACGATGGTTTGCAGCATTATGCGTTACAGCGCGATATTGAAATTGTTTTAGTTGACGGTGAACGCCGGCAGGGTAATGGCTATTTACTGCCAGCAGGCCCATTGCGTGAGCCAGTGAGTCGTCTGCAAACGGCCGACCTTATCGTTTGTAATGGTTTGGCGAATAACAATGAATTTCCGTTGCGGGTCGAAGGTGATCGGGCGGTTAATATTCTGGATGCCTCTAAATCTCGAGCGCTAAGCGAGTTTAGCCAGCAGTCCTGTCACGCATTGGCTGGATTGGGTAACCCGTCACGTTTTTTTGCCCACCTGAAAAAGTTTGGTCTACGCTTTGATTCGCATATTTTTCCGGATCATTTTAAATACCGCCAGCAAGACATTAGTTTTGATGACGATAAAACGGTGTTAATGACCGAAAAAGACGCGGTTAAGTGCAGCACCATCGCCAGTGACAAACACTGGTATGTGCCGATTAAAGCGGCGATGTCTGAAAAATTTAGCGTGTCCTTATTAGCATTGATAAAAGAGAAAACAAATGGATAAAAAATTACTGGAAATTTTGGCCTGCCCTGCTTGTAAGTCGGGTTTGCAATACCAGCAGCAGCAACAAGAACTCGTCTGTATCCCGTGTCGTTTGGCCTATACCGTGCGTGATGATATTCCGATTATGTTGATTGATCAGGCGCGGAAAATGAGCAGCGACGAAACGGATAGTTTACGTAAATAATATGCAGAAAACGTATAAGGTTGTGATTCCTGCTCGGTATGCCTCTAGTCGCTTGCCGGGCAAGCCACTGCTACCGATAGCCGGTAAGGCGATGATTTTGCACGTTTGCGAAAAGGCCGTACTGGCGGGTGCGGAAGAAGTGGTGGTAGCGACCGATGATCAGCGTATCTTAGACTGTGTTAAACAGGCTGGGTTTAATGCGGTGATGACCTCGGTATCACATAATAGCGGCACTGAACGTTTGACCGAGGTTGCCAATGTTTTGCAGTGGGCGGATGACACGGTTATTGTCAATTGCCAAGGTGATGAGCCATTAATTCCGCCAGAATTAATTCATAAGGCGGCTAGCGCATTGATTGAACAAGAGCTTGCCCAAGTGGCTAGCCTCTGCGCACCAATCGATGATGTTGAGGAAGTCTTCAACCCGAATGCGGTCAAGGTGGTACGCGACCAGCAAGAATATGCCTTGTATTTCAGCCGTGCGCCGATCCCTTGGGATCGTGATTGTTTTCCGGCGAAGGCTGCTGATTCTACAGCAAGTCATTTTCGCCATATTGGCATTTACAGTTATACCGCCAGTTTTTTGCGTCGTTATATTACTTGGCCGGTTAGCCAATTAGAACAAATAGAGTCGTTGGAGCAATTACGCATATTGAACATGGGTGAACGTATTTTTGTACCCGCTGTGTCGAAGGCACCGGCGGCAGGCATAGACACCCAGCAAGATTTAGATCGGGTTAACGCCTTACTCAGTTAGGGCGATACGGAATCAGTCTGCTTGAATTTAGGCTGAGATGACGTTTTGTTTTATCTCAGCCGAGATAAAACAACCCTGAGTAGATCTGAGGTTCCTAAGATCTTTAGCGCACACCCAAGCGGTATTCGCCAGGGCTGACCCCAGTCCATTGTTTAAATGCACGGGTAAAGGACGCCGGTTCAATGAAACCTAATTGTTCACCGATGCTGGCGATAGGTAAACGCTCGCGCACCAATTTATCAATCGCTAAGTCTCGACGAATGGTATCTTTAATGACTTGGAAGCTGGTGTTTTCCGCCTGCAGCTTTCGCCTTAAGGTCGGGGTGCTGATGCACAATTCCGAAGCCACCGCATTAAAATCGGGAATACCGCGACCAGCGCGTTGTTGTTCGAGTAGCTGACCCTTGATGCGGGTGCTATAACGGTTATCACTGCCAGGTATTAACAAAATATCAGCCGGTGAGTTTTTCAGAAACTCTTTAATTTCCGGCCAACCACGAACCAGCGGTAAGGCTAAATATTGTGTGCTGAAATAAAACGCATTGCTGCTTTGTTCGAAGCTCAGCGAGCAAGGGAATAACAAAGGGTAAGTGCTGTGTTGTGCCGGCTGTGGGTAATCAAAGCTGACTTGGTCGAGGATGATACGCTGGCCAGTAATCCAACAGATGAAACGGTGTAGGGTGGTCATCATGAACTTGACCAAATAGTGCTCGATATCCAATTCAGGATTTTTCAGTTTTACGTGTAAAGCAACCGTCTGTTGATCGGATGAAACACTGAGGGATACGTCTTCACGGGTGGTATTGAAATAACGCACCATCTCGTTCAGTAGCGCCTCAACACTATTAAACTGGCAGACATAACGCACCATCAGCGCGAAGTGTCCAGGAATGCAGCGTGAGTCGGTCATGCCGATGTATTCGTCCTGAGTCGTTTCCCAGATTCGCTGTAATAAGGAGACAAACTGGATGCCGTGTACGAGGCCGTCTTCTTCTTGTAGGATTTTGGATGATATGGCTTGTTCCTGCAATAACTCTGCGGAATTAATACCGTGCCTGTCTGCACCTTGTACGATGGCACGAACAAAGCGGCTGGGAATTGTTAACATCGAGCGAGTAAAACCTTCAATTATATCGGTTGCTTATCTTAACCAACCCCGTAGTTGAAGGGAATCGATTGCAGCATTAAAGAGTAAGATAGTTGCGCTATGAGCTGAGTCATAGCGCAACGGCTGTTGAATATTAACTGACGGCGACGAGTGCCTCACCGGCTAAGGTTTGCACGCCATCGGCACGACAAGCCTGAATTTCACAGCGAGCGAGTGTTTCGCCATCTTGTTCGATCAGTTCAATCACCGTGCCGGAGCAGGTGATCACGTCGTATAACTGGGTGATGGTAGAAAAACGCGAGGTGAATTTGCGCAATTTAGACTGTGGCTGCCAAGCGGTAATAAAACGACCTAAATAGGCCATCGATAACATGCCTTGGGCGAACACATCGTCCATGCCGGCTTTTTTAGCGAAGTCGATATCAATATGAATCGGGTTGTGGTCGCCAGAGGCACCCGCATATAAAGCCAAGGTGCCGCGTGAAATGGCCGGTAGTGTCAGGGAAGGTATTTCGCTTCCTGGTTGAATATCTGACATAGTATTTCTCCTGAAAATAAGTAAGAACTAGTTACGGTAAACGACGGTTTGACGCGCTTTACCGACGAGTTCTCCATCTTGGTTGGTGTAACTGCTTTCAAGTACGACAAATTCGAGTGCACCGCCTTTTTTATCGAAGATATCAATGATCTTTGAAACAGACGTGATTTTGTCGCCAGCATAAATAATACCGGGGTACTCAAACTCTTGAGAACCGTGCAAAATACGGCCAATATCCATTTCCAGCAGGGTGAGTACCGGTAAAAAATCAGGGGAGCCGAGCTCTACCGACATCATAAAGGTGGCGGGTGCCGGAATGGTTTTATAACCGGCTTCGCGTGCGGCGGTTTCATCTTTGTAGATGGGGTTAGTTTCACCAATCACATCGGCAAAAAAGCATAAACGGCCTTTTTCAATATCGACGGTGAACGGGTTGAACTCATAACCAATTTTAGTTTTATCGAGCATGGGATCTATTCCTCGTGAAAATAAATACGCCCCAGTCACTGGGGCGTAAAAAAAGCGCTGTTTATAGGAACATGCCGCCGTTAACGTCGATAACATCACCGGTGAGGTAATCATTTTCGAAAATCATTTCAACGGTTTGGGCGATGTTTTTGACTTGACCAATACGTTGTAGAGGAATGGTCTTGGCTAAGGCTGCTAGCGCGGCTTCAGGCATGCTGCGTAGCAAGGATGTTTCAATCGCACCCGGTGCAATCGCCATCGAACGGATATTGTAACGAGCTAATTCTTTTGACCAAACGCGGCTCATTGAAACGATACCGGCCTTCGCGGCTGAATAGTTTGTTTGCCCGAAGTTGCCGCGGAATGCGCCGGATGACATATTCACGATACAACCCTCTTCAACACCCAGTTCAACCATGTGAGCCGCAGCTTCACGGGCGCATAAGAAAGCACCTTTCATGTGTACATCGACCACGAGGCTGAAATTATCGCCGGAAAGTTTTTTTACCACTTTACCGTCTTTTACTTTAATCAGCGTTGCATCGCGTAAAATGCCGGCGTTATTGACCAAACCATGGATCGCACCAAAATCTTTGACGATGCTGTTGAACGTATCTTCAACAGTTTGCTCTTCCGCAACGTTACAAACATAAGCACGAGCTTCTGAGCCTGCTTCGCTAACCAATTTCACGGTTTCTGCCATCGCATCGGCGTCTAAATCTAATAGCGCAAGCTTGCCACCTTTAGCGGCGAAACTTAGCGCGATTTCACGACCAATACCACGACCGCCGCCAGTGATAGCGATAACTTTACCTTTAATATCCACAATAGTCTCCTGAGTGTTATGTAATGTTTTTCTGCTGGCTAGGGTAGCCAAGCAATGCAGAATGCATAGCGTTCAAGTATGCCTCTGCTAAGCAGCTAATGAGTAGTTCTGGAGTGGTGTTTTGACTTGTCTAAATCGCTTAATGCGGCGATAAAACGATTGGAGAGCGCGGTGTTGGAGCTTAGGAAGCGTTTGTGCGGCTAGCAGCGGAGCTCGTTAGTAAGGAGGGGGAGCGTAGGGTGTTTCATAAAAAATGGCGGCTGCCCTATTAATAGAACAGCCGCCATTGGGCGTTTATTGAAAGCTGGCGTAAGCCAGTGTTCAGTGCAGGGGCTTAGTAACCGCCTTTTTTACCCACACCAACAAAGGCAAAGTCCCATTCAAGGTCGAACGGTGCCCACCAGCTGCCAACACCTGATTCTTTATCGGTATGGCGGAAGAAACCTTCATAACCAGGTGGTTTGATGTGGTATTTCAAGTGGTATTTGCCGGGGCCATCCAGTTTGATGTTATCGGCGTAATGCGGGCCATCAGAGGCGATCATTGGCATGAATGAGCCGGTGGTTGACCAGTCGCTGCCATGTTTAGTGATGGTATAGCTGATATTTAAATAAGGAATCCATTCGCCTTCACCGAAGCCATTATTATTGCCTTTAAGCGCATGAATGTCGGCTTCAAGATGCATGTCAGTGGTATGTTGCATGCCCGGCATCACAGGTTCCATTAGCACCGGCTGTAAGTAAACAGCAAGAATTTCCATGCCATTTTTTTCCACAGGCTCGCCAATAGGGTGTTCGCCGGCGTTGACCAGTGAACTGGCCGATAAGAGTAGTGCGCTTAAGCCTAAAGCAGCTTTTTTAAAGTTAAAGTTCATCTGGTTGCTCCATAGTTGAGATGAGTTGTGTAGCCGTTGAATGAATCTAAAAACCGATCAAGAATACCTTGAGAGCTGTCATTTCTAGTCAATCAAGTAATGGTAATAGTTATCAGTTAGATTTTCAATAACTATTATCGCCTGCTCGCGATACCCGTGTTGTACTAAGGGCGAATCAGCTTCTATAGAACCGTGAACTAAACGCCAAAGATGGCTGGCCACCAGCCTAAACCGACCAATAGACTGCCGATGACGCCAGGTATTAGGGGGATTAAGCGCTGTGGGAAGTCTAAGCCTTGCCGCTGTAAAATGCGGTTACCTAAGTGAACACTCCATAATAGGCCGAGCAAGAATAAACCGCCCTTCGTGAGCCCGATGCCTGAGGCACTGATGTTGAAGAGACTAAGCAGGTCGAATAGCTGGCCACCGAGACCAATAATGAGTGAGACCATCGCCACGGGGGTATATTGGTAACCGAGTTCAATAAAGCGCTCACGGAAGCTTCTATCGCCGCCCAGCTTGCCCGATAGCCATGATGCAAGACTGGTGGTTAGGGTTAGCACTAAGGCAAAGACAAACATACAGGCGAGCATGGTGCCGACGATCATCATAAAATCGAGCCAGTTAAACACCTCTCGACGGTCGGGGTGAACACTCATTAGCCAGCTAGGGCCAGATTCACCGATCCAGAACTGGTCGTGTTCGATAAACCAGCTACCGATGACGCTACGTAATACGTCGTATTGCGGTAACACCAGCCATAAAAAGCCACCTAGGGCGATGCCAACACCAAAAAACATAAACGCGACTTCATAGCTATTAGGGTTATAGTCACGGATGTTTTCCACTTCTTCACCGGGTTTGCGAAGTTGCAGGAACAGCCCGCCTTTCGCTTGTGGGCTGACACAGCGGAAACACTCGATACAATGGCGAGACTCTTCTTTACGCGGAATATCGATCATCGTTGGGCAAGGGGTTTTTTCGGTATAGCGATCGCCACCGGCTATGTGCTGTTTGGGGGCAAATTGCACCGCGCCAATTCTAGAAAAAACACCGAGTAATAGGCCGATAGGGCAGGCGTGTCGACACCAAGCGCGTTTGTTTTTGCCGTATAGGTAGCCGCTGAGGATAGCCACCAGCATGGTGCCACCAAAAATGCCTGCGGCTGCTTCAGGATGGTCGCGTACGCCCACCGTTTGCCCTAGTACGGTGATAATCAAAAAGCTAACAATCGGCGTGCCTTCCCAGCGTAACCACGCAGGAATAGGCCGTTGTAAACCCTTTTTGTTGGCCCATTCAGCTGCTGCTCCCATCGGACAAAGGACTCCGCACCAACTACGTCCGGTGACAATCACCGATAGAAAAACTAACGGGAACCAGAGGCCCCACATAGCAAAATTGGCGAAGCGGGTGAAGTTATTAAACGCGGTGGCTGTTTCTGCGGGTTCGGGTAAAAATAGCGGCAGTGCAATGACCACTAAAAAAAACAGGAACATGACCACGTGTACCCAAACAAGATTCTTCTTGTGGCGCGCAAAGAAGCGTTCTACCGGTACCGCGACACGCGCGTTGAATGAACCCGGCTTACGAACAGGGTATTCTTTTAAGCGAGACGGCGAGCCTGCTAACGGTTCTTGACAACTCATGATTGTTTCTCGGTATTTTGTTTACGCAATTTAGGTAACCACCAAGCTAGGGCGATGAATAGCGGTATTACTAACAGGGATTGTGCTAGTAGCGTTTCTTGAGTGGGGTACAGTCCTAACCAAGTAATGGTGGGGATACCAGCGACTGGGGTGATGCTTAACCAACCCGCCTCTTGTAGTTCGAGTACACCACCGCCGGCAAAAGAAATGGCGAGGTAATACAGTAAACCGGCGGTTAGGCCAAAAAACAGCCCAATCGGTAAGCGGAACGATGCGCTACGCATCAAGAAATAGAGCACCGCCAGTACCGCTAAGCCGAGCAAAAAACCTAAAATAATTGGGGTGAACTCACCGTTGCTTTGCCCCGCGATAGCCTGATAGAACAGCACGGTTTCCGCGCCTTCTCGATAAACGGCTAAAAAAGCGGCGAAACCTAGGGTTAATGCGCTACCGGTTGATAAGGCGCTGTCAATTTTGCCATTAATATACGCTTGCCAACGGCTCGATTCGCTTTTAGAAATGAGCCAATAGCTGACATAAAACAGCACCGCCGAGGCGAGCAGCATGGTTAAGCCTTCGAGTGCTTCTTGTTGCGGGCCGGCAATTTGATACACCTGGGTTAGTAAATAGGCGGTTAACAGACTCATTATTAATGCCAAGCCGACCCCGTAATAAATCACCGGGAGTTGTTGACCGGCATTTTGGCGGCGTAAATACGTGGTTAAGGCGGTAATCACCAACATTGCCTCAAAACCTTCACGAATAATGATCAGCAGGGATTGAGTAAATAAACTCCAGTAGCCCGCGCCATCGTCAGCAGTTTGATTATCGGCCACCTGTTGTAAGCTGCTTTTCAAAATCAACCATGCGGCGTTAACATCGGCCTTGTTATTACCGCGTGCGGCCTGACCGATGACCTGACTGAACTGAGATTCTAACTGGCTTTTTAAACCCGGGTCGACCAGCCCAATCGCCATCTCCATGCCGCTTTCTTCGAAGTGGTCAAAGTACAGTGCAGAAAAAGCGTCGGAACTGCTTAGCGCGGTGTCGGCAGAATAATTAAGCAGCAGACGATCGCCTTGACGGCTGATTTCAGCAACCACCGGTTGGAAATCAAGCGGCGCATTAGCGGCAGCGAGGGTGTTCGTGCTGAGCAGTGCCAGCAATAAGGTGAATACAGCCAATAAACGCATTATTGATTAACCCGAAAAACATTTAGCGGAATACCCGCTTGGTCGAGTTTGATCGCACCGTCGCGCATTTCAGTTCGAATGGATTCAACTATCGCCGTTACTTCAGCCGCATCCGCACCGCGAGTCATTGCCTTGCGTAGATTGCCAAATAACCTTTCTACTTGGTAGGTATGTTTGCTACCGAGTTCTTGGCGCATCGCCGCCTCCATTTTGCGGTCTTCAAACACCCCAAAATAGGCCTTAATAATAAACTGCTTGGCGGTCAGCAGGTCGCCTGCTTGGTAATGGCTTTCAGCCGACTCAATATGCAGGATAATTTGTTCGGCGACGGGTGCCCAAACCTTATCGTTGGCTTGCAGCGGTAGGGCGGTGAAGAAGAAAAAGCCTATGATGAACAAGGTTTTTTTTAACAGAGACATAAAAACTCCAAATCAAGAAAGTGGGCGCGATGAACCGGTTATGCGTACGCCGAAATTATGTATATGATAATCATTCCTACTTTTGTTCGCAATGATTTAGCGCATATTATAGTGTGCTGTCAACGATGGACGTTGGCTGAGTCGCTGCTTATTAGTGTGTTAAAGCCGAGTGCTTACTTTGTTGACTGCGATGAGAAGTAAGCTACTCGGTTAATGGGTCGTTAGGTTTAAAGCTAAAATGCCTAATTCCTTGGGTGTACTCGTGTCGGGAATCAGTCTAAGTTTAGGGTTTCTTCGCGTCACGATAACCCGCCAATTGCACAACATTATCGGCTAGTGCTGGCTCTTCACTTGGCTGAATAGCCTGTGATAATAGTGCTAACATCGCCTTGTGCGGCCAAATAGAGCCTTTAATGCCTTTAACCGTACATGGCCGGTCGGCTAGCCAAGCGGCAGTACGATCGTTGCTAACAGCCGCTAACTTGATATCGTCATAGCAGAGCATATGCTCAATATCGCCCTTCATTTGGTTCATCGTGCCCTGGACAGAGCGGTTACAATCGCTATCAAATTGGCAAGGTCCGAGCAGCGCAGCGGCGGTATCCAATTGATGCTGATGGGCTCCCAGCTTTAACAGCGTGTTCATTAAAGCATCAGCAAAGTGCCAATCAAAACTAGCCAAGTCAGCTTTCAGCAGCCCTTTAATAAATAATGGGAACCGAGTGGCATCGTGCACCAGCAGCACACACTGACAACCTTGCAGTCTTATGATGTTGGCGTGCCAGCCACTTAACGGATTATTGTTTGCGTGCTGGGTATGAGCGGTTGCGGGTATGTTTTCTGCTGCAAGGCAGCCTTGATCATCTAAGGTTAGCTTCTTATAGAGTTTTTGGGTGGCATGAATGGTCAGCATAATAGAATCTTGTTGTTTTGTAGGGGTGGTGTGTTCGTTATGAGTGTAAGGGCGTTTCTTTGTTTAGGCACGAAACATTGTTAAAAAATGAGCTTATGGTGATGATCACTTTGCTGCGAAAACGAATGAAATTAAGCTCTCATGAACTCATGATTCTACGTATCGGTGTGGTATAAAGTGTGGAGGGTAAGTAAGCTCTCGCGGTAGCGATACAGTCTATTATGTCAATATTGGATAACCCCATAGCTTTCGACACGGTTCCTCTGTGCTAGTATCCCAGCATGGATATTAATCAGATAAGCGAATGTTTAAAAAATGAGCTGGAAGATATTGAATTAGTTTATCAATTTGGTTCGCAAGCAGCGGGTCAATCGCACAAAAACAGTGACTTAGATTTGGCCGTAAAGTGCAAAAAAACCATAACAATAGAACGTATTTGGCAACTGTCTGGCCAATTAGCCGACCTAGCCGGGTGTGATGTTGACCTTATAGACTTATCGAATGCATCAACCGTTATGCGTATACAAATTGTGGCTAATGGTGAGCGCTTGTATGCCAACAATAAAAATGAAGCCGCCATTTTTGAAGACTTTGTTTATTCCGACTATGCTGCGTTAAAACTAAACGCTTTGTTGGAAAAGCTTGCACGTTGCCTGAGCGCAGCGAGTTTAGTGTAAGCCCAACCAAGCGTTTAGTTTTGCGATAGGGCAGCTTTTTTTGGTTCGTTTTTTTTGTGTGTACAACACCAAGGTATAAGTCTTAATAAGGCAGAGTAAACCCTCTGCCAAACTGAGACTAAAAAAATGAACAGCCCCTCAGCGGGAAGCGGTATTAGAAAAGTTTTTAGAGCCGTTGAACTTTTTACGTCAGAATGTAAGGTTCATCATCGATTTGACACCTATGTTTTCAAAGGCTATTATTCTTACATATTTCTTACTTATCAGGGCTAGTATAATGAACATCACCAAACTATCAAGTAAAGGTCAGGTTATTATCCCGAAGCCTCTTAGAACCTCTCATCATTGGGAAGTTGGGCAAGAGCTTGTCGTGGTTGACGTGGGTGATGGTATTTTACTAAAACCTAGAATGCCGTTTAATGAAACGAATATTTCTGATGTGGCCGCCTGTTTGAAACATGAAGGCACCCCCAAGTCACTTGATGATATGGACTCTGCTATTCAGAAAGGAATTATGGATAAATTCCAATGATTTCAGTTGATACAAATATCATCATTCGCTTTCTTACCCAGGATGATGCCAAGCAATACAAAAAGGCATTTTCAATTTTCAATACCCAAGAAATTTTCATTTCCGATACCGTAATTTTAGAAACTGAATGGGTTTTGAGATATGCCTATAACTTTGCACCTGAAGATATTTGTAATGCCCTGATGAAATTATTTGGGCTGAAAAATATCCACTTATCCAATCCATCCTTCATTGCTCAGGCTATTGAATGGCATAAACAAGGAATGGATTTTTCTGATGCTCTTCATTTGACGCAATGCCAACAATACGACAAGCTCTACACCTTTGACAAAAAGTTTTCATCGCAATCAAAAGGTTTAACTAATTGTTCGGTTGAAGTGCCCTAACGTCGATTCTTTTGACCTTAAACCTAAAAAAGACTCATCACTGAGAAAAGCCTTAAAACAAAAACCTCATTAACGAATTTAACAAATTAAGCTAATTGCAACCAAGTCACCTTCTTTATGGTGCTGTTTTTCTTTTCCTACCCTTAATCGCGTTAAAACTAAGAGCTTTGTTGGAAAAGCTTGCACGTTGTCTGAAAATTCAAGCTGGCTGACCCCATGATTCGCCATGATTCGCCATGATTCGGCAATGCATATTGTACGAGTCAATAAATTAGGTGTCCCGCAAAGTAGTCGCGATGCATTTGAGCTATTGGAGCAGGCGGGTTTGTTGAGCTCAAATGTATCGAAAAAAATGAAAGCGATGATCGGCTTCAGGAATATAGCCGTGCATGACGATCAAAAAATAAACCTCGATATCATGGAAATGATCATAAGAAGAGGCCTCTGCATAACGTCGCGAGCGTAGGCAAGACAAGGCAAAAATTGGCGAAAAAGCACAGTTTACTAGTGTAAATGAGCATTTTGAGCTGATTTTTAACACTGTATTGTCAAGCGCAGTAGTTATGCTGGGGTCTCGAAAACATTTAGTAGACTTTACTAATTATACCGAAGTGCTGTTAAAAATTGCCGATACTCAAGTTGAGGGGCTGTAAGCGACAATAGTTGATTGATAGATGGGCAAGCTAAAGTCTTAGCCTTACGGTGATCTAAGCTCATTGCTGGTAGGGCATAAAGCGTCGATAATCACAAAAACTCCCCTTTAAACCAACCCCATATACCTAAAGAAAACCCAGGGAATAGATCAATACCCATCGCCGATTTAGCAAGGTATAGAACCAGTAAACCCATCAAGGTGGAAAAGCTAAAAAATAGCAAAATAAGCAGGGTTTTTATCATTAATGAAATTCTTTTTTCTCGCGCAGTTAATAGGCGCTTGTTCCGCCCCATCAGCACAACAACATAGTAGCGCCAGCGCCAAAAACTCAGCGTGCCACGCAAATCAATAGCATGCTTGCCCCACTTGCGCGCGCCAAAGGCCACTTTTAAAGCGGATAACTGCTCATCAGAAAAGCTCTCTCTAATATTTGCAGGCACACGCTGTAACAAACCTTTTTCAAACCAGTCAGCTTCACTGTTAACTATTTTGTTGTTGTTCAATACCTTTACCAATGGGTGTTTGCTAGTTTAGAGGGGTGCTCAATTTACCACAGAGCTCACCGAGAAAAGTCTAGAAATAAAAAACTTCTATACTCTTCGTGACCACGGTGGTTAATAGTCTTTTGACATGAGTCTCAGAATAAAACTTACCATCGATTGTACCGCCCCCCTAAAGTATGATCAAAAACCAAGCCGTTTAAGGTTCTCATTGTAAGGTTTGCAATATCAACGAAGAGATAGAATCACGGTCAAGTGACTGCTTTAATGTTCTCTCGGTGGTAAAATTATTCGCTACAGCGACGTACATGAAGAAGTGTCATAGACAGAGGCAAAAATGAAGTTAGATTTAACACCGCTTAAAAAAGCATTAGTCTCGCTATCTGAGGCTATTACTAGTACTCAGGATACTGAGTTTATGGCTTTTCTAAATGCCTCTCAGCGTCGTACCATGCGTGCGGGTGTCATACAAAACTTTGAGTTCACTTATGAGCTAAGCTGGAAAATGTTACGCAGGCAGCTTAAA
This sequence comes from Cycloclasticus sp. 46_120_T64, assembly GCA_002162695.1. Taxonomy (GTDB): domain Bacteria; phylum Pseudomonadota; class Gammaproteobacteria; order Methylococcales; family Cycloclasticaceae; genus Cycloclasticus. The sequence continues at coordinate 195,350 of MAAM01000006.1, read as the reverse complement.
AGTGAAGAAGGTGCTGATCACGTTACTCGACTTAGCCGAAAAGACCTATACCGATTAGCAGCGCAAAAAGGGTTGATAGATGACCCTGAAAGCTGGTTTATTTTTCATCAAGGCAGAAACGAAACGTCACAGACCTATGATGAAAAGACCGCTAATGATATTTATCGGTTAGTGCTTGATTTTTTACCCGTCGCTGAAAAACACTATAAAGAATTAGTGGTTCGTTAATATGATTCAATTAAGCGCGAAACATCAAAGCATTGTTGAAAACGTTATCAAAAAGCAGTTAACAACGCAAAAAGTATTTGTTTTTGGTTCTCGCGCTAGAAATGAAGCACGAAAGTTTTCTGATTTAGATTTATGCATAGCCGGTGAAAAACTATCTTTTTCACAAATGGCTAAATTAAAAGGTGCTTTCAGCGAATCCGATTTACCGTACTTTGTAGATGTTTTGCAAGAGCACAACTTAAGCAAAAAAATGTTTGAATCAATAAGAAAAGATTTTGTAGAGTTAGAGTTCCACTAAATATGACAATGTGGCCATCGAGAGGGAACATGTGTCCTCGGCAATGGCTCTACTTACCTACATCGCGCTTTAGGCGACGTATGGAGCAGTTACCGAAGCACGAAGCCTAACAAAACCAAGCTGGCTGACCCCATGATATTTACCATGATATTTTTATGCAAATAAATACATCAAGTCCCGAATTGCATAATAGTTGTTGCCGATGTTCTCCGTGCCCTCGGCAACTGCTCCTGCATTGCTCTACTTACCTACATCGCCTAATAGCGCCTACTTTTGGCCTTGTAGCCCCCCCTGTGGTTAATGTCTTTTGACATTACTACCGGCCGATAGAGCTCACCACCGAGAACATAGAGCGCACCGTGAAAAGGTATGAAATGAAAAAAATATCAGCCAATTAAGCAAATGACTCTAATTAATTACCCAGCCATCTTTCAGTTTCTTTTAACTCGTACCCTTCGCGTAACTTGTTGAATCTTTAGAATTCAGAGTGAATCGCAGCGGCTTCTACGCTTGGTTGCAGAAATCAAGCTGGCTGACCCCATGATATGTTTTTGTGGTTAATATCTTTTGACCTTAACCCTAAAAAAACGCCACAAACCTTTCAAGATATAATCACAAGCCATAAATAATCGTCTATAATCCGCCGCCAAGGAAAAGCGTGTTATGGGGTATCCCCCATTCAAACAAGCTTAAAACGGGCTGAAGAAGCCAAGCAAATAAGGATATTGCTATCAACACTCTCAAAAGAAGCTTTTCTATAAAGCTGAATCAAACCGCTTTATCGTTTGTAAGCGACTCATATTCCCCCAATATAAAACACGCTCAAGCAATTCAAGCTGGGGCGAACTCATGGCTTGCATTAAGTGGTGAGAAGGAATGATGAAAAGCGGTAATCAATCGAGTCTGACCCCGTTGAAAAACAATGAACCCTGGTAAGAGAAAACAATGAACGTAACCGTATTTGGCATAGGCTATGTAGGCTTAGTACAAGCCGCTGTATTATCAGAAGTAGGCCATCATGTTTGTTGTGTCGATGTGGATGCCGCCAGAATAGAAAAGCTGAAACAAGGCATTATCCCCATTTACGAGCCAGGCTTAACCCCCTTAGTAAAATCAAATTTTGAAGCAGGGCGCATCACCTTCACCACCAATGCGGAAGAAGGCGTTAACTTTGCCGATATGCAATTTATAGCCGTTGGCACACCCCCCGATGAAGATGGCGCAGCCGATTTAAAATACGTGCTGGCCGTGGCCAATACCATCGCAACGCATATGCAAAGCGCTAAGGTGATTGTGGATAAATCCACCGTACCCGTCGGCACAGCCGATAAAGTAGCGGCCAGCATACAACAAGCCTTAACCGCTAAAAATTCAGAGCTAAGCTTTTCAGTGGTATCCAACCCCGAATTTCTAAAAGAAGGCTCAGCCGTAGCCGATTGTATGCGGCCCGATCGCATCGTGGTAGGCATACGCCCAAATGATAATTCACAACACATACAAGAAACCTTTAAAGACTTATATGCACCGTTTAATCGTAACCACGATCGCATCATCTTTATGGATGCCCGCAGTGCCGAGCTAACCAAATACGCCGCTAACTGCATGTTAGCCACCAAAGTTAGCTTTATGAACGAAATGGCCAATATCGCCGAAAAAGTAGGCGCAGATATTGAACACGTACGCCAAGGCATTGGTTCCGACTCTCGCATCGGCTTTCAGTTTATTTACCCAGGCTGTGGCTATGGCGGTTCATGCTTCCCAAAAGATGTGCAAGCACTTAGCAAAACATCCGAAGTTATTGGTTACCAACCCGAATTACTCCACGCAGTAGAGGCCATTAACCAACGCCAAAAAAATAAACTGTTTGAATACATTAACAAGCACTTTAAGGGCAACATCAAAGGTAAAACCTTCGCACTATGGGGTCTATCGTTCAAACCCAAAACAGACGATATGCGCGAAGCACCCAGCCGAGTACTCATGGAATCCCTTTGGGCAGCCGGAGCAAAGGTACAAGCCTTTGACCCAGAAGCCATGGAAGAAACTCAGCGTATTTATGGTAGCCGGGAAGACTTAGCCTTAATGGGCACAAAAGAAGCGGCCTTAAAAGGCGCGGATGCGTTAGTTATTTGTACCGAATGGCAGAATTTTAAAGCCCCTGATTTTGATTTGATAAAAGCAGAGCTGAAACAGCCGGTGATTGTTGATGGCAGGAATTTGTTTGATCCTGAGCGGGTGAAGGCTAAGGGGATTGAGTATTATGCGATTGGGCGTGGGTTGTCGGTGGGTGGTGAATGAAAAACAGGGATCAATCGAGTCTGACCCCATTGGTTATGGATCAATCGAGTCTGACCGCATTGGTTATGTATCACGGGTGGTAGTAAAAAATGTTAATAAGAAAAAGTAACTTGTTGTATCTTTTTGTGTTAGTTGTATTGTTGCAGCCATTTTTTAAAAAGTTTGAATTTTTTAAAAATAACTCTTTTTTTAATACGATGGATGAAATTATATTACTACTTTTTTTTCCTGTTGCCTTTAAGGGAGTGATGGTAGCGTTAGAAGATAAAAACTTAAGAATGATGTGTTTATTGTTCTTAATCTATATTTTTCTTGGCTTAGTTTCATCAGTTTTTTCTGGTATTCCTATCTTGGCGGTTTTATATCAGTTAATTGATAGTATTAAATTCCCTATTGTTTTAATGGTTTTCTTAGGTCTTAATTTTGAATCAGCTGAAAAGGCCAAAATCACTTATTTTATTAAGTTTATTTTGGTTTTATCTCTATTTTTAACGGTTTTTAAATACATAGATATATCAGCGTATAGGTCTGTGTTCAGTGGTTCTCTTAAAGGGATTATTAATTCACAAGGAAGTTTCATTTATAATACGGAGGGTGCATTTTGGCATGCCTCGCAAGTTGCATTTTTTGCTTCGACGGCATTTGTTTATTTTTATTTTGGAAAGAGTGAAAGGTATAGGGTTCATTGGTTATCACTGTCGTTTCTTCTTTTAATATTAGCTATTCAGCGGCAGGAGCTGTTTTCTCTGTTGGTATCTCTATTTTTTTGCTGGCTCTTTTTTGAGCCTTTGAAATCAAAAAAGAATAAGTTTGTGATGGGAGCCTGTGTAATAACCGTTATTTCTTTTTTTATGCTTCTTAATTTATCAACTATAACAAATTATCTGTCTGTGGAAATTAGTAATTTGGGTTTGGATAACGTTGAATATAGCGAAGCAGCGCGAGTAGTTTTGCTAAGAGATTCTTTTTTTATTGCAAGTGATTACTTCCCTTTGGGTAGTGGCTTTGGAAGTTTTGGTGGTCTTGGTGCCTTTCTTGCGAATAGAGATTTGTATGAAGATCTTTTCTATAATGATTATTACTTTTATAGAGAAAATATGTTTCTATTAGATGTTGGCTGGTCACAGGTTGTGGCAGAAACAGGTTGGATTGGTTTTGCGTTGTATTTGTGTGCAATTTATAATTTGCTTACTTACCTTAAGAAACAAGTTGCTATAGGTGGTGATGCCGGGCTAGATTCTAGAATTGTATTTTGTATATTACTAATGTTTACAATTAACTCGATTACTAGCAGTAGCCTTACAAGTATATTTTTTTTGTTATTAGCGTTTTTCTGGATTTCTTTGGTGAAAAAAGAAAAAGCATAGGCTCTATGTAACTATAACGAATCATAGCAACAACTGCGCCCTATAGTGACGATGCCAGATTTAGAGTCTAATGAAGTTGACTAGTGTGTAACACTTATCACTTAGGTTCAGCTTCAGCAAGTGTTAATATATTTGAATGGAAACCGGAAAGTGTATGTCGTCTAGTTTTTTAAAAAACACCGGAAAGCTCTTAGCTGGAAACTCGATAGGTCAACTAATAGGCATCATAGCTATACCTATTATTACTCGGCTGTATAGTGTGGAGGCCTACGGTGAGTTTTCATCATTACTTGCCATAAGTCTAATTTTGGCTACGCTATCGACGCTTAGTTTGCACTTAGCCATTTTAATTCCAAAAAGCGAAGAAGAAGCGATTAAGGTATTTAAGTTTTCTTTATCTCTTACTTATGTTTTTTGTTTGTTGATTAGTGCCGTTCTTTACTTTTTCAATGAAGATGTTGTTTCTTTGTTAAATATTAAGTCGACCCCTTTAATTGTATATTCAATTCCATTACTTGTGCTACTTCAAAGTGTCTATGTCACCGTTACTTATATGGGCGTACGAGTTAAAGTCTTTGGAAAGGTGAGTGCGTCGAAGGTCGTCGAAGGAATATCTGATAGAGGTATTGCTATTTTAAGTGGCTTTAGTGGGTTCGCCTTTGTTGGTAATTTGATCTTAGCGAGAGTGACATCAAGTGCTTTAGCTATTTTGTACTTACTGCCCACATTAAAGCGTTATCAAGGTCAAGGCAAAACAAGCATAAGCAATGGTTTTATTGTTTCTAAATATAAACGTTATTTACAATACAATACGCCATCAATGCTATTAATTAACAGCATGTTACAGCTTCCGGTTGTTATTATTGCCGCTTACTTCTCTTCTGCTTCCGCTGGATTGTTTGCTATAGCTAATCGCTTGGTTAATATACCTGTTACAGCGCTTGGTAGCGCTATATCCAAAACCTTTATGCAGAAAATTGCAGAAGATAAAGCGAATGATGATATAGAGAAAATAAAACAAAATACCGATGTTTTTTTTACCGTATTATTTGCTTTTTTATTGATTCCTTTTTCCGTACTATCGGTGGTTGCTGACTCTTTATTTATTATTGTTTTGGGTGATAAATGGGCAGATGCTGGAATATTAGCCAGCTTTTTATCGTATTTTGCTATGTCTACGCTTTTAGTACAGGCATTTGGTGGCTTATTCGATGTGATGAATAAGCAACAGACACGTTTGATCTTTCACATTGGCAATTTTTTTGTCCGAATAGGAGCGTTACTGCTTTGTGTTTATTTGGGTTATGACTTAACTAAAACAGTGCTTATCTATGCTATAGCCTCAATATTTATGAATGTTATCGCTATGGGGTTATTGCTAAGGTGTGTACAACAAATACAATCGCTGCTATCTGCTTTAATCACTAATGTAATACCGCTTATTTTATTCCATGTGCTTACTGCAATAGTTAGCTCTTCCTTTGATAATATTCTTCTAAGGTATTCGCTGATTTCTGTACTTGCTATTGTGTGGTTTTTTATTATTGGTGGGCTGGGAAAAATTAGAGGCTTTAAAAAATGACAGGTCTATTTAATCGTTTAGGTATTTTGAAATGACAATAAAGCAAGTTATTGAAAATGGTTTTTGTGTTGGTTGTGGAGCTTGTAAAATTGCAAATTCTGATAGTGTGAACATAAAGTTTGTTGAATCTGGCTATTATGAAGCGACAGTTGTAAATGAAGAAAAATTAGTAAATGAGATATGTCCTTTTTCATCTGATTCTGATTCTGAAACAAAGCTTGGAAAAGAATTATATGGAGGAAGTGTAAATAACTTTGATACAAGGGTAGGTTTTTATCGAAATATTTATGCTGGGAATGTAACCGATAATACTCAAAGGCTTAACTCTTCATCTGGAGGGATAACATCGTGGCTAACTGAGAAATTATTAGAAAGTAACGAGGTAGATGCCATTGTGCATGTTGGGGTTGATGGTGAATTATTTAAATATAAAGTATCTCGATCTGTAGCCGAACTAAGAATGAAATCTAATAAGAAATCAAGATATTACCCCGTTTCTTATCAAGATGTTATGACTCAATTAAAAGAAAGCGATGAAATAATTGCATTTGTTGGCATTCCTTGTTTTATCAAGTCGATTAGGCTACTACAGAAAGAAGGGTTCCTTAATAATATTAAATTTTGTATATCACTATTGTGTGGCCATATGAAGTTATCTGGTTTTGCAGAGTCATTAGCTTGGCAAGTAGGTGTAAAGCCTAACGATTTACAGACTGTAGATTTCAGAGTGAAAAAAGAAAATAACCTAGCATCTAGTTACTTCTTTGAGGCTCAAAATTTTGATGGTAATAAATTTACAGCAAAAAATGGAGATTTGTTAGGTTCAAATTGGGGTATGGGGTTTTTTAAGCATAAAGCATGTGACTTCTGTGATGATATCGGTGGCGAGTTGGCTGATGTTGCCTTGGGGGATGCTTGGTTACCCAAATATACGAAAGACTATCTAGGTACCAATATACTAATTGTAAGAAGTAAATTAATTGATCAAATACTAAATAAATTTACCAAAGAAGTTTCTTTAGAAAAAGTGGATGTAAATACATTTTTTGAAACCCAGGCCGGAAATTATCGTAATAGAAGGGGGGGGATCTTAGCTCGTTTAGAAAAGACTCAAGGGTGGGTTCCAGAAAAAAGAATTAAGTTGTGTGAAGAGTTTCAAGGAAACGTAAAGCAAAATTCAATATATAGGTATAGATCGAAATTATCTAGCTTGAGTGTAAGGTACTTTGGTAAAGCAAAAAAAATTGACTCATTACTATTTTTTAAATTGGCGATGTTTCCACGGTTAGTGAAATATCATTATTTATTAAGTGGCTTTAAGGGGGTTTTAAGAACATTTAAGATTTTTTTCCCGATCAAACTAGATACTAAATAATGAGCTTAATACATTGAAAAAAATAGGTATTATTAATTATCATTACTCAAATCATAACTACGGTGCTGTGTTACAAGCAGCGGCTTTACATTATTATGTAAATAATGAACTAGGTTATAAATCGGAGCATATTAACTTTATGCCTAAAGGTGTTAAGGCTCAATGGCATACTAAATTAAAAAGCCACATTAAAGCCGCGTTGATGGAGTTAGGTTTAAAAGAAAAAAAAATAACCCATAACTCGTTTGTTAACCCTGAAATATTTCAAGATTTTCGAAATAAGTGGCTACCAACAAGCGCTAAAACGTTCCATACTTTTGATGAACTTAGCGAAGCCGATTTAAATTATAGCCATGTTATTGTAGGTAGCGATCAAGTATGGCGCCCGTCATATTCGGGTAACTCTTCTTTAGTTTATTTCTTAGCATTTTTAAATGTAGGCGTAAAGAAGATTTCTTACGCGGCAAGTTTTGGTAATGACTTCTGGGAACTCAACAAAGAAGACACGGTTAAAATAGCCGCCGAAATAAAATCTTTTGGTGCTATTTCAGTGAGAGAAAAGTCAGCTGTTGATATTTGTAGAAATACCTTCGGGGTAAATGCTGAACATGTATTAGACCCAACTTTATTAGTTGGGCGTGATTTTTTTGATGGCATTATTGGTGATAAGTCAGAAAGCGCTGCTGCGGATGTTGTTTACTATAAATTAGATATTGATAGTGATTTCGAGGAGTTTATTCACACTGCGGCTACAACATTAAAGTTTACTGAGAAGAATATATATTATTCTTCAAAAGGGCGTTCTCATTACTATAGGCCTGTTGATAGTTGGTTACAAAATATTAAAGACAGTAAGTTAGTGATCACTGACTCATTTCACTGTGTTTGTTTTGCACTTTTATTTGAAGTGCCATTTGTATATTACCCTAATGACAACAGGGGGCTGACCCGTCTAGAAAGCTTACTTTCGTTATTAGATTTGACACATCATATTTACCGCGGTGATGTTGACCCTGTGGAGTTGACTCAGGAGTTAATGAGAATAGATTATGCATTGGTCAATAAAAAACTGGCCAGGCTTAGAGGCTCGTCAGCTAAATTTTTGGCCGACGCATTAGCGTAATTTTACGACTTTATCAAGAGCAGGATACGCCGATGAAAAAAATAGAAATAACGTTTATTATTAAAGCATTAAATGAAGAAGATAATATTGCGGCCTGCATAGAGTCGTGTCTAAGAGAAGGACTACCCTATACCAGTGAAGTTATTTTGGTTGATTCCTTATCAACAGATAAAACCATTGCCATAGCCAAGCAATACCCAGTAAAAATTGTCCAGTTTGAAAACAAAGCTGATATTGGTTGTGGTGCTGCCCCGCAGTTAGGGTATCAATATGCACAGGGGAAATACATTTATTTGCTTGATGGTGATATGGAGCTCTGCGAGGGCTTTCTTGTAACGGCCATGAACTACATGGCCGATAATTCACAAGTTGCTGGTGTTGCTGGTAAGTTGGTTGATACTCGGCATCTGTCAGACGAAGACCGAAGGCGAGCTGATGTTTACGATAAAATATTAACGATGAAAAGTGAACAGCACTTAGGTGGTGGAGGTTTGTACCGTAAAAAATCTATTGATAGTGTTGGTTACTTCTCTCATTCGGCATTGCTCGCGCGTGAAGAATTTGAGTTGGGTGCTAGGCTATTAAGTAAAAATTGGTCGTTAAAACGTTTACCAGTAAATTCCGTAATGCATACGGGTCACAACGAGGGGGATTTGCAGAGAATATGTCGTTTGTGGAGTAATGGCAGATTATTCTCTAGTGGTGCGTTATTAAAAAGTGCCATAGGTAAGACTTGGTTTAGCTTATGTATAAAACATTTGTGGTATTTATTTATGCCGTTAATTATTAATGTTTTTATTTTAGCAGGTTTAGTTACGTTTAATTATATAGTGCCGTTGTCTATTGGAACCGCTATTTTTCTCTTTATTTCAAGTTGGGTTGTTGTATTCATGCTGCTTTCAGCACAGAAAAAAAGCATACTTCGTGCCACTAATACATTATTAACCTGGCATGTCGGCTTTATTGCTTTATTACTTTCTTTGTTTATGCAAGTCGATAAACCTAATTTGGCTATCAAAGGAAAGGTTTTTTAAATTGTTGAGTAATAATTGTATATATTTATTAATAAGGGTGAGTCATGAGTGTTTTTGAGCTAATAAAGTCGGATTTATATCGATACCATGGAAGATATAGTATCTTGCTATTAATTAAAAGTTTGGTAACGGTAAAAGGTTTTAAGTTTTCATTTTGGTTACGTTTAGCTAAGCATTACGATAAAGCCCCCGTCATCAGGTGGCTTCCTAAGTTATTATTTATGTACTATAAAAGGGTACAAGTGTCGGATATTAACTATAGGGCAGAAATTGGCGCAGGCTTTAGTCTTTACCATGTTTTTGGAACAACGTTTAGCGATAAAGTAATATTAGGAGCGAACAATACAATACTGCATGGAGTTACTTTAGGCTCTGTGAATGGGCTATATCCTAAAAGTGGGAACAATGTATATTTTGGGCCTGGCTGTTGTGTTTTAGGTGGTATCACCATTGGTAATAATGTTGTTATTGCCGCTAATGCAGTAGTGACAAAAGATATACCTGATAACGCAATAGTAGCAGGAAACCCTAGTAATATTGTTTCATATAAGGGTGCTGAAAAAACCCTCAAACACCCAATACCAATGAATTAAAGTTCATGCATATCATAACATTAGGCACGGTTCAAAAAGGTGGTATAGATTCTGTAATACAGGGCTATATAGATAATGGCTTATTTGATAACAAAAAACATACGCGAATAGGTACTCATGCAGGTAAAAATAAATGGCACGATTTGTATCTGTTTATCACGGCTTTATTCAGGTTGTTTTATTTATGTATGGTCGAAAAAAACATCATATTACATTGCCATATGTCGTATAAAGGCAGCTTTTTTAGAAAGTTACTTTTTATCGGTGTTGCTAAAGCGTTTAACCACAAATCAATTGTTCATTTGCACGGCTCTGAATTTAAAGATTATTATGCAAGTAGTAGCCGTTTACGTAAAAAACTTATTCTTTGGCTTATTAAGTCTGCTGATGAGTTTGTGGTGTTATCGGATAGCTGGCAAAAATTTATATTATCAATAGCTAATAGAAAAACGTTGGTAATAAATAACTTTGTTGATATTGAAAAGAAAGATCTAAAGCGTAAAGCTAATCAAATATTATTTTTAGGGGCTTTTATTCAAAGAAAAGGAATCTTTGATTTAATAGAAGCAGTAAGTAACTTACCTGGTGATTGTCATCTGCATATTTGTGGCGCGGGTGAAAACGAAAAAGTTCAGGAACTTACAAATCAATTAGGGGTGAATGCCTCCATAACAAATCATGGTTGGGTGAATTCCGAACAGAAAAGGCAGTTGTTGAGTGAGTGTAGTGTCTTCATTTTGCCTTCGTACAACGAAGGTTTACCGATGGTGATCATCGAAGCCATGGCGTGTGAAATACCTATTATTTCATCACCGGTTGGCGGAATTCCAGAGGTCATTGTTGAAGGTGAAACTGGCTATTTGGTTGATCCCGGTGATGTTGATGCCATCACTAATAAAATTCGCTACGTACTCGAGAATGATATTCAGGTTACCGCTAAGGCTAAAGATTACTATTTAGAACACTTCTCGTCTAAAACAGTATTACCTAAATGGGAACGACTCTATATTTCCCTTTTGAACCCACACAGCTGTTAGGTAATTCGATGAATAAAAACAAAGTATTAGCGTTATCTTCTCCTGGCGGGCATTGGGTGCAATTGTGCCGATTAATCCCAGCTTTTAAAAACTCTAATGTTGTTTATGCATGTACTTATAATAAAGCATCAGAGTTATCTGATGATGATAACTATTATGTTATTGGTGATGTCAGTAGGGATTCAATACAACGAATTTTTTCTGTTATTTTAGGAATAGTTAAAATCTTAAAGAAAGAAAAACCAGCCATTATTATTACAACAGGCGCACTTCCTGGTCTCATCACTATTTTCTTAGGTCGTTGTTACGGTATTAAAACCATTTGGCTTGACAGTATTGCAAATTCAGAAAAAATATCTATGTCGGGTAAAATTGCATCCTATTTAGCGCATCATAGCTTTACTCAGTGGGAAAATTTATCGGGTAAACGTATTAAATATATTGGGCGAGTAATATGATTTTAGTGACTGTGGGGACACAAATCCCTTTTGACCGTCTTATCGCTTTGGTAGATGGCTGGGTTAGTCAATCTGGTTATAAACAAAAGGTAGTGGCTCAGATTGGAAACTCAGGTTATAGCTCTGATAACATGATAGTTTTTAAATCAGTAGAGCCTGAGCAGTTTGAAAAGTATATTCACGATTGCGATTTCATTATTTCACATGCAGGTATGGGGTCTATTTTAACTGCATTGCGAGTGAAAAAACCGATTGTTATCTTTCCTCGTAAAGCTGAATTAGGTGAGCATAGAAATGATCATCAATTAGCTACTGCACGTTCGTTTTCTAATGTGGACGGTGTTTATGTGGTCCATGATAAAGAGCAGTTATTTGATGTACTTACGAATAACTCCAGTCTAGGTGGTGGTGTTTTAGAAGACTCGGTTGATTATAAATTACTACTCTCAAATTTTTCTAATATATTAGCCCCCTGAGAGAGAAATCATAACGTTAAAGGGGACGGTATGAAAATAAGGGGTCATGTGTATTTTACTATGACAATGCTCAATGTACCCGCATCGGGCAAGAAGTTATTAAATTAATGGGCAAGAAAATCAATGTGGTCGGACTCGATTGATTTTTTCAAAGCAAAGAATCAATGGGGTCAGACTCGATTGATTTATTTCGTTTGCTGTTTTATATTGTGTTTTTAGGTTATTGGTAACTATTTTATGGCTCGTCTTCCTCGTTTTGTGCTTGTTGGTCACCCTCAGCATGTGATTATTCGCGGTATTAACCGAGAGGCTATTTTTTATGCGGATGAAGACTATCAGTTTTATCTTGATAAGTTAAAGCAAGCTTGTCAGAAGCATGATTGTGATGTTCATGCGTATGTATTGATGACTAACCATGTGCACTTGTTGATGACACCTCATAAGAGTGATGGTATTTCGAAGGTGATTCAAATGCTGGGGCGATATTACGTTCAGTATTTTAATTATACGTATCAGCGAACGGGTTCCCTTTGGGAGGGGCGGTATAAGGCTACGTTGATTGATGGTGAGCAGTATGCTTTGGCTTGTTACCGGTATATTGAGCTTAACCCTGTGCGTGCCGATATGGTTGAGCACCCTGCTGAGTATCCGTGGTCGAGTTATCGGTATAATGCTTTGGGTGAGGCCGGTTCTTGGGTTGTTCCACATGGTTTATATATGAGTTTGGCTGAGAATTCTGCTGAGCGTTTAAGCGCTTACCGAGCATTGTTTAATGTGGATGTTGAGAATAAAACGATGGATGATCTTCGAGAGGCGACAAATAAGTCTTGGGTGCTTGGCAGTGATTATTTTAAGAGGATGATTAAAGATAAGATTGACCGGCCTATGAACCCTTGTAAGAAAGGTGGAGATAGGCGGTCTAAGAAGTTTAAAGCTAGACGCGGTTAATATTTTGAATTATGTGGGGAAGGGGGTAATATGAGTCCAACAGTATTTCGTGAAAGTGGGTATAGGTTTTTCTTTTTTTCACGAGAGGAGAATAGGATGCATGTTCATATCGTGTCAGGAGATGGTGAGGCTAAGTTTTGGCTTGAACCAGATATAGAGCTTGCGAGTAATTACCATTATTCAAAAAAGCAACTTAAGGTTGTTGAAAAGTTAATTGAGGGTCATAAAGATGAGCTTATTTGCGCATGGGAACAGCACTTTAGTCACTGAGGTTACTCATGTTTCTCTACATGGGGTTTGGATTCTTTCATCGAGCGGTAAAGAACTGTTTATGGCGTATGATGATTTTCCTTGGTTTAGGGATCAGCCCGTTAAGGTTATTTATAATGTAGAGGAACCCTCTGCAGGGCACTTTTACTGGCCGGATATTGATGTGGATATCAGTGAAAAAATCATTGAGAATTTGGCT
>MAAM01000006.1:0-182050 GCA_002162695.1 Cycloclasticus sp. 46_120_T64 | reverse complement strand
GGGTCAGACTCGATTGATTTATTTTGTAGGCTGTTCTATATTGTCTTTTTAGGTTATTGGTTGGTGATTTAAGGCTCGTCTTCCTCGTTTTGTGGTTGTTCGTGGCATTAATCGAAGGGCAGTGATAAGGAACTGCCTTTTCAGTTTAATGTCTGAATGCTTAGGACTGCTTGCATACACTGCTCAACGTGCCCCATAAACTCATCGGAACATTGGAGAAGCGGATCCTCGATCAGGCGGCGATTATCAATGGCTCTGAGTTGGTCAATCAGTAAGTCAGATGTTTTATTGAGCTTCTCCTTTGTCGAAATTCGGACTCTCAATGGTTCGGCATTATCAATGAGCTGTGTGGTTAATGGAGTAATCAGGGTTGATGGATGTTTTACATCAATGAGCGCTTGATCCTGTACGATGAAAACAGGTCTTGTTTTTCCCGGTTCAGTGCATTTTCCAAGGTTTAGGTTTGCAAGATACACCTGCCCACGCTTCATGACTGGTTATACTCTATAGCATCAAATTCACTGTTAATAGCCATGCTTTTTTGGCGGACGCGCAGGGATGCTTCCATCATGCGTTTGCGGTTCATTTCTAACGCAGTCTGATGGTTCATGTTGACTAGAGACTTTCGAATATACTCCGTACGTGAAATATGCATTTCTTTTGATCGCCGAGTGACCTCGGCAAGTAATTCATCTGGAATCCGCAGGGAAATAGTGCTCATATATGTGCTCCTTAATGAGTATTAGTATTGGATATACAATTAGCATGCTTTTATGTCAAGCGAAGTAGTGGTGAGTTCAAGTTCTAAGTGCAACACTATTAAATAAAAAAGACATCGTAAGAACCTGTTTGATTTAAAATCAATGGGGCAGACTCGATTGATTTTTTCTGTGGATTTGAATTGTTGGCGAACAGGTTTTAGGCACTTATTTCACGTTTTTATGGAGAATATGTGGTTCAGCTGAGTATTGATACGTTAGAGGTTATAAAAGTAAGCTTTCTAAAAGGGCGTTGGCCTTGGTGTTAGGGTGGGTAACCGAACATCGAAATGAACTTCGTGAGGATTGGCGTTTAGCTGAATTGCCTCAGCCTTTAGATAAAATAGAACCCTTAGAATAATGATGATAAAAGTCACTTCGGTTGAAGCTAAAGCAGGCTATACACTAGCACTGACCTTTAATGATGGTTTGCATGGTGAGCTTTGCATAAAAGATAGGTTGTTTGGTGTTATGTTCGAGCCGTTAAAAGACGTGGCGTTTTTTTCTAAGGTGTCGGTTGATGCGTATGGTGTAGTAAGTTGGCCAAGTGAAGCTGATTTAGCGTCTGATATCCTGCACGATAAATTAAATAACAGTATTAAGAGTTAAGTGACGATAGGTTTTTTTGTCGATTTATTTCCATGGCTTATTGAATAATTACTTTGGCTAGTTCGGTTACTTTATTAATTGTTGGTTCAGGTGCTTGCTCTATAAATTTTATTTGCCGATTATCAAAATCAAGCGATTTCATTTGATGAATAAGCACCGAGCCTTTTGTTGAGGTTTCTTTAGGTAGGGGTATTTCTAATTTTATTCCCCTGATGGTGCTAGTTATTGGCGCGACAATGGCGAAGCCGGTATGTTCATTGAATGCTTTTCGAGAAATAACAAAGGCAGGTCTTCGCTTCATTATTTCTTTGCCGGTACTTGGGTCGAAACTAAGGGAGACGATATCGCCTTTATCAGGTATATACACTAGATTTCCTTACCGGCAGGTTTTGCATCAATCCATACTCTATCTTCTTCCGTTACATTAAAAGATGCCTTTGGACTGCCTGCCAATAGCTCTTCAAGGCTTTGCGATTTTTCAATTGGGGTTAGAACAATTTTATTATCTTTAATGGAAAGATCAAGCTTTGAACCAACGTGTAAACCTAATGTTTTGATAATCGCTTTAGGTATGCTAACGATGTTTGCACCCCCGGATTGTCTAACGGATATTGCGGTCATGATGGAGCCTTTATCTGTCTGATTTAGTTATATTATAGTATAACTTCCACCGAAACTGAAATCAACGGAGTCAAATTCTGATCAGCCTTTAAATAATGAATGGGGTTAGAATCGATTGATTTCTTTCTGTAGCGATGGCGTATAACGCATTGGTGAGTGGTGAGTTCAAGGCTGAATTCACGTTCCAAGTGCAACACCTGAGTTAAAAAAACAAGGGGGTAGCTTGATTTCAGGCCTTATCTCGGTGGTGAGCTTAATAAATTCAAGCATTCAAATTTGATTTGCATTAAAACTCTTTTCTAATGTCTCTTCTCGCTTGGGTTTGTTCATTTGTTGTACGCGCTAAAAAGCGAAGCAAAAAAAGAGCCCATCGCAAAATAAAAAAGCTTGGTTGGGCTTATACACTAGGCCATTGCTCCTGCATTGCCCTACTGCCTCACACCCCTGTGTCTCAGACAACGTGTAAGCTATTCCAACAAAGTTATTAGTTTTAACGCGACTTAAGGGTAAGGAAAAGCGAGGGCGTGTTAAGCATTAGAAATCAATGGGGGCAGCCACTTTATTTTTTGGGCTTCGCAAGTTTAGCGCCAACATGCGATAGTGCATAAGGTATAGGGGTAACATCACTTGGTTTAACGAATAAATGAGCATATCAAGAACAAGGAGGTTCTTATGAGCAATATTAAACACCACGGTGCGGTTAATGGCGTAACGGGATCATGTCATCAGCTGTTTTCGCAGTCGGGTGATTCTGTGTTGATCGATTGCGGGATGTTTCAGGGAGCGGAGGCGTCCCAGTTAGAAAATGGTTCGCTTGAGATTGATTTTCCATTGGATGGGGTGAAGGCCTTGCTGGTTACGCATTGCCATATTGACCATGTGGGGCGCATACCTTATTTGCTGGCGGCTGGTTTTGATGGGCCTATTTACGCCACGGAGGCAACAGCGCACTTGCTGCCGTTAGTGATTGAGGATGCGATTAAGGTTGGGCTTACGCGTAACCGCCGCTTGATTGATAAGGTGCTGGCTCGTTTGTCTTCTTTGCTTAAGCCTATTGCTTATGATCAATGGTTTGATGTGCTGAATATGCCCGATCTTAAGGGGCGTTTTCGTATGGCGGGGCATATTATGGGCTCTGCCTATGTTGAATTTAACCTTGCGGGGAAACGGATATTGTTTTCGGGGGATTTGGGCGCGCCCTATTCTCCGCTGTTGGCAGCGCCAAAATCACCTTACCGGGCTGATTGTTTGGTGATTGAAAGTACCTACGGAGATAAAAACCATACCGGGCGCAAAGAGCGTAAACGGCGTTTGCAGGAGGTGATTGAAAGATGTTTGTCGAATGCCGGTACGGTGTTGATACCTGCGTTTAGTATTGGCCGAACACAGGAGTTACTGTATGAAATTGAAGATATTATTCATCGAGTTAAAGGTGATTGGCAGAATTTAGATGTGATTGTTGATTCACCGTTGGCAGCTAAATTTACCGAGCATTACCGTGTTTTAAAGCCATTATGGGATAATGAGGCAAGGCGAAAGGTGGCAGCAGGGCGACACCCGTTGGCTTTTGAGCAATTATTAACGGTGGGTAGCCATGATGATCATATGAGAGTGGTTAATTATCTGAAGCAGACGGGAAAACCGGCGATTGTTATTGCCGCGAGTGGTATGTGTGAGGGCGGTCGGATGGTGAATTATTTGCAAGCCTTATTGCCTGATGCGCGTAATGATGTACTGTTTGTCGGTTATCAGGCACAGGGAACCCTGGGTAGAGATATTCAAACCTACGGGCCTCGGGGTGGTTATGTGTTTATTGACGGTGAACGGGTGGATATACAAGCCAAGGTGTATTCTCTAAGCGGTTATTCGGCTCATGCTGGGCAGCAGGATTTAATTAATTTTGTGAAGCGGATGCGGAAGAAACCGTCGGAGATCAGAATTGTGCACGGTGATGATGTTGCCAAACAGGCGCTGCAAACTAAACTGCAGCAACTTGTGCCCAAGGCCCATGTTTGGTGTCCGGTATAACAACAGCTGCTTGGTTTTTATGGGCCAGCTAAGATGTGCTGGTGTTTGATTACGGTGTTTTTATTTAAGGTGTTTAAGTAGGTTGTATGTGGGGTATTAGAGTTAAACAGGCTGTTTTTTGTATTGTTTGCGTGTTGGTGTTATACGGGATTTTTCGCCCAACACCCCCAGCAATGATTTTTGCTCACGCAGATAAACTGGGCCATATGGTGGCGTTTATGATGCTAGCGTTAACCGCGAGATTGGCCTTATGTAAATGTTCAGAGCTGAGTTTTTGGTTGCCGATGTTTTGGTTGGCCTTTGTGTTGGAATATTTACAGGGCGAGTTACTGCCATTACGTGTTTTTTCTATGGGGGATGTGGGGGCAAATATGGTTGGCGTAGCCCTTGCTTTTGGCTGTTTAAGGTTTTTTAGGCGTTAGGCCCCGTTTTTCTCTATTTGCCTGTTTAGCTGTGGTGAGCTTGTTGTAACAATATGGTAAACTGTCGAGCTAAATCAATGTATTAAGGGATGTACGTTTCATGGAAGGAAAGAACTTTGGCTTATTGATGGCCGTATTGAGTGCTGGGTATATTGTTCCTAGTTACGCGATTGAACCGGCTTCTGTTACCACGGGGCCGCTTGCAGTAAAACCTCAGGTGTCTATTCAGCTTGGGCATAATGATAATTTATTTTCAGATAGACGTAGCGCGGAAAGTTCGATGATAACCGTTATTAAGCCTTCGGTTGAGTTGCTTGCCGAGCGCAAAAATGATGCCTATCGTTTGAGTTATTCAATCGAGGATGGACAATATGCGAATAGCCAAGCCGATGATTACACCGATCAAGAGTTAATTGCAGAGGCTATTATCGAGTTGAATAGCCGCCATCGTGTGGATGCTAACGTCAGTTACATTAAAGATCATGAAGACCGCGGCAGTAATAATGCGGCTGCCGGTGATAAACCTTCACGTTATACCGATAAATTGCTAGGTTTTAGTTATCGATACGGTGCGCAAGGTGCTGTTGCTAATGTAGAGCTAACGGGGTCTTATACCGATCATGAGTTTGATAACTTTAAGGCCTTAAACGAAGGGCGTGATCGAGAAAATAGCCTGATAGGCGGGGTTTTTTATTACCGTGTTGCGCCTAAAACTTCGGGCTTGGTCGAGTTGCGTTATGAAGATATTGCCTATGACCTGAGTACCAGCACCCTTGATAATGTGGAAACCAAATATTTACTGGGTGTGAAGTGGGACGCGACGGCGAAAACCTCGGGTACTGCAAAGCTGGGTTATATGGAAAAGACCTACGACTCATCAGCACGTAACGATCAAGACAGTCTCAGCTGGGAGGTGGCGGCTAGGTGGTCTCCGTTGACCTATTCGGTGTTTGATCTTACTGCTATGCATGATTTTGAGGAAGCGTCGGGTAACGAGGACGCTATTGATACTCAAAGCTATAGCCTAACGTGGACACATGCATGGAATGAACGCTTGAGTACGAATATTATGTTGAGCCGTATGGATGAAGAATATACCGGCATCTCTCGTGAAGACCAAACGGATACGCTTATGCTGGGTGCAAATTATGAACTGCAACGTTGGTTGGCCGTTAACCTGGCATATAGCCAAACGGATAAAGGCTCAGATTTAGACGACGAGGCGTATAAACGTGAGCAGCTGATGTTGACTGTATCCGTTTCATTTTAAGGTTTGTTAATGAAGTGCTTTTTTAAAAAAGGTTATTTAACGATGCTAAACGTTGTGAGAATGAGCGTGTTACTGAGCCTATTGTTGCCAAGTTTGCTGCAAGCCGCTGATAAGCCATTAAGAGAATATTTGCTGGGCCCCGGTGATTTATTAAGCATTCATGTGTTTGAGGAAGAAGAACTCAGCCTAGAACTGCGTTTAAGTGACCGTGGAACCATTGCTTACCCTTTCTTAGGGGAAATAGAAACACAGGGTTTAGGGCTGGCTGAATTAAGTGGTCTCATTAAACGGGGCTTGGCAGACGGTTATTTGGTGAACCCTATTGTCAGTATTACGATTGTTGAATATCGCCAATTTTACATTAACGGTGAGGTTGAAAAGCCGGGTGGTTACGCCTATTTACCGGGCTTAACGGTACAAAAAGCGGTTGCCCTAGCGGGTGGTTTTACTGAAAGGGCCTCAAAAGAAAAAATAACGGTTGTGCACGATGGAGCGGAGGCTAGTACCCCGCGTCAGTTAGGGCTAAGTAGTGCCGTACGACCGGGTGATGTAGTGACGATTGAGGAGAGCTTTTTTTAAGGTTCGTACTGATTTTAAAGATATTAAATTTTTTGATGGAAGATTAGGTTGATGGATAAACAGCTTGTTGGAGTACCTGCCCCCGTAAATGGTGAGGAAGTTATTGATTTGCGCCAGTATTGGCAAACGATCATGCGGCATAAAACGGGGATATTAAGCTTTTCTTTTGTAGTGACCCTGCTGACGATACTGGTGGTTTTTTCAATGACCCCCGTATACCGTGCAACGGCCACTTTATTGATAGAGTCTCAGCAGGCCAAAGTGGTTTCTATTGAAGAAATTTATGGTCTAGATTCTTCTAATACTGAGTATTATTTAACCCAGTTTGAAATTTTAAAGTCTCGCCGTTTGGCGGAGAATGTTATTCGCCAATATAACTTGGTTGAGCACGCGGAGTTTAACAAAACGCCGTTGATTAGCTTTTCTTGGCGCGATATAGCGGTGCAGTTTATGCCCGATTTAGCCGCGCAAGAACCGTCACAAGAAGACGTTTTTCAAGGGGTAGTGGATGCGTTTATTGGGCGATTATCGATTGCCCCGGTGCGTAAAACACAACTGGTAAAAATAAGCTTTGAGGCTTTTGATCGGGTTTTTGCGGCAAAAATAGCGAATGCCATTGGTGAAGCTTATATTGATAGTAACTTGGAAGCCAAGTTGAGCTTAACCATCAAGGCCACATCGTGGTTGAATGAGCGCTTAGGTGGCTTAAAGGAAAAACTCAGTCAGTCGGAGCAAAAACTACAGACGTTTCGCGACCGTGAACAGATTGTTGGCAGCGGTGGTGGTTTGGATATTGCTAACCGAGAACTCGATTTGCTGGCCGCTAAGCTGGTGGATTCTAAGCGAGCTCGTTTAGAGGTTGAAGGTTTACATCGTGAAATTAAGGCGATGGGCGCGAATGCACCCGCTGAGACTTATGAAAGTATTCCGGCGGTATTAAGCCACCCCGTTATTCAAAGCTATAAACAATCGATGCTCAAGGTCGAGCAGAAAAAATCTGAGCTGTCTAAGCGTTATGGTTTCAAGCACCCCAAGATGATTGCGGTGAATGCAGAGCTTAGCAGTGCGCGCTCATTATTAAATACGCAAATTATGAGTGTCGTTCGCGGTATTGAAAATAAATACCGTATTGCCCGTCAAAGTGAGCGAGCCTTACAGGGCTCGATGGGTAAAAATAAACAAAATATCCAAGGTTTAATGGGTAAGTCTTACCAACTGAAGGAACTTGAACAAGAAGTTAAAACCAATAGGGCTTTGTATGATAGTTTTTTTACCCGCTTAAATGAAACCACAGCCACCAGTTCTTTAGAGTCGGCCAATGCGCGCCTGTCGGACCCTGCGGTGGCGCCTAGAGTTCCCGCTAAGCCGAAGAAGAAACTGATTGTAATATTGAGTTTGCTGGTGAGTTTGATGTTTGCGGTGGTTTGTGCGTTTCTTTTGGAAAGCTTAAATAATGCGATTAAAACGGCTGCCGATGTACAAGATAAGTTGGCCCAGGCGATGTTAGGTTTATTACCTGAGTTGAAGGGTAAAGCCGAGAAGGCGAGCTACCAACACTATATCGAAGAACCTAAGTCGGCTTTTGCGGAATCGGTTAGAACCATTCGAACGGGCTTGGTACTGTCTTCGTTAGATAACCCACATAAGGTCATTGCGGTGACGTCAACGGTGCCGGGTGAGGGAAAAACATCGGTGGCTTTTAGTTTGGCTTATTCATTAGGGCAATTAGAGCGGGTGTTATTGATTGATGCGGATATGCGCCGTCCTTCTATTGGTAAGTTTTTAGCTTATGCAGCGGGGGCACCCGGTTTGTCTAATTTGGTTGCAGGTACGGCTAGTCTTGAAGAGTGCATTCATAGCCATGAGCAGACGGGGATTGATGTGATGTCTTCGGGTATTATTCCGCCAAACCCTTTAGAGCTTTTATCGTCACAACGGTTTGCGACGGTTCTGCAGGAGTTAGAGGGCCGTTATGATCGTATTGTGATTGATACGGCCCCGTGTCAGGCGGTGAGTGATGCCTTGGTATTATCTAAACTCGTCGGTTCAATGGTGTATGTGGTGAAAGCCGATGATACGTCGGCAACCCAAGTTAAAGCGGGACTGAAACGTTTGTTAGATGTTAGTGCACCGGTAGCGGGGGTGGTGTTAAACCGCGTTAGCGTTGATAAAGGATCCCGTTATTATGCTGAAGGTTATGCGGGTTATTATGATGTGTACGGCTATGGTGCAGAAGAAAAAACCCGTTGATTGATCTACATAGCCATTTATTACCGGGTATTGATGACGGTGCAAGTTCCTTAGCCGAAGCATTAACACTCGCGCAGATGGCGGTGGACGATGGTATTAGCCATATCACCTTAACCCCGCATATTCATACGGGACGTTTTGATAACGATATTTCAACCATCAGCCCAGTTTTTAGTGCCTTCCGTAAGGCGATTGAACAGGCTGGGCTGCCGCTAACCTTGGCTATTGCGGGTGAGGTAAGAATTAGCGATGAGCTGTTATTACAAATACCCCAAAAAAAGGTGCCGTTTTTAGGTGAATGGCGGGGTAAAAAAGTATTATTGCTTGAACTGCCACATAGCCATATCCCACCGGGCAGTGAAAAGCTGGTTAAGTGGTTACTCAACCAGGGTATCGTGCCCATGATCGCTCACCCCGAACGGAATAAAGATGTTTTAAGAAATTTTGACCTGATCAACCCATTTGTAGAAATGGGCTGTTTGTTTCAGCTGACAGCGATGTCGGTGTCGGGAGATTTTGGTCGTCAATCGGAACTACGCTCGCTGCAAATGCTTGAAAAAGGCTGGGTTACAATTCTTGCGACCGATGCGCATAATATTAAGCACCGGCCGCCGGTGTTATCTGAAGGGTTTGAGGTGGCCAAAAAGATTGTTGGTGAGGTGTCGGCTAGAGCGCTGGTGCTGGATAATCCACGTGTGATAGCGGGCCTGTAATGGAGTTTTCCGTTGTAATCCGCGATAAAAAACGGCTGTATATCGTTGTTCCCATCGTATTCATTGCGCTAATGGGCATTATTCAATCGGCTAAGTTTGCGGTGGCTGATATACAAGCCTATAAGGCGCGTTACTTATTAAGCCAGTGGGAAAAGCAGCAGCGCTTACCCACAGAAACGGAAGTTGAGTATGCCTTGGATAAGGTTTCGTCTGCGTTGAACTGGGCACCCAGCAATACCGAATATATGGAT
The DNA here is from genome assembly GCA_002162695.1 of Cycloclasticus sp. 46_120_T64. GTDB lineage: Bacteria > Pseudomonadota > Gammaproteobacteria > Methylococcales > Cycloclasticaceae > Cycloclasticus. The sequence continues at coordinate 172,549 of MAAM01000006.1, read as the reverse complement.
CTTAAAGCCCATGTATTGACCTACCAGGGTTTATTGTATTGGGGTAAGGCTTCGTTTGTGGAGTTGACCGATGAGGCTGTTGGTTTATATTTACGTTCAACTGAGATTCGCCCAAAGTGGCCGTATGCTTGGGCCAGATTAGCCTTGGTAAAGGCGCATCGTGGTGAGTTTGATGAACTGTACCTGCAGGCTTTGTTACGTGCGAATGAGTATGGGCCTTGGGAACCGAATGTGCAAAAAACGGTGGTTGATGCGGGTTTGTACGGCTGGGAAAAACTCGATAAGGTAACGAGAATGGGTCTGATTGATACGATTCAGCGTGGACTCAGCTTTCAGTTTAAGGCGATGGACGATATTGTTTCTCGGCATAAACGAAAGGCGTTTGTTTGTGGGTATTTTAAGGTGAATAAAAAGACCTCGCGCTTTTGTGGGTGGTGATGCTTTTTATGGCTGCTTGTTTGACAGTGGCGTGATTAAAAGTGGATAATATCTTTATATATTAATAAAAGGATTTAGAACAAAATGCGAAAAATTATTCTTGGAGTAGTGGCGGCTATTATGTTGCCAATAAGTGTTGCGTTTGCGGATGTATCTACTGATATAGCGGATGGTTTATCACTGGACCAAATCTTAAGTAATGCAGCGGCAGATGGTGTGGAGCTTTCTGAAGCGATTAGCCAAATTATTGCAATAAACCCAGCGATGGCAGAGGCTGCGGTTGTGGCGGCTATTGCTATTGACCCAGCGCAAGCCGCTACCGTGGTTGTTGCCGCTATTGAGGCTGCACCTGAGCAAAGCAGCGCTATTGCCGAGGCTGCAAGCCAAGCCGCGCCAGCACAGACACTGGCTATTCAGCAAGCGGTTCAGGTAGCAACGATTCAGGCTCAAATTGAGGGTACAACCGGAGATGTTGTAACGGAAGCTACGGCTGCCGGTAACCCTAATGCAGCAGACCCTGCAACACCAGCAGAACCTGCCAGCCCTGCTGTTCCCAATGCGCCAAGCGAACCAGCAACACCTGCTTTTTCTGCAACGCCTGCAGTACCAAGCTCAGGTTCTGGTGGTGGTGGTAGCCCAGCATAACGGCTGCTAATATCGATAAAAAAAGCGCTAGTTAGCGCTTTTTTTTCACCTTGAATAAATGAACAAGACAGCTTAATTATTTTGCAAAAAAACCTTCAATCACTAAATGAAAGCGCGGATCATTGGCTGTTTGGCCTTTATATCGGTTTGCTGTGTTGGGTGCCGATTCCCTTGGGCAGTAACAGGCTATGGTCGGTGTCTTTGTTGAATATTCTGGTATTCGGCATACTTTTTTATTGGTGTGTTTTATTCATGCAAAGACGGGTTTCTTTGAGCCGTTCATTTAAAAAAGCGTGGTTTGTTATTGCCGCTTTACTGCTATGCCAGTTGTGGGTGTTTATCAGTACTTTTTGCTTACCTCAATCACTCGGGGGCTCTTTAGACCCGACGCGCTCGGCCCAGCAGTTGATTCACGGGATTGCGTTAACAGGGGTGTTTTGTTTAACGCTGCTTCTTTTACGCTCACGACGACGCATAAAAATAGTGATTTTTACGTTCGTTGTTTCTGGCTTATGCCAAGCTGTTTACGGTAGTTTAATGACTTTGTCGGGTATCGAGTACGTGTTGTTTTTGCCGAAAGAGTCTTACCGAGGCTTAGCAACCGGTACCTTTATTAACCGGAATCATCTCGCGGGTTATTTAGAGCTTTGTTTGTCGGTGGGTATTGGTTTTATGATTGCCAGTTTAAATGATAAAAGCAGTCAGGGCTGGCGTGATGTCGGCCGGCGACTTTTAAGTGGTTTACTGGGGGTTAAAGCGCGTGTGCGCATCAGTTTGGTTATCATGGTTGCGGCTTTAGTGATGACCCACTCGCGAATGGGGAATACGGCATTTTTTGCGAGTTTATCTATTACAGGGGTTATCGCCTTGGTTCTTAGTCGGCACGCATCAAGGGCAACGGTTATTTTATTGGTTAGTCTAATTATTATTGACCTGGCGGTGGTAGGGACTTTTTTTGGTATGGAAAAGGTAGTGAATCGTATTGAAAGTACCACGTTGAATACGATTAGTCGTGATGAGGTTAATATTTATGCGGCTGAGTTGTTAAAAGATAATCTATGGACGGGGACTGGAGCGGGTTCTTTCTACGGCGTTTTTCCTGAGTACCGCGAAGAAGATGTGGGTATGACTTATTTTAACCACGCGCATAACGATTATATGCAGTTTGCTATTGAGCTGGGTTTGATTGGTTTTATACCGTTGTTGACAGTCGTTGCCGTGTCTTTTGTTGTTGCTTTGAAGGCGATGCGAAAAAGGCGTGATAGCTTAATGCGCGGTTTATCGTTCTCATCCATGATGGGCATTATGGCTTTTGGTTTTCATTCAACGGTAGATTTTAATCTGCAGATACCCGCTAATGCCGCGACATTTATGGTTGTTTTGGCTTTGGCTTGGTTATCGCTCTATTTCAATGATAAAAAACGGTTAAGGTGAATACATTACTCTAGTCATTGTGAGTGATACGACAATGAGTACCGCTAAAAATTAGAGTTCTGCCTGATCTCTTTGGACGTGAAAAAGCCCGTCATTACTTTTTTATGGTATTGCTTTAAGTCTTATTTACCCAAAGTTCGGTGCTTGATGCTGTCGTTGTAATACATCTTCTTTCGATAGTTTGAAGCTGAGGAGTCAATGTAAGACTGTTTAATATTTTAAACAAAAAATAGTTAACTGCACAAAAAAAGCCTATAATTAGTCATAAATGTTCAATATTTTAAGCAGGCATGCAAAAAACACTCAATATATTTGTCTCGGATATTTGCGTTGGCACGCTCGTAAAAGATATTGGTGAGCAAGGGAGCACTTATACATTCACCTACCTAAAGGACGTCAATAAGATTCACTTTGTTTCGCTATTAATGCCGGTTCGAAAGGAGCCTTATATTAGTCGTGTGATGCCGGCGATTTTCCAGCAGATAATCCCAGAAGGTCGTCGAAGAGAAAACCTTGAGAGGCTTGGGAAGCTTGTCTCTGTAGATGATATGGGTTTATTGCACTTGGTAGGGTCAAATACTGTTGGTCGGGTAAAGGCAGCTAAAGGACGGCTGCAAGCCTCAAGTAACGTGAATGTCAGTGAGCTTATTGAATCACCTGAGGCTAAAGAGGTGTTTAATCAAATACTCGAGGACTCAGGCTTTAAGTCGGGTGTATCGGGTGTTCAGCCTAAAATCTTAGGTGATCAGGTGTCCGATAGTTTTGAGACATCTATTACGCCTACTCATATATTGAAATCATCAGAGAGCAATACTCCTTATTTGTCGATCAATGAATATATCTGTATGACTATGGCGTCTAATTCAAATATCGAGATACCTGGTATTCAGCTGTCTAAGGACGGAGAGATTCTTGCGGTTACGCGTTTTGATTTAGATGGAGCGGGACTTCCAATAGGATTTGAGGAGGCTGCAACGCTCAGCGATAAGCCTTGGCTCGATAAATACTCGGGAGCAATGGAAGACGTGATCAATATCATAGATGAGCATGTGGAAGTCGGGCTTTCTATTAGTAATCTTGAGCAGATTTTTAGGGCGACGGTTGTTAATTGCATCGTTAAAAATGGCGATGCATATATGAAAAGCTTTGGTTTTATTTACGGAAATGAGCTGGGCGCAAAAGATATCGGCTTATCTCCGACCTATGATGTTGTTTGCACGACGGCCTATATCAGTGCAGATATTCCTGCGCTGGCTTTGGACTATAAAGATTATGTTAAGCGCTGGCCGACGAAAACTGAGCTTATTAATTTTGGCAAAGATCATTGTTTTATGTCGTTGGGGAAGATTAACGAGGTTTTTTATGATATTGCAATCGCTGCTTTAAAGATGAAAGAGAGTATCAATTACTACATCAGGCAATACCCGGGGTTTGAGGTGGTTGGCAATCGAATGATGGCGTCGCTAAAGGACTCATGCAGTGAGTATGAACTTGGAAAAACCGATAATGATAATTAAGGGTTAACGTTATGAGGGTTAAAAATACACGAGTGATAAGAGAGGCCCTAAAGCAGGGCAGAAAAGATCATGGTTTAACGCAGAACGATGTCGCAAAAGAAATCGGGATTAGCCGATCTAAATACGCGATGATGGAGGTAAGTGATGAGTCGCTAGCAGCCGCCTCTTTTTTTTCGGTGCTTAGGGCATTAAGAACGGTTGGTGTTCACCTCACGATGGATGATCCGAAGCCGGTTAATGACTCAGTGGAGCCAGTCTCTTACTAAATAAAAAAATCAAGAAACTGAACTTGCTCACTGGTTTTAGTGACACTGGGTTGGTTGTGTTTGTCTTGATGTTACTATGAGTGTTACTAAAAACTAGGTTCTGGCTGGCTTTTGTAGGATGCTATAGGCATTAAAAAAGCCGCTAACCCTGAAGGTTAACGGCTTTTGGGAAGTTTTAAGTCTTCCTGAGACTTTGAAATGGTGGAGACGGCGGGAATCGAACCCGCGTCCGCAAGCACTCCGCTCTTGGCTCTACATGTTTATCCTATAACTTTTAATTTAACTATTGGCTACCCGATAGGCTAGGAAGACCAACAACGATTTCGGTTAAGTTTTAGTAAATCCACCCCGAACAAGCTTCATTACGATCTTATGAGCTATGATGCCTGAGATGATCCGAGGATCACTGGACGCATAAGCACGGCTCCAGTCAGACAGCAATCTACTGGTTCTTAAGCAGCGATTGCGTAGTTGTCGTCGTTTGCAACTATAAGTTTTCAGATGTTTTACGAGATTCCTGAAAGCTCGACATGCACCTCAAGTTTTGCTACCCGCGTCGAAGCCAGGTCGTCCCCTTTGGTTACTTGTTTACTATACCCGAGTTGGGCGGTAGTAAATAGTGTTTAGTCGCTTGTTTTATGAACAGTTAGTGACAGCGCGCGGTTTAACCAGCATGTTTCATGATGCGCTGTTTTTCGCGCTGCCAGTCTTTGGCTTTGTTTGATGCACGTTTGTCGTGTAGCTGTTTACCTTTGGCGGAGCCAATTTCGAGCTTAACACGACTTTTTACCCAATACATGGAGAGTGGCACGATGGTATAGCCTTTACGTTCAACGAGGGCTACTAGGTTTATTAGTTCGCGTCGGTTGAGTAACAGTTTGCGGAAGCGTGTTTGTTCGGGGCTGATATGGGTGGAGGCCGAGAGTAACGGGGAGATATGCGCACCGCACAGCCAAGCTTCACCATTTTTAATGTTGATATAGCTTTCTGCGAGTTGTACGCGGCCATCACGAATACTTTTAACTTCCCAACCCTCGAGTACCATGCCAGCTTCAAAACGCTGCTCGATAAAATAATCGTGGGTTGCGCGTTTATTATTTGCGATGGAGTTTGCTTTTTGCTTTTTCTTTTTACCTGCCATGTTGGCTATTCTAAGCGAGCCGGTAAAATAGCGCTATAAAAGTGGCTTAATAACTTGGTTAAATGTGATGATTAGGTTAATTTGTCGTGAAAATGATAACGATATTGAATTTATGAAAAAAATATCAGCACAGGGTGAATGGTCGACGCGTTTAGCGTTTATTTTTGCGGCAACCGGATCAGCCGTTGGTTTGGGAAATATTTGGAAGTTCCCGTATATCACTGGTGAGAATGGTGGCGGCGCGTTTGTGCTGGTTTACTTGCTTTGTATCGCGCTGATCGGCGTACCGATCATGATGGCTGAAATTTTATTGGGCCGTCGTGGTCGACAAAGCCCAATTAATACCATGCGTGACTTGGCTAAAGAAGCTGGCGCAAAACCTTATTGGCGTTGGCTCGGTTGGTTGGGTGTTATTGCTGGTTTTTTAATACTGTCTTATTACAGTGTGATTGCCGGTTGGGCGATGGCTTATTTTGTACGTGTCTCCACGGGGGTATTTGAAGGGGCAACCGCGGATGGGGTGAGTAGCATCTTCGGCCAGTTTGTTGCCGACCCTGAAAAATTATTGGCTTGGCATAGTTTGTTTATGATTATGACCATGTTGGTGGTTGCGCGTGGGGTGAAGGGTTTAGAACGGGCTGTTCGTTTCTTGATGCCGGCGCTGTTAGTGTTATTACTGTTGTTGGTGGTCTATGCCATGGAGCAAGGCGATTTTGCGCAAGCGCTGAATTTTTTGTTTAGCGCGGACTTTAGCAAAATAACGAGCGAGAGTATTTTAACCGCGATGGGCCATGCGTTTTTTACCCTTAGTTTGGGAATGGGGGCGATTATGGTTTACGGCTCTTATTTACCAGACAAGGTGTCGATTGGCTCGACTACGCTGATCATCGCCTTGGCCGATACGGCGGTTGCTTTATTGGCGGGTTTGGCTATTTTCCCGTTGGTTTTTGCGAATGGTTTAGAACCTTCGAGTGGGCCAGGATTGATTTTCCAGACCTTACCAATCGCCTTTGGTCATATGGACTACGGTTCTGTGTTTGGTGGTTTGTTCTTTTTATTATTGGTGTTTGCGGCTTGGTCGTCGTCTATTTCGTTAATTGAGCCGGCGGTGGCGTGGTTAGTGGAAAATAAAAACATGAGCCGTATGCGAGCTTGTATTTTATCGGGGACGACCACGTGGTTACTGGGTATTGGTACGGTTTTGTCGTTTAATTTAACGGCCGACGTGAGGTTGTTTGATAAAACGTTTTTTGACCTATTAGATTATTTAACCGCCAATATTATGTTGCCGCTAGGTGGTTTGTGTATTGCTCTTTTCGTGGGCTGGGTGATGAGCCGAGACGATAGTATGGCGGAGTTAAAGATGAAACGACCGCTTGCTTATGGCATCTGGATTTTTCTGTTGAAGTATATTTCCCCGACTGCGGTGCTTATCGTATTCCTTAATGTGATTGGTATTATTTAAGCTGTATGCATAAAATTGAACGTAGTGCCTTGGTGCGGCATTCTGCCGTTGATATGTTTGACTTGGTTAATGACGTGGCGGCGTACCCTGAGTTTCTTAAGTGGTGCCGAAGTAGCCGTGTTATTAGCGAATCAGCCGAGGAAATGACCGCGGAGCTAGAGATCGCGTGGAAGGTTTTACATAAGGTGTTTAGTACCAAAAATACCTTGAAAGCCGGTGAGAGTATTCGTATGAGCTTGATGTCTGGGCCATTTGAGTCGATGCATGGGGTTTGGTATTTTAAGCATCTACGTGAAGATGCTTGTAAAATAACGATGGAAATTGAGTTTGAGTTTAAAAACTCGGTGAGCAATTTTGTGTTCAGCAGTATTTTTAACCAAATATACGGTTCATTGATGGACTCTTTTATTAAACGAGCAGATGAGATTTATGGATAAAGTAGAAGTTGCCTACGCGACCCCCGAAAAACAATTGATTTTGCCGGTGCCTTTTCAGACTGGAATGACCGTACAGCAGGCGGTTGAAGCCTCCGGTATTTTGCAGCGTTTTAGTGAGATCGATATGGCAGTGAATGATGTGGGTATTTTTAGTAAACCCTGTAAATTAGATACCGAATTACGGGCAGGTGATCGGGTGGAAATCTATCGTCCGTTAATTGCTGACCCTAAAGAAGTGCGACGCAAACGCGCTGAAGCGGGTAAGGTGATGAAAAAAGGTGCTAGCTCGGCGAATGAATAATAGGCTTTGAAATAAGCAGGAAATAGCTTATATTAATGTTCATGGAACCCAAGCACACTCAAGCAGCAAGCAGTATCACTTTATGTGAGGCGGTTCCGCGCTCATTGGTTACGCAATGTAACCTATTAGTTAGCCTCCGACTGCCGCTGCGCGGCTAAATACACTCCTGGCGAGGTGATACGCGTTACCTAATTATAATAAGTATGTAGTGGCCATGAAGGTGGCTTATGGAGTTTTAAATGAGTAAAGAAAAATTAATAATATTTGATACAACCTTGCGTGACGGGGAGCAAAGCCCAGGGGCAGCAATGACTGCGCCAGAGAAATTACGGATTGCGAAGGCGCTGGAACGTTTAAAGGTTGATGTTATTGAAGCGGGTTTTCCAGCCTCGAGTGATGGTGATTTTGCAGCAGTACAATCAATCGCTCGCACCATTAAAGATAGTGTTATTTGTGGCCTCGCTAGAGCCAATGCTTTTGATATTAATAGAGCCGGTGAAGCGTTAAAAGACGCTGGCCAATCACGTATTCACACCTTTATTGCGACTTCTCCGTTACATATGCGTGAGAAATTGCAAATGGAACCGGATCAAGTGGTTGAACAAGCGATTCAGTCCATTAAACTTGCGCGTAATCACACCGATAACGTTGAATTCTCACCCGAGGATGCGGGGCGTTCTGAACTTGATTTTTTGTGTCGTATTGTTGAAGCGGCTATTAAGGCGGGGGCAACGACGATTAATATTCCTGATACGGTAGGTTATAACTTGCCTAATCAGTACGGTAATACGATTAAGCAGTTGATTGAGCGGGTGCCAAATTCGGCTAATGCGATTTTCTCAACCCATTGTCATGATGATTTAGGCTTGGCGGTGGCTAACTCCTTAGCGGGTGTGATGAATGGCGCTCGTCAAATTGAGTGTTCGATTAATGGTTTGGGTGAACGTGCCGGTAATGCCTCGCTTGAAGAGGTGGTGATGGCGGTCAAAACACGCCATGACTTGATGCCTTGTTATGTGGATCTCGATACGACTCAGTTAATGAACTGTTCAAAATTAGTCTCTAGCATTACCGGTTTTGCGGTGCAGCCGAATAAGGCGATTGTCGGCGCGAATGCCTTTGCGCATGAGTCGGGCATTCACCAAGATGGTGTGTTGAAAGCACGTGAGACGTATGAAATTATGCGTGCGGAAGACGTGGGTTTGGTTTCGAATAAATTGGTGTTGGGTAAATTATCCGGTCGTAGTGCGTTTAAAAACCGTTTAGAAGAACTCAATATTAGTTTGGACAGCGTGGAAGAGCTTAATCAAGCGTTTCGTCGGTTTAAGGATTTGGCGGATAAAAAATCTGAGATTTTCGATGAAGATATTCAGGCCTTAGTGTCTAACTTCATAGAAGAAGAGAATACGTCGGAAAAGATTAAGTTGGTGTCGATTAAAGCGTGTTCAGAAACCGGAGAAACTCCAGAAGCAAAGGTTACCTTGTCGATTGACGGTGAAGAGAAAACGGCTGTTGCACAAGGTGGTGGAGCGGTAGATGCGGCATTTAAGGCGATTGAAGATATGATCTCTAGCGATGCGAATTTGCAGCTTTACTCAGTGAGTAACGTCACTGAAGGTACCGATTCATTAGGCGAGGTCGCGGTTAGGCTTGAAAAGTCTGGGCGCATCGTTAACGGCCAAGGTGCTGATACCGATATTATTATTGCGTCGGCAAAAGCTTATGTGAATGCGTTAAATAAATTATTAAACCCGGGTGATAAGGTTCACCCGCAAGTATTTGAAGGGGTTTGATTTTTAAGCGTGTAAAAAAGCCTGGCATTTGCCAGGCTTTTTTTTGCCTAGGATTCTTTGTTAAAGGGTTCGTTGCTGGAGAGCAGGAAGTGTGCTCGTGCTAAGGCGAAGGGTTTGTCGATGTCTGCTTGCCAGACCTTGATGTTGCATAAGGCGACGCGTCGGCCTAAACGAATAATCTCACATTGTGAATAGCTGGTGGTGGCTTGGCCGCTACGTAAGTAATCGATTGAAAAGTCGATCACCTTCGGCATTTGTTGTAGTTTGGCGGTCCACATTAAGTGGAAAATGGCCGCGTTTTCCATAAAGCCGGCCACCGCGCCGCCGTGTAGGGCCGGTATTGCGTGATTGCCTATATTGCTGGAAAGAAACGGTAGGGTGGATACGATATTATCCCCCACCAGACTGGTTTCTATACCAATTGTTTTTGCGTAGGGGACGAGTTCAACCAAGCCTTCAAAGTCGTTGTTGGCTTTTAATTCGCTTATTTTTTTAAAAAGTTCCATTTTATTGTATTGGGAATTCAACGTTAGAGCGCATGAAAGAGGCGACGGCGGTGGCAACGGGCTCGTCGATGTTATCGGTGTATGCGGTTGCACGAATAAAGGCAACGGTATTGGTGAGGCGATAACATTCGGCTATTGCGAAAACGTCAAGGCCTGAGTCTGCCGGGCGCATATGGTCGACCCTGAGGTCTAAGGTGGCCATCGATTGAAAATTTCCTTGCGCTTGAAAGACGGCAGCGCCGCAGACGGTGTCCATCAGGGTGGTGATTGCACCACCATGAATTAAACGTTTAAACGGGTCGCCAATAATGTGTTCGGAAAATGGCAGTTTCAGGGTTACCGTATCGTCTTTTGCAGATACCAATTCAAGCTTGAGTATGGTCGCGTGCGGCGTTTGGTTGACCTTGCATAACAGTGGGTTAACCGCAGGCTTAGAATTTTTCATGGTACTCAATACCGAGTGAATGTAAGGTTTTTTCGATGAAACCTTGTTCTTCTTTTTCGCGTTTGGGTACGTCAACCACCTCGGTGTTAATTAGCATAGGCTGGAATTGGTTGCTGGGTTTGAAGTTGCCCTTTAAGTTGACTAATTTGTTGTCCGCAAAAAATACCGTGATACGTTCTTGTTTACTTTGTTTGCCGGCGGTTTTTAAATCGTAGAAATAATCCCAGCGATCTTTATGGAATGGGTCGACTAATAGCGGCGTTCCTAGGATGAAGGTGACTTGCCTTTTATTCATTCCTGGGCGAAGTTGGTTGATCATTTCTTGGGTAATTAAATTCCCTTGGCGTACGTTTATTTTATAAACGCCAGGGAGATTGTCAGCAGCGGCGAGCATTTTTTCATTTAGGGTGTTGCTGGTAGAGCAGGCTGTGAGGATTTGGCAGGCCATGGCTACTATTAATATAATGAGAGACTTTCGCATTTAGAGCTAACTGTGTATTATTTAGGAACCATTGATGATACATTATCTCACTTTTTTATCCACCCTAATATGAGGTCCTAATGGAGTCAAAAGATATACGTGCAGCCGGTTTGAAGGTTACTTTACCGCGCTTAAAAATTCTCGATATGTTGGAAGGGAGTGAGAATCGCCACTTGTCTGCCGAGGAGATGTATAGGGCCTTGTTAGAGGAAGGTGAGGAAATTGGTTTGGCAACGGTGTATCGCGTGTTAACCCAGTTTGAAGCAGCGGGTTTAGTGAAACGTCACCACTTTGAGGGCGGAAGCTCGGTATTTGAGCTTAATCAAGGTGAACACCACGACCATATCTTATGTGTTAAATGTGGCAAGGTTGATGAGTTTTATGACGAAGTGATTGAGCAGCGCCAGTCAGCTATTGCTAAAGAGAAAGGTTATAAGATGACCGATCATAGTCTTTATATTTATGGGGAGTGTTCGGCCTGTACTGAATAAACGCTCCGCCTAGGGTTTTTACTCTGCCGCCATCGACATGGCCTGCGCGTTGGAGTAAAGGCCCTTGTTTTTGGCGCTCGCTAGGGCTGCTAAAAAATACCTTTACATGGATATTGTTAAATGGCTTTGTTGAGCATTTCTTCGGCGTGCGCGAGTGTTTTAGCCGAGATGTCGATGCCGCCTAACATCCGCGCGACCTCGTTAATACGGGCTTTGTCGTTTAGGGTCTCGATTTGAGTTTTGGTTTGTTCGCTGGTTTTGTTTTTACTGACAAATAAGTGTTGGTGACCTTGAGAAGCGACTTGTGGCAGGTGGGTAACGCAGAGTATTTGTCGACCTGCTGCGATACCGCGTAGGCAGCTGCCTACGGTTTCCGCGACGCCACCGCCAATGCCGGCATCGACTTCGTCAAAGACCAAGGTTGGAGTGGTGTTGCTTTGGCTGCTAACCACTTGTATGGCTAAGCTGATACGGGACAGTTCGCCACCCGAAGCGACTTTGTTTATCGGTGAGGCTGGCATGCCGGGATTGGTAGAGACCAACAACGAGACGTCATCGAGGCCATTCTTTTGCGGTTTTTGTTTGTTGTTATGGCTGACTCGAATCTCTAACTGACCATCGGGTAGACCGAGGGTTTTTAGGGTGGCGCTGATTTGCTCACTCAGCTCGCTGGCACTGCTGAGTCGTTCTTGGTGTAGCTGTTCGGCGCTAGCTGCATAACTGTGTTCGGCTTGCTCGATCTCTAGTTGTAAGGTTTCTAGCCGTTCGTGGCGGTTTTCTAATAGTTGCAGGCGGGTTTTAAGTTGCTGGTATTTGTCGGCTAGTTGCTGGGGTTCGACTTGTAACTTACGCGCGATTTGGTGCATTTGGCTGAGTTGCCGGTCGAACGTGTCGAGCTGAGAGGGGTCGTTGTCTTGTAGATCGATGGTGCTCCTGAGTTCGCGGCTTGCTTCTTGTACTTGGATGACCGCTTCATTGATCTGTTCGGCGATGCTGCTGAATTCTGGCGATAATTCGCTGAGGGTGTTTAGTTCGTGAGCTGAGCTGCTTAATAAACCATGAATTGAGTGGTTGTCGTTTTCATACAGCGCATTGGCCTGACCTTCAGCGAGCTCAAGGATCTTGCTCATATTCGATGCTAGGTTGTGCTGTTGTATCAATTGCTGGTAATCCACCAGTACCAATTCGGTTTGTTCCAGTTCGTTAATTTGATAACTTAATAATTGTTTTTCACTGTCGTTGTCGGTATTACCACCGGTCAGTGTGAGTAATTCGTCTTGCAGGGTTTTCCAGTGTTGGTAATGTTGTTGGCAATCGCTCAGCGGCGTTGGGTTGCTCAGTGCGCTATCGAGTAGTGCGCATTGTTGCGCCGGTAGGAGTAAATCTAAGTGGGCGTGTTGGCCGTGGATGCTGATGAGGTGCTGGGATAGTTTCTGCAGGGTTTTCAGGTTGACGGCTTGGCCATTGATATAGGCCCGTGAGCGCCCATCGGCACTAATGGTGCGCCGGATCAGGCAATCATTTTCTTCGTCAAGCTCGTTGGCTGTTAACCAGGCTTGGCTAGTTGCTGATTGTGAAATATCAAAATCTAGGCTGATATCGGCTTTTTTAACCCCAGGGCGTAATAAATTGGCATCGGCGCGCTCGCCTAGGCATAACTTCATTGCGGTGAGGAGAATTGATTTACCCGCGCCGGTTTCACCGGTGAGCACGGTCATTCCCTGCATCAACTCTAGGTTTAGCTGGTCGACAACGGCAAGTCCTTTTATATCGATAGATTTAAGCATGGCAGTTAAGATTGAGGTGCGGTGCTCCAGCCGAGCTTGACACGCAAGGTGTTGAAAAAATCGTGGTCGGTTGGGTGCAATAAGCGGATTTTATTGTCATGGCGTTTAATGCTGATAAAGTCACCTTCTAAGGTGTCGGGCAGGATCACGTTATCGCAGGTGATTTGTGCTTTGTGTTTATCTCGCTGACTAAATTTGATGCCTATATTACTCTTACCATCAACCACGATGGGACGGTTGCTTAGGGTGTGAGGGTTAATTGGTACCATCACGATGGCGTCTAGCGATGGGTGCATTAATGGGCCGCCACCGGACAAGGCATAAGCGGTAGAGCCCGTTGGGGTGGCGATAATTAAACCATCGGAGCGCTGTGAGTTGACAAAGTTTCCGTCAACATAGGTTTCGATGTCGATCAGCCCCGGTGACTTTAAGCGGTGTAGGGCGACTTCATTAAAGGCGGATTGCTGATACACCACGTTGCCAGAACGGATAACTTGGGTGTTTAAAATGATGCGCTCTTCTTCATGGTAGGCGCCACACAGTACCTGCTGTATTTTCTCGTTAATATCTTGCGGCGATATGTCGACTAAAAAACCGAGGCGACCAAGGTTGATGCCAATCAGAGGCACGTCGGTATTCACCAGTGTGCGAGCGGCCGATAACATGGTGCCATCACCGCCAATAGATATAACGAGGTCGCAATGGGTGGCCAAGTCGTCGACGGCTAAGACCTTATCATTAGCCAGTTCGGTATGACGAGCCGTTTCAGGGTCTAGATATAGTTGAATACCCAGCTCAATGAGTAATTGGCAGAGTGCGTGAATGGTTGGCGATATATCGCTTGCATTAGGTTTCGATATGAGCCCGATGCGCTTAAATTGTATATTCATTAATAACTCTCATCTGGAGGCAAAATTTTACACCAAGTGAGTGCTTTTGCGCCTAAAATGTCGCGATTTTAATTGAATATTCACGGCGTGTTGTTGATTGTTTAATTCTTCGTTGCCGCTTAGGGCTTACTTTACAGCTTCCGCCCATTGCTAAATAACGAGGAAATATTGCTTGGACCCTTGAAATCTAAAAAATAAACGCCACTTATTGAGAGTCAGCACGGCTATTGCCTCTGGGTGGTGAGTGCTAAAAAAATTTAAGTTGAAAATAATGAGGAAAGACTATGGGATCTGAAGAAACGACAGATCAAGCGGATGTGCAAGCAGAAGCGATTGATAGCGAAGAAATTTTAGTGGGCGAAGTGGTCACTGAGGAAGTAGTTGAAGATGGCGAAGAGGCGGTTGTTGATTTAGCCGCTGAGCTAGAGAAAGCGAATGCAACGGCGAGTGATAACTGGGAAAAGTTATTATTGGCGAAAGCTGAAGTGGAGAATATTCGTCGGCGTACGCAAAAAGACATCGAAAAGGCACACCGTTTTTCTATTGAGAAGTTTGCCAAAGATATGCTGCCAGTTGTCGATAGCTTAGAAATGGGACTCGCCGCAGTGGATGATGAATCCAGCGATGTGACGGCGATTAAAGAAGGCATGGAATTGACCCATAAGCAGTTGCTTTCTTCATTGGAAAACTCTGGTGTTAAGCAGCTAAACCCATTGGGCGAGGTGTTTAACCCTGATTTTCATCAGGCGGTATCGATGGTGCCAAGCCCTGACCATGAAGCAAACTCGGTGATGCAAGTTTTTCAGAAGGGTTACACGCTGAATGATCGTTTGTTGCGCCCTGCGATGGTGATTGTTGCCCAGGCACAGCCAGAGGCACCCGCAGATACCGTGAAAATTGACGAGCAGGCTTGAATAATAAATTCATAACCCCATATCGTAGTTAACAGAAAATTAAAGTAAATTTCGGAGATATTCAGATGGCTAAAATTATTGGCATAGATTTAGGAACAACGAACTCATGTGTTGCCGTACTTGATGGTGACAGCGCTAAAGTTCTTGAAAACAGTGAAGGTGCAAGAACAACGCCGTCTATCGTAGCGTTCACCTCAGATAATGAAGTACTGGTTGGACAATCAGCAAAACGTCAAGCGGTAACAAACCCAACGAATACGGTGTTTGCAGCAAAACGTTTAATTGGTCGTATGTTTAAAGATAACGTGGTGCAAAAAGACGTCAGCATGGTGCCTTATAACATCGTTGCTGCTGATAATGGCGATGCGTGGATTGAAGCGCAAGGCAAAAAAATGGCGCCGCCAGAAATTGCTGCACGTATCTTAATGAAACTTAAAAAAGATGCCGAAGCTTACTTGGGCGAAGAAGTTACTGAAGCGGTTATTACCGTTCCTGCGTATTTCAATGATTCACAGCGTCAAGCGACTAAGGATGCAGGTAAAATTGCCGGTCTTGAAGTTAAGCGTATTATTAATGAGCCGACTGCGGCAGCCCTTGCTTATGGCATGGACAAAAAAACCGGTGATCGTACGATTGCGGTATACGACTTAGGTGGCGGTACATTTGACGTTTCAATTATTGAAATTGCTGAAGTAGACGGTGAACACCAGTTTGAAGTGTTATCAACGAATGGTGATACATTCTTAGGTGGTGAAGATTTCGATTTACGCATTATTGATTTCCTTTCTGATGAATTCAAAAAAGAAAATGGTGTCGATTTACACAATGACCCATTAGCGCTGCAACGTTTAAAAGAGGCGGCTGAAAAAGCGAAGATTGAGTTGTCATCTAACCAGCAAACGGATGTGAACTTACCGTACATTACCGCTGATGCAACAGGCCCTAAACATTTAAATGTTAAATTAACACGTGCAAAACTAGAGTCATTAGTCGGTGACCTTGTTGAGCGTACCGTAGGCCCTTGTGCAACAGCCATTAAAGATGCTGGTTTATCAGCATCAGAAATTGATGATGTGATTTTGGTCGGTGGTCAAACACGTATGCCTAAGGTTCAAGAGGTGGTTGCTGAATTCTTTGGTCAAGAGCCTCGTAAGGACGTTAACCCTGATGAAGCAGTCGCTTCTGGTGCGGCGATTCAAGCGGGTGTGTTAGCGGGTGATGTGACCGATGTTCTATTATTAGACGTAACACCGTTATCTCTTGGTATTGAAACTATGGGTGGGGTGATGACTAAACTGATTGAAAAGAATACAACGATTCCGAGTAAAGCAGGTCAAACATTCTCAACAGCAGAAGATAACCAAACAGCGGTAACGGTTCACGTCTTACAAGGTGAACGTGAAATGGCTTCAGGCAATAAATCATTAGGTCGTTTCGACTTACAAGATATTCCGCCTGCACGTCGTGGCACACCACAAATTGAAGTATCGTTTGATATCGATGCTAACGGTATCTTGAATGTATCTGCCAAAGATAAAGCGACTGGCAAAGAACAATCTATCGTGATTAAAGCTTCTAGTGGTTTGTCTGATGAAGAAGTTGAAAAAATGATTAACGATGCTGAAATTCATGCTGAAGAAGATAAAAAACTGCATGAGCTAGTAACCGCAAGAAATACTGCCGATGGTATGATTCACGCAACCGAAAAGTCTATTGAAGAAATGGGTGATAAGGTTGAAGAGAAAGAAAAAACCGATATTGAAGCGGCCATTGCTGAATTACAAGAAGTGATTAAAGGCGACGATAAAGAAGCGATTGAAGCAAAAACTGAAGCGTTAACGGCTTTATCAGGTAAATTAGCTGAAAAAATGTACGCCGATGCGGGTGCTGAGGGTGCTGCTCCTGAAGGTGCTGCGCCAGAAGCTGAGTCAAATGCGCAAGCAGATGACGTGGTAGATGCTGAATTTGAAGAGGTTAAAGAAGACGATAAAAAGTAATTTTTATTGCCTAACTAAAAAACATAGCCTATTTGGGCTGCGCCATAGCCGCCGATTTATCGGTGGCTTTGGCGTATTTAAGATTTGAGAATTATGGAAAAAGAAGATTTTTACAAAGTACTAGAAGTTGCTCGCAATGCTAGTGGCCGCGAAATCAAGAAATCGTATCGACGTTTGGCGATGAAATATCACCCAGATAGAAATACTGATAACCCTGATGCTGAGGAAAAGTTTAAAGTCATTCAAGAAGCGTATGCCATCTTAAGTGATGAGCAGAAGCGCTCAGCATACGATCAATTTGGCCATGCCGGTGTTGACCAATCAATGGGTGGGCGCGGTGGACAGCAAGGTAGTGACTCATTTAGTGATGTGTTTGGTGATGTGTTTGGCGATATTTTTGGTGGCGGAGGCGGCGGTGGCCGTCGTAGCCAAGTAACGCGGGGAGCTGATTTGCGTTATAACCTTGATATGTCGTTGGAAGACGCGGTATCGGGCATGGAAACCAAGATTAAAGTGCCGAGCTCAGTGAGCTGTGGTGGTTGTAAGGGCACGGGTTCGAAAAGTGCTAGCACGAGCATTTGTTCATCTTGTGGTGGGCATGGTCAGGTGCGTATGCAGCAAGGGATGTTTTCTGTTCAACAAACCTGCCCAAGTTGTCGTGGTGCGGGTTCGGTGATTAAGGATCCTTGTGGTAAGTGCCGTGGTACGGGCAAAACGAAAGAACAAAAAACCTTATCGGTTAAAATTCCTGCGGGTGTCGATACGGGTGATCGTATTCGTTTAGGTGGTGAGGGTGAGGCCGGTGATCATGGTGGCCCAGCTGGCGATTTGTATGTGCAGGTGAATGTGCGTGAGCACGATATATTTACTCGTGATGGGGCCCATTTATATTGTGATATGCCGATTAGTTTTGCGATGGCAGCCTTGGGTGGCGAACTTGAAGTGCCAACCCTGAGCGGTAAGGTGAAGCTGAAGATTCCGGCTGAAGCGCAAACAGGTAAGTTATTTAGATTAAGGGCTAAGGGTGTTAAGCCGGTACGAGGCGGCCCCGTTGGTGATTTGATGTGCAGAATTAATATCGAGACTCCAGTGAACTTAACCGCTGAGCAAAAATCCTTGGTTGAGCAGTTAGATGCTTCCTTTAAAACGGGAGGGACACGTCATAATCCACAAGAAGATTCGTGGTTAGGTGGGGTGAAAAGCTTTTTTGATCGGATGAAGTCTTAAGGAGTAGGATATGGCTAATATTGCAATTTCGGGTGCTAGTGGTCGCATGGGCTTGAATTTAATCAAGGCCTGTTGGCAAAATGAATCGGCTGTGTTAACGGCAGCCATTGAACGCGAAGGCTCCGAGTCCTTGGGTTCAGACGCCGGTGTGATGGCGGGTATTGGTGCACAAAGTGTTTTATTGGTGTCGGATATTAACGAGCAGCTCGATAACTTCGAGGTATTGGTCGATTTTACTCGCCCAGATGCTTGTGTCGAAAAGCTAGCGGCCTGTGTGGCAAATAACAAAGCAATGGTTATTGGAACGACCGGTTTTACTGATCAGCAAAAAGAGCAGATCAGTTTGGCGGCGAAGTCTATCCCGATTGTGTTTGCGCCGAATATGGGCATTGGTGTTAATGTGACCTTAAAGTTGCTGGAACTTGCTGCCAAGGCTATCGGTCAGGCGGTAGATATCGAAGTGATTGAGGCGCACCATAAATATAAGGTGGATGCACCTTCTGGTACGGCGCTTATTATGGGCGAAGTGGTGGCTGAGGCGATGGGGAAAAAACTAGAGGATTGCGCGGTGTATGCGCGCGAGGGTATCACCGGCGAGCGAGAAGGCGGAACCATTGGTTTTTCTACCATCCGAGCGGGTGATATTGTTGGTGAGCATACGGTGATGTTTGCCGATGAAGGCGAGCGTATTGAGATTACCCATAAAGCGACTAGCCGAATGACCTTTGCCACGGGTGCGGTGCGTGCGGCGTGCTGGTTATCAGGGCAGTCTGCCGGTTTGTATGATATGCAAGATGTCTTGGGGTTGAAGGCTTAAAACTTCGTTAGTATGGGCAGGTTTTTCTGTTAGTATCATCAAACCATTAAGGCTGTTAGTGGTTTGATCTAGATGGCTTTCAAGCAAGCTTGAAAGCCATCTATTACGCCTACTGCTGTTGGTTTGTTATTTGAGTGAAGGTGGCTCTAATAATGACTCCAATAGGGCGACAGTCAACAAGCTTTCCTGAGCTGCTAGGGTAGCGGGGTGGTTTATTCTCTTAAACAATACGAGCGGGAGAAATAATGTCATTACAGGTAAAAAAATATGTGTTAATTGGCGCGGGGCCAGCGTCGGTAAGAGCCGCTGAGACGTTACGCAAAGCAGATCCAAATTGTAGTATTACGATGATCGGTTTAGAGCGTGAGTCGCCTTATTCACGGATGGCCTTACCTTATTATCTGAGCGGGATGATTGAAGAGACCGGTACGCACCTGCGTAAAACAGCCGGGCATTTTGAAGATTTAAAAATTCAGCACGTACACGCCAAGGTCAGTAGGGTGGATTCCGCCCAGTATACGGTTAGCCTCGATAACGGCGATTGTTACCATTACGATAAATTATTAATTGCTACGGGTTCACGGCCGGCAAATTCGCCCTTTCCTGGTGCAGATAATGACGGGGTGGTTAATTGCTGGACCCTAGAGGATGGTCGGCAAATTCTGGCTAGTTTGAAACCCGGCGCAAAGGTTGCTTTATTGGGTGCCGGTTTTGTTGCTTCGATTATTATTGAGGCGATGCTGAAAAAAGGCGTGGACCTCACGGTGATGATGGGGCGTACGGGCCGAATGGTTAGCCGAATGATGGATGAAACCGCGGGCGATATGATCAAATCATGGTGCGAAGCGAAGGGCGTGTCGACGATTCTGCCTGCGAGCATCGCATCAATAGAGGCGGGGCCAGCACTGAAACGTGATGATGGCAGTCTAACCCAGTTCGATTTGATTATTGTTGCGACTGGGGTGTATTCCAATATTGAGTTTTTAGCGGGCAGTGGGGTGGAAACTGATAATGGCATTCTGGTTGATGCGGGTTTAAACACTAATGTAGAGGGTATTTATGCCGCAGGCGATGTCGCACAGGGTTTAGACTTTTCCACGGGTGGCCAATCAGTACATGCGATTCAACCAACGGCGGTTGACCACGGGCGAATAGCCGCGATTAATATGATGGGCGGTTCGGCCAGCTATAAAGGTAGTCTTAGCATGAATGTGTTGGATACCTCGGGTTTGGTTTCAACCTCGTTTGGTAGCTGGGGTGGAGTGGACGGTGGTGAGACCGCCACCATGCTAGATAAAGATAACTATAAATATATTCGCCTTAATTTTAAGGGGGATTTATTGGTTGGAGCGATAACCGTAGGGCGAACCGAATCGATTGGTGTTTTACGTGGCTTAATTCAGTCGGCAGTGCCGCTGGGTGAATGGAAAGAAAAGTTGATCGCAGACCCAACTCTAATCATGAAAGCCTATCTGGCGCAGTCAATGGATGTTGCAAGAGGAAATTAGCGAAATAGGTGGTGTTAGATTGGAAAAAAGGTATTAAATCCAGTAGAATCCGCGTCATATACATATTAACAATCAAAACGGGTAGTGCCAGCTAGGTTCTTCCCGTTTTGCATATCTAAAGGTGGTGTAATTTGACTGATATAGCGATATTGGTTCTTGAAGACGGCAGTGTTTTTCAAGGTGTCTCCATTGGGGCCCAAGGGCTTACAACGGGTGAAGTAGTTTTTAATACCGCGATGACGGGGTATCAAGAAATTCTTACTGACCCTTCATATTCTCATCAGATTGTCACGTTAACGTACCCGCATATCGGTAATGTTGGGGTGAACGTTGAAGACGAAGAGTCTAGCGCGGTACACGCGCGTGGCTTGGTGATCCGTGACTTACCTTTATTGCATAGCAATTGGCGTTCAGAGGAATCGCTGTCTGATTATTTACAGCGACACAGTATCGTCGCGATTGCCGATATTGATACGCGTAAGTTAACGCGTATCCTGCGTGAAAAAGGTGCGCAACGTGGTTGCATCATTGCTGGACCTGAGGTTGATGAGGTTTTAGCTCTACAGGAAGCGAAAGACGCAGCATCCTTAAAGGGGCTCGACTTGGCGCAACTGGTTACCGCTGAAAAGGCTTACGATTGGACCGACTCTATTTGGCAATTAAAACCAGATTCTGTCGCTAAACCAGCCGCTAAATACAAGGTGGTTGCTTATGACTTTGGTGTTAAAAGTAATATTCTGAATTTATTGGTGAATGCGGGTTGCAGTGTTCACGTGGTGCCGGCAAAAACACCCGCGTCTGAGGTGTTGGCGATGAAGCCGGATGGGGTGTTCCTATCAAATGGCCCCGGTGACCCAGAGCCTTGTGATTATGCGATCAGTGCGATCCAGCAAATTTTAAAAGAAAAAGTCCCCGTATTCGGTATTTGCCTAGGCCATCAATTATTGGCTTTGGCGAGTGGTGCAAAAACGGTAAAAATGAAATTTGGCCATCATGGTGCAAATCACCCAGTACAAGACTTATCGACAAAACGTGTGATGATCACGAGCCAGAACCATGGTTTTGCCGTGGATGCTGATTCCTTACCTGAGAATCTTAAAGCGACTCATGTGTCATTATTTGATAAAAGTTTGCAAGGTATTGAACGTACAGATTGTCCTGCATTCAGTTTTCAAGGGCACCCAGAAGCAAGCCCAGGACCACAAGATATTGTGTACCTATTTGATCAATTCACCGCGATGATGGCATCGCATAAAAACCTATAAAAGACGACTATGCCAAAAAGAACCGACATAAAATCAGTTTTATTATTGGGCGCAGGCCCTATTGTTATTGGTCAGGCTTGTGAGTTTGATTATTCAGGTACCCAAGCGTGTAAAGCGTTAAGAGAAGAGGGTTATCGCGTGATTCTGGTGAACTCTAATCCAGCAACGATTATGACTGACCCAGAAACGGCCGATGCTATTTATATCGAACCCGTAGACTGGCAGACCGTTGAAAAAATCATTGAAAAAGAAAAGCCAGATGTGTTGTTACCAACCATGGGTGGGCAAACAGCGCTTAACTGTGCTTTGGATCTTGACCGTCACGGTGTTTTAGCTAAGCACAATGTAGAAATGATTGGGGCTTCTAAAGAAGCTATTGATAAGGCTGAAGATCGCGCTTTATTTAAGGCGGCGATGACCAAGATTGGTTTATCAACCCCGCGCTCATTTGTTGCTCATACGATGGAAGAAGCGTTTGAAGCCTTAGAAGAAATTGGTTTTCCAACGATTATTCGTCCATCATTTACGATGGGTGGTAGTGGTGGTGGTATTTCATATAACCGCGAAGAATTTATTGAAATTTGTACGCGAGGTATCGATTTATCACCAACCAATGAGTTATTGATTGAAGAGTCGGTACTGGGTTGGAAAGAATATGAAATGGAAGTGGTGCGTGATCATAAAGATAACTGCATTATTATCTGTTCCATTGAAAACTTTGACCCGATGGGTGTGCATACCGGTGATTCGATTACGGTTGCACCTGCGCAAACACTAACCGATAAAGAATATCAAATATTACGTAATGCATCGATTGATGTGTTACGTGAGATTGGCGTGGATACAGGGGGCTCAAACGTACAGTTTGCGATTAACCCTGAGAATGGCGATATGATCGTTATTGAAATGAACCCACGTGTTTCTCGTTCATCTGCACTAGCTTCAAAAGCAACGGGCTTCCCGATTGCTAAAGTAGCGGCAAAATTGGCGATTGGTTATACCTTAGATGAGTTAAGTAATGAAATTACTGGTGGTGCGACACCGGCATCATTTGAACCTTCTATTGATTATGTTGTTACTAAGATTCCTCGTTTTACTTTTGAGAAATTCCCGATGGCGGATGATCGCCTGACCACCCAAATGAAATCAGTGGGTGAAGTGATGTCGGTGGGTCGTACCTTCCAAGAGTCGTTACAAAAAGCATTGCGTGGTCTTGAAACGGGTATGAACGGCTTAGATCCTATTGTGGATCTTGATGATGAAGCGACTGATGCCACCTTGCGTCATGAAATTCAACAGCCGGGCGCTGATCGTATTTGGTATGTGGCCGATGCTTTTAGAAAAGGTTTCGGTTTAGAAAGTATCTTTAACCAAACAAAAATTGATCGTTGGTTCTTGGTGCAAATTGAAGACCTGATTAAAGAAGAAGATGCTTTAACGGGTGTTGCGCTATCAGCGATTGATTATAAAACGATGTGGCGTTTAAAGCGTAAAGGCTTTGCCGATGCGCGTTTAGCTAGCTTACTGGCTGTGGATGAATCAGCCGTTAGGGCACATAGGCATGGTCTAGAGATTCGCCCCGTTTATAAACGTATTGATTCATGTGCCGGTGAATTTTCTTCATCGACTGCTTATATGTATTCAACGTATGAAGAAGAATGCGAATCTAGACCGACAGACCGTAAAAAAATCATGGTATTGGGCGGTGGTCCAAACAGAATTGGTCAAGGTATTGAATTTGATTACTGTTGTGTACACGCGGCATTAGCCATGCGTGAAGACGGTTATGAAACGATTATGATTAACTGTAACCCTGAAACCGTTTCAACGGATTTTGATACTTCTGATCGTTTGTATTTTGAATCGTTAACGCTTGAAGATGTGCTTGAAGTGGTTAATATCGAGAAACCAACGGGTGTTATCGTGCAGTACGGTGGGCAAACCCCGCTTAAATTGGCTGAAGCGTTAGAAGCGGCGGGTGTGCCAATTATTGGTACCTCACCTAAGGCGATTGATTTAGCCGAGGACCGTGAGTTATTCCAACAATTAGTTGAACGTTTAGGTTTGTTACAGCCACCTAATAGAACCGCACGTGAGCCTGAACAAGCCGTTTTATTAGCCGAAGAAATTGGTTACCCACTCGTTGTTAGACCGTCTTATGTATTAGGCGGTCGTGCGATGGAAATTGTTTATGACGAATCAGAACTGCGCACTTATATGCGTGAAGCGGTTAGCGTTTCTAATGATTCGCCGGTGTTATTAGATCGTTTCCTTGATGATGCAGTTGAAGTGGATGTGGATGCTATTTTTGATGGCGAAGATTTATTGATAGGCGGCATCATGGAGCATATTGAACAAGCGGGTGTCCACTCCGGTGATTCAGCTTGCTCACTACCGCCGTTTGATTTAAGTAAAGATATTCAAGACAGAATGCGCGTGCAAACTAAGCAGTTAGCGAAAGAGCTAGGTGTAGTAGGTTTAATGAATATTCAATTTGCGATCAAGGGCGAAGATATTTATATTCTTGAGGTTAATCCTCGTGCTTCACGCTCGGTACCTTTTGTATCTAAAGTAACGGGTTACCCGTTGGCTAAGATCGCTGCACGTTGTATGGCGGGTCAGTCACTCGTAGAGCAAGGTACAACTGAAGAAGTTGTACCGGATTACTTCTCGGTAAAAGAATCTGTTTTCCCATTTGTTAAGTTCCCAAATGTAGATCCTTTGTTGGGTCCTGAAATGAAATCAACCGGTGAAGTGATGGGCGTTGGTGAGACCTTTGGTGAAGCCTTTGGTAAAGCTCAACGTGCTGCGGGTATTGAATTGTGTGATAAAGAGAAGGTGCTCTTTAGTGTACGTGATGCCGATAAAGTTAAAATGATCGAAGTGGCACAAACACTGGTGTCACGCGGTAAAGAAATATTGGCAACCGGTGGTACGGCTGTTGCGCTTAAGGCAGCGGGTATCAAATGTACGGTGGTCAATAAGGTTAATGAAGGGCGGCCGCATATCGTTGATATCATTAAGAATGAGAGTATTCAGTTGGTGGTCAATACCACCGAGGGGAAACAAGCCATTCAAGATTCATTCTCTATCCGCCGTGAGTCGCTACAAAATAAAGCGACTTACTGTACGACTATTGCCGGTGCAAAAGCGACGGTCGATGCCTTAGCTGACATTAGTGTCAAAGAGGTTAGAGAGCTACATGACTTGCAGGCGCGTAATTAACATAGTAGGGAAGCATTATGAATAAAACACCATTAACTAAAAAAGGCGCGGAAAGCTTGAAAGCAGAGCTGGAGGACCTTAAAAACGTTCGCCGCCCAAAAATAACCGAGGCGATTGCCGATGCGCGTGCGCACGGCGATTTAAAAGAGAATGCTGAATATCATGCTGCCCGTGAAGAGCAGGGTTTGGTTGAAGCTCGGGTACGAGATATTGAAAGTAAATTAGGTAATGCACAGGTTATTGATGTAGCAACCTTGGATGCAGGCGGTAAGGTGGTATTTGGCTGTACCGTTGAGCTGGAAAATATCGAAACGGAAGAGATGATAACTTATACTATCGTCGGCGAAGATGAAGCAGATATTAAAAATAATTTAATATCTTATGCTTCACCTTTTGCTAAAGCGCTTATTGGTAAGGAAGAAGGTGATGTGGCTGAGGTGAAAGCGCCAGCCGGAAACACCGAATATGAAATTACCGAAGTGCGTTACGAATAAGCTTTTTTATCTGAATTTTCTCGGTAAAACACGGCCATGAAGCCGATGGTTTGT
Organism: Cycloclasticus sp. 46_120_T64; assembly: GCA_002162695.1. Taxonomy (GTDB): domain Bacteria; phylum Pseudomonadota; class Gammaproteobacteria; order Methylococcales; family Cycloclasticaceae; genus Cycloclasticus. The sequence continues at coordinate 147,011 of MAAM01000006.1, read as the reverse complement.
ACGATCTCAGATTGAGTTTGTTCGGCGATTTTCTGAATAAGCTCTTTCTTTTCGTCACGATCAGCGGCGGCTATTTTCACCTTTATTAGCTCGTGATGTTCAATCGCCTGTTCAATTTCATCAAGCACGGTATTGCTAAGTCCTGATTGGCCAAGCATAACGACCGGTTTAAGGCTGTGTGCATGAGTTTTAAGCTTTTTCTTTTGTTGGTTTGTTAGAGCCATGATATTTATTACTGGGTATTGAATTAGGTCGGGCATTTTACACCTAAAGTTACCCTGAGCGGAGGTTTTCGCTATCAATGGAAGCCGCCTTGTCTACCTTAAATAAACCTAGGTACGGTACGAATGACTAAACATAAAAATAAACAGCAGTGGCTGAATGAACACTTCAGTGATGAGTATGTTAAAAAAGCCCAGCAAATGGGTTTGCGCTCACGGGCGGTGTTTAAGCTTGAGGAAATCGATAAAAAAGATAAGTTAGTGCGTGCCAATCAAGTGGTGGTGGATTTAGGCGCAGCGCCGGGTGGTTGGTCTGAATATGCGGTGAAAAAAGTCGGTTCGAAGGGGCAGGTGATTGCCCTGGATTTACTCGACATTGAACCGATTAATGGGGTTGACTTTATTCAGGGCGACTTTAGCGATGATGCGGTGTTTGAGCAATTACAAAGCATTATCGACGATAAACCGATAGATTTAGTGCTGTCGGATATTGCACCGAATATGAGCGGAAGTAAGGCGATCGATCAGCCACGGTCAATGTATTTATCTGAGTTAGCGCTAGACTTTGCCATTAATAGTTTGTCCCCGAAGGGCTCATTTCTTATTAAGTTATTCCAAGGCGAAGGTTTCGATCAATACGTTATGCAAGCTAGGAAATCATTCCAGAGTGTGGTCATTCGTAAACCTAAAGCATCACGTGCGCGTAGCCGCGAAGTATACCTTTTGGCAAAAGGCTTGAAATTGTAGTAACCTAACCCCATATAGTGTTGAACGACTATTAACTAAAACAGTCTGATTGTGAGTGTTTTTGCAATCCTAACTTGGGAGTAACACGTTGAACGAAATGGTTAAAAATATAATTATGTGGGTGGTGATCGCTGGCGTACTGATGTCTGTCTTCAGTAACTTCGGTGGCTCAGATCGTAAATCAGCAAATGCCGTGAGTTATTCACAATTCATCAGTTCTGTTAATGCCGGTCAAGTCAGTAAAGTTTCCATCGATGGGCCTAGTATCATCGGTACAAAAACCTCGGGTGAGCGATTCACTACACGCAGCCCTGGCGATATACACCTAGTGGATGACCTATTGAAAAATGGGGTGGAAATTGTTGCGAAAGAACCCGAGCAGCAATCATTCTTGATGTCTTTATTGATATCTTGGTTCCCGATGTTGTTATTAATCGGCGTGTGGATTTTCTTTATGCGTCAAATGCAGGGTGGCGGAGGTGCTGGTCGCGGCGCGATGTCATTCGGTAAAAGTAAGGCCAAGCTGTTAGCTGAAGATGAGGTGAAGGTTACTTTTGATGATGTTGCCGGTGTGCAGGAAGCAAAAGAAGAAGTGGTCGAAGTTGTCGATTTCTTAAGAGATCCGAGCAAATTCCAAAAACTCGGTGGGATGATCCCTCGAGGTATTTTGATGTCAGGTTCACCGGGCACGGGTAAAACCTTGTTAGCGAAGGCGATTGCCGGTGAAGCTAAAGTTCCATTCTTCAGTATTTCAGGGTCAGATTTTGTTGAAATGTTTGTCGGTGTGGGTGCGTCACGGGTGCGCGACATGTTCGAGCAGGCTAAGAAAAGTGCGCCTTGTATTATTTTTATCGACGAAATTGATGCGGTAGGTCGTTCTCGTGGTGTCGGTATGGGTGGCGGCAATGATGAACGCGAACAAACATTGAATCAATTGTTAGTTGAAATGGATGGTTTCTCCGGAAATGAAGGCGTTATCGTCATTGCGGCGACTAACCGCCCCGATGTATTAGATCCAGCTTTGTTACGTCCAGGACGTTTCGACCGTCAAGTTGAAGTCCCTTTACCTGATATCAGGGGCCGTGAGCAAATTCTAAAAGTTCACCTTAAAAAAGTGCCTATGAGCGATGGTATTAAACCAAGTCTTATTGCACGAGGCACACCGGGTTTCTCGGGTGCTGATTTAGCTAATTTAGTCAATGAAGCAGCCTTATTTGCAGCACGTGCTGACAAAAAAGTTGTCGAAATGAGCGACATGGAAAATGCTAAGGACAAAGTCCTGATGGGCGCCGAACGTCGCTCGATGGTGATGAGTGAAGATGAAAAGCGTTGTACGGCTTATCATGAGGCAGGGCACGCGATCGTGGGTCGTTTAGTGCCAGAACATGACCCGGTGTATAAAGTAACGATTATTCCGCGTGGACGCGCCTTAGGGGTGACGATGTTTTTACCCGAGCGAGATCAAATTAGTATCAGTAAACGTAAGTTAGAAAGTCAATTATCAAGTTTGTATGGTGGGCGTTTGGCCGAAGAGATTATTTTTGGTGTCGACGCGGTGACCACGGGGGCGTCTAATGATATTGAGCGTGCATCTGCGATTGCCCGTAATATGATTACCCAATGGGGTTTCTCTGAAAAACTAGGGCCGTTAAATTATGGTCAAGATGAGAACGCGATGGGTTATACCGGCGGCCAAAGCAAGATGATTTCTGATGTAACGACTCAAGAAATTAACGATGAGGTTCGTTTGTTGATCGACAGAAACTTTAAGCGTGCCAGAGTTTTGTTGGATGAAAATATTGATATCTTGCACGCGATGACTGATGCGTTGATGAAGTATGAAACCTTGAACAGCGATCAATTGGATCAATTGATGGCTAGAACCACGGTTGAACCCTCTGCAGACTGGGAAGAAGATAACGACGATAAAGGCTCAGGTGGGGTTGTTGCGGAAGCGGAAAGTAAGGCTGAAAACGCTAAGGACGCAACGTCACAAGTAGGTGGTACAGCTGAGCAACCCTAAGCCGGTATTGAGTTGTTCGAACATTGAGTTAAACCTTAAGAACCCCCACATAATGGGGGTTCTTAACGTTACACCCGACTCATTTTCTGATGGTGGGGACTATTCGTTGGTCAATGATGCCGTTCTTCAGGCTAAGTTGATGCTCGAAGCTGGGGCAACGATTATTGACATCGGTGGTGAATCTACTCGACCTGGTGCCGCTAAGGTAACCATCGAAGAAGAGTTAGCAAGGGTTGTCCCCGTTATTAAAGCGATTCGTGCGGACTCTGCAGCGCTTATATCGATTGATACCAGCAAGCCTGAGGTGATGCAGCAAGCCGTTAACGCAGGAGCATCATTAATAAATGATGTGTATGCTTTGCGCAAGCCCGGGGCGTTAGAAATGGCAGCATCATTAGGTGTCAAGGTTTGCCTGATGCATATGCAGGCGGAGCCAGAAACGATGCAACAGCAGCCAGAATATAGACAGGTTGTGGATGAGGTTGGTTTGTTTTTTGAGCAGCGTTTACAGGCGTGTCAGCAGGCAGGGATTGCACGTGAAAACATCTTATTAGACCCCGGTTTTGGTTTTGGCAAAACCTTGGCGCATAACCTGAGTTTATTGGCGCACTTGGCAACATTCAAACAATACGGCTGTCCACTATTGGTCGGCCTATCTCGCAAATCTATGTGGGGTGAACTATTAGGTAAAAAAGTTGATGAGCGCGTCTCGGCCAGCGTTATTTCAGCTTTATTGGCGGTTGTTAACGGTGCAGCTATTGTGCGTGTGCATGATGTTGCTGAAATGGCCGAAGCTCTGACAATTTACAAGGCGCTTCAATACGCAGATTAAGGAAAACATGAAAAAGAAATATTTTGGAACAGATGGGATACGTGGAGAAGTCGGTCAGGGTGTGATTACACCTGAATTTATGCTTAAACTTGGTTGGGCAACCGGTAAGGTATTTGAAGAACAAGGTCACTGTACGATCCTGATTGGTAAAGATACACGAACCTCGGGTTATATGTTTGAATCAGCCTTAGAGGCAGGGCTTGTTGCGGCCGGTGCGGACGTGCAATTATTGGGGCCTATGCCAACGCCGGGCATTGCGTATCTCACACGTACCTTGCGTGCGAATGCGGGAATTGTTATTAGTGCGTCACACAACCCTCATTATGATAATGGCATTAAGTTTTTCTCCGCTAATGGTAAGAAACTACCGGATGAAATTGAGTTGGCGATCGAGCAAAAGTTGGATGAGGCCTTGGTCGTGGTTGAATCGACTAAGCTGGGTAAGGCGACACGAATAAAGGATGCTGCAGGGCGTTACATTGAGTTTTGCAAAAGCTCGATACCGCCAATGATGGGTTTTTCAGGTTTGAAAATGGTCGTCGATTGCGCGCATGGGGCAACCTACCATATTGCTCCCCATGTTTTTAAAGAATTAGGTGCTGAGGTCGTTACGATTGGCGCTGAACCAGACGGTATCAATATTAATGAACGGTGTGGGGCTACCTACCCAGAAACTCTGCAAAAAGCCGTGTTGGCCCATTCAGCCGATATAGGTATTGCCTTAGATGGGGATGGGGATCGCCTGATTATGGTGGATCATAAAGGCGATATTCTTGATGGTGATGATATCATCTATGTTTTAGCTAAAACGCGCTTAGCTAAAGGTTATTTGGGTGCGTCAGTTGTCGGTACTCTAATGACCAACCTAGGGGTTGAACACGCATTAAATCGTTTGGGGGTGACCCTGCTCCGTTCGGCAGTAGGAGATAGGCATGTGATCCAATTAATGAATGAATCAGGTGCGATCTTAGGGGGCGAGGGTTCTGGACACATTATTTGTGCTGATAGAACGACAACCGGTGATGGCATTATTTCAGCCTTGCAAGTGGTGGAAACAATGTTACGTGAGTCTGTTTCACTGCACGAGTTGAAAAGTGATATTCGAAAATACCCACAAAAAATGATTAATGTTAAGCTGCCCAATGGTGGGACGTTTGTTTTAAATGATGAGATTAGACGTGCTGTTGATTCTGCAGAATTAAAACTTGGGCAGGGCGGCCGTGTACTGTTAAGAGCGTCAGGAACAGAACCCTTGGTCCGAGTTATGGTTGAAGGTGAGGATTTGGCTATGGTTGAATCACTGGTTGTTGAGTTAAGCAAACGTGTGGAAGTTTTATTAAATAGTTAGCGGATGCTGAAAATTATTATCAATAAGATTGCTTTATTGCTTAATAATCGCTAACCTTGCTCGTTTTTTAGTATGAGAAGCATGATGCGTCAGCCACTTGTTGTTGGAAATTGGAAAATGAATGGCTCACTTAAGCAAACTAGTGAGCTTTTAGGTTCGATAGACGATAATATTAGTGATAAAATGGCTTGTGAAGTTGGGGTCTGCGTCCCTTTTGTCTATTTAGCTGCGGCGGTTCAAGCTAAAACTAAGTTAGCCATTGGTGCGCAAACGGTATCCGAGTACGAAGCGGGTGCATATACCGGCGAAGTATCAGCTATGATGCTTGCAGATGTTGGTTGCCAGTGGGTTTTAGTTGGGCACTCTGAGCGTAGGGTGTTGTTCGGTGAGCAAGATCAGCCGTTGTTAGCAAAAACATTGGCGGCTCAGCAAGCGGGTTTAGTACCGATATATTGTGTTGGTGAATCTGAAGTGCAATATAAGGCCGGCGACACCTTTAAGGTGATCAAACAGCAAGTTAATAGTTTGCTGGCTGATAGTGCGGTTGATTTAAGCCGTCTGGTATTAGCTTACGAGCCGGTTTGGGCGATAGGCACCGGCTTAACAGCCACACCCGATGAAGCGCAGAAAGTACATGCTTTTATTCGCCAACTGGTCGCTGCGAGCAGCGTTAGTTTGGCAGCAAAGCTTAGGATTTTATATGGTGGCAGTGTTAAGGCTGATAATGCCGCCTTATTGTTTGCACAGAAAGATATTGATGGTGGCCTAATAGGTGGTGCGTCGTTAGACGCGGAAGCTTTTATTTCAATTTGCCAAAGGGCATAAAAGGGATACGTTATGAGTTTGTTTGCAGTAGTTTTATCGGTGCACGTGATTGTTGCCGCACTGATGATTGGTTTAATTTTGATTCAACACGGTAAAGGTGCTGATGCAGGCGCTGCTTTTGGCAGTGGGGCTTCAGGTACGGTTTTTGGGTCAAAAGGTTCGGGTAGTTTTTTAACTCGCTCAACAGCGATGTTGGCGACGGCTTTTTTCATCACCAGCCTAACATTGGCATATTTAGGTGGAAATCGAGAAGCACCAGAAGATATAATTAACCGCTTAACGTCTGATCAATCGATTCAGACTAGCGAAGAAACACCGGTTGATTTGATTAACGCGGTGAGTAGCGAAAAAAGTAAAAAAGCGTCAACGGACGCAGGTATGAAATCTACGGATATGCCTATACCTGAATAATTTATTGCCGAGGTGGTGGAATTGGTAGACACGCTATCTTGAGGGGGTAGTGTCCTTATGGACGTGCGGGTTCAAGTCCCGCTCTCGGCACCAATACGTATTATTAATACGATCCTGTTAGAACAAACTAAGGCCCTTGGCTTTGAGTATTATTGATGACTAATCAATACCCTATATATATCTTGCTTTGCTTGCTAATCATTGCAGCTAATTTACCTTGGTTGAGTGATAAGCTATTTTGCATCCTATCTATTAAGCGTAAACCTGGTTGGCTTCGTGCTTGTGAGTGGCTCACTCTATGTGCGCTGTCTTTTAGCCTAGGTTTTGCACTGGAGTATAAGGTGATGGGTACGGTTGTATCGCAGGCCTGGGAGTTTTACGTCGTTGCCCTGTGCCTATTCGCGGTGTTTGCCTTACCAGGATTCATTTACCACCATGACTTGAAGAAAATTTTTCAGCAACGTTAATATTTTCAAGTTTAGTTTCCCCATCAGGGGTTGTTATTTATAGCCAAATTAAGATCAATTTTCGGCTATAATTCTATTTTTTATTTAAGGAGATTGTTAGAAATGAAAGCACCCGTTCATGTAGCCGTTACCGGCGCAGCTGGCCAAATTTCGTATTCATTATTATTTCGCATTGCTTCAGGTGACTTTCTAGGTCCAGAGCAACCTATCTGTCTACACCTGTTAGAAATCACTCCTGCTTTAGGCGCGCTTGAAGGCGTGGTGATGGAACTAAATGACTGTGCATTCCCTTTATTAAAAAGCGTTCAAATCTCTGATGATGCAGAAGTTGCATTCAAAGATATCGATTTTGCATTCCTAGTGGGTGCGCGTCCTCGTGGCCCAGGCATGGAGCGTAAAGACTTGCTTGAAGCCAATGCTGCTATCTTCTCTGTACAAGGTAAAGCGCTTAATAAAGTGGCTAAACGCGACGTACGCGTGCTGGTAGTTGGTAACCCAGCTAACACGAATGCTTTAATTGCAATGAACAATGCACCTGATTTAAATCCGCGTAACTTCACTGCGATGACTCGCCTTGATCATAACCGTGCGTTAAGCCAACTTGCTGAAAAAACGGGTACACACAGTACTGATATTACAAAAATGACTATTTGGGGTAATCACTCTGCAACACAATACCCAGATCTTCATAACGCATTAATTAACGGTGAAGATGCTTTATCTAAAGTAGATGCTAGCTGGTACAGCGATGATTATATCCCTGCTGTACAACAACGTGGTGCGGCTATCATTAAAGCTCGTGGGTTATCTAGTGCGGCTTCTGCTGCCAGCTCAGCGCTTGATCACATGAGAACATGGGTTCAGGGTACAGCTGATAACGATTGGGTTAGTATGGGTATTCCTAGTGATGGCAGTTACGGCATTGCTGAAGGTCTAATTTATTCTTTCCCTGTTACTGTGAAAGATGGCGACTATTCAATTGTTCAAGGTTTGGAAATCAATGATTTCAGCCGTGAAAGAATGACCGCGACAGAAAATGAACTTAAAGAAGAGCGTGATGGTGTTAAGCACTTATTCTAAGCTAGTTTAAGTATTTCAAAAAAAGCCATGCACCTGCATGGCTTTTTTTTGTCTGGAATTTATTAACCATGACAATTTGCGTAGGGCGAGGGTGGGTTTATTTTAAAGGGTATAAAAAAAGGCCATGCAAGCATGGCCTTTTTTCGCGAGCTATTAAGTGTGACTAGCTCAAGATAGGTCCGGCTGAAACAAGTGACTGGCCTTCCGCATTGTCGGTATATTTATCAAAGTTATTGATAAACAGCTGTGCAAGTTCCTTAGCGCGTTTGTCCCATTCGGCGCTATCTTCATAGGTATCGCGTGGGTCTAGGATGTTCGCATCAACACCCGGTAAAGAGCACGGTACTTCTAAGTTGAAGTATGGGATCTGTTTGCTTTCTGCCTGCTCAATAGAGCCATCAAGAATCGCATCGATGATACCGCGAGTGTCTTTAATGGAGATGCGTTTGCCGCTGCCATTCCAACCCGTATTAACTAGGTAAGCCTCTGCATTAACGGCTTCCATACGCTTCACTAACTCTTGTGCGTACTTGGTAGGGTGTAATGATAAAAACGCTGCACCAAAGGCCGCAGAGAATGTTGGGGTGGGTTCGGTGATGCCACGTTCGGTACCGGCTAATTTTGCAGTGAAGCCAGATAAGAAATAGTACTTCGTCTGCTCTGCTGTTAACTTTGATACAGGAGGTGTTACGCCAAATGCATCGGCCGTTAGGAAGATGACTTTTTGCGCATGACCGCCTCTAGATATGGGCTTTACAATGTTGTCGATATGGTCAATTGGGTATGATACTCGGGTGTTTTCTGTTTTAGAATTATCCGAGAAGTCAATCTTACCATCGGCGGTTACACTCACGTTTTCTAATAGCGCATCACGACGAATAGCGCCATAAATTTCTGGTTCATCATCGGCACTTAGATTAATGACTTTAGCGTAGCAGCCGCCTTCAAAGTTGAAGACACCTTCGTCATCCCAGCCGTGTTCGTCATCGCCGATCAATTGGCGTTTAGCATCGGTTGATAAGGTCGTTTTACCGGTTCCTGATAGGCCGAAGAATACAGCGACATCGCCTTTTTCACCGATATTGGCTGAGCAATGCATTGAAGCAATGCCTCTAAGCGGTAAAAGGTAGTTCATCATGCTGAACATGCCTTTTTTCATTTCGCCGCCATACCAAGTGCCACCAATCAGCTGAATTTTTTCAGTAAGGTTGAAAGCAACAAAGTTTTCTGAGTTTAAACCCTGCTCTTTCCAGTTAGGGTTATTAGTTTTGGCGCCATTCATCACCACGAAATCGGGTTCGAAGCTTGCGAGCTCTTCAGCGCTAGGGCGGATAAACATGTTTTTAACGAAGTGAGCCTGCCAAGCAACTTCAACAATAAATCTAACCGCTAGGCGGGTGTCTTTATTGGCGCCGCAGTAAGTGTCAACGACGAATAAACGCTGGCCTGACAATTGGTCGGTCACTACTTTTTTAAGGCTGCTCCAGTTTTCTTCTGATAAAGGTTTATTGTCATTTTTACCTTGAGTAGACCACCAAACGGTATCGCGTGACACGTCGTCCATTACGATGTATTTGTCTTTTGGTGAACGCCCAGTGAATATGCCTGTATCAACGGCGACGGCGCCAAGTTCGGTGACGATTCCTTTTTCATAACCGTCGAGGTCATCGCGCGTTTCTTCGGCGTATAGCAGGTCAAACGACGGGTTATGAATAATTTCACTGACGTTGTTGATGCCGTATTGGGTTAGGTCTAAAGTGCTAGACATTTTTTTAAGCTCCGGTATTAGTAGTTTTGTTATTTTCAATCACCGCGTAAGCGGAGTGATTGTGAATTGATTCAAAGTTTTCTGCTTCCAGTACATAAGATAAAATTCGTTCATCCGAATTTAGCGCATTGGCGATATCTCTCACCACATCTTCAACAAACTTAGGGTTGTCGTAGGCGCGCTCGGTGACGAATTTTTCGTCTGGGCGTTTAAGTAGGCTATATAGCTCGCTAGATGCTTGTTTTTCAACCAACTGGATAATGTCTTCGACGAATATATCACCCGTGGTTACCGCGTCGACGGTAATATGTGAACGTTGATTGTGAGCGCCGTAGTCTGATATTTTTTTAGAGCATGGGCATAAGCTGGTGACTGGGATAACCAGTTTAACGTTAACTTTACTGCCGGATTTTGACCATTGACCATCAATTTTTACTTGGTAATCAAGCAAGCTATTAACCCCAGTAACAGGTGCTGACTTATTAACGAAGTATAGGAACTCGGCGGTAATGTAGCCGGTTTCCGCTTCGAGGAGCTCGGTCATGTTTTCTAGTAGAGAAGGGAAAGCTTGCATCGACAACTCTTTGCAGTCTTCATTCAACAGCGCGATAAAACGCGACATATGAGTGCCTTTTTGATGATGCGGCAGGTTAACTGACATTTGGAATGTGCCAACGGTGGCTTGTTGGTGGCCTTCCTTGTCTACAAAGACGAAGGGGTGGCGAATATCTTTGATGCCAACTTTGTTGATTGGGATATTTCTTGAGTCAGGGCGGTTCTGTACATCTTCTATAGTCATAACGAGTGTATTTAGTTTTACGTGCAGTGATTGTTTGAAGAATTAGTGCAGTGTGATTGCAAATAGTTCTTAATTGATTGTTGTACGGTACTGGCATCAAGGCCGGCTTCTTGTAATAACTCTTCTCTAGAGCCGTGTTCAATATTGATATCAGGAAGGCCGATATTAAATATTTTAATATCTAGGCCTTGTTGGTGAATATATTCATTCACCGCGCTTCCGGCGCCACCTTTAATAACGTTTTCTTCGAGGGTGATGATCAGCTCGTGTGTTGCGGCGATCTGTTTAATTAAGCTCTCGTCGAGTGGTTTTACAAAGCGCATATTGACCACGGTGGCATCAAAATCGTCGGCGACCTCTAGGGCGGTGCAAAGCATTGATCCAAAGGATAATAAGGCGATTTTTTTACCTTCACGTCGGGTAATTGCGCGACCTATTTCAAGTTCATCAAATTGCTCGTTGACGGTAACGCCAGGGCCTTTGCCGCGTGGGTAACGTACCGCAACGGGACCAGTGTAACGAATCCCCGTGGTTAGCATTTGGCGACACTCATTTTCATCGGCGGGTGCCATGATGACCATATTCGGTAAACAGCGGAGGAAACTGAAGTCGTAAGAGCCTGAGTGGGTCGGCCCATCTGGCCCGACGAGACCGGCTCGGTCAATAGCAAATAATACCGAAAGGTTTTGCAGTGCGACATCGTGTACTAACTGGTCGTAACCACGTTGTAAAAATGTTGAGTAAATAGCCACAATCGGTTTTAAGCCTTCGCAGGCCATGCCGGCTGCTAGGGTAACCGCGTGTTGTTCGGCGATACCTACATCAAAATAACGTTCGGGGAATTGTTGTTCGAATGCGACCATGCCTGAACCTTCGCGCATGGCTGGGGTAATAGCGACGACTTTGTCATCAGCGGCGGCGATATCACATAACCATTGGCCAAAAACTTCGGTGTAGCTAGGGGCGCTGGCTTGTTTAACGGGCAGGTTGTCCTTGCTCGGGTCAAAGGTAGCAACCCCGTGATAAGCAACGGGATCTGCCTCGGCAGGGGAATAGCCCTTGCCTTTCTGGGTTACTACGTGCAAAAACTGTGGCCCTTTAAGGTCTTTAAGGTTCGATAGGGTTTGCACCAAGGTCGGCAAATCATGGCCATCGATTGGGCCGATGTAATTAAAACCCATTTCTTCGAATAGGGTGCCGGGGATGACCATCCCTTTAACGTGTTCTTCGGTTCTTAGTGCCAGCTCCCAGACGCTAGGCATCGTGGAGAGGACTTTTTTACTGCCTTCTTTTACGGTGGTATATAGTTTGCCGGATAAAATCTTCGCGAGGTGGTTCTTCAGCGCGCCGACATTCGGTGAAATTGACATGTCGTTGTCATTTAAAATCACCAGTAAATTAGCATCTAAGGCGCCGGCGTGGTTTAACGCTTCAAAAGCCATACCGCCGGTAATGCCACCATCACCAATAATGGCAACGGTACGTTTAGGGTTGTTGTTGCGGGCGGCGGCAATAGCCATGCCTAACGCAGCACTGATCGAGGTGCTGGAGTGGCCTACACCAAACGCGTCGTATTCACTTTCGGCGCGGGTAACAAAGGGGGTGATGCCGCCTTGTTGGCGAATCGTAGATATTCTATCTTTACGGCCGGTTAAAATCTTATGCGGGTAGGCTTGGTGGCCAACGTCCCAGACTAGTTTGTCATTAGGGGTGTTAAACACGTAATGCAAGGCGACGGTTAATTCAACAGTGCCAAGTCCGGCTGATAGATGGCCGCCTGATTTACTGACAGAGGAAATCAGGAAATCACGTAACTCACGTGATAAATCAACAAGCTCGTCTTCGGCTAGTCGACGTAAGTCACTAGGAAGGTCAATATTATCGAGTAATGGGTAGTGATCAGAAGCGGCCAAGAAGTCTCTATAATGATAGTTTGATTAAACGAGTATTATCGTTTGCCAGCAAGGACTATGCAAGTCAATAGTTGTGTTATGAGGCTCGTGGACTCAACTATTTCTAGAGACGGTAAATAATGCAATTTCACGCAGGTAATCTGCCTGCTGATCAAAGCTCGATAGGCTATCGATGGCGTCTTCGTATAAGTCCTGGGCAAATTGTTTGGAATTTTTCAAGCCGAGCAGCGCTGGGTAGGTCGATTTTTCGGCGTGTTTATCTTTGCCCTGGGTTTTGCCTAGTACTTCGGTCGATGAGGTCTCATCGAGGATATCGTCTTGAACCTGGAAGGCTAAACCGATGCACTCGGCGTAATGTTTGAGTTGTTGATAGGGTTTATCTTGGCGTTGATGTTTTAAGCTGGCCACGAGGGTAATACAACTACAAATGAGCGCACCTGTTTTGTGTAGATGCATGTTTTCAATGTCGGCGATGCTGACGGCTTTGCCTTCGTTAGCCAGGTCGATGGCTTGTCCACCGACCATCCCCCGTGAGCCGCTGGCGTGGCTGATGAGTTGGATCCAGTTTATTCTTTGCTCAGCCGTGCAATCGGCTTCGGCCAGTACTTGGAAGGCGAGGGTTAATAAGGCATCACCGGCTAAAATGGCGGTGGCTTCATCGTATGCCTTATGGCAACTGGCTTGGCCACGGCGCAGGTCGTCGTCATCCATGGCCGGTAAATCATCGTGAATTAACGAATAGGCGTGAATCAGTTCGATGGAGCAGGCGATACTATCGAGTGTCTTTTGTGGCAGGTCGAGTAATTGACCACAGGCATAAACCAACATGGCTCGAATGCGTTTGCCGCCATTGAGGGTGGAGTAACGCATTGCCTGGTGCAGCTTTGTGGGTTCGATAGTGTTTTTTGGCAATAGCCTGTCTAAGGCGGTTTCAATTTGCTCAATCTTAAATTGCTGGAATTGTTTGAATGATTTCATCGTAGCGGGTACCAGAGTGCTGTTTATTCGAAGTCGACGGGGCGCGCGGAACTGGACTTTTTCAGTAGTATTTCAACTTTTTGTTCGGCATCAGAGAGTGATTTTTGACAGGACTGCACCAGCTTAATGCCTTGTTCAAATTCTTTCAGTGAGTCTTCTAGGCTGAGGCCGCCATTTTCCATACGATCCACTAAGTCTTCTAGTGACTCCAAGGATGATTCTAAATCTAACTTTTTTGTTCTAGGCATGGGATCTCTGCAATGGATGTTAGCTTATGTTAGCGGTATTGAAGGTGATTTTTCAGCTTTATTGCAATTTATTATACGCATTAAAAAATAAAGGCGGAGCGCTAACTGCCACCACTCGGTTTTATCTCGGCTTTGTCTGCGCGTTCATAAAATTCAAGCCGGACTGCCAGTGGCGCTGGCTTGCGGTGGAATTTGCGGAAATAGTTAGTTTTGTCATTATATTGTTAGAAAACCCGTTAAAATTCTCAGCTTATTGTTGAGTCTAAACTTACCCTCAAACCAAACCTATAGTTGTTGCTATGAATAATCAATATGATGCCTCAGATATTGAAGTATTAACGGGCCTTGATCCGGTTAAAAAAAGACCGGGGATGTATACCGATACGGTGCGCCCCAACCACCTTGTGCAAGAGGTCTTAGATAATAGTGTGGATGAGGCCATTGCTGGTTTTGCCACACAAATTGATGTTGCCGTACTTAAAGATGGCTCGATTAAAATTGCCGATAACGGTCGAGGCATGCCGGTTGATATTCACCCAGAACATGGGGTGCCGGGTATTGAATTGATTCTGTCACGTTTGCACGCCGGCGGTAAGTTTTCAAATAAAAATTATCAGTATTCTGGTGGTTTACACGGGGTGGGTATTTCGGTGGTTAATGCCTTGTCGAGTCGCTTAGACGTAGAAGTTAAACGCCTCGGCCAGCGTTGGCATATTGCCTATGAAGATGCGCTGAAGGTCAGTGAACTGACCTCAGTTGGCACCGTCGGTAAAAAGAATACGGGAACCTCGGTACACTTTAAACCGAATCCGACATATTTCGACTCGGCTAGTGTGTCGTTGTTGAAATTAAAACACGTGTTACGTGCTAAAGCGGTGTTATGTCCCGGTTTGCGGATTACGCTTAATGATGAGAGCAGTGCCGAAAAAACGGAGTGGTATTATGAAAATGGTTTAAGCGATTATTTACTGGACCAACTCAAACACTTGAATTTGTTGCCGCAGGAGGGATTTATCTCTAGCGCGAGCAGTGAACGCGAATCGGTTGAATGGGCGATAGCTTGGGCAACCGATGCGGGAGAGGGTATTACCGAAAGTTATGTAAACCTCGTGCCAACCGCACAAGGTGGCACCCATGTGAACGGTTTGCGAACGGGCTTAACCGAAGCCGTTCGGGAATTTTGTGAATTTCAATCGTTGTTACCACGAGGCGTTAAAATCACCCCAGATGATGTTTGGGAGCGCTGTCACTATGTGTTATCGATCAAACTAGAAGATCCACAGTTTTCAGGGCAAACAAAGGAGCGCTTGACCTCACGTGAATGTGCGGCATTTGTTTCCGGTGTGGCCAAAGATAGTTTTAGCCTGTGGTTAAACCAGCACCCAGCAATTGGCGAAGAAATTGCGCAAATAGCCATTCAGCGTGCACTCAACCGGCAGCGTGCGGGTAAAAAAGTGGTGCGGAAGAAGGTGACATCGGGACCGGCCTTGCCAGGTAAGCTGGCCGATTGTTCCTCGCAAGACTCCGACCGTTCGGAGCTTTTCTTAGTAGAAGGGGACTCGGCGGGTGGTTCAGCAAAACAAGCACGTGATCGTGAGTTTCAGGCGATCATGCCGTTACGTGGGAAGATTCTTAATACTTGGGAGGTCGATGCGACGGAAGTGCTGGCTTCGCAAGAAGTACATAATATATCTGTGGCGATAGGGGTTGAGCCCGGCTCCAGTAATTTGACTTCATTACGTTACAGTAAGGTATGTATTCTGGCCGATGCGGATTCCGATGGACTACATATTGCGACTCTTTTATGTGCTTTATTCGTCCGTCATTTTGCACCTTTGGTGGAGGCGGGGCATATTTATGTGGCAATGCCGCCGTTGTATCGAGTGGATGTGGGTAAGCAGGTTTTTTATGCGCTGGATGATGCGGAAAAAGAAGGGGTATTAGATCGTATTGCCGCTGAGAAACTGAAAGGTAAGGTGAATGTGCAACGCTTTAAAGGCTTGGGTGAAATGAACCCCGCGCAATTACGGGTGACCACCTTGGATCCGGATACGCGTCGTTTAGTCCGTTTGCAGATGCAAGCTGGAGATAATACGCACGCTAAAATGGATATGTTATTGGCCAAGAAGCGTGCTGGAGACCGTAAGGTTTGGTTACAAGAGCGTGGTAATTTAGCCGACCTATAAGAGACGATTATGAGCAATAAACAATTCGAAAATATTGAAACGATAGCGCTGCAAGACTTTACCGAAAAAGCGTACCTAGACTATTCGATGTACGTGATCCTTGACCGGGCCTTGCCGCATATTGCCGATGGTTTAAAGCCCGTGCAACGACGCATTGTGTATGCGATGTCTGAGCTGGGTTTATCCAATCAAGCGAAATTCAAAAAGTCGGCTCGAACGGTGGGCGATGTATTGGGTAAGTTTCACCCGCACGGGGATACCGCCTGTTATGAAGCGATGGTACATATGGCGCAGCCCTTTGCGTACCGTTACCCGCTAGTCGATGGGCAGGGCAACTGGGGCTCACCGGATGACCCCAAGTCATTTGCGGCGATGCGTTATACCGAGTCACGTTTAGCGCCTTACACCAATAGTTTATTGTCTGAACTGGCGCAGGGCACGGTTGAGTGGGTCGATAATTTTGATGGCACCTTACAGGAGCCGTCTTTATTGCCGGCGCGTTTACCCAATTTATTACTGAACGGTGTCACCGGCATAGCCGTCGGCATGTCGACAGATATCCCGCCGCATAACCTGAATGAAGTGGCCAGTGCCTGTGTGCATTTATTAGATGAGCCTAAAGCCGAGTTGGCTGATTTAATGGAGTACATCAAGGGCCCAGATTTTCCAACGGAAGCTGAAATCGTCACTTCACGTGCCGATATTGTCGCGATGTATGAGAAAGGGGGCGGTAGTTTACGCGCACGTGCTTGTTACGAGCTTGAACAGGGGCAGGTGATTATTACGGCCTTGCCTTACCAAGTGTCTGGGGCGAAAATACTGGAGCAAATAGCTGCGCAAATGCAGGCTAAAAAATTGCCTATTGTTGAAGACTTACGTGATGAGTCTGATCACGAAAATCCGACTCGCTTGGTGATTGTGCCTCGCTCAAATCGGGTCGATATTGAGCAGCTGATGTCGCATTTATTTGCTACTACCGACCTGGAACGAACGTATCGGGTTAATTTCAATGTGATCGGTTTGTCCGGTAAGCCGCAGGTTAAAAATCTGAAAGCAGTGCTGAGTGAGTGGTTGACCTTCCGTATAGACACGGTGAGGAAGCGCTTGCAGTATCGTTTAGAGAAAGTGAATCAACGTTTGCATATTTTGGATGGCTTATTGATCGCCTACCTGAATATCGATGAAGTGATTCAAATTATTAGAGAAGAAGATAAACCTAAACACGCGTTGATGGAACGTTTTTCTATCAGCGAGATTCAGGCCAATTCTATTCTTGAAATTAAGTTACGCCAACTCGCCAAGTTAGAAGAGCGAAAAATTCGCTCCGAACAGGCGGAGCTGGCGAAAGAGCGTGATGGCTTGGAGAAAATATTAAACTCTAAGCAGCGCTTGCGCACCTTGGTTAAGAAAGAAATTATTGCCGATGCAAAAGCCTATGGTGATGAACGGCGTTCGCCGATTGTGAGTCGGCAGTTAGCGCAAGCCTTAGATGAACGTGCATTGATACCGAATGAACCGATGACGGTGGTGATTTCGGAGAAAGGCTGGGTACGCGCGGCGAAAGGACATGATATTGACCCCGCTAGCCTGACATTTAGGTCGGGTGATGAGTATCTAGCCTCGGCTCGTGGGCGCAGTAATAGCGTGGTGTACTTCCTTGATTCTACGGGGCGGGTTTATAATTTACCGGTACATGGTTTGCCATCGGCTCGCGGACAAGGGGAGCCATTAACCGGCAGTCTCAAGCCGCCTGCTGGTGCCAGATTTACCGAGGTGTTGGCTGGCAAGGATGAACGGATCATATTGGCTTCCAATGCCGGTTACGGTTTTGTTACTCAATTAGCGGATTTATCGACGAAGAATAAGGCCGGGAAGGCCTTAATAACGGTGCCGAATGGGGCCGTTGTTTTACCACCCTGCTTATTTCAAGCGGAAGAGGCGCTGCTGGCAATTATCAGTCAACAAGGCCGCTTGTTGATTTTCCCAATAAGTGAGGTGCCTGTACTGAATCGTGGTAAAGGCAATAAATTACTGCAAATCCCGCCAAAAGATTTAGCCTCGGGAGAGGATAGGGTGCTCGGTTTATGCGTGGTAGAAGAGCAGCAGTCGATTCGGATCAATGCCGGTAAACGTCATATCAACTTGAAGTTAACAGACTTAGAGGCTTACCGAGGCAAGCGTGGGCAGCGAGGGACGAAACTACCTAGGGGCTTTCAAAACCCTGATACGATCGAGTTGGTGGATAAATAAAACAGCGGTTTTAACAGCAGACAATAAAAAGCCAAGGCCTAGTTAAAGGCCTTGGCTTTTTTGTTTAAGTTGGCGCTCTTATTCGCTAACGACAGGAATGCCAGCTATTTTAGATTTCCATAAGGCTGGGCCAGTCTTATGGACCGATTCGCCTTGTGAATCCACCGCAACGGTGACCGGCATATCTTCTACATAGAACTCTCTAATGGCTTCCATACCCAAGTCTTCGAAGGCGATGACCTTAGAGCCTTTAATCGCCTTGGAAACGAGATAAGCAGCACCACCAACGGCCATTAGGTAGGTCGCTTTATGCTTTTTAATGGCCTCAATAGCCACTGGGCCTCGTTCTGCTTTACCAATCATGCCGAGCAAACCGGTTGTTTCCAACATGGTTTCGGTGAATTTATCCATTCGAGTTGCGGTGGTTGGGCCAGCAGGGCCAACGACCTCGCCTTTGACCGGATCAACGGGGCCGACGTAGTAGATGAATTTGTTTTTGAAATCTACACCCTCTGGTAAAGACTCACCTCTAGCAAACATATCGACCATGCGTTTATGCGCGGCGTCACGACCGGTAAGCATATGACCTGATAATAATAAGCGATCACCGGGTAACCAAGATTGTGCTTCTTCTTCGGTAATGGTATCTAGGTTAACGTGTTTGGTTTGTTCATCAGGTGACCAAGAAACATCTGGCCAGTCTTCAAGCTTAGGGGGTTCGATAAAGCTAGGGCCTGAACCATCAAGAGTAAAGTGTGCGTGTCGAGTAGCGGCGCAGTTTGGAATCATCGCAACTGGCAACGATGCGGCGTGACACGGCATATGTTTGATTTTAATGTCTAAGACGGTGGTTAAGCCGCCGAGACCTTGTGCGCCTATGCCCAGTGCATTTACTTTTTCAAAGAGTTCTAAGCGAATTTCTTCGGCGCGATCATTCGGTCCGCGTTTGATCAGATCTTGAATATCAATGTGTTCCATTAATGATTCTTTTGCCATGATCATCGCTTTTTCAGCGGTACCACCAACACCAATACCTAAAATTCCCGGTGGACACCAGCCAGCGCCCATCGTAGGTACGGTCTTAAGAACCCAATCAACTAAGCTATCGTTCGGGTTCAACATGACAAATTTAGACTTGTTTTCTGAGCCACCGCCTTTCGCTGCGACATTAACACTGACCGTATTGCCGGGTACTAATTTTACGTGCACTACCGCCGGTGTATTATCACCGGTATTTTTACGTGCGCCTAGAGGATCGTTTACGATCGAGGCACGCAGCACATTGTCTGGGTGGTTGTAGGCTTGTCTTACGCCTTCGTTGCACATTTCTTCAATGCTCAGGCTGCTATCCCATTGCACATCCATGCCTACGTCGAGGAAGATGTTGGCTATCCCAGTATCTTGGCAAATAGGCCGGTGATCCATCGCACACATGCGTGAGTTTAAGAGAATTTGTGCCATCGCGTCTTTCGCGGCAGGAGACTCTTCTAAATCATGGGCTTTACCCAAGGCTTGAATGTAGTCTTTAGGGTGATAATAGGAGATGAATTGAAAGGCTGCAGCGATACTTTCAATAAAGTCGTCTTGTTTAATAATTGTCATGATAGGGCCTTAAAAAATAGGGGAGGGCAAATGATAATTGTAGCAAATTGGTTCTATTTAGCTCAGTTAAGATTTTCAGCGAGCAAAAAAAGAGCCGGAAAACCGGCTCTTTAAACAGACCATAATAATACTTATTTTTTATTCGGAATGTGAATTGCTTTGTTATCGACCGCAAGAGCGGCTTCACGTAAAGCTTCCGATAAGGTTGGGTGAGCATGAATGGTTAGCGCTAAGTCCTCGGCGCTGGCAGAGTATTCCATCGCTAATACGGCTTCAGCAATCAGTTCAGATGCTTGAGGGCCGATAATATGCACCCCTAAGATTTGATCGGTGTCGGCACTGGCGATAACTTTAACCATACCGGTGGTGTCACCAAGTGCTTGTGCACGGCCACTAGCGGCAAATGGGAAGGTACCCACTTTGATTTTCTCGCCAGATGACTTCAAGTGCTGCTCAGTTTGACCCACGGATGCAATTTCAGGGCTGGTGTAGATCACGCTTGGAATCACTTCGTAGTTGATCTCAGGCTCTTCACCATAGATCACCTCAGCAACGGCAACACCTTCTTCTGAAGCTTTATGCGCAAGCATCGGGCCACGAATAAGGTCACCAATCGCATACACGCTGGGTTGGTTGGTTTGCCAAATTTCATCCACTTCAACGAAACCTCGTTCATCCAAGTCAACCGGAGCTTCTGGGGCGAATAAGTTATCGGTATTTGGCCTGCGACCGACTGAAACAATCAGTTTATCCAACTCGATGCTATGGCTTCCGCTGGCATCTTCATACTCGACGACGACTTTTTTACCTTTAGTAACGGCCTTAGTCACGCGGGCGCTCATTTTAATGTCGAGGCCTTGTTTTTTAAACTGGCGTTTTGCTTCGGCAGCAATCTTCGTGTCGACAGCCGGTAGGAAGGTGTCTTGAGCTTCGAGTAATAACACCTCAGAGCCTAAACGATTCCACACGCTGCCAAGTTCCAAACCAATCACGCCGGCACCAATTACACCGAGTGTTTTAGGCGTTTTATCGAAATTCAATGCGCCAGTAGAATCAACAATGTTCTTGTTATCAACGGGGGCGGATGGAATATCAATCGGCCGAGAGCCTGCGGCTAAAATAATGCTATTGGCTGAAATGCTAGACACGTCGCCAGCTTGGCTGGTGATTTCAACATTTTTGCCGGCGAGTAATTTTCCGCGGCCGTGGAAGCTGGTGATTTTATTGGCTTTGAATAAACCACTGATACCACCGGTTAAACGACTCACTACGTCATCTTTGTTTTTGATCATCGCGGCGACGTCAATTTTGACACCACTCACTTTAATGCCATGAGTCTCTAAGCCGTGGCTTAAATGCTCGTAATGGTGAGATGATTCAAGTAATGCCTTCGATGGGATGCAGCCAACATTAAGACAGGTTCCGCCCAACGAGGCTTTATTGTCTTTGCCGGTGAATTCATCAACACAGGCTGTTTTTAAGCCTAGTTGCGCGCAGCGGATGGCGGCAACATAACCACCGGGTCCACCGCCGATAACGATAACGTCAAACTTATTTTCTGAACTCATAATAATAGTTTCCTGTTACGACTATACGTTTAAAAGTAATCTTGATGGATCTTCAAGGAAGTCTTTAATGGTAACCAAGAATGATACCGCCTCTTTACCATCGATGATGCGGTGGTCATAAGAAAGCGCCAAGTACATCATCGGACGAATAACCATTTCACCATTTTCAACCATCACGCGCTGGTTGATTGCGTGCATACCTAAGATAGCGCTTTGTGGTGGGTTCAGAATAGGGGTAGACATCATCGAACCGAAGATTCCGCCATTAGTAATGGTGAATGTTCCGCCGGATAAGTCTTCGTAACTTAATTTTCCATCTCTTGCTTTAGCACCAAAGTCAGAAATTCCTTTTTCAATGCCGGCAAAGTTTTTAAGATCAGCGTCGCGTAATACAGGAACAACCAAACCGCGTGGTGATGATACGGCAATACCAATATCGTAATAACCATGGTAAATGATGTCCTGTTCATCAACTGATGCATTCACCGCAGGGTAAAGCTTTAAGGCTTCAACAGTGGCTTTTACAAAGAATGACATAAAACCTAATTTGCTATCGTGTACTTTTAAAAAGGTATCTTTGTATTTAGTACGGATATCCATGATTGGCTGCATATTAACTTCGTTGAAAGTCGTTAACATGGCGGTGTTTTGCTGGGCTTGTAATAAGCGTTCTGCCACTTTTGCTCGTAGGCGAGTCATCGGTACGCGTTGCTCGGCTCTATCGCTGGTTGGTAAGATTGGCATTTGCTCGGCCTTGGCGGCTTTAGCCGGTGCTACTGCTGCTGGTGTAGCAGGGGCGTTGTTTACGCCGCCACTTGCCTGAGACTTGATGAAATTTAACACATCGGTCTTAGTGATTCTGCCGCCTTTGCCGGATGCAGTAATTAAGTTGGTGTCCAAGCCGTGCTCTGAAACTAATTTTCTAACGGCAGGGCTTAATGTTTCGGTTGAGCCGGAGAATTTCTCGGCAGGGGCTTCACTCGAAGTAGCCGTGGCGACGATGTCGGCACTCGCTCCGCTGCCAGATTCAATGCGTCCGATCACTTGGCCGCTTAACACGGTAGCGCCTTCTGGCTGAATGATTTCTGCAAGCACACCATCTTGTAGTGCAGGCACTTCTAATACAACCTTGTCTGTTTCTAGGTCAACAAGGTTTTCATCTTTCAAAATGGTTTCGCCGGCTTTTTTATGCCAAGTTACTAATGTTGCATCGGCAACAGATTCAGGGAGAGTAGGTACTACGACTTCAATGCTCATTATTTATTCCTTTGTAAAGTCTGTGTTTAATAAAGTGCTTCTTGAATAAGCTTTTGTTGTTGTTCGACGTGCAGGCTAAATTGCCCAACTGCCGGCGATGCAGACATCGGACGACCTGCGTATTTTAATTCTAGGTTCTCGCTCAATAAGTCGAAGAAACGATGTCTTATTTGATACCAAGCCCCTTGGTTCATTGGCTCTTCTTGACACCAAACAAATTGTTTCACATTAGGGTAGCTATCTAGGGTGGTGTGCAATTGATCGATTGGGAATGGATATAATTGCTCGACCCTTACAATGGCTACGTGCTCAAGGTTATCGTTTCGACGTTGCTCGAGTAGGTCGTAATAAACTTTTCCTGAGCAGGCGACAACGCGGGTCACTTTGTTAGCATCGATAGAATCAATTTCTTCGATCAGCGGTTGGAATGAACCCTCGGTTAATTCCTCTAAGGTTGAGGTGGCCAGTTTATGACGCAATAAGCTTTTAGGGCTCATTACCACGAGTGGCTTACGGAACTTGCTCAGTGCTTGGCGGCGTAATAAATGGAATATCTGCGCCGGTGTGGAAGGTACACAAACTTGCATATTATGCTCGGCACATAATTGCAGGTAACGTTCTAAACGAGCCGATGAATGTTCCGGGCCTTGGCCTTCGTAACCGTGTGGTAATAACATGGTAAGCCCGCATAAGCGGCCCCACTTGGTTTCGCCAGAACTGATAAATTGATCCATCACGACTTGTGCGCCATTGGCGAAATCACCAAATTGGGCTTCCCAGATGACAAGGTCATCGGGCTCAGTGGTGGAGTAGCCATATTCGAAGCCTAACACCGCTTCTTCAGAGAGGAAGGAGTCATATAAGGAGAATTGACCTTGTTCCAACATTAAGTGTCTTAACGAGGTATAGGTTTCACCATTTTGCGTATTATGCAATACCGCGTGACGATGGAAGAAGGTTCCACGGCCTACGTCTTGCCCGGTCATCCTGATGTTGGTGTCCTTGGCTAATAAGGTGCCATAGGCCATGTTTTCAGCGTAACCCCAGTCGATCGGTTGTGCGCCAACGGACATTTTTTTACGGCTTTCGAGTACTTTTTCAACTCTTGATTGCAGGGCAAACTCGGGTGGTAGTTTCAGCATGAGTTCTGAAACTTGGTGGAATTCCTTAGCGCTCACCGTTGTGTCGCAGTGGTCATCCCACTCGCTGCTTAAAAATGCGTCCCATTTAGCGACGAATGGATTTACTTTGTGCTCAAGAATAGGCCGCGATACGATCTCGCCTTTTTCTAAAGCCGAGCGATAAGTGGCTTCTAATTCGGCGGGTTCATTAGCCGCTAACGAGCCTTCTTGCACCAAGCGATTGGCGTAGATCTTCCGTGTTGTTGGTAGTGCACGAATGGTCTTGTACATCAATGGCTGGGTTACTGCAGGTTCATCGGCTTCGTTGTGGCCGCGTCGGCGATAACAAACCATGTCGAGTACGATGTCTTGTCTGAACTCTTTACGGAAATCGACCGCTAATTGAGCGGCAAACATGATAGCTTCCGGATCGTCGGCGTTGATGTGTAGGATCGGTGTTTCAAGCATTTTAGCGACATCGGTACAATACAGAGTTGAACGCGTATCGGCTGGGTTGCTGGTGGTAAAACCTACTTGGTTGTTGATAACGATATGGATGGTGCCGCCGGTACCGTAACCTCGGGTGCGAGACATCTGTAAGGTTTCCATCACCACGCCCTGGCCAGAAAAGGCCGAGTCACCGTGAATTTGGATGGCGCATACTTCGTCTTCACCGTTTTCACCACGGCGATCTTGTCTAGCTCGAACTGAGCCTTCGACCACTGGGTTGATGATTTCAAGGTGAGATGGGTTAAAGGCTAAGGCAAGGTGCATTTCGCCTTTTGGGGTCGCGATGTCCGATGAGAAACCCATATGGTACTTAACGTCACCGGAGCCATTGGTGGCGGGTGAGGCTGCGCGTTTACCTTCAAATTCTTCAAATAAGATCGATGGCTTTTTACCAAAGATGTTGATCAGGACGTTTAATCGACCTCGGTGAGCCATGCCAATAACGGTTTCTTTCACACCGTGTTCACCAGAACGCTGTAGCATTTCGTCTAACATCGGTATTAAACTTTCACCGCCTTCTAGGGAGAAACGTTTTTGCCCGACATAGGTTCTATGCAAGTGGTTTTCGATGCCTTCAGCAGCGGTTAATAGTTTCAGTAACCACCTTTTTTGCTCGACATCAAGAGTCAGGTTGCCACGCGGGCCTTCCATTCTGCGTCGAACCCATGATTGCATTTCAAGATCACTGATGTGCATATACTCAATACCAATGCTGTTGCAATAGGTTTCTTTGAGTATGGGCAGGATATCTTTAAGGGCTAATTGTTCAGGCGTGTTGTGTAAAGTGCCGGTATTGAATTTTGTATTGAGGTCTAACTCACTTAAACCGTGGAAGGCTATGTCAAGTTCAGGAACCACCGTTGGGTTGGTTTCTTCCAGCGGGTTAACCGTGGCTTTTTTGTGCCCATTAATGCGGTAGGCATTCATTAACCTAGAAACAGCGGCTTGTTTGGCTAGCTGCTCGGCAGATTCACCACCTTGAATAACACGTAATCCGGTGGGGGACTTTGCTAAATCGGCAAAGTGTTTCCTAATGGATGAGTGGGGGATGTCAATGGTTTCGGTGCTAGATTGAATAGTGTTGAACTGCTCTCGCCACTGTTCATCAACTGAATCAGGGTCGTTGAGGTACTGTTCGTACATGTCCTCAACAAAATTTGCATTCGCGCCGTTAAAGGCGGAACTGCTCTTAAATAACTGAAGTAAGTTGTTCATCAAATGATTCCGTCAGATTTGAAGTTGTTTAGGGTAGTGTAGTAGAGAATGTTTAATAAAATGTAATATCAATTTGTTGTTATTTTACTGTACTTGTTTGGTGCCCCGAGCAGGATTCGAACCTGCGACCTCACCCTTAGGAGGGGTGCGCTCTATCCAGCTGAGCTACCGAGGCGTTTATTTTTAATAAGCACGGTATTAATCCGCGGAGAATAATAGCATCAATGAGCTTTTAAGGGTTAGCCTAAAGCGGTTTATTTATCGGCTATTTATCGGCTTAATTACGGTTTTTTTGCACGCTCACGTGAGGACTCGGTAATAAATTTATGTAAGTTCTTTTTTTCGGCCGGCTCGATGTTAAGAAACTGGCAACCCAGGCGAGTGAAACCGTCTTGATGGGCTTTTTTTACTGTGCAAACGGTGAAGTCTGAAATAATTTTGTCGCCATTTTTAAGAACCATGCTGGCTGGGGACAGAATATCGCCTTTTTTTACATAGCAGTTTGCATAGACCGCCACGCAAATGCCGCCAAAGCTGGCGTCAATAATATGACCTGTTAGGGTGTTTTCTGAGTATTGCAGGGAGGCCGAGAACTTATATTTTTCGATGTTTTCTAAGGGAATGCGAAAGAAGTCCCTTTTTTGCGGGTGATAAATCTTCTCTGGCATGCTGATGAAGTAGCCGCCACCCTTGGCTAAACTTAGTACGCGGCTGTTAAAGTTGAAGGGTATTGCGCTGCGTTTTGCCAATACTTGAATGTCTTTAGCCGAGCGCATCTTGTTGTGCGCCTCGCGATTGTTGAGTTGGTCTAATAATAAACCGTTGTTGGATACACCGATTAAGCGGGTGGTGTGCTCAGACTCGTCGTCGAGCAGAATGGATATATGTACGTGCGACTCCATCAGTATTTGTAACGCGTGTTTGATGCGTGATGCTTGGGTGATGAAGTTTGGATTGCCGGCCTCAAATGCGCGGTTTTCTTCTTCAAAACTTAGGATCGATTTTAGGCTAGATAGGAAACTCATATAGTCATTATGCGACGGAAATTTTTCTGCCAGCCCGCTTTTTCATCGCCTGTCCATCTGCGCCATAGGTGGCACTGTTATTATTGCCCGTGTGCCCATGGAGTATATCGATTGAACGTTGTGCATGGCGGCGGTTTAGCTCAATAATAGCGCCGTTTGCATCATTTAATTGTTTATTAGCCTCGGTGAGGCTTTGGATGTCTAACCAGTGCTGGGTCAGTTGGCGTTGGCTATCGCTAGGTTTCATCCGTTTTATGAAATCACCTAAGCCGTATAAGCCCTTGTTTAACTTGATATTGTTCAGGAATGTATGGGCTGTTTTTGTGCTGTTCTCCAAGCGAATGGCAAGTGATTTTTTAGCCGTCGATACATCCAGTAACAGCTTGCTGTTTGAGTTCTCTAGGGCATTTTTTTCTTTTAGCAGTAGCTCATTAAACTGTGTCGATAGATCCACCATAGTTTGCAGTATATCGATTAATTGTTTGGGTTTATTAGCCGTCATGATGTTTTTTTGAGTTCGTGGATAGCGGACTCACTTTTAATGATACGGTCGGCAATTTTATCGTCGTTGATTTGATATTGGCCATCGTCAATAGATTGACTAATGCTGTCGACGCGTGCGCTATCAACAACCGGGATCTCATTTAGCGATTGTTCAATTTGCTGCAGTCTAGCGGCGGTGCTGGTTAGGCTTACGCTGTCTTCACTAGCCGGTTGACTCTGTGGCGCTTTAGCTGAACTGCTGCCTTTGCCGCTTTTTGCACTAGCGCCTGTTTTACTCGATGAGGCTTGGTTGGCCTTGTTAGTGCTGTTTTTTACATTAATAGACATAAGAACCTCTGATCTGTGTATTCATTATATCGACCCATGAGGGTTTTTCTTTAAGTGTAGGAGAGTTTTTCATAATGTCACTCTGACCGTTTGACTGTCAATGGCGACGCCCTGAATGATTTTCTTGCTCTTGCTATTTTTCACCTTGATTAATTCACCCTTGCTAGCATTATTCAGCGCAACGCCCTGCATGCTGATTTTGAAGCCCTTGCTTTTGGCAAGAATATTGACCATCGCGCCTCTTTTAATGAGTATAGCTTTTGCTAGGTGTCGATTGTTAATAACCTCACCCCGCTTAAGGCGTCGCTTAACGATATAGTTGATCAACTGTTGTTTGTCGGTATGGTAGCTCGAACGTAGTAGGGTCACATCGGTACGCTGTAATATCAGATCCTTTGCTTGAATTTGCTGGCCTTTAGCTAGCGGGTGTTTAGTAACAATAACCGAGGTGAATAATTTAACCTGTGCGGAAATGAATATACGCCATGGCTGTGATGAGGGACAGCTGACTTTTAAGGTGTTCTTACCGGTTTTTATATGCTCTGTGGTGAGTTGAATATAGATGGGGGCAGGGCATTTTTTTAACTTAATACGCGGGTCAATGTTTTGTACGCTTAATTGGTACTCACCATCACTATCATTAATTAACTTGAGTAAATGCTCGTGGGCGAGTTGTTTAATGACTTGATGGCTTTCAAACTGCGGTTTAGCCATCGCGGTTAGCGGTATATAAAGTAGTATAAAAATCCAGGTTTTTAAAAGCAGTTTCATCATTTTTGGTCTATGCTTAGCGTAAAATTAGAATGTGTTAAGTACGTATGCATTAAATATGCCGTATTTTAAGTGCATGTCGAAAACTTAAAGAATATTAATATAAAGGTGGCAGTGATGACGGGAATATTAACAGGGATTGATAACCGCACGAACTTAGCGGGTACCAATAGATTAGAACTGCTAATTTTTACCCTAAATGGTGGGCAAAAATTTGGCATTAATGTATTCAAAATACAAGAAGTCATACAAGTGCCATCGTTGACCAGAATACCGGGCGGCAATCCCGTTGTACGTGGTGTTGCCCAATTACGCGGCAAAGATATTCCGGTGATGGATATGTCAATGGCCATTGGCGAAGAGCCTTTGCCTGAGACAGATAATTCATTTGTCATCATCACTGAATTTAACCGTTCAGTACAAGGCTTTTTAGTGGGCGGTGTGGACCGAATTGTTAATTTGTTTTGGAAAGATATTAACCCACCGCCTGAAGGTGCCGAGTCCGGTGGTTATGTGACCGCGCTGACTGAAATTGATGGCGATTATGTATTAATTATCGACGTAGAAAAGATTCTTAGTGAAGTCGGCTCAGGTCAAGAGGGTGTCAAAAAAGAAACACTCGATAAACGCCTGAAGAAAGTCGGCCATGTGTTGGTCGTTGATGATTCTCATGTGGCGCAAGCGCAGGTCAAACGTGTGTTGGATGACCTCGGACTCAGCTGCACGATTGCTAATGATGGTAAAGA
Organism: Cycloclasticus sp. 46_120_T64; assembly: GCA_002162695.1. Classification (GTDB taxonomy): domain Bacteria; phylum Pseudomonadota; class Gammaproteobacteria; order Methylococcales; family Cycloclasticaceae; genus Cycloclasticus. The sequence continues at coordinate 118,269 of MAAM01000006.1, read as the reverse complement.
GGCTTTTGACATAATACGCAAGTGGGTGGCTGATGGTATTGATGTTCCATCATTCCTAACGATGCTTATTTCCGATGTCGAGATGCCGAGAATGGACGGTTACACCTTGACCACTGAGATACGTAAGATTCCTGAGCTAGAAGGGTTGTTTGTTATGTTACATACCTCGTTGAGCGGGGTATTTAACCAAACGATGGTTGAACGTGTAGGGGCTGATATGTTTATGGCCAAGTACAAACCCGATGAGTTAGCTGAAGCGATTCAAGTGCGTATGCGTGAACTTCAGGGGATTGGCTAATCTTGGACCGTTAAGATAGGGGATGGCTTAGTGTCTATTAGTCGTCAGGAGTTCCATCGTTTTAGGGATTTCTTAATGCAATGCAGTGGCATTGCATTATCCGATAATAAACAATATTTGGTGAATAATCGTCTGCGGCCATTAATCGATGAGGCGGGGGTTGATAGCTTATCGGACTTATTGAGCCTGATTGATGCGATGCCCACTAATGACTTGGCGGTGAAGGCGGTAGACGCCATGACTACCAATGAAACGTTTTGGTTTAGAGATGGCTCACACTTCCATTATTTAGAAAATAAACTGTTTGCCGAATTGTCGCGGTTAAGCTCGCCTCTTAGGGTGTGGTCGGCTGCGTGCTCTTCGGGGCAGGAACCTTATAGTATTAGTTTGAGCTTTAATAAGTACCTTAAGAGCGGTGGGCAAGCATCGCAGCTTAAAATCACCGCAACAGATCTATCTGAGAATATTTTAAAACGTGCGCGTGAGGGGATTTATGCTGAACTTGAGTTGTCTCGCGGGCTACCCAATGAGTTAAAACACAGTGATTTCTCAGGGATAAAAGAGGGCTGGCAAATTTCTCGGGCACACCGCTCAGCGGTTAGTTTTAGTAAAGTCAATTTACTGGATGATTTGTCGAGGCTTGGGCAGTTTGATATCGTTTTTTGCCGAAATGTTTTATTGTATTTTTCCGCAGCAACCAAGCTGGATATTCTGCAGCGGATTATTCAAACCATGAAATTGGGTGCTTACCTGTTTTTAAGCAGTTCAGAAATTATTCCCGCCGAGCTTAACGGTTTGCAGACCATTCGAGTGGCCGGCTGTAAGTGTTACCGTAAAGTCTAAATTAACCCACCGCTGCCGCTTATTAGCGGTTGCCGCCTTGCCGCTTTCCTTGCCGTTTTTTTGTGAAGAGTCTTTCTTGTCTCTCTAAGTTATTGAATATAAAGTCATAAAAAGTTGGCACGCTTCATGCTTTATTGTTTTTAACGAAACAGGAGCGAGACATGGCAACTACCATCGATTCATTATTTGGCGTACACGAACAAGCGCTGACCTACCGTTCAAAACGGGCCGAAGTATTGGCGTCAAATATGGCGAATGCCGATACCCCAGGGTATAAAGCGAGAGACTTTGACTTCAAGTCGGTATTAAACACCTTGAATACACCGTCAGCTCACGTCAATCAAACACATAATAAACATATGGGGTTTGATAAAACCCCCGCTGCTGTCTCATTAGCGTATCGCATTCCAAGCAGCGCATCGTTAGACGGCAACACCGTCGATGCCAAGATTGAACAAGCCCAGTACGCAGAAAACGCGATGGATTATCAAACTTCGCTGCGCTTTGTTAACGGCAAAATATCCTCTTACCTTTCAGCGCTTAGAGGGGAATAACCATGTCTTTATATAATATTTTCGATATCGCCGGTAGCGGCATGAGTGCGCAAACAACGCGGTTAAATTTGGTTGCCAGCAATATGGCAAACGCCGATACCGTCAGTAGTAGTACGGGTGAAACTTACCGTGCTCGCCAACCTGTTTTCGCGGCGGTATTGCAAAACGAAATTAGCAATAACCAGCAATCGGCCGCTAAGGGTGTACGAGTCGCCGGGGTGATTGAAAGCCAAGCGCCGTTACGTGAAGAGTATGCACCGCAGCACCCGATGGCGAATGAGGAAGGTTATATTTTTAAACCTAACGTCAATATCGTGGATGAGATGGCCAATATGATGTCGGCCAGCCAAAGCTACAAAAACAACGTTGAAATGTTGAACACGGCAAAACAACTATTACAACAAACCTTAAAAATTGGTCAATAACGGAGAATATTTATGTCCAATCAAGTCGATTATAGCGCCTTACAGAGTTTAGGTTTAGCCAATCAGTCACCGACTGTAGCTAACTCGAAAAAAAGTGACCTAGGCCAAGGGGACTTTCTCAAATTAATGGTCACCCAGTTAAACAACCAAGACCCGATGGAGCCGATGGAAAATGGCGACTTTTTAGGGCAAATTGCTCAGTTTAGTACGGTTAATGGGATTGGTGATTTGCAAAAATCATTTTCAGAATTTGCCTCAAGCATCTCAAATGATCAAGCGCTCCAAGCAGCCAACTTGGTCGGTCGGCAGGTGTCGGTACCCCTGCCAGCAGGGGTGTTAGCCGAGGGCGGTTCGATTGCCGGTGAGTTGACCTTACCGGCCAGTTCACCAGACGTTTCCATTAGGATTACCGATCAATCTGGGCAAATAGTGAAAACCCTGCCTTTAGGCAGCCAATCTGCCGGCGCAGTGCCATTCACTTGGGATGGAAAACGGGCCGATGGCACAATGGCCCCTCCAGGTTTATATAACATCGACGGGCAAGCGCGTATCGATGGGCAGAACTTTGAGTTGGACGCACAAATTGCAGCGAATGTAGAAAGTGTCACCCTCGGTGGCTTGGGTAAACCGCTGCAATTGAATTTAACCGGGCTGGGTAGTGTGCCATTCAGCAGTGTTTCAAGAATATTTTAATTATTAATTAGGAGAATGTTATGGCGTTTCGTACTTCATTAAGTGGCCTAGATGCCGCTGCGACCGATTTGTCTGTTATTGGTAATAATATTGCCAACGCATCAACCAATGGTTTTAAAGAGTCAAGGGCAGAGTTTGCCGACGTGTTTACAACGTCTTTTTCTGGGGTGGGTAGTTCCACACCGGGTAGTGGTGTGCGGGTGGCGAGTGTGTCACAACAATTTGGTCAGGGTAATGTTGAGTTTACCTCGAGCAGTTTGGATTTGGCGATTAACGGCGAAGGCTTCTTTATTTTAAGTGATGGGGGTACCAACGCTTATACCCGTGCAGGAGCTTTTTCAACCGATAGAGATGGTTTTGTGGTGGATAGTTCAGGCAGACAATTGCAGACGTTTGCGGCGAATACCAATGGCACCTTCAATACGGGATCCCTAGCGTCTTTGCAGTTGAGTACCAACGATTCTGCGCCCAACCCAACGTCAACGGTGACGCCAGTATTAAACTTAGATGCGACTCAAACTACCCCGACGGTTGCCCCGTTCTCGGCGACCAATGCTAATACATTTAACCATTCAACCTCAACAACGGTGTACGACTCAATCGGCAATGCATACCCTGCCACGATGTATTATGTAGCGACCGACCCAGCTAATAATGACTGGACTGTACATACGACGGTGAACGGTCAAGTGTTACCGCTTGCTGGGGCGAATGACTTCTTTACACTGGGGTTTAACGGGGATGGTAGCTTTCAAGACATTACCGATAATGGAACAACGACGACCACCGGGCAAATTACGTTCGACGCCCTAACGATAACCGGTGCTGGCTCGAACCCATTAACACTCAGCTACGATTATTCTAGTACCACTCAGTTCGGCAGTGATTTTGCGGTTAACTCGCTAGCTCAAAATGGTTTTGCATCGGGGCGTTTGAGCGGTATTAGTGTTGATGATACGGGCGTTATTTCGGCGACGTTTACTAATGGCCAAACCAGCACCCTGGGTCAGGTGGCGATGGCTAATTTCCCAAATACTAAGGGCTTGCGTCAGCTAGGCGATACCTCTTGGGGAGAAACCTTTGCTGCCGGCGATCGGGTGGTGGGCTCATCAGGTACCTCGGGTTTTGGTGGCATTCAATCGGGTGCATTAGAAGCCTCTAATGTGGATATTGCCAGCCAATTGGTGAGTTTGATTACTGCACAGCGTAACTTCCAAGCCAACGCGCAGGCGATTTCGACCGAAAGTGAAATCCAAACCGCGATCATTAACATCCGTTAATTAATAAGCCATTAAGGGAGATTAAATATGGATACCAGCCTTTATGTAGCAATGAACGGTGCCAAACAGGCGCTGTTGGGCCAGGCGGTTAATTCGCATAATTTAGCGAATGCGAATACCACGGGGTTTAAAGCCGATTTAGCGCAATTTAGAAGCATGCCGGTGTTTGGCGCCGGCTTGCCGTTAAATGTATATGCGATGGCTGAGCGCCCAGGGTTTGACTTTAACCATGGCAGCATCCAGCAAACCGGCCGTGAGTTAGACGTTGCTATTAAGGGTGATGGTTGGATTGCGGTGCAAACCGACGATGGTAGCGAGGCATATACCCGCGCGGGTGATTTAAGAGTCAGCCCCGATGGTTTATTAATGACGGGCACCGGCCTGGCCGTTATGGGTGATGGCGGGGCGGTGACTCTGCCTGCAGCAAAAAAAATTGAGATAGGCAATGATGGCACCATCAGTATTATTGCCTTAGGTGGCGACGCGTCAACCTTAGCCACGATCGATAGAATTAAACTGGTGAATCCTGCGTTGGCCGATATAACAAAAGGCGAGGACGGCCTGTTTCGTTTGAAAAGCGGTGCTGAGGCCGAGGCCAGCGCCGACGTGAGTTTGCTGTCGGGCGCGGTCGAAGGCAGTAATGTCAGTACCGTTGACGCGATGGTGACGATGATTGATTTAGCGCGGAATTTCGAACTACAGGTGAAAATGATGAAAACCGTCAGTGAGAATGAAGCCGCTAGCGCACAACTCATGCGTCTAAGCTAAGCAGATAAGGAGAATAAAATGTCAACAGCAGCAATGTGGATCAGTAAAACGGGTTTGGAAGCACAGCAAACTCGGATGTCGGTTATTTCCAATAACTTGGCCAACGTTAATACCACCGGTTATAAAAAGTCTCGTGCTATTTTTGAAGATCTTCTGTATCAAAACGTTAGGCAGGTGGGTGCGCAGTCATCGCAAGATACGATTCTACCCACGGGCTTACAAGTTGGTACGGGTGTGCGCACGGTGGCCACCGAAAAAACACATACCCAGGGCAGTTTGCAGCAAACGGGTAACTCATTAGATATGGCGGTTAATGGGCGTGGTTTTTTTCAAGTATTACGCCCCGATGGCAGCATCTCTTATACCCGTGATGGTAGCTTTAAACTGGATGGTACCGGGCAAATGGTCACCTCAGGTGGTTATCCGCTAGAGCCTGCCATTACCATTCCAACGGATGCCTTGAGTATAACGGTGGGGGTGGATGGTACGGTGTCGGTATTGCAGGCAGGCAATACAGCACCAACCCAAGTCGGCAGCGTGACCTTGGCTGATTTTGTGAACCCAGCGGGTTTAGACCCTATTGGTGAAAATCAATTTAGGGAGTCTGTGTCTAGTGGTACTCCAACGGTTACTACGCCGGGTGAATCGGGCGTGGGTAGCATCGCTGGTGGTGCGCTAGAAACCTCTAATGTCAACGTGGTAGAAGAACTGGTGAGTATGATTGAAACCCAGCGTGCGTATGAGATGAACTCTAAAGCGATATCCAATACCGATCAAATGTTACAGCGTTTAACGCAGGAACTATAAACCAGAGGTGATGGCGATGAAAATCATCAATCTTATTAGTTTAATCATCCTGCTACCGGGTTGCGCGATGATGGACAATATGGCCAAACCACGGCACGATTTAGAGTATGCACCGGCAAAACCAGTGTCATACCAAGTGCCGCAAAACAATAACGGCTCCATTTATCAGGCCGGTTATGAAGTACGTTTATTTGAAGATATCAGGGCACGACGGATTGGCGATATTCTAACCATCAATTTGGTGGAAAAAACGGACGCGACAAAAGAATCTGATACCGATATTAAAAAAGATAATACAAGCAATATTTCTGTACCAACCATATTGGGTGTATTAGACCCTTCATTTAAAGCCTTAAACTTAAACAGCGCCTTAAGTTCATCGAATGCATTTACCGGTGAAAGTGAAAGCACGCAGAAAAATAGTTTAAGCGGCAGCATTACCGTCAGCGTCGTGGATGTGTTACCGAATGGCTATTTAAGAATACGCGGTGAAAAGCGTGTACGGCTAAATCAAGGTAATGAATATATTAGAGTCGCGGGCATTATTCGCCCGACGGATATTAACCCCGATAATTCGGTTGAATCAACCAAAATTGCCGATGCCACAATCATGTACACCGGTGAAGGCGCGCTCGCCGATGCCAATAAAATAGGCTGGATAGCCCGCTTCTTTATTAGTGCGGTGTTCCCGTTCTAAGGAGTTTATTATGAATATAAAATCACTCATTTCGTTTATTGTTTTAGCCCTGATGCTCAGCACTGCTCAGGCCGAACGGATCAAAGACCTAGCCTCTATTACAGGGGTGCGTTCTAACCAACTGGTGGGTTACGGCATTGTGGTCGGTTTAAACGGCACCGGCGATAAGGTCAAAGCGGGTGATTTCACCTCGCAGAGTTTACGCAGTATGTTGAGCCACTTGGGGGTTAAGATTCCAGCGGCGATCCAAATTAAATCGAAAAATGTTGCGGCGGTTATTATTCACGCCAGCCTGCCGCCATTTGCCAGCCCCGGGCAGAAAATTAACGTCACCGTTAATGCCGTAGGTGAGGCCAGTAGCCTACGGGGTGGTAGTTTATTGATGTCACCGTTAAAAGGTGCGGATGGTCAGGTGTATGGTATTGCCCAAGGTAATTTAGTGGTGGGTGGTTTGAGCGCTTCGGGTGCCGATGGCTCTAAGGTGAGTGTTAATATCCCAACCGTCGGTAGCATTCCTAATGGCGCAACCGTTGAACGCACGGTGTATAGCCCGTTTAATGAAGGTAGCAGTATTACCCTCAATTTACACAGTTTTGACTTTACTACGGCTAACCGTTTGGCAAACTCAATTAATACCGCGATTGGCCCACAAACCTCACACACCGTTAACGGCGGCAGTATTAAAGTGAATATGCCGCGTGACCCAGCGCAGCGGGTGGCCTTTATGAGTTTGTTGGAAAACTTGGAAGTGCAGCCGGCACAAACGGCGGCGCGTATTATCATTAACTCAAGAACCGGCACGGTGGTTATCAATAACCAAGTGAAAGTGCGTGCAGCAGCGGTATCCCACGGCAACTTAACGGTCACCATTACCGAAAGAAGCAATGTCAGTCAGCCAGATGCTGGAGGAGCTTTTTCCGAGGGTGAAACGGTGGTTACCCCAGAAACAGACATTAGCGTGGTTGAGGAGGATAAACGTATGTTTGTGTTTGACCCAGGGGTGTCGCTGGATCAAATTGTAGCGGCGGTAAACCAAGTGGGGGCAGGGCCGAGTGACCTAGTGGCTATCTTAGAGGCATTAAAAAGTGCCGGTGCCTTAACCGCCGAGTTAATCGTCATCTAAGCATGAGTAATTCAATCTCACAAGCCGATGTTTACGCTGACTTTAATGGGCTGGCCCAGTTAAAGGCTAAAGCTGGGGGGGATAATGCTGAGCAGCAGGATGCACTTGAGGAAGTCGCTCGTCAGTTTGAAACCATTTTCCTGAAAATGATGCTGAAGAGCATGCGTGATACGGTGCCCGATTCTGAATTGATCGATGGCGAAAAAACCAAGTTCTATCAATCGATGTACGATGACCAAATTTCATTGGATCTATCCAAACGTGGAAACCTTGGTTTGGCCGATATGATCGTGCAACAACTCGGCGGTTCGGCTAGCAATAAAGAAAAGGTCGAGGGGCAAGGCCTAGCAGACTACCGTGATGTTGCCGTGCAGCGAATAGCAGGCGCATTACAAGAAAGCAGCATAAAAACCCGTACTAGCAAGGCTGAAAAAATCGAATCACCTAGCGACTTTATTCGTCAGATGTGGCCACAAGCGCAACAAGCCGCGAAAGAACTGGGGGTGGATGCGAAAGTGTTACTTGCACAATCGGCCTTAGAGACGGGTTGGGGCAAACACGTGATGCACAATAATGAAGGGCAAAATAGTCATAACCTATTCGGTATAAAAGCCTCGCACGGCTGGGACGGTAAAACGGTGTCGCTGCAAACGGTTGAATTTAACAATGGCGTGGCAGCCAAGCAGCAAGCGAATTTTCGCGCCTATGACAGCTACCAAGAAAGTTTTAGCGACTACGTGCAATTCTTAAAACAAAACCCACGGTACCAGCAGGCACTAGAAAAAGTCGATTCAAACGAAGGTTTTATTAAAGGCCTGCAAAAAGCCGGTTATGCAACAGATCCCGCTTATGCAAAGAAAATTGTTTCAATTTTAGGCCGTGAGCAGCTCAGCGGCTTAAATCCAATCGCCGATAAAAAAGCTTAAGTTTAAGTGACTTAGGCCGATAATGACTACAAGGAACAGGCAATGATGAATAATCAAACAGCACAAGGTGAACGAAATGGCCGGTAATTTATTACTTACCGGTTTGTCGGGCTTGTCGGCCTTTAGAAGTGCCTTAGACACCACGGGCCACAATATAGCCAATGTGACAACTGAAGGGTATAGCCGGCAATCTGTTGAGCTTGATGCGCGCCCGCCGCAATTTTCAGGTTTTGGTTATGTGGGGGTGGGTGTTGAGACAACGGCGGTAACGCGTGCCTATGACGAGTTTTTAGCCACCCAGTTTCGCAGCAGTTCATCGGCCACCGCAGAATTAGACAGTTATTTTGACCTGGCTTCGCAAATTGATAATGTGCTCACGAATGAAAATATCGGCTTAAGCAATGGCTTACAAGATTTTTTTAATGCCGTGCAAGCCGTTTCAGACGACCCAACGTCTATTCCTGCAAGGCAAGCGCTTTTAACCGAAGGCAAGGCGATAGAAGGCAGTTTTGCCACCTTGGATCAGTTGTTTGCCGACCTCACCTCGCAGGTGAATGGGCGTTTAAATGATACCGTTAGTGATATTAATAACCTTGCCAGCAGCATTGCCTCGCTGAATGAAAAAATTATTTTAGCAACGGGCGCTGGCGGCGGTAAAATTCCGAATGACTTATTGGATCAACGCGATCACTTAGTTGATCAGTTGTCAGAAAAAGTCAACGTGAGTACCAATGTACAGAGCAATGGCGCGATGAATATCTTTATTGGCAGTGGCCAAGCCCTCGTGTTTGATCAGCAGTCAAACAGTTTAGCTATTCAACAAACTGGCTTTGATGTGAGTGCTATTGATGTGGTGCTGCAACAAAAAAGTGGCAATATTGTGGTTACCCAGTTTATGACGGGGGGGGAAATGGGCGGCTCGTTGCGATTCAGAGATGAAGTGCTAGACCCCGCGATTAATACCCTGGGCCAAGTGGCGGTGTCATTATCTTATACGATGAATGCGCAGCACAATAATGGCTTGGATCTTAACGGCGCGCAAGGCTTGGACTTTTTTACCGATCCGACCATCACTCCTATTAAATTAGCTGGAACAGGAACCCTAGCGGTGTCGGTGGCGAATACCACGGGCTTAACTACCAGTGACTATACGTTAACGGCTACGGGGGGGAACTATACCATTACCCGTTTATCGGATAATAGCGTGGCCGCAGGGCCAACGGCCTTTGCAACACCGGCAACAGTGGATGGTTTAACCTTTGATACAACGGGGCTAGTGAATGGCGATAGCTACAGAATAAGACCTACGCGCGATGCAGCCGGTGATTTTAAACTATTTATCAACGACCCTAGAGAAATAGCCGCGGCTGCGCCGGTTATTAGCACGGTAACACCGTTAAATTCAGGCACCGGTGATATTAGTAATGTAGCGGTTAGTGGTTTATTAACAAACCAGTTAGCGAATGCGACCGTTGATTCGAACCCGATTACCTTGACCTTTGATAGCGCGAATAACGAATATGATTTTAGTTATGGGCCGGGGCCAACAACCGGTTCGGTAGCATATAATCCCAGTACCGATAATGGGGTGTCACGATCCATTACAGTGGGTGGCTTTGGTACGGTTAGTTTCACTCTAAGCGGTAACCCGACCAACGCAGATACCTTGGTTTTATCCGACAATACTGGCGGGGTGGGTGATAACCGAAATGCCAATTTACTCGCTGACCTGCAAAAAGCCTTAACCCTAACCGGCGGCACCGCATCCTTTCAAGATGCCTACGGCGGCATTGTTTCTGATGTGGGGCGTAAGGTACAAGCGGCCGAAGCTAATGGTTTAGCTCAGCGGGGTTTACTAAATCAAACCATAGCTTCCAAAGACAGTATTAGCGGGGTTAACCTAGACGAAGAAGCGGCTAATTTAATTCGTTTTCAGCAGGCCTATCAAGCGGCTAGCCAGGTTATTTTAACCTCGCGAGCCATCTTCGACACCTTATTAGGAGCCTTCAGGTAATGGTAGACAGACTCTCAACTAGCTTGGCGCAGCAACAGGGAATTAATACCATCTTGTTGCAGCAAACAGCGCTTAACCAAACGCAGCAACAAATTTCATTAGGGAAACGCATTCTGTCGCCCTCGGATGACCCTGCTGGTGCAGTGCAATTGCTGGACCTAAGCGAATCGCTGAGCCGTTTGGATCAATTTCAAGATAACCTTGATTATGCTAGGAATCGATTGTCGTTATCGGAGGGTACTTTGCAAGGCGTTACCGAGAGCTTACAGCGTGTGCGCGAATTAGCGGTGCAAGGCTTTAATGATTCAAACACAGCGGAGGATAAAAAATCTATAGCGGTAGAAATGTTTCAACGGGTCGATGAGTTAGTGGCTCTAGCGAATACTAGAGATGCCAATGGCGATTACTTGTATGCAGGGTTTAAAGCGCAAACCGAACCGTTTAGCGGCTCTGCGGCAACCGGTAGTTTTAGCTACAGCGGTGACCAAGGCGTGCGTTATTTAAAAATAGGTGAAAATAGATCGATTACCGATGGCAACGCTGGAGCCGAAGTGTTTTTTGATTTGAAAGATAAAAACGGTAACGCAGAAAGCATGTTTGCTACCTTGTATGGTTTAGCGGCGGATTTAAATACGGCTAAGCCCGCATTGGAGGAGACCCTGCTCACATTTGGAGGGGTGCTGCCGGCGGATGGTGACACCTTAACGGTTAACGGTATTATTTATGAGTTTGATACAGCGGGTAATGGGGTAACGGGTACCAATGTGGATATCGACTCTACCGGCACAGTGAACGATGCGGTGACTAAGCTTAGAACGGCGATAAATAATACGGGTGGTATCGGCGTGACAGCTGGCGGTGCAACGAATCAGTTATTGCTGACCTCGACCACTGAGGGGAACAATACGTTGAGTTTTACCGATGGAACGGCCGGTGATATTACAGTGACTCGGCCTATTTCAATTCCTCTATACGATCAGCTTGATCAACTCGATACCGCTCTCGGGCGCATCTTAGACGTACGTGCGCAACTAGGTGCGCGCTTGAATGTGTTAGATAGCCAAGATGAAATAAACCAAGATTTAGAGCTGAGTATTCAAACAACTAAATCGCAAATAGAAGACCTTGATATGGCTGAAGCGATTAGCCGTTTTAACCTGCAAATTGTTGCACTGCAAGCGGCTCAGCAAGCCTTTGTTAAAGTACAAAACCTGTCGCTATTTAACCTGCTTTAATACCCAAAAAATGTAGCGGTAATTTGAACTGCATTGTTAGGTTTAAATAGCGCAACCCAACCTAGGCATGCACCCTGCAACCTATGATTCTAAGGGAAGAGGATGGTTTAAATCAGGGGAGGTGGTTGAAACTAAAGCCAATGCTTCAGAGATTCTTTCTTCCAATTAAGCAAAAAAGCTTTTCATCAAGGGTAAGACTTCGGCAGCAATAATTAACCCAATGCCCCACTTTATTAATCTAAGCTCTGACCTTACATCATTAATAACCCTTTCGTAGTCTGTCACCGATACCGCAGCAGCTTTAGCTTTTTCTTCACTGGAACCAGCATCAATTAATGCCGTGTATATTTCACTATTCATTGTGGACATATTTAATCTCCTATTTATGAGTTTATTGTATCACGCATTTATTATGTGAAAATGGTCGCTTTTGTGTCACTGCGGTATATGTTGTTGGGCTTAAACAGCGCAGCCCAATCTACGGTCGCAGCCGAACTGGCAACTTGTGATGTGGCTCACAATTAATGGCCTGTTTTAAAAACGTTGAAATAAATGCTAAAGGAAAGCGAGTATACGCCGATAAGCTAATCGGAGACGGTGAATATCTAGAACAAAAAGATATATCCGTCAGTTTTAAATATGGGTAAGCAGACGCTTACAAAGGAGCAATAAAATGCCTCAGTTTATTAATACTAATGTTGCCTCATTAAACGCGCAGCGGAACTTGAATTCCTCTCAGGGTGACCTGAATACATCCCTACAAAGACTCTCTTCCGGTTTGCGAATTAACAGCGCAAAAGATGATGCGGCGGGTCTTGCTATTTCCACACGTATGACAGCTCAAATCCGTGGTCTAGATCAAGCGGCAAGAAATGCAAACGACGGTATTTCGTTAGCGCAAACGGCCGATGGTGCTTTAAGCGAGGTTACCAATATTCTTCAGCGTGTCAGGGAACTCTCCATTCAATCGGCTAACGATACAAATAATGCTGCTGATAGAGCCTCACTACAAGAAGAAGTGCAACAGTTGACCGATGAGCTTGATCGTATTGCTACCACCACTCAGTTTAATGGCAGTAATATTATTGATGGTAGCTTAAGTTCAGCGGTGTTTCAGGTGGGTGCTAATGCAAACCAAACAATTAGTTTTGGGATAGGTAATGCACAGGCAGGTGCCTTAGGTGTTGGTGGGCAGGCTCTTGCTACGGGTACTACAACTAATACTACTGCGTTGACTACAGGCGCAGTTTCAATAAACGGTACGTCTATTGGAACAAGAATTAATGATGGCATTTCAAGAGTCGCAGGTGTTCAAGCTGGAGCCACTTCAGCATTAGCCGCGGTCAATGCTGTTAATTCAATTAGTACGACGACTTCGGTGACTGCTTCGGCAGAAACAGTAGTAACGTCAGGTGCAATAAGTGCGACAACAGCTATTGCAGTTGGGGGGCTCTATATTAATGGGGTTGACCTTGGTGCGATGGGTGCAGCAACAACAAATGCAGACAGGGTCTCGCAAATTGTTAACGCAGCTAATGCGGTTCAAGGGCAAACAGGTGTCACTGCTGAGGTAACATCGGCAACCACATATACATTGACTGCGGCGGATGGAAGAAATATTGACCTTACGTCTGACCAAGGATCTGCCTTAACCACTATGGGTGGTTTTAATGTTACCGGTGCGACAGCAGGTGTTGGCGGTACAGCGATTACTAATTATGGTCAAGTAACATTGACTAGCGGTAGTGACATTGTCGTTGCGGCTGCTGCAACGGGTGATATAAAAATTGCGGCAGCCACTTATGCTGCGTCAGGCACCGCGCTTAATATTAGCTCTGCATCGGGTGCGCAAGCAGCGATTACCTCAGTTGATAACGCGCTGGACTCAGTTAATAGTATTCGTGGTACATTGGGTGCGGTGCAAAGCCGGTTTGAATCAACGGTTAGTAATTTGCAATCCTCAGCTGAGAATTTATCCGCTGCGCGTAGTCGTATTTTAGATGCGGATTTCGCAGCAGAAACGGCCAACTTAACACGTGCGCAAATTTTACAACAAGCAGGTGTTTCAATTTTATCGCAAGCTAATTCATTACCGCAAAACGTATTGGCTTTACTACAGTAGAGTTACCTAAGGTCATTGGGTTAGCCTTAATGGGCTAACCCAACCTCAGAAGGAGTTAATCAATGGAAGCGGGAAAAATACAACCAGTTGTTAAGGCAGTGACTACGCCAGAACAACCAAAGCGTGTTGCCGTGTCACCATTAGATATTGCTAGTAGTGTGGATAAAAAAGATGTGAAGAGCTTAGGCAAAGTTGCTGAAAGCATACAACTTGAACCTGAATCGCGTGAGGCAATAGAAGAGAAGGTGAGCGAGCTGAATAGTTTTGTTCAAAACATTCAAAGAGGCATTCAGTTTACGCTACAAGAAGAAACAGGCCGAAGTATTATTACGGTGATAGATAGGGAAACAGGAGAAGAGATACGAAAGTTTCCTTCCGATCAGATTTTAGCGTTGGCGGAGCATTTTTCAGAAACAGTTGCAATGGTTAGTGATAATAACCTTGGCTTATTGGTCAATGGGAAGGCGTAAATTAGACCGTTAAATATGTTAGTTTTATTAACAATAAGGTAGGAGTTAATCATGTCAATTTCATCTCCAGGCTTAGGATCAGGAATTGATATTTCTGCGTTAGTCACAGGTTTAGTATCGGCTGAAGGTTTAACGAAAACACAAAATTATAATATTAAGGAAGCTAAGTATCAGGCTGAAATTTCAGCTTTTGGATCATTAAAAGGCGCGTTAGCATCATTTCAAACCTCAGTTAAGGCGCTACAAAGCCTGACTGATTTTCAGCAACGTACCGCAAATAGTACAGATACCCAGGTGTTTACTGCATCGGTAGATAGCACCGCCACCGTCTCTCAATATGGTATTGAAGTTGTTCAAATGGCAAGAGCGCAAAAGCTACTGACCAAAGATGGGGCTTTTCCAACATCAACGACCGTAGTTGGGGCGGGTACGCTAAAGTTTGCGCAAGGTTCTGAAAGTTTTTCTATCACTGTTTCTGCAACAGACACTGTAGCAGAACTTCGTGATGCTATTAATGCGGCGACGGATAATACAGGTTTAACGGCGGCCATTATTAATGTTGATGATGGGGCGGGGGGGACAGAAAGCAAGTTGGTTCTCACCTCGAATAAGACCGGTTTAGATAATACAATTACGGTGACTGTGGATGAAGATGGGAATGGCTTATTTAATGATGCCGCTGATCTTGATAACACGGGTTTATCACGATTAATAAATGCCAATTTAGATGAACCAACCAGTGCGTTAGATGGCCAAATAAAGGTTGATGGGCAATTAATTAGTCGTGAAAACAACACGTTTTCTGGTGTTATTGATGGTGTAACCATTAACGGCACGGGGGTGGGTGCAGGCGAAAGTTTATCCGTCAGTTTAAATAAGGATGCTGTAACGGCTAAAATTAATGCATTTATAACAAGTTATAACAAGGTGGTTGAAACATTTACTTCCCTGGGTCATTACAATGCTACTACTGAGTCTGGTGGTGTGTTACTGGGAGACTCTACGTTAAGGGGTATTCAAAACGCGTTGAGAACCCAAATATCATCCTCCGTTTCTGGTTTGTCCGGTGCTCCTTTTAGTACGTTAGCTGAAATAGGTATTACCACTGATAAAAGCGGTCAGTTAACCCTTAACACAGAACTACTTGATACAAAGCTAGAGTCTAACTTTGATGATTTAGGGCAGCTTTTTGCATCAACTAGTGGCTTGTCAAATACGCTGGATAATTTAATTGAAGGCTATGTTAGCTCTACAGGAATTATTAGCAGTAGAACGGATGGTTTAAAAGTAAGAGTTGAAGATGTTAGTGAGCAACGAGATGCTTTAAATAGGCGCCTAGCCAGCTTAGAGAGTCGGTTGTTGGCTCAGTTTACAGCGATGGATGTGCTCGTTAGTTCACTACAAAACCAAAGTAGTTTTTTAACACAGCAGTTGGCTAATTTACCAGGTGCTTATAATCCAAATAAGTAATTAACGTATAACTTGGTTATACAGAGGGTCTATTTATGAACAATGCAAATGCGTTAAAAGAATACCAGCAAACAAGTGCCCATAGCGGTGTAATGGATGCGTCCCCGCACCGGTTGATTCAAATGTTGTTAGATGGGGCATTATCGAGAATTTTGTCGGCTAAAGGGGCACTAAAACAGAATGATATAGCGAAGAAAGGCGAGCAAATTGGTAGCGCTATTTCAATCGTAGATGGTCTAAAAGCCAGCTTAGATTTTAAACAGGGTGGTGATATTTCTAAAAACCTTGATGCTTTGTACGAATACATTAACCATATTTTGTTACAAGCTAATATTAAAAGTGATGAGGCTTTGTTGGATGAGGCGGGCCAGTTATTAAGCCAAATTAAAATGGGCTGGGATGCGATTGCCCCTAACGCGACACGATAGGCTTTAGCAATGAACAGCGATTTCCCACAACTGTTGTCTATTATTGCGGATACTAAAAAGCTGATAGATTTAGCTGAAAACGCGCAGTGGGATGAGTTTGTGACCTTGGAAAAAACAAGGGATGTGGCGGTTAAAACCTTGTTTGCTTCAAAACCCGATATTGAGCCCGTAAAGTTGGCCGAGGGTATTCAATTTGTATTGGAAAAAAATAAAATTTTGACACAATATTCACACAGTCAAATGGATAGCTTGCGTATGGAAATGTCCAAGGCAGGGCATGCTCACAAAGCAATTAATGCCTATTTAACAACGAGCTAGGCACCGCCCCTAGCTTGGGCTGACGATTGTAAGGTGAAT
This sequence comes from Cycloclasticus sp. 46_120_T64, assembly GCA_002162695.1. Lineage (GTDB taxonomy): Bacteria > Pseudomonadota > Gammaproteobacteria > Methylococcales > Cycloclasticaceae > Cycloclasticus. The sequence goes on along the minus strand of MAAM01000006.1, from coordinate 101,759 downwards.
TAGCTGTTACTAGGCGACGCGGAAGGCAGCGCAATGCAGGATATTGCCGAGGTTTAAGCCTAACAATATCTAAACCGAATATGTGAGAGTGGCTGGTGATTTAAGCTTCACCCCGTGATATTCGTCAACTCAGTGTCACCTTAAAAACCGCGTATCCGAAGTCAATACATCGCCCATCGTTGGGCTGAAATATGAAGTCGACCCCCCCCCGATTAATATGCGACATGGCTGTATATTAAGCCTCAGCTCCGTTGGGTTTAGAAAACTCTTGAGATTTCCACTTTCTGCATCCTTACAGCCTTCAGCGTCAAGCTATGATTGTTAAATTTTTACGTGATAGGCTGGTCTACAGGTATACTGTTTTTAGTGCCTTTGGTAATGAAATTCCGGCAGTTCTCTATCGGTTGTTTTTTGTTGCCTAAGGTCTATATGGATTTTAATACTGGGAGTTTTTTTATGAACAAAATATTAGCTTTATTGCTCGTTTCCTTAATGGTATTCCCGCTAATTGCCGCATCACATTCGGATGAATACTTAGATTCTCACCCATCGATGTCCTTGCACGGTGGTCAAACGCATATGGCTGGACCCTATCATATTGAGATTGTGACGGCCGAAAAAGAGATTACGGTGTATATGACCGATCACGCGGGTAACCCTATCGATGTTGAAATAGCGCATGGCTCGGCAACGATTATGAATGCCGATGAGACACGAACGGTTATTAAACTGACCGCTGCGGGAGACAACTTTTTAAACGGTAGCGGCGAGTTTACGCTAACTGAAACAACGGGGGTTTGGGTGTCGGTTAAGTTTCCTGATGAGGCTGCGTGGCGCTCCAAGTTCACCCCTTTAGCCAAGCGGCCAGTAGCTGCCGATGATCCGAGTGTTAGCAAGTCGCCCGTTGAGCACGACCATTCGGCTCACCAACATTAATCGAGCGTTCCGCTAAGCCCGTATCGACTGGCTTAGCGAGTGGTATTGCTCAGTACTCCCTTCCAGCCGTCTAGTTTTTAAGCAACTAGACGGCTGCTGTATTTAAATTTAGCGCTTATTTAAGAGGTTTTTCATGCGTACGACTATTATTCATCAACGATTTTTAACCACGGGGCTTTTGTTTGCCTTGTTAGTGTCTTGTTCTGCGGTGTTTGCACACGCGAAATATGAACGTTCTGATCCGGGTCGGCGTTCGGTGCTGACTCGATCACCCGAAGTGATTAAGATTTGGTTCAGCGAGCGGCTTGAACCGGCTTATTCGACCATTGTGGTGAAAAATAAAGCGGGTGATGTGGTCAGCGAGCAGAAAGCCGTACTGGCCGAAGGTAATGACAAATTACTTAGCTTGACATTACCGACGCTTGAGGCGGGTAAATATAGCGTTTTTTACCGAGTGTTATCGGTCGATGGTCACGTAGTGGATTCAAAGTTCAAATTTCGCATTAAGCAGGCCAAACCGGTTCAGCCATAATGGACTATGTGTATCACGCCGCTAATTGGCTACAAGCCAGTACTGCGTTACTTATTCTTGGCACGGTGGTGGTTTCTATGCTGGCCCTTGAGGGCGGATCAGGTGTTATTGATGGCTGGCGTCAGCGCAATTTAAAAATTTGCACGGCTTTGGCGGGTGTTTTGTTGCTCGCGGGTTTCTTGATGCCGTCTTTACAGGCGGTGTCTATTGAGGAACGTACAGCGGCTGCGTTTGATTTAAAGGTGCTTGAGATTGTTTTGTTTTCCACCCGCTTTGGCAGTGTGTGGTTGTTACAGCAAACGATGGCGGTGTTGATACTGTTTGCCTTGTTACTACGCGGTGCGCTGATGGCGCGTATGGCGTATAAAAGTTTCTTGTTATTACTGGCGTTTTTAACCGCATTGTTGTTATTAGCCGGCTCGTTTAAAAGCCATGCGGCCGCCTTGGAACCGATGTGGCCGGGTTTATTAGGCAATAGTTTTCATATTCTTGCGGCGGCTTGTTGGTTGGGTGGTTTGCCGGTACTAGCGTTGTTGTTACGCTGTTCTCATCAGCAGAGCGAACAGGCGGATCATGCACTGATTGAAGCGACGTTGCGACGCTTTTCGGTGATGGCGAGCATGATGGTGGGGGTTATTTTACTGAGCGGTATCGTCATCGGTTTTTTACAGGTGAGCCGCTGGGGAGAGTTGTTTTCAACCCCGTATGGCACTTTTTTAGTAACTAAAATCGTCCTGTTTTTTGTGATGCTGTCTGTTGCGGCAATGATTCGTTTTCGCTATATGCCTCAATACGCAAACCAGCAGGCGAGTGCGTCGATTAACTGGGCGATTGCCGCTTGGATTAGCCTAGAAGCGTCGGTTGGTTTGTTGCTGCTTGGTGCTGCTAGTGTCTTGAAAGGCACCACACCGGCCTCGCACGAAGAAGTGATTGTATGGCCCTTCAGCTTCCGTTTTTCGATTGAGGCGACTTGGCAAGAAAGCGCTGATGTACGTATGCAAGTGCTGGTGGGGATCGCTTTAATTATGGCGGCTATTGTTGTTGTGACTTATTTAATTCGTTATCAGCATAATAAAAGGTCGGCGATGATTGCCGGTTCTATTTTGTTGATCAGTGGTTTAGGGGTGGCGCTACCGCCACTTGGGGTCGAGGCTTATCCCGATACTTACCGAAATTCAACAGTACCCTATGTGGCGGTATCGATTAAAAATGGTGAAGATTTATTTAGCAATAACTGTACCGCTTGCCATGGAGTTAAAGGCAAGGGCGATGGCGTTTTAGCTAAAACCTTATCGGCAGAGCCGGCTAATTTGACTGAGCCACATACGGCACTGCATACCGTGGGTGATATGTTTTGGTGGTTAACCCATGGGATGGGTGATGATAAGGCGATGCCGTCATTCCGTGAGATACTGGATGAAGATGACTTATGGGACGTGATCAATTATTTACGCGCTTTTTCTGAAGGTTATACGGCGCGTGTTATTCAGCCTTATATTATTGCCAATAAACCATTTATCGGTGCGCCGGACTTTTATTATTCAAGTCTCGTAAAAAATGGCAATTTAAAAGATTTACGAGAGTCCAAGTCGACGCTGTTAGTGTTTTTCTCCTGGCCGGAGGGTAGGGCTCGCTTGGATAGTTTGAAAAAACATTATGCTGAGATGGTGGCGAATGATGTGGTTATTATTGGGGTTGCGTTGCGTGGAGGTGGTTTGATGAGCGCTGAGTTGATTCAACAATACCCTTTTCCCTTGGTCACCGAAGAGTCTGCAGCGATTGCCCGTACCTACCTGCAGTTTCGTCGAACCTTTCAAAATAGTGGTGAGCACGATGAGCAGCCATTAAATCACCTCGAGTTTACTATCGACCGTTTTGGTTATATGCGTTCGCGCTGGATTCCCCAACAAGACCCAGAGGCTTGGCAAGATATGGCGTTTTTGTTGCAGCAATTTAGCGCGCTGGCGGCTGAAGAGGAAATATTGCCGCCACCCGATGAACACGTGCATTAAAGCCGCTTATCGTATGCAAATATTCGCTTAAGCTATACTGACATTAGGTGTTTTATTGGCTCGTTATATAGCCGGATAAAACGAATGTAAATAGCTAGAGGCCTCATCATAACGACTGCGTTTGACAATACAGTGCCGCTTAAAGCGGCACTGTTGCTGACATCAGCTCAAAATGCTCATTTACGCGAGTAAACCGCGTTTAGTCACTCATTTTTGTCTACGCTCGTTACGTTATGAAGAGGTTTCAGAAAGCCAATAGAGGGTTCGGTCATGGAAATATTTCATCAATGGTTAAAGTATCTTGTCGACAATCATGGCTCCGACCTGTATCTATCGGTTGGGGCGCGGCCTTCGGCTAAAGTCCAAGGGCATATGACGGAAATCGACGCCTTAACCCTGATGCCGGATATGATGAAAGAGATTGCCGAAGGGGTGATGTCTGCTAAGCAAATCGAAGAGTTTGCTGAAAAACCTGAAATGAATTTAGCCATTTCAGAGAAAGGTGTGGGCCGTTTTCGGGTCAATATCTTTATGCAGCGCAATAGTTATGCGATGGTGGTGCGTAATATTGTGACGGATATTCCCACCGCATCGGCATTAGGTTTGCCGAAGATTTTAACCGACTTGATTATTGAAAAGCGTGGGCTTATTTTATTTATTGGTGCCACTGGTTCGGGCAAGTCGACATCCTTAGCGTCGTTAATAGACCACCGTAATCGCAATGAAGCGGGGCATATTATTACCATTGAAGATCCGATTGAATTTGTCCACGAACACAAAAAATCTATCGTCAACCAGCGTGAGGTGGGGGTGGACACGGATACCTATGAAGATGCGCTGAAAAACACCTTACGCCAAGCGCCGGATGTTATTTTGATTGGTGAAATCAGGGCGCAGGAAACGATGGATCACGCGATGGCCTTTGCCGAAACGGGGCATTTATGCCTATCGACCTTGCACGCCAATAACTCGAACCAAGCACTGGATAGAATCATTAACTTTTTCCCTGAAGAGCGGAAAAACCAATTGTTGATGGACTTATCGCTGAACCTACGCGGCTTTATTTCACAGCGTTTAGTGCGCACGATAGAGGGTGGGCGTGCGGCGGCGTTTGAAATTTTACTGAATTCACCGCTCATTTCTGAATTAATCCATGATGGTGATATAGGTGGGATTAAGGAGGTGATGGAAAATTCGGCTGAGATGGGGATGCGTACCTTCGATATGGACCTATTACGTTTATACGCCGAAGGGAAAATTACCAAGGATGAAGCCTTGGCTAATTCAGACTCGGTGAATAACCTTCGTTTGAAAATTAAAATGTACGATGCGGCTAAGTCCGCCGAATCTACTCCGTCAGCAGCTAGTGAGGCACGGCCCGATACGGCACCCGTTGAAGCCGAACCGTTAGCCGTTAAACCCGTAGCTGAGGAGAAAAAAAGCTTTTCCTTGTCATTGGAGTTAACTGATGACGAAATAGAGCAGGCCAAGCGTGAAGAATCTGAAGAGGGCGCGTCGGGCGGTGTATGGACACCTCAGTTACCAACAGATGAATAGTTTTCATCCGTCGCCAAATAGTTTGATGCAGGAGCTTGCTCCGAGCCTGTTGCAGCCGTTAACTCCAGTATGCGAGCTTATTGATAAAGTAGCTCGGGGTGGAAGAGCTTATGCGGAATATATTGTTTTTCTTATATTCCGATGCTGAGTTCTTCGTATGTTTTATCGCACAGCCGTTGATGGGTAGTTTTAGCAGTGTGGTTGGGCTCGGCGACAGGGGCGGGGAAGTGTTTGTTCTAATAGCCTTAGTATCATCCCTTGCTAGTTTTATTAGGCGCAGTAATGCTGGTTAGGGTGGTTCGCAGGAGACATTATTTAATGATGGTGTCGGTTTTTTCTACATCACCGGTATTATCATTCCAGCGTAATTGTAGGGTGTCACCTTTTTGTCCACCTTTAAATGAAAACGAAAGGTAAGGGTTTTCTGACATCGAGGTGCCAAACTGGGCAATAAATACAATCTTACCTTGGTGCTCACAGCTTAATTCTTGGATGTACTTTGCTGGGATCAGTTCGCCTGTTTGTTGGTCGCTACGGCGGCCTGTTTCCATCGGGTGAGTTGCCAGTACTCGTACGCTGGTGACCTCGTTTTTAAACCTTGCGGTAATTTTCATTGTTGTCTCCGAATAACACGAGTCTTGTTTGTAATAAGTATAATGCTGTTTAGTCGGCGATTAAGTTAAGCGCCACAGCCACCGTGAGTGACGCTAACTTCCTGGCTTTGGCTGTAGAGCTGGTCGCCAACTTTTACTACTGCGGTGACGGTGCTGGTTTGAGCTAAACGAATACGGGTTGATATCTTGGCAATCGTGCCGTTCGGTATTTGAAATGAAGCGGTGAGTGGCAAAGGATTATCTTTAACAAAAATGCTGATGGATTCGACCCCGATCATATCCGTTTTAATGCTGATTGGAACGGCGGCACCATTTTCTGCGATTTTAGGTAGCTTTAATATGACATCGTTTGATTGGGTCAATGTGCTGGAGCCAAACAGGTTTTGATAGGCGGTGTCTAGTTCATCGGCGTTAAAGGCTTTGTGGGCCCAGATAGCCCAAGCACTAACGGGGTTTAATAAGCTGATGCACGCGGTGGATCCTAGGCTTAATAGATGGATGAATTTTCTACGTGAAATAGTCATGTATTATCTCCTTAGGGTGGAGGCCAGGGTATTTTTTGTTAGCCGAGGTTTAGTCTTTCTCCAAGACGGCTTAGTGAGTGAGCGCCCCTTGCTTGGCAGAAAGGTTTTCACCGGCTTGTAGCGCTTAAAGGGAGCATATTGCTGATGAATAGCTTGTACTTCAAGCCATAATGAACAGCTTGCCATAATTGGATGAATCGCTGCCTAATAGTTGGTGGTTCTTGGAAGGCTGCTTTTTTTGAGTTAGACATATCACGACGCTGTATTGATCGCCTTAGCTTCATATTTGAGCAAGGTTTGTCTATATAGCAAAGGACTATATAGACAAGTTGTTTTATAAACTATCGAGAATGTCTTGTGCGCGTTGCTTTTGTTCATCGGTGCCGGACTGAATAACTTCTTCTAAGGACTGGCGAGCAGAGGCATTATCTTCCATTTCGATATAGGCTTGTGCGAGTGATATTTTAGTGTCTTCAGCGTTGTCGTCTGCAAAGTCATCGTCGAAGTCGATACTGCTCTCTTCAAATGCCGGTTCAGTTGAGTCGCTCTCGCCTTCATTTTTGATTAAGTCAAAATTGAATTCAAACTCATCGGCGGGTTTAGACTCGGTTTCTGGCTCTGCAATATCGCTAAGCTCTATGGTTGTTTCTTCATCGCCACCATTAGGGTCGACGACGCTAAATTCAATTTCATTACCCACTTCGTTGGGCGTGTTTTCATTGCTCAGCTCACTCTCGGTAGGCTCTTGGGTTGCGTCGAACTGCTCGAGCTCAGGCTCAACACTGTCATCAAGTGTGTTTTCTAGCTGTTGTTCGTTGTCAACATTAGCTGGGGCGCTTGGGCTTTGCTGGCCAGCATCGGTGTGAGTATTAAATAGCGCGGACTCTGGGCAGAGTTCAGCGCCCATTTCGGCGATATTCTGCCAGCGATTGTTATCGGTTTGTTGGATGTCTGACAAGCTTTCAGCTAGGAGTTCAAACGCAGCGGCATCGCCAGAAGCGAAGTGTACGTCTAGTAGCTTGAGTTTATAGTGTTGGTTGTTTGGATCGGTATTTAATGCGCTTTCAATAATATCTTGCGCTTGCTGGTAACGACCGTAGGCGATATAAACATCACATTCGGTGAGTGGATCGGCCTCTTGTGTTTGTTTGTTTGCGTTAAATTCACTGGGGCTGAATTCACTCAATAAGGGTTCTTCTGTGATAATGGTTGGGCTAGTGTCGAGACTTGTTGTGTCGTTAGCTTGTTCTTCTGCTAGCGAACTACTGGTCGCTATTTCAACGGCTTCATTGCTGGTAAACGATGGCTGCTTCTTGTCGATTTTGGCTGGCTTTTTACGTCGAGCGAGCACGAGTCCGAGAAGGGCGATCAGCAGGCCACCACCCGCATATAAGGGCAGCTTGTCGTCGGTGTCAATGAACGATGCGGTGTCGACGGGCTCAGGTTTTGTCGTTACTGGCGGTGTTTTTTGAACGGGGGCTTTTTCGATCTTTGTCGCCTGTAATTGCGCGAGTTGCTGATCCTTAAGGGTGAGTAAACGTTGTAGTTTTTCGACCTGGCCTTCTAGGTCACTGAGGCGAGATTTGACTTCGCTATTTTCTGCTTCCAGGGTTGTGGCCATTTCTAGGGCCATGCTGGCTTGAGCCTCTGTATTGTTTGCAGGGTGAGTTGTGTCGTCGGTAGCTAGCCCTTTGCCTGCAGTACCACGACTGTTTGGTTTTGAGCTGCTGAGTAGTGTTAACTGACCTGTCTTGGTTTGACCATCAGGTTTTTTTTTATCACCGCTGGGAGTTGCAGTTGGTTCGTTAATGTTTGTTTGTGCCAGCTTGCTTGGGGCGGTGCTCGTTGACCACTGCGTATTATGTTCTTTATATTGTGAGAGTACTTGTGCTTGGCTAAGGCTATCGAGTTGTTGTTGGCTAGGAGCTTGTAAAATAGCGCCTTTTTTCAGCGCATTCATATTTTTTTTGTAAAAAGCCTTTGGGTTGTTATCGTATAGAGCCAGCATCATCCTTTGGTGGTCGGCCGCTGAATTATTTGCGGCTAGGCTCTTCGCAATACCCCAAATAGTATCGTTGCTTTTAGTTGGGCCATATTGTTGCTTCTTAGTGATCGCAACGCGAGGTGTTAGAGTTGTACTTAGGGTGTTTTTTTTTACCTTATGAGGAAGGGCCACCGGGCTTGGTGTGAAGTCCGACATGGTGACAGGGGGATCTAATAGAATGGTGAATTCCTTTAGAGTACGCCCCTGTGGCCATTCGATTTCAAGGATGAAGTTGACAAAAGGCTCTTTGATGGTCGAACTAGAACGAACCTCAACACTGATTTCGCCATTCTTAGCCAGTACCGGAGTGAATTTTATTTCGGTTAAATAATGAGGCCGATCGATGCCTGATTTTTTAAAGACTTCACGTGAGGCAATTCCAATACGAACATTACTAGGGTCTTCGTTTTTAGAGCTGAGTAAAGGTATTTTCGCCCTTAAAACTTGGTTAAGTGCAGAATATGTTTCTATTTCTCCGACGCCCAGCGCATAAAGGTTGGCAGATTGAAGTAAACAAAGTGCTGCAATAGCCTTCGTGGGTTTGTTCATGTATTGCTCCTAAACTAACAAGTCTTTAGTCCCTAAAAACATAAGGTGTTGAAATTAATGTTCAGCAATAACTATAGTCTATAGATAGCTTTTTACTAGCAGTTCAGCAATTTGAACACTATTCAGTGCGGCACCTTTACGAACGTTATCGGCGACAACCCACATGTTTAAGCCCCTAGGGTGTGAAATATCTTCCCTTAAGCGACTAACGAAGACATCGTCGTTGCCGGCCGATTCTGTAACGGCTGTTGCATAACCGCCATCAACACGCTCATCCATAAGGGTAATGCCCTCGAAGTTACTGAGTAATTCACGTGCTTTTTGTAGGCTGATTTTTTCCTTTGTTTCAATATGTAAGGCTTCTGAGTGGCCAAAAAATACCGGCACACGAACCGCGGTAGGGTTCACTTTAATGCTGTCGTCATTGAAAATTTTATTGGTTTCCCAAACCATTTTCATTTCTTCTTTGGTGTAACCATTATCTTGAAACACGTCAATTTGTGGCAAGACGTTGAAGGCGATTTGTTTTGGGTAGACCTTTGCTTCAGCTTTTTTTGCGTTTAATAGTTTGGCTGTTTGCCCGGCGAGTTCTTCGATGGCGCTTTTACCGGTGCCTGAAACGGCTTGGTAGGTTGATACGTTAATACGTTCGATGCCAACAGCGTCGTAAATCGGTTTCAGTGCAACCAACATTTGAATGGTTGAACAATTCGGGTTGGCAATAATGCCTCGCTTAGTATGCTGAGCAATCGCTTCTGGATTAACTTCGGGTACGACGAGTGGAATGTCATCTTCGTAACGAAAGTGCGAGGTGTTATCAATAACAACGCAACCAGCGGCTGCGGCTTGCGGTGCGTATTCGGCAGAAACTGAACCACCCGCAGAAAACAAGCCAATTTGAACTTGGCTAAAATCGAAATCAGCCAGATTGCCAATTTTAATATTTTTACCTTTGAACTGAATGGTGCCGCCTGCTGAGCGACTACTTGCTAAAGGGTATAGCTTGCCAACAGGGAAGTTTCTTTGCTCAAGAATTGATAACATGGTTTCGCCAACGGCACCGGTGGCTCCAACAACTGCAACATCATATGTTTTCATTTATACGTTTCCTGTAAAAATATTCTTTAAATTAAAACGTCACCCCACTGAAACAATGGGGTGACGCTATTAAATGGTCTTAACCGACTTGTTAGCGGCTTTTGCTGGGGGTTTAGCTGGCTAGTGCAGCAAACATTTTGTCGGTAATATCTTGCACGCTACCAACACCTGCCACGGTATTAAATTTAACCGCTGACTCATTGGCAACATTTTTATAAAAGTTAATCAGTGGAGCCGTTTGGTCGTGGTAGGTATTTAACCGATCTCTTACGATGTTCTCTTGGTCGTCGCTACGTTGAGTGAGTTCTTCCCCAGTGACATCGTCCAAGCCTTCTTGTTTAGGCGGGTTGTAGATGAGGTGGTAGGTACGACCGGAGTCTAAATGTACGCGTCTGCCCGCCATACGACGCACAATTTCTTCATCATCAACGGCAATTTCAACAACATGGTCGATTTCTACGCCCATTTTTGCTAGGCCATTGGCTTGTGGAACGGTGCGTGGGAAGCCGTCTAAGAGGAAACCTTGAGCACAATCATTTTCCGCCAGTCTTTCTTGAATAAGTCCTAAGATAATGTCGTCGGACACGAGGCCGCCTGCATCCATGACTTTTTTGGCTTCAATACCAAGCGGTGTGCCGGCTTTTACGGCTGCACGTAACATATCACCGGTAGAAATTTGTGGAATACCAAATTTTTCGGTAATGAATTGAGATTGTGTGCCTTTTCCAGAGCCCGGACCACCCAAAAGAATTATGCGCATTTTTTATCCTAAAACTTATTATTTTCGATCGCGGAAAATAACATAATTTGTGTGTTTAATCCACTTACTTGTTTTTTAGCGGCAAAGCCCTGGTATTGATTTTTTGCTTAGACGTAGGTGTTTTTGTCGGGATGGGCTTACTTAACTAATACGGGCTCTCACTTGTGAGAACCCGTATAGCTTTTGTTTTACTTGTTAACGTTGTTTTTGCTAAGGGTAATCGTCGCCGATTTTCTTAGCTGTTGAATATGTTTTTGAATATGTTGTTGTTCCAAGGTCGCATTGATCTTTTGTTTAACTGATTCAAAGCTTGGTGGTGTGCCGACACGTTCAGCTGCACGTAAGATAATGTGCAAACCAAACTGAGTGCGAATAGCTTGCGGGGTGTATTCCCCATCTTTTAATGCCAATACGGCTTGAGAAAACTCAGGTACCATTCGTTGGGGGGTAAACCAGCCTAGGTCGCCACCTTTAGGGCCTGTTGGGCCGGTGGAGTGTTTCTTGGCTAGCTCGGCAAAGTCACCGCCTTTATTAAGGAGCTCGATGACTTCTTTGGCTTTTTCTTCGTCTTTTAATAAAATATGGCTGGCTTTCAGCTCAACGATTTTTACCTCGCCAATTCGTTGATCGTATTCTTTTTTAAGGCTTGCTTCAGGGATTGGATTGCTATCGAGGTAATTGACCATTGCGACTTGAGATAACATGCTCAAGTTAATGAAGTCCATGCGCTTTTCGAAGTCGACGGTTTTGTCTAGTTTCTTCTTATGCGCCTCTTCTTTCAACAGCTGCATATTAATCAGGTCATCAATCAGCTGCTCTGTTGGGACTTTGCTTTTAGGGTTCCCTTGGCGACGCTCTAAGGCGTAAAACTGTAGGGTTGATTTGCTGATATCGTGACCGTTTACCGAGGCAACGATGTCTGATTCGCTAGCGATGCTGGCTTGTGATAATCCACCCATTAACAGGGCGGCAGAGAGTGCTAGTTTAAGCTTCATTAAAATATCCTTTTATTGAGGTTTTTCTTCAGGGGTGTATGCCTTGATGCTGAGTGCGTGAATATCGCTTTTCATCATATCCCCAAGGGCGGCATAAATTAATTGGTGGCGCTGGATTCTAGACTTATTGTTGAACTCAGCCGATACCATCGTCAGGTAGAAGTGTCCTCCGCCAGCTTTGGCGCCTTCGTGGCCAGCGTGAGATTGACTATCATCGAGCACCTCGATGAATTCATGTTCAATGGCTGCTGATAGGGTGTTTTTTATGATCTCGCTTCGTGTATTCATAGTATTACGCTGTTCTCGCTTGAGTTAGTGGTCGTTATGTTGCTCGGGTTCTTCGATGTGTTTCATCAAATAAAGCCCTTGTGCAATGATAAATAGAATCGTTAAGCCTAGCATGCCAAATAGTTTGAAGTTAACCCATGTGTCGGTATCAAAATTATAAATAACATAGAGGTTTAACGCGCCCTGTAGGCAGAAAAAAGCGGCCCACAGTGTGTTTAATTTTGTCCAAATGGTATCGGCCAGCTTTAAACTGCCGCTCATCATTCGTTTGATTAATGGTTTTTTACCGATAAATTGGCTCAGTAGGCAGGCTAAGGCAAACAGCCAATTAATGATAGTGGGTTTCCATTTAATAAACGTTTCATCCTGTAGGTACAGGGTAGCCCCGCCAAAAATAAGGATGATAAAGAAAGTCAGTAGCTGAGAGTTGTCGAAACGGCGGTGTTTTAACCAGAATAAACCGACTTGTACAAACGAGGCCGCGATAGCAACACTGGTGGCTAGGTAAATCCCTTGCCATTTATAGGCGATAAAAAACAGGATAATGGGGAAAAAATCAGTTAAAAATTTCATACGTGTGGTTGCTTAAGCTAATACGTCGATGCCGAGTTGTTGCTGTAATTCATCGCGTAACTCTTGTTCGGCGAGGGACTGGGTTGTTATATAGGATTGAATAGATGATTGGTTTTTATTTTCCAGCGCGCTGGGGCGGAAATTGACGGCTTGTTTTTTATCGAGGGATTCGAGTTGGTCAAAAAGTTTCGAGCGTTCAGTATCGTTGGTGGGGGCAAGGCTGTTAGTTTGTTTTTCATCGTTACGCGGATTATCAACTCGCTCGGTCGCTTGTGCCGGCTTGCTAAGCGGCTTTTTTGCAGGGCTTATTAGGCTGCTATTCGGCGAATTTGCTTGAATATTCATAGGTGATAATTGCTACAATGCAAGGATAACAACTGCTAATTTAAACCATCTACAGCTTGCTTGATTTATTTGAGCCATCCAATCTAACACAATTAATTACTTTCCACTATGAGTCCATTAGATCGATATCTAGCCGATCAAACGCAAAACGGTTTTATTAAAGATGATGCGCAACACGCAATTATTCAGCGATTGAATGATTTGTACAAAACGTTGCTGCAACCTATCGCGCCCGTTGCGGTTGAAAAAAAAGGTTTTTTTGCCAAATTCAAGCGTGAGCAGAAAACCACCGTTAAAGCTGCAACAGGCTTGTACTTATGGGGTGGTGTAGGCCAGGGTAAAACCTATTTAATGGATGTGTTTTATGATTCATTACCGTTCGAGCAAAAACAGCGCACCCATTTTCACCGTTTTATGCAGAAGGTTCACCAGCAGTTAGCCTTACTGGGTAATGTCAGTGATCCCTTACAAATTATCGCTGATCAAACAGTTAAAGATTGTCGGGTACTTTGTTTCGACGAGTTTTTTGTCTCGGACATTACCGATGCGATGATTCTAGGGCGCTTGTTTGAAGCCCTATTTGATCGAGGGATTTGTTTGGTGGCCACCTCCAATATTGAGCCGGATGGGTTGTATAAAAATGGTCTACAACGCGCACGATTCCTTCCCGCTATTGAAGCACTAAAAAATAATTGTGATGTCCTTAAGCTGGACAGCGGAACTGACTACCGGCTACGTGAACTAGAACAAGCGGAAATTTATCATTCACCCTTAGATGAAGAAGCGGATGGGGTGTTATCGACCTTATTCGAGCATATGACGGTGGCGGATGTGCAATTTGAATCAAGCCTCGAATTAGAGGGGCGTACCGTGCAAGTCAGGCAGTGTGCTGAAGGTGTGGTGTGGTTCGACTTTGATATTATTTGCGATATTCCGCGTGGTTCAGCGGATTATATTGAAATCTCACGTTGTTTTCACACCGTGCTGGTCTCGGATGTACCGGTGATGAATGATACGAACAATGATGCAGCGAATCGTTTTATCAATTTGATCGACGAGTTATATGCGCATAACGTTAAATTGATTTTATCGGCAGAGGTTCGACCAGAAAAACTGTATCAGGGTGAAAAAATGGCCTTCCCATTTGAGCGTACCGTGAGCCGCTTACTTGAAATGCAATCCCATGAATATTTAGAACGTGCACATTTACCATAACTTGGAGAATTATTATGGATAAACAAACCCAATTAGAAATTGAAGCGGCCTCATTTCGCCGCATTGTTAAACACTTTCAAAGCAACACCGAGGTGCAAAATATAGACTTAATGAATTTGGCCGATTTTTGCCGTAATTGTTTTGCTAAGTGGTATATGGCCGAAGCCAAGGAGCGTGATGTTGAGATGGATTATGACGCGGCGCGAGAAGTGATTTATGGTATGCCATTTAAAGAATGGAAAGGTTTGTACCAAAAACCAGCAACGCCTGAACAATTGGCGGCGTTTGAAGAGGGTGAGGCGCGGCGGAAAAAAGCTGGCGGTTGATAGAGGGTGAATTTGCCGTAGTAGACTACGGGTGAGGCTCTTACCTGTCAGTGAGTGAGGTTGATAGTATTAGCGCTTACTTTTTAAGGGTGCTCATAGTTACAGATAATTGAGGATGAAATGGAATTTTATGGCGGTTTAGGCTTTATATACTCAACGGTGTCCTTTGACGAAGAGGTGCTGCCCTTCCGGTTATCAGAAGGTTTGGTTTTAAGGAAAGCAAAGACTTGGGAAGCAGATAACTTTATTGAGCACTTAGTAAAAACTTATGGTGCTTACGCGTGTTTTTTATTAGGCGCAGAGGGGTATGAAAGGGTGAAGTCAACTGGGACTGAGCCTAAAGAGTTTTTTGTTGTAGCATTTAATGGGAATAATCATGAAATACATGAGCTTCAAAGAGTTGCTGTTTTAATAACACCAAAAATATTATTGGGAGATACTGCCTTATTTCAGAAGGATTCTCATCACGGAGGTAAATATGGCCATATTTTTGGAGGGCATAGTAATGAAAACTTTCTGTCTGAATGCTCTAGAAATGGAGGAGGGGTGGTCAGCAAAGGTGAGCTTGAGAAACTTAAATATTTCCATGAGGAATTGAAGAAGGCGCCAAGTTTGGGACGTAGTTTAGATATGTATTACTCCAGTAGTAAATTACATGCGGGTTCAAGTTTGCTCACGCTTTCTTTATTTTCGATAATAGAGTCTTTGGTTGTGCATAAGCCAACACAAATCGAAAATTTAGATTCAATAGCCTCGCAAGTAAAAAATAAGATTAACCTTCTGACTAAGAAATTTGACCAAAAACCCGATTGTTCAGCATATTTTGGTGCAGAGAATATAGTGAAAATATGGGGGAAGCTATATGGTTTGAGAAGTAATATTGCTCATGGAGAAGAGTACTTTTTTTCAGGTAAAAATGAAAACTTAAAAGACTTAGGGAATATGAATATGTTTCTTGACGAGGTGGTTAGGGAGCTTGTAAAGCTGAACTTTAGTGAGGCGGAGTTAATGATTGACCTAAAGGCTTGCTAAACGAAACCTCTACCTTTTAGGTATTCCCTGTGTTCATGTTTTGATCCAAGAAAGATTTTCAGCCCTCGGCTTTTAACCCACCGTCTTTAGTTGAAAACGGTTGTTAAGTTACCTCATCGTTACCAATTCTTCAGCATTAGTTGGGTGAATGGCAATGGTGTCGTCAAAATCTTTTTTTGTTGCACCCATTTTAATGGCGACGGCAAAACCTTGAAGTATTTCATCGGAGCTTTCACCAAACAGGTGGCAACCGATGATTTTTTCATCATCACCAACAGTTACCAATTTCATGGTGGTCGGCTGTTTAACATCGGATAGTGCCTGAGTCATTGGGTTAAAGCTTGAGGTGTATATTTTTACCTGCTCCCCGTACTGCTCTTTAGCCTGTTGTTCGGTTAAGCCAATGGTACCGATGGGTGGGTGCGAGAAGATGACACTGGGGATTAGGTCATAATCAAGTTTACGCTCGGTTTGGCCGTTAAATAAACGGTCGCTGAGTCTTCTGGCGGCGGCAATGGCAACCGGTGTTAACGCAGCTCGTCCAGTTACATCACCAACGGAATAAATGTTTTGTTGAGTGGTTTGCTGCCATTGATCGGTAACAATAAAACCTTTTTTATCGAGAGAGACGGCGGCTTTTTCTATGTTGAGTGAGTCGGTATTTGCTTGCCGGCCAATCGCCCAAATAAGTTCATCAAATTCACCTTCAAGCGCACCTTGCTCGCTGTTGATAATCAACTTACCTTGTTCGTTTTTTTCGATTGAGCTAGGGCTTGTTTGTAATACCAGTTGTATACCCTGTTGTTGCATGGCTTTTGATAGTTCGGTGCCTAACATGCTGTCGAATTGGCGTAGTGCATGGTCACCACGAAGAATTAACGTTACTTGAGTACCTAGGGCTTGGTAAACACCCGCAAGCTCAACGGCGATAAAACCAGCACCGACGATGGCTACTTTTTTAGCTTGTTGTTCAAGCTCAAAAAAACCATCAGAACTGATGCCATATTCTGCCCCTGGAATATTCGGTATAGTAGGTTTACCACCGGTGGCGATAAGGAACTTATCAGCGGTATATTGCTGATCGCCAACTTGTATGGTGTTCGCGTCTATAAAGGTTGCTGTACCGTTTATATGGCTGACCTTATTATTATCTAGGTTATTAGCATAAATGCCATTTAGCCGTTTAATGTAGGCGTCTCTGCGTTGTTTTAATATTGCCCAGTCGAATTTCTTGAGTGATACATCAAAACCATAATTAGCAGCGTGCTGAATACTATCGGCGGTTGCTGCGGCAAACCACATGACTTTTTTCGGTACACAGCCCACGTTAACGCAGGTGCCGCCTAAACGATCTTGTTCGACGATGGCGCATTTAGCGCCATACTGTGCGGCACGGTTAACCCCCGCGATACCGCCGCTACCGCCGCCAATGGCAATATAGTCGAAGTGATTAGACATGTGGTTTCCTTAAGTGGTTACGTTAGTAGATTGGCTAATATTTTATGGTAAGCGCGTGATAGCTGGTCTAAATCGCTCACGCTCACGCATTCATTAATTTTGTGAATACTTTCATTAATCGGCCCAAGCTCAATCACCTGCGCGCCACTGGGGGCAATAAAGCGTCCATCAGAGGTGCCACCGGCGGTTGATAATATGGGTTTGCTGCCGGTTTCATCGAGTAAGGCTTGTTCAACGGCATCGCTGAGTTCACCGCGCTCGGTAATAAACGGTAGGCCGGATACTTTCCAAATTAATTCGTAGTTATCTGAATTTTGATCAACCATATAGGTGATCCGACGCTTGATTTCTTCAGGCGTTAATTCACTGGAAAAACGTAGGTTAAAGACGACTTTTAAGGTGCCGGGGACAACATTTTCAACACCGGTTCCGGCATTGATGTTTGATATTTGAAAGCTAGTGGGTGGGAAAAATTCATTGCCGTTATCCCAGGTTTCTTGGGTTAAGAGCTGCAGAATAGGGGTAAAGGCATGGATGGGGTTTTCTACCAATTCAGGGTAAGCGACGTGCCCTTGTTTACCAATCAGGCTTAAATACCCATTAATTGAACCACGGCGACCCACCCGTACCATATCGCCAAAGACTTTATGGCTAGTGGGTTCGCCAACGATGCAATAATCAATTTTTTCATTACGCGCATCGAGCGTTTGCATCACCCTGATGGTGCCATCGTGTGCGGGGCCTTCTTCATCACTGGTGATTAAAAAGGCAATCGACCCTTGGTGGGTAGAATGTTCGGCGATAAAACTATCACAGGCGGTTAACATCGCCGCTAAACTGCCTTTCATATCGGCTGCGCCACGGGCATACAATAAACCATCTTTAAGGGTGGGTTCAAACGGTGGTGAGTCCCATTCCTCTACTGGGCCGGTAGGCACCACGTCGGTATGGCCTGCAAAGGCAAATAAGGGGGCGCTGTTACCACGGCGCGCCCAGAGGTTTTTGGTCTCACCGAAGTTCAGCCATTCGATATTAAAACCACGCTGTTGTAAGTAGTCGGCCATTAAATCCATGCAGCCAGCGTCTTCAGGGGTTAGCGAGACTTTTTTCAGTAAGGCCTTGGTTAGTTCTAAGGTTTCACTCATGGTATAAGAAGTTGTTGATATTTATCGTTGGAAAAGCCCAGTTCAAATGAGCCTGCGTAGGTAAGAATCGGGCGCTTAATAATGGCAGGGTTCTCAGCCATTAGAGCGAGCGCGGAGTCCTGATCAATCGCAGACTTGGTTTCTTCCGCTAATTTACGCCATGTGGTGCCGCGTTTATTAATCATCGCTTGCCAGCCGAGGTTATCCTCTAGCTGGTTTAATAATGACTCGCTTAAGCCGTCTTTACGGTAGTCGTGAAAGTTAAACTCGATATTGTTTTCAGCCAGCCAGCGCTTGGCTTTTTTTATCGTGTCGCAATTATTGATACCGTATAAGACGACGTCCATATTAATCTCTTAAGAGTTCGTTTAAGCCAGTTTTGCTGCGCGTTTTAGCATCCACTGTTTTGATGATGATCGCTGCATATAGGCTGTGCGAGCCGTCTTCAGACGGTAGGCTGCCAGGAACCACAACGGAGTACGCAGGAACACGGCCGTAGGTAATTTCACCGGTCATCCGGTTGAAGATTTTAGTGCTTTGGCCAATGTATACGCCCATTGAAATAACTGAACCTTCTTCAACAATAACGCCTTCTACCACTTCAGAACGTGCGCCAATAAAGCAGTTATCTTCGATGATGGTCGGTCCCGCTTGTAATGGCTCGAGTACGCCACCAATACCAACACCACCGGATAGATGAACGTTCTTACCAATTTGTGCGCATGAACCTACGGTGGCCCAAGTATCAACCATGGTACCGCTATCTACATACGCACCAATGTTGACATAAGATGGCATTAATACCACGTTTGAAGCAATGTACGAACCGGCTCTAACTGCGGCAGGAGGTACAACGCGCATGCCACCATCAATAAAGTCTTGCTCTGTATAGCCAGCGAATTTTGATTCTACTTTATCGTAATACTGGGTCGCTCCACTTTCCATCGGGCGGTTGTCGTTGATTTTGAATGATAATAAAACGGCTTTTTTCAACCATTGGTTAACAACCCAGTCGCCATCTTTCTTTTCAGCAACGCGTGCTTCGCCACTATCGAGTAGCTGAAGTGATTTTTCAACCGCTGAGCGGATTTCAGCAGAGACGGTTTTTGAGTCGAAGTCAGCACGGTTTTCGAAGGCTTCGTTGACGATTTTTTCAAGGTTTTGCATGTATTTATCCTGTATTTAAAACGGTGTAATTAACGTTAAAGTGTTGTTATAAATTGTTTGATTCGGTGTGCAGCCTCGCTACACTCTTCGACCGGAGCGACTAGCGCCATGCGCACATGGTTTTGCCCAGGGTTACCGTTGGCTGTTTCACGCGAGAGGTATTGCCCCGGCAGCACAGTAATATGTTGTTGCTCAAATAGTTTAGCAGCGAATTCAATGTCTGAAATAGGGGTTTTTGCCCATAGGTAAAAACCAGCGTCGGGTTTTTTAAGCTCTAAGCTATTAGCTAAAATAGTCATCACATCATTGAATTTTTGCGCATATAGTACGCGATTGTGGCTGACGTGAGTCTCATCGTTCCACGCGGCAATACTCGCGTGTTGGGTGGGTACCGGCATTGTGCAACCGTGGTATGTTCGGTAGCTGAAGTAGCTTTTTAATACCTTGGCATCGCCGGCAACAAAACCAGAGCGTAAACCGGGGGCATTCGAGCGTTTGGATAGGCTATGGAAGACCACGCAGCGAGAAAAGTCGGGATTGCCGCTACGTTCGCTAATTTCGAGTAAACCTAAGGGCTTGGCCTGTTGTTCATCATAAATTTCGGAATAGCATTCATCGGCGGCAATAATAAAGTCGAAGCGATGGGCTAATTCAATCAGTTGTTCTAATTGCTGAGCACTGTGGGTGGCGCCACTGGGGTTGCCTGGGTTGCAGATGTAGAGTAATTGGCAGCGCTCCCAAGTACTATCATCAACGGCATCGTAGTCCGGTAGGTAGTCGTTTTGTTCGGCGCAATTGATGAAAAATGGCGTCGCTCCGGCGAGTAATGCGGCCCCCTCGTAAATTTGATAAAACGGGTTGGGCATCGCGACCAAGCTGTTTTTATTTCGTTCGACGATACATTGGGCAAAGGAAAATAGCGCTTCACGGGTTCCGCTAACCGGTAACACATGAGTTGCAGGGTTGATCTTATCGCTGGCTATGGCAAAGCGTTGGCTGAGCCAATTAGCGATGCTTTCACTCAGCCCGACGATACCACGGGTGGTTGGGTATTGGCCCAGCCCATGCAAGTGTTCCAATAAGGCCTCGCTGATGATTTGCGGAGTTGGGTGCTTGGGTTCACCAACGGATAGGGCGATGTGCTGCAGGGATGCCGGCGGAATGATGCCACGTTTGATGCTGGCAAGTTTTTCGAAAGGGTACGGTTGCAGTCGCGCTAAGTCCGGGTTCATACGAATGGGCTGTGTTTTCTATGGGCTGCTAGTATAGGGGATTAGGGCTTAGGATAAAATCGGCATCTAAAAAATATGTTTCAATTAATGGTTCTGAAGGTGGGTTTTTTATGTCCAAACAATTACTACAAATGTTTACTAAAGCACCGCAGGCTGGTTTGGTAAAAACCCGTCTGATTGCCGATATCGGTGAGCAAGCGGCGTGTGATGTGTACCTAGAGTTATTGCAAAAGACTCTACGATTGGTTGCTGATCATGCGGCGGATACCGAGTTGTATTGCGCGCCGGATGATCAGCATGAGTTTTTTCAGCGCTGTATAGCGAGGTATGGGCTGCGCCTGTGTTCACAGCAAGGAGCTGAGCTAGGCGAGCGGATGTTGTGCGCATTACAGCAAGGTTTGACGACGCATCAAAAGGTGGTGTTGGTGGGGGCTGATTGCCCGCTGCTGAGCGAGCAATATTTAGATCAGGCGTTTGCGGCCTTGGATCAAGTGGATGTGGTGTTAGGCCCGGCCGAAGACGGTGGTTTTGTGCTGATCGCTTGCAAAAAAAGTCACCGGAAAATGTTTGCTGAGGTTCGCTGGGGTGAGTCCAGCGTATTAGAACGAACTTTGCTGGCGTTGGATCATGCGGGGTTGAGCCACTGCTTGCTGGATACGTTATGGGATGTCGACCGTATCGAAGATCTGCACCGCTGGCAGGCCATGCGCTAGGTTTACTCGGCCCGTTGTAGATCGTTGATGATGGCGTGCAAAAAGCGGGTGGCCTCACCGCCAGTGACTACGCGGTGATCGATAGTAATGGATAGGGGGAGTATATTACGAATGACGACCTGTCCATCAACCACGACGGCCTCATCTCGAGACTTTCCTGCACCAATAATCGCAACGGTTGGCGGTAACACGACGGGCATCGCATAGCGGCCGGCGATACTGCCATAGTTAGATAGGGTTATGCTGTAACCGCGTAAGTCATCGGCGGAAAAGCTGCGTTGAGAAATTTTTTGTTTTAAGCCATCGAGCCGTTGTTTGATACCCTCAAGGTTCTCGTTTTGTATATCGCGTAAGACGGCGACAAACAGCCCTTGCGGTGCATCGACGGCCAAACCTAGGTGAATGGGGCTTAGTAAGCGCCTAGCCGTGGCGTGGGCGTCAAACCAGGCATTTAATGCGGGTTCGACCTGACAGGCGGCAATTAACCCACGAATTAATCTGGGAGTGATGTCACCGGTTTGCTGAATCAGGCTGATGTCGGCGTCATCAACCACGGTGGCAGGGGCTACTTGTAGATGAGCTTGGCTCATATTACGTGCCATCGCCCGGCGCACACCACGAAGTGGTTTCATTGGGCCAATATCGGCGAGAATTCTTGCTACTCGCCGTATATCATCAGATTGGATTAAACCATCGTGGCCACTCGGGGTGACCATCGCTAAATCGACCTCCATTCGGTGGGCGAGCGCTCTAACGGCGGGGCTGGCTTTGGCGTTAACACTGACGTTTTGTTGGTCGTTGCGTTGCTCATCAATTAACGCATCGTTGTTGGTCATTTCACCAACGACGGTGCCTGTGTCGCGCTGACCTTCACCCTCAAATTCAACCAAGGGGTCGCCGGTTTTAATCAGTTCGTTAATGCGTCCATACAGATGGCTGACTTTACCGCTCAATGGCGAGGGGATGTCGATGATCGCCTTGGCCGTTTCTACCGATACTAACGGTTGATTTATTTTTATATTGTCACCTACGCTGACGTGCCACTCAACAATTTCTGCATCGGGAAGGCCTTCACCTAAATCGGGTAAATGAAAAATATTCATCGGTACTCCATGGCATGAATCGCCGCTTGGATGATGCGTTGGCTACTGGGCATATAGTGTTGTTCGTTTTTGAACATCGGCATCACAGTGTCGTAGCCGGTGACGCGTTGAATAGGGGCTAATAATGCGGTAATGCTTTTTTCAGCAAGCAAGGCGGATATTTCAGCACCTAAGCCGCAGGTTTTAGCCGCCTCATGCGCAATGATGCAGCGACCGGTTTTTTTGACTGAATCAATGATGCTATTAATGTCTAGTGGTTTGATGGTAGCAACATCGATGACCTCAACGTCGATGCCTTTCTTAGCCAGTAGGGTCGCCGCCTCCAAGGTTTCTTTGATCATCGCACCCCAGCTTATTAGGCTGATGTCGATGCCTTCTCTAAGTAGGAAACAGCTGTCTAAGGGTAGGGCTGAGCCATCGTCTTCGATGGCTTGTTTGCCGTCACGATAGATGCGCTTTGGCTCGAGGAAGATGACTGGGTCGGGGTCTTGGATCGCCGCAACTAATAGGCCGTAGGCGCGTGCGGGCGATGAAGGAATGACCACGCGTAGACCGGGGATATGGGCGAAAATAGACTCGGTGCTTTCGGAATGGTGTTCGGGGGCGTGAATGCCGCCGCCGAACGGTGCGCGAATCACCAGTGGGCAACTTAAGCGCCCTCGGGTGCGGTTTCGTAAGCGTGCGGCGTGGTTGAGGATTTGGTCGATAGCGGGGTAAATAAAACCCATAAATTGAATTTCCGCGACCGGTGTTAAACCTTGGCTGGCCATGCCGATGGCCATGCCGACGATAGCCGATTCGGCCAATGGAGTGTCAAATACACGCTGCATGCCAAACTCATTTTGCAGGCCGTCGGTGGCTCGAAAAACCCCGCCATTGGCGCCGACATCCTCGCCTAGGATGAATAGCTGGTCGTTGGCGCGCATCTGATTATTCAGGGCTTGGTTGATCGCTTCGATCATGGTTAATTCATTCATGGCGATTTAAATCGTCGAGGAATTGTTGTTTTTGCTGTGCTAAGTCGGCAGGTAGATCTTGGTACATATAATCGAAGAAATCGCCATCTGCTTGAGGCTTGGTGTTTTTGTAGTGCTCAATGGCCTGATCAACGGTCAATTGGCAAGCTTGATACAGCTCAGAGTCATCCTCGTCGTTCCAGTCTTGGTATTGGCGGAGAAATTTTTTATAACGTATCAAGGGTTCTTTCTGTTCAGCTTCTTGTAGCGCTTTTTGTTGCATATAACGCGTGGCGTCGTCGGCGGTGGTGTGGTTGCAAATGCGGTAGCTGACCGCTTCTATAAAAAAAGGTTTGCCGTCATGGCGAATTTGTTTCAAGGCTTGTTTAACCCCGATTAACATGGCGATAGGGTCGTTGCCGTCTATTTGGCAAGCTGCTACGCCTGCAGCGTAGGCCTTATGGGCAATCGTTTTGGCGGCGGTTTGTTGTTGTACCGGTACCGAGATCGCCCATTGGTTATTATTGATGACGAATAGGCAGGGTAGCGACATCGCGCCGGCAATATTGAGTGCTTCATAGAAGTCTCCCTTTGAGGTTGCACCATCACCACCGGTGACCACCGCGACGTTGTTTTTTTTCCGCTGCTTGAGGGCGAAGGCAACCCCTATGGCGTGGCAAAACTGGGTGGCGATGGGAACGCATAATGGAAAGTCATGTTTTTGTTGGCTAAAGCAGCTGCCACGTTCGTCACCTCCCCAATACAGCAGAATTTCTTCGAGCAAAACGCCACGTTGAATTTGGGTGGCGATGTCTCGGTAATAAGGGATGAAAACATCATCAGCGAGCATCGCTTTGCCAATAGCGCAGCCGATGGCTTCCTGTCCCCTAGATTGGGCGTAGGTGCCTAACTGGCCGGTGCGCTGCAGGTTGACGGCCGCCTCGTCGAATAAGCGAGTGATGACTAAGGTTTGATACAGCGCGATAAGTTGTGTGCGGTGGTTAATATGTGACGGCAGGGGTTGCACCAACTGGCCGCCACTATCGAGATATTGGCGTAATCCAATGTTAGAGTCTTTGCTTGTCATATAAACCCCCCGCAGTATTTATCTGAACGCTGACTGCTTGGGCAACCTTGTGCTTTAAAAGTTCATAAAAGCTTAAATGGCTGGCTGGATGGGCGAGTAAATAGCGGATGCGTTAATGACGCTCGTGGTTATAATAGGCGCTGTTAAAATGAATGATGTTTAATCATGAGTGTCAAAAAAACGCCAGAAACGGTTGTAGAAGCAGTTCAGCTTAGTAAGCGCTATGCGGGCAATACCGTGGTGAATAAGCTCGATTTGAAGATTGAGGCAGGTTGCTTTTGTGGGATCTTGGGGCCGAATGGTGCGGGTAAAACCACGACCTTGCGGATGTTTATTGGGCATTGTCCGATAGACGATGGCCATTTAGCTATTTTTGGTTTGACGATGCCCGAGCAAGCGTCCTTGGTGCGTGAATCAATTGGCGTTGTGCCACAGATGGATAATTTGGACCCCGATTTTACGGTAGAAGAGAACCTGCATGTTTACGGGCGATTCTTCGGCATAGCGGCGGATGTTTTAAAAACTAGGATTGTTGAATTGCTCGATTTTGCATCCTTGCAAGATAAGGCGGATAGTCAAATATCCGAGTTATCGGGTGGTATGCGGCGGCGCTTATCGTTGGCGCGCGCGCTTATTAATAAGCCGGCCTTATTGATTCTTGATGAGCCAACGACGGGTTTGGACCCTCAGGCTAGACAGGCGATTTGGCAAAAACTTCGAGCATTGAAAAAACAAGGTATGACTCTGGTGTTAACCACGCATTATATGGAAGAAGCTGAGCGCTTATGCGATAGGGTGATCGTGATGGATCATGGTGAGATAAAAGCGGATGCCCCTCCGAAGCAGTTAATTCGAACAGAAGTTGAATCGCATGTACTTGAAGTGCACGCGGCAGATGAGGCTTTAATCACGCAGGTTAAGATGGACCCGGCGATTGCTCGGTTTGAGAAGTCTGGCGACATACATTTTTTTTATGGTAATAAATTTAATCTGGCCTTGGCTGTGCTGGAGCAGTCTACCCACGATGATTATTTATTTAGACCCGCAAATTTAGAGGATGTTTTTATTAAATTAACAGGGCGTGATCTTCGTGAATAAACTATCGCTAGCCAGACTCTTTTTATCTCGTAGCATTGCTATCTGGTCGCGAAATATCCGTGTTTGGGGTAAGTTGGCTGGGCCGTCGTTGATGGGGAATTTTGGTGAGCCACTGCTATACCTATTGGTGTTGGGTTATGGTTTGGGGCAGTTTGTTGGCGAGGTTGAGGGCCTGAGTTATATGGCGTTTTTGGCTTCGGGGGTTATTTGTACTAGCGCGGTTAATTCGGCCAGCTTCGAAGGCATGTACTCGGCGTATACACGCATGGATGTACAGCAAACTTGGTTGGGTATGCTGTCTACTCCAATTGGGGTGGCTGAGGTGGTGTTTGGTGAGGTGCTATGGGCGGCCACTAAAAGTTTGATTAGTGTAAGTGCGATTTTATTGGTGGCTAGCGGGCTAGGTCTGGTTGGCGATGCTTGGGCGCTGTTTGTTTTGCCGGTGGCGTTTTTAACGGGGCTATGTTTTTCTTCCTTGGCGTTACTAGTGACTTCGTTTGCTAGGGGCTATGACTTCTTTCTTTATTACACCACCTTATTTATTACTCCGATGGTGCTGTTGAGTGGGGTGTTTTTTCCGATAGCCAGTTTGCCCGATTTTGTGCAGTCTTTAATTAAGGTCTTGCCTTTGTACCATGCCATATCCTTAGTGCGTCCGTTGATGACGGGTGGGGAATTGACGTTTGTATTGTTGCACGTGTCGGTGCTGTTGTTGTTTGGCTTGTTAGCAGCTACCTTGGCAACTCATAGAATAAAGAAAAGGCTCATTAAATGAGCCTTTTCTAGGTTTATTTTTATTCGTAGAAAACGACTTTATTGCGGCCGCTTTCTTTTGCCTCGTAAAGAGCTTTGTCGGCGCGTTCGATGAGCGTTTCTACGCTATCATCGCTCTTCAGTTGGGTGATGCCCGCTGATAAGGTGACCTTGCCAATGGTTTCTCCGCTGTCCTTGCGTTGTAGCTTACTATTACCCATGGCAATGCGCACTTTGTTACTCAGCGCGGTTAGGCTGTCGGGGCTTTCGTTGTGTAAAATGATGGCAAACTCTTCTCCGCCAAAGCGTGCAATATGATTTTCCTTGCCAACTATTTGTAATAAAAGAGCGGCAACGTAGCGAATCACTCGATCTCCAACTAAATGCCCGTAGTTGTCATTAATACGTTTAAAGTGGTCAATATCTAAAATGATTAATGATGTGCTACCTGTTTTATCTCCGTATACGATGTTATCTATAGTTCTATCGAAAGAACCCCGGTTCTTCAGGCCGGTTAAGGCGTCTTTTTCGGCCATCGCTTTGACGGACTCGAGCTCGGCTTTTACGCGTGTGATCTCGTTATTGGTGTCTTGCATACGTGCTTGCATGTCGAGATTGTTTCGTACCATATCTCGTGTATCTTGCATGATCTGTTGAAGAACTATAGTCGTCGTGGCGGGGTCTGTGGTTTCCGATAAGGTGTCTGCGTGCTTGCTAATATTGTTATCAAAACCTTGAGCATCGCTGGTGATTTGTTGTACCTCATCGCTCGCTTCAGACAGTGCTTTTTCCAATGCCTGTTGAATTTTATCTTGTTGCTCGAGTGTGGCGGTGCCATTGACGTACTTTTCGTATAACTCAACCATGATCGCCAAGCTGAAGGTTTTCTTCTGACTGAAAATGTCATCGATTATGGCATTGAGTGATTGCGAGTTGCCTGATAAGTAACTATAAAAGACGGCGTAGTTTATCGGTGTGGGTGGCAGCTTTTGCCTGGATAGCATGGGGATAACCTGTCTTAGGTACTCGGCGGCTTGTTTGGGTTCGTTTTGATGTGTCATACACGTCCTTGGTTGTTTCGGTCTGCTGGTGGCTGACAGTTAGATGTGATCTATATTTATTAGAGATTAATAATAGTATAGTTTGTCTTATTGTGGGTGGTCATCGTATTTCACCTTATGGGGAGGGGCTTTGCTGTCATTTATACGTGCTTAGCCATTATTAAATAAATGGCTTGGGTTTGTTGTGATATAAGGTAGTTATTAGCGCATCACAAGAATTGGTTGATTATACATTAATGGTTATATACTCGTACGTTCTCGCGGCACTATTGTTGTTGCCAATAAGCATGGTTCATGCTGATCTCTATAAAAAAGTTGACCGTGATGGGCGGGTGTATTTCACCGACCGCCCAGCTGGTGGAGGGTATCGGTTACTGATGCGCACACCGAAGAAAGCGAGTTTAGCATATAAAAGATTTAAGGAGAATCGGCGTCAACTAGCTCCATTAATACGCCGTCAAGCCAGTCGTTTAAAGGTGGATCCTGCTTTGGTGTTGGCGGTTATCCACGCGGAATCATTTTATGATAAAGATGCCGTTTCGTCTGCGGGTGCGGTTGGTTTGATGCAGTTGATGCCGCAAACCGCTGAGCGGTTTGGGGTGACGAACCGTAATGATGCGGCGCAAAATATACGTGGCGGGGTGTTGTATTTGAGGTATTTATTGGAACTCTTTGAATTTGATATTAAACTCGTTTTGGCGGCGTATAATGCAGGGGAATCTGCGGTAGCGAGATACGGGAATAATATTCCGCCGTATCCAGAAACACAGCAGTATGTAAAAAAAGTAGTGGCTTTTTATCAGCAATACTTGAGTGCCAATAATAGTTTTTAATGAGTTTATAAAGAAAGGAAAATCATGCGTTTACTCCATACCATGTTAAGGGTGCGAGATCTGGACCGTTCAATTGAGTTTTATACCAAGGTACTCGGCATGAAGTTGTTGCGCCGGCGTGATTTTGAACAGGAGCGTTTCAGTTTGGTGTTTGTCGGTTTTAATAACGAGGAAACCGATGCGGTGATCGAGTTAACCCATAACTGGGATGTGGGTGACTATGAACATGGTAATGCCTATGGGCATATTGCTATTGAAGTTGCGGATGTTTATAAGGCCTGTGAGTCGATTCGCCAAAAAGGTGGAGAGGTGGTGCGTGAGGCTGGGCCAATGAAAGGTGGGCAAACGGTGTTGGCGTTTGTCAAAGACCCGGACGGGTATTTGATTGAGTTGTTAGCTTAAAGAAGTTGCTTGGGCCGCAGTGTGTTGAAGCGGTTTAAGCTTCGTTGCCGCTCGGGGTTGGCTGCGTTTAGCTGGCTAGGCTGTGGCATTGCATTTTAGCTAATAGATTGATGAGTTTAATCAGTGGTAAGCCAACGAGGGCATTGGGGTCGTCGCCTTCAATTTTATCAAATAAGGCGATGCCTAGGCCTTCTGATTTGAACGCAGCGGCGCAGCCATAGGGTTTATCTCGACTAACATAGTCTTCTATTTGCTGGTGTGACAGCATTCTCATATAGACCTTGCAGATGTCTAAATCGATTAGCGATTGCTGGGATTTTGAATCTAGCACGCAGAGGCTGGTATAGAAGGTGATGCTTTTGCCGGACGATAGCATGAGCTGCTTGATGCAGTTATCGTGTGAACCAGGTTTGGTGAGCTGTTGGTCTCCGAGCATGGCGACTTGGTCTGAGCCAATAATAAGGTGGTCTGGGAATTGGCTGGATAAGGCTTGAGCTTTTTCTAACGCTAGGCGTTTAGATAAATCGAGTGGGGATTCACCGTCTCGGCTGGCTTCGTTTATATCGGGTGACGCGCAATCAAAGTCACTGAATAGTTTGTTTAATAGCTCTTTTCTAAAGGGAGAGCTAGAAGCTAATACTAATTTGCGCGAATCTTTCATATAATACACCGATTGAATTTAAGGGTATTTTACCTACTATGAGCAAGACATTACAGATAGAAGTTGATCCTTTATTGTGTGCGAACCAAGAACGGCGTATTGTTGGTGAGCTTGAATATGGCCAACTAACACGAATACAGGATGATGTTGAGCCGTCTAGTGGCTCAATTAAGGCCGACTTAACATTTTCACGGATTAGGAAATTTGTTGTTTTAACGGGTCGGATTTCGAGTAATCTCGTGCTACAATGCGCCGCTTGTCTGGAATCGATGGATTTCCCTGTCGACATTGAGATTAAACTTGCCGTTATTAATAACGAGAGTTTCCTCAGTTTAATACCAGATGGGTATGAGCCTTGTTTGATTGAAGGTGATCGCTTGACGATTAGTAGTGTGGTGGAAGATGAGTTGGTTTTAGTGCTTCCTGACATCGCACGACACGCGGTATGTCCAGTTGAATTACCTAGTAGCAGCGCAAGTAAAGATTTTGTGCTTGGAACGGAAGAGAAGAAGAATCCGTTTGAAGCGTTGAAAAGTTTAAAGAAAAATTAATTCTCTGGAGAATTTGAGATGGCAGTACAAAAAAGTAAAAAATCACGTTCAAGACGCGGCATGCGTCGTTCACACGATGCATTATCTGCAAAAACACTATCGACTGAGCCAACAACGGGCGAAGTGCATTTACGTCACCACGTTAGTGCCGATGGTTTTTACCGCGGTGAACAAGTTGTTGCCGATAAAGACTAGTAATTATTAGTTCACTAAATAGGTAAAACTATTACGTTCTTTTAATTAATAAGCAGGGTAGCGTCAAATGTTTAATGCACGGATAACGGGTACTGGCAGCTATTTGCCAGAAAAGATTGTTAGCAATAAAGATTTTGAATCAATATTGGATACCTCCGACGAGTGGATTTATGCTCGCACGGGTATTAAACAGCGCCATGTTATCGCCCCGCATGAAACGACGTCGAGTATGGCGGAAATTGCCGCTAATAACGCTTTGCAAGCGGCAGGCGTTGACGCCTCTGAGATAGATCTAATTATTGTTGGAACCAGCACGCCGGATAGGGTTTTCCCTAGTACGGCTTGCTTGTTGCAAAATAAGCTGGGGACGGGGGATTGTGTTGCCTTCGATGTACAGGCGGCTTGTTCAGGTTTTATCTATGGTTTAGGCATCGCCAACCAGTTTATTAAGGCGGGTGGTGCTAAAAAGGCATTGATTATCGGTGCCGAAGCGAACTCTAGAATCATGAATTACGAAGATCGAACGACTTGCGTGATTTTTGGCGATGGCGCGGGTGCCGTTGTGGTGGAAGCCTCTGAAGAAACAGGCATTTTATCCACGCACATGAATTCTGACGGTCAGTATCAAGACCTACTCTATGTAAACAATCCCATTAAAGATCAAAAGCAAGATGGTGCGCAGGCCTATATGACCATGCATGGCAACGATGTATATAAAGTTGCGGTGAAGACATTGAGTCGTATCGTCGATGAAACCCTCGAAGCTAATGGTATGGTTAAGTCTGATGTGGATTGGTTGATCCCGCATCAAGCAAATATTCGCATTATTAACTCCGTTGCTAAAAAGCTGAAAATGCCGATGGATAAGGTGGTCGTCACGATTGCCGAACAAGGTAATACATCGGCTGCATCAGTCCCTCTGGCGCTTGATAAGGCGGTTAGGGACGGACGTATCAAACCAGGTGAAACGGTTCTGATGGAAGCCTTCGGTGGCGGGTTTGTATGGGGCTCTGCCTTGGTCACAATGTAAGTTCTAACATAAAATAAAAAATCAATAAAATTATGTCAACAGACGCAATAGCAATTGTATTTCCCGGTCAAGGATCACAAGCGGTTGGTATGCTTGGCGACCTTTCGACAAACTTCAAGCAAATAAAACAAACCTTTGATGAGGCATCTGAGGCCTTAGGGCGTGACTTATGGGCCTTAGCTCAAGATGGTCCTATAGAAGAACTCAATCTCACACAGAACACCCAGCCTTTAGTGCTTACCGCTAGTATTGCGATGTGGCGTGTATGGCAAACTGAGCTGGGCATCAGCCCCGCATTTGTTGCCGGTCATAGCTTAGGCGAATATAGCGCCTTGGTAGCGGCTTCTAGTGTTGGTTTTACGGATGCCGTTAAGTTGGTTGAGCAACGTGCAACATTTATGCAGCAGGCGGTTCCACAAGGGGTCGGTTCGATGGCGGCCATTCTGGGGCTTGATGTGGCGGCGTTGATTGATATTTGTCAGCAAGCTGCTGGCGATGAAGTGGTTTCTGCGGTGAACTTTAATGCGCCCGGGCAAGTTGTTATTGCTGGTAATACGACTGCGGTTAACCGAGCCATTGATCTTGCCAAGGAACAAGGTGCTAAAAGAGCGCTTCCTCTCGCGGTCAGTGTGCCATCGCATTGTGCCTTGATGCTGCCTGCAGCAGAAAAACTAACGACTGCGATGTCTACAATTGATTTCGCAAGCCCTGAGATAGCGGTTATTCATAATACTGACGTGGCGCAACACGCAGATTCATCGGCTATTAAGCAAGCTCTAGCTAAACAGCTACATACCCCTGTGCGCTGGACAGAAACGGTCGAGTCACTGGCAAGTAATGGGGTGACGAAGATTGTTGAGTGTGGTCCAGCTAAAGTGTTAACCGGCTTAAATAAACGAATTAATAAAACACTTGAACTTCATTCATTAGGTGATGAGCGTTCATTTAATAAAACCCTAGAGGCATTTTCATGAGCAGTAAAACAATTGCATTAGTCACCGGCGCAAGCCGTGGTATTGGTAAGGCTATTGCGCAACAATTAGTTAATGATGGCTTTTATGTCGTAGGGACAGCAACCAGTGAAAATGGTGCACAAGCTATTTCTGCTTACTTGGCAGATTCTGGGAAGGGGATGGTACTAAACGTCACTAATGCAGAGTCTATTGTTACCTTAATCAAAGATATTGCTGATACTGTCGGTACGCCTACGGTACTGGTTAATAATGCAGGCATCACACGTGACAACTTGATGCTTAGGATGAAAGATGCTGAGTGGGACGACATTATCACAACGAACTTAAGCTCTGTCTTTAGAGTGAGCAAAGCTTGTTTACGCGGCATGATGAAAAACAAATCAGGCCGTATTGTGAACATTGCTTCGGTGGTTGGAGTGACGGGTAATGCTGGGCAGGCTAATTATGCAGCCGCTAAAGCCGGTATTATCGGTTTCAGTAAATCACTGGCTAAAGAAGTGGGTTCACGTAATATTACGGTGAATACGGTCGCACCCGGGTTTATTGATACGGATATGACTAAGGCATTGAGTGACGATCAAAAATCTGCTTTATTGCAAGGCGTCCCATTGGCGCGTTTGGGTGATGCGGATGAGATCGCACACGCTGTTGCCTTCCTCTGCTCTGATAAGGCAGCTTATATTACAGGGGAAACATTGCACGTTAATGGCGGCATGTATATGAGCTGATGATATTTTTATTTTCCTTGATTCATTGTTCAAGTCATTGAAAATACTTTAGTTTTTTTGAATAATGCATGCTGTTTAAGACAGTTGCCGATTGAAAAACTAACAGAAATGTTTAATTTTCGAAGGTTTATTAATATAATACGAACGTCGTAAGCAGGTCTTACGATCCATAAAATACAAAGGATATAAAAATGAGTAATATTGAAGAACGCGTCAAAAAAATCGTTGCTGAACAACTTGGAGTTAAAGAAGAAGAAGTGACCAACGAAGCTTCATTTATTGACGACTTGGGTGCCGATTCATTGGACACAGTTGAATTAGTAATGGCTCTTGAAGAAGAATTTGATTGTGAAATTCCTGATGAGCAAGCTGAAGGAATCACCACTGTTCAAGAAGCAATTGACTACGTTAACGGTAACGCAGAATAAATCAATTTCTTATTTTCAAGCACGGCTTTTTATTAGGCCGTGCTTGTTTTAGTTTAGCGAGAGAAAATAGTGTCAAAACGTCGAGTAGTAGTAACAGGGTTAGGCTTATTATCACCAGTAGGTGGCAATGTTTCAGAGTCTTGGGACAATATTTTGCGCGGGCAGAGCGGCATCGGGCCGATTACGCGTTTTGATACGACAGGTTTTCCATCAAATTTTGGTGGTGCAGTAAAAAACTTTGATGTTAATGATTATCTAAAACCGAAAGATGCCAAGAAAATGGACCCGTTTATCCATTATGGTGTTGCTGCTGGGATGCAGGCTTTAGATGACTCAGGAATTGAAGTGACCGATGAAAATGCCGAGCGTATTGGTGTTGCCATTGGTGCCGGTATTGGTGGAATCTCTGGGATTGAAGCCGGTTACGCTGGTTTTGAAAAGGGTGGGGCGAGAAAAATATCCCCATTTTTTGTACCATCCAATATCATTAATATGATTTCTGGTAACCTTTCAATTTTACGTGGTTTGAAAGGGCCAAGCTTTTCTATTGTGACCGCTTGTACAACAGGCGCACACAACATTGGTGATGCCGCGCGTATCATTCAATACGGCGATGCCGACGTGATGGTAGCGGGGGGCGCTGAAATGGCAACTTCGGTTACTTCGTATGGCGGTTTTTCTTCTGCACGTGCTTTATCACGACGTAATGATTCACCTGAAACAGCCAGTCGCCCTTGGGATAAGGATCGTGATGGTTTTGTACTAAGTGATGGTGCGGGTGTGTTAGTTTTAGAAGAGTTAGAACACGCAAAAAAACGTGGGGCGACTATTTATGCTGAATTAGCCGGTTATGGCATGAGTTCAGATGCGTTCCATATGACCATGCCTTCAAAAAATGGTGAAGGTGCTTTCCGCTGTATGCGTAACGCGTTAAAAGATGCCTCATTAAACCCTGAGCAAATCAGTTATATAAACGCTCACGGTACTTCTACACCGGCGGGTGATGCTGCAGAAACTCAAGCAGCTAAAAAATTATTAGGTGATCTAGCTTATAAAGTTCCGATGAGCTCAACAAAGTCAATGACTGGACATATGCTAGGTGCCGCAGGCGGTGCTGAAGCGGTATTCTCGGTATTGGCTATTCGTGACCAAGTTGCGCCGCCGACGATCAATCAATTTACCCCTGACCCTGAGTGTGACTTGGACTATGTGCCCAATGAAGCGAGACAAATGGATATGGAGGTGATCGTTTCCAACTCGTTTGGTTTTGGTGGCACTAACGGCACGCTTGTTTTCAAACGTTATTAGTCATAACGAGACTAGGTGAAACTAGGGTTAAGGGATTACGGGGATTTCTCTAGAATAGATCTTCCGTACAGCTATGATTTATTAAGTTGTCATCAGCTCAATCCTAAGCGCTATCCCTTTTTATTAGAAAGTCACCAGCTTGATGGAGCTGATAGTGGCTTTGACATCTTATTTGCTTTCCCTGGCGATCGAGTAGAGTGTAAGGAATTAGTGAATAACGATTTCTTTGCGCAGCTAGATTCAACATACGAGGAAAACTGTAAAGCAAGTACTGCGGCAGCAGAACACGGTATTCCCTTCAGCGGTGGTTGGTTTTTATTTTTAAGTTATGAACTGGTCGGTGCGATAGAAGACAAGCTCTCTGGTATTACGCTTGATAACTCATTACCCGTTGCTAGTGCGGTAAGAATTCCTTTTGCGATTATTAAAAATCATGCCGATTCGAGCTGTTATATGGTGTGTGAATCAGGTCATGAGAAATTAATAGAAATGGTCCAGCAGGACCTTAGACAATTAGATAACCAGCCGCCATTCATTCGTCCAGCGGTGAAGCTGGCTGAAGACCCAGCGGAGCTTTTCAGTGGTGGCGTCGATAAGATTAAGCGGTACCTGATCGACGGCGATACGCTACAGGTGAACCTTTCGCGACAGTGGCAAGGCGAGTTACTCGATAACGCGAACTATTTAGATCTATATCGCTCGTTAAGGGCGCATAACCCTTCACCTTTTGCTGGACTTGCTTGTTTTGGTGACAGTGTCATCTGTTCATCGTCACCGGAACGTTTGGTTTGTCGTGAGGGTAATACGGTACAAATGCGGCCTATTGCGGGCACCCGTCCACGTGACCCTGATGATGATATTGATGCTGCTTTGGCAGCCGAGTTATTGCAAAACTCGAAAGAAAATGCTGAACACATCATGTTGATTGACCTCATTCGTAACGACTTAGGCCGTATTTGCGAAACCGCGACGGTAAAGGTGGATGAAACCATGTGTTTAGAGTCTTATGCGGCGGTACACCATATTGTATCTAATGTACGTGGCGAACTACGGGAAAAGACCTCCCCGTCGGATATTATTAAGGCTGTGTTCCCCGGTGGTACGATTACCGGCTGCCCAAAAGTCCGTTGTATGGAAATCATTAATGAACTCGAACACGCGCCACGTGGAGCGTATACGGGTTCGATGGGGTATCTGAACCGTGATGGTGACCTTGATTTGAATATTCTAATTCGTAGCTTTACCGTTAACGAACAACAATTTCGTTTACGTACGGGTGCGGGTATCGTCAGTGATTCAATGGCTGAGCATGAATTGGCCGAGACCAGACATAAGGCGCAAGCTTTATTGGATGCGTTAGATATTCAGGGTGGCTAGGGTGTTAATTAACGGTAAGCAAGGTCATTCTATTGATGTATTGGATCGTGGTTTTCAATACGGTGATGGTTTGTTTGAAACTATTCTGGTAGAAGCTGGCTGTGCTACTTTTTTAGCGCAACACTTTAAGCGCTTAGCTAAGGGTTGTGTCGCGCTTGGTTTTCCTCTCTTAGATGAAGCGATGTTACGCGATGAAATTTCATCGTTAGTTAAAGCTAAGCAGTCAGGCGTGCTCAAACTAATTATCAGTCGCGGGGTTGCAGAACGTGGGTTTTTACCCCCCGTTAAGCCGGACATCACACGGGTTATTTCATTTAGCGAACAGCCTGTTGCTATTAGTCGTGAGTTGTCAGTATGCTCATTGATTCATTGCGAAACCCGCTTAAGCCGTCAGCCCTTGCTGGCTGGAATAAAACACCTTAATCAGCTAGAGCGGGTGTTAGCCCGTGCCGAATTACGCGGCCAAGAAGGTGAGGGTTTGATGTTAGACGTCAAGGATCAGGTTATTGAAGGGATTATGAGTAATTTATTTATGGTTAAAGACAATTGTTTGATAACACCGCGTTTAAGCCATAGCGGTGTGGCGGGCGTTATTCGCGAGTTTTTGCTTGATAAAGCTAAAGATGAAGGCATTGCCTGTGAAGTGAAGGAGATGGCATTATGCGAGCTTGAAAATGCAGATGAAATTTTTATGACCAATAGCCTAATGCCGGTGCGAGTCATTAACCAATTAGTGACTCCTACAGCGAGCATAATAAAATCATCTACTGGTTTTGCGCAATGGGCGCTGAATGCTATTGCTGACGACATCCAGCGGCAATGTTTGGAGTCTGTTGGATGAGACGATTAATTGCTATAGCGCTGA
Source organism: Cycloclasticus sp. 46_120_T64 (assembly GCA_002162695.1). Lineage (GTDB taxonomy): Bacteria > Pseudomonadota > Gammaproteobacteria > Methylococcales > Cycloclasticaceae > Cycloclasticus. The sequence continues at coordinate 65,234 of MAAM01000006.1, read as the reverse complement.
TTGTCGTTAGTTTTTCGCTGGGTTGGTTTTGGATGCTGTACGAGGATTCGGTGAATCATTCGCATATTAGCGATGAGATGGGCTCGGTTTTAGTCAGTGTTGAAAAAGGGCAAAACCTAAGGCAAATCATTACTCAGCTCGATCAGCTGGGTGTGGTAGAGGGGCGTTGGTTTGAGTGGCTGGTGAGGATTGAAGGGGCCGCGAGTAAAATACAAGCCGGCGAATACGAGTTTTCCCCCGGTTTGACGCCTAGACAGGTGCTGGTTTTTTTGCTGAAGGGAAAGGTAAACCAATATGCATTTACCATTATCGAAGGGCAAACGTTTAAGCAGCTACTGCTAGAATTGCAGGCCCACCCAGCGATTAAAAAAACATTACCCGCGCAGGCGACGATGGCGGAGTATGTTGAACGGTTAAATATTGCCGAAAAGAACCTAGAGGGTTTGTTATTGGCAGAAACGTATTTTTTCATTAAAAACACTAGCGATGTTGAGTTAATCACCCGCGCCTACCGTGCCATGCAGGCATTTATTAATCCTGCGTGGCCTAAACGGGACGATAAAGCGGTTATTAATACGGTATATAAGGCGTTAACCCTAGCCTCCATCGTGGAAAAAGAAACGGGGCTGGCCAGTGAACGTAAAGCGATTGCCGGTTTGTTTATTCGTCGGCTAGAAATAGGCATGAGGCTGCAAACAGACCCGACCGTTATCTATGGCATGGGTGATAGTTATCAGGGTGACATTCGCTTTAGAGATCTGCGTACCGATACCGCTTATAATACCTATACCCGTTATGGCTTGCCACCAAGTCCTATTGCGATGCCTGGAAAGGCTGCTATTAATGCAGTATTACACCCAGTAAAAACAAAGAATCTATATTTTGTGGCTAAAGGTGATGGCTCGCACGTCTTTTCTCAAACCCTCAAACAGCATAACGTCGCTGTTAACAAGTATCAGCGGAATAAATAATAATGGAAGCTAAGTTTTTAAGTTTAGAAGGGGTTGAGGGCGTCGGTAAGACGACGAACTTAAAATTCATTGCTGAGTATTTAACCCAAGCTGGAATTAGCGTGGTAACCACTAGAGAGCCCGGTGGAACCCCGATTGCGGAAAAAATTAGAGGGCTTTTATTAGACCATAATGAGGAAGTACTGGCTAATGAGTCGGAACTGTTATTGATGTTCGCGGCGCGGGCTCAACACCTACAGCAGGTGATTAAACCGGCTTTAGCCGCTGGTCACTGGGTTGTGTGTGATCGTTTCACCGATGCCAGTTATGCTTACCAAGGCGGCGGTAGGGCTTTTGGGGTGGAAGATATTGCCTGGTTAGAAGGTTTTGTACAAAAGGGCTTAACGCCGGATAAAACGATCCTCTTGGATTTGCAGGTGGAGCTCGGTTTAAAGCGGGCCGCGAGTCGCAGTACCCCAGACCGTTTTGAGTCAGAGCAAAAAGTGTTTTTTGAAAATGTCAGAGCGGTTTATTTACAGCGAGCGAAGGCAGAACCTGAAAGGTTTTGTGTGGTCGATGCCTCCCATACGGTGGAACAAGTTCAGCAACACATCGCGACCTATCTGGATGAATTATTAAATCATGGCTGAGCAACACGCTGATATCTACCCATGGTTGTTGGACTATTGGGCTAAATTAAATCGTTACCTGCAACATGATCGTTTACCGAGCGCCTTAATGCTGCACGCCGATGAAGGCCTCGGCTTGGTTGAGTTGGCGTGTTCATTTGCCAATAGGGTGTGTTGCCTTCAGCCAAATAATGAGGGCATGGCCTGCGGGCAGTGTGCTTCTTGTCTATTGTTTAACGCGGGTAGCTATCCGGATTTTTACCACCTACAGCCGGAAGACGGTAAAAGCACTATTCGTATCGATGCCATTCGCGAATTATCGGCTAACTTATCACTTAGCGCACAATACACAAAACCTCGGGTGGTGCTTATTGATACGGCTGATGCGATGCCACATCAGGCGGCGAACAGCTTACTTAAAACCCTAGAAGAACCGAGTGACAATACGTGTTTAATCCTGATAGCGCATAATTTATCGAAAGTCCCGCTGACGATACGTAGTCGTTGTCAGTTGCTCAGTTTAAAAACTATCGATCGTGACCAAGCCTGTTCATGGTTAGAACTGAGCGGTTGTCAGCAGGCATCCGAATACCTCAGTTTGGCTAATGGTGCGCCATTACTTGCGCAAAACCTTGCGCAGCTGGAGGCGCTAGATAAACAAACCGCCTTGTTTAAGCAGTTAATTAGTGTATTTAAAGGCCAGCTAGACCCCTTATTATTCGCTGAGGCGTGTTTTTCACATAAAGAACTGCCCGTTTTACAATGGTTGATCGCTTGGTTTACCGATGCGCTGAAGTGTGCTCATGGTTGCTCGAGCGATAAGCTTATTAAACCAAGTTTAGCAATTGAGTTGAAAATTTTGACCGCTAAGCTAGAATTGAAACAACTTCACCAAATATTAGATAAATTAATGCAATTAAGCGAATTAGAATCCACGCAAGTCAACCAACAATTGATGTTTGAAGAATTTGCGGTGTGTTGTTATTCCTTATCGCTTACTAAGGGATAACTATGAGTGCTAGTGGGAATGATATGCGTCAGGGGATTTTATCGCTAACGATTAGGGATAAAAATGCCTTATATGCAGCGTTTATGGATTATGTCACCGGCGGTGGTTTATTTATTCCGACTAATAAGAAGTACAAATTAGGTGACGAAGTTTTCATGCTGCTGAGCCTAATGGGGGAAACCGAGCGAATTCCGGTGGCGGGTACAATTATTTGGATGACGCCGATTGGCGCAGAGGGTTCACGCTCGAACGGGGTTGGAGTGCAATTTAATGATCAAGACGGTGGTGCCGCCCGCGCTAAAATAGAAACCTATTTGGCAGGAACGGCAAACTCAGGCCGCCCTACGCATACCATGTGAGACTAAGAGAATCTTAGTCATTGACTGGCGGCCTTAATGGTCGTTTTTTATTTAACTGCAGGTTATTTATGTTTATAGACTCTCATTGCCACCTCGATCGTGTGGATTTAGCGCCATATGGGAATGATTTAGCGACGTATATCGAGGCTACTCAGGCTGACTCACTCGATCATCTGTTATGTGTGGCGATTAATTGGGAGGCCTATCCGGCGATGCGGGATTTGGTTGTTAAGCAGCCGATGATCTCGATCTCCGTGGGAGTACACCCAACAGAAGAGGGTGGTTATGACCCTAGTGTAGAAGAATTAGTCGATGTGGCGGTGCGAGATAAGGTGGTAGCGATTGGCGAAACCGGTTTGGACTATGCACGTTTGGAGAATAATAGCGCCGCAATTGAGTGTCAGCGGCAGCGATTTCGTCGACATATCGCCGCAGCTCGGCAGTGTGATAAACCGTTAATTATTCATACCCGTGAAGCACAAGCCGATACCATTAAAATTATGCAAGAAGAATCTGCCGCCGAGGTTGGTGGGGTGATGCACTGCTTTACCGAAGACTGGTCGATGGCCGAAGCGGCGTTGGCGTTAAATTTTTATATTTCTTTCTCCGGCATTGTCACCTTTAAGAATGCTAAACAAGTGCAAGAGGTAGCAAAAAAAGTACCGGCTGATCGTTTTTTAATCGAAACAGATTCGCCTTATCTAGCGCCGGTTCCAATGCGCGGTAAACCGAATTATCCAAACTACGTAAAGTATGTGGCCGAAAAAATGGCGGAGTTGCGGGGTGTTAGTGTGGAGCAAATTGCGGCGCAAAGCAGTGCGAATTATGCGCGTTTATTTAACCGTTAAGTTCGGCTGTTACAGGCGCTGTGCTGGGTAATAGCTGCTGAATTTTATCGAGTACGGCGGTTTTTTCTGCCAGTAATTTCTCAGTCTTCTTTAGTTGTAGGTTTAGCTTCTGTTGCTGTTGTTTTAATGCAGAGATAGATTGTTTCGCGCTGGCGAGATCTTTATCCGCCTGGGTTGGGTAATGGCTGGAAAATTTCTGCTGGTAGGCCGATAACAGCTTAGCTACAACATTATCAAAAGATGTTTGACTGAGTTCGTTTGCTTCAATAAAGACGTCGAGTTGTTCGCTAAATGGCACAATTTCACTGCTGAATTGGCGTTTGAAACTGCTAGCTATTTGCGCATGGATGTAGCGTAAAGAGTCTTGCTCGGGGTTGAACTGTGCTAATAACCTTAGGGAGGCAGACTCAGCGCTATACAGGCTGCTTGAGTAGCGTTGCTGGTAGACTTGCTCTAGGGTGTTAATAAGCTCCCGTATTTCGCCTTTTGGGAAGTTATTTTGTTCCAAGTGCTGATAAAGGTCTCGTGTGGCCGAGCCGGTTGTTTCGACCTGTTGATCGAGTTCGAGGTGAACTTCAATCGCCTTTAAAAATTCCGCGCGTTGCTGCTCGCTTATTTCATTGTTAGATAATTGATTAATACAAAACGCGGTGGCTTGGCTGAAATCCATCTCCTGCGCTTGCTCGGTGCTTGCACTGTCGTCGCTCAGAGTGTTGTTGATTTTCGACTCGCTAAGTAAAGGCGCTTGTGCTGGATTTAGCTGACGCCAGAAATCGCTGAATGAGGTCGTTTGTTGCTCTTTAAAGCGGCTTTCTATGCTCTTGGCGATTGTTTCAAAACACTTGCTGGCCTCTGCGTCGGGGTTTAATAGAACGGCGGGGCACTGCAGACTGACGGATGAAATCATCGTCTCATCGGCTTGGACATAACCTAGGTATGAAATATCGGCGTTGATATATTTTGTTACCGCGGCTTCAAAGCGTTTGTAAATACTTTGGCCACTGCGGTAGTCCATCGCCATATTGACTAACACATGGGCGCGTTGCTGGTAGTTTTCCCGCTTGAGTACCTTAAGTAAGGAGAATGAATCGGTTAATGATGTCGGCTCAGGGGTAATAATAATAATTGAAAACTGTGAGGCTTTGACGAAGTCTAAAACATCGTCACCAATACCGGCTGCGGTATCAATAATGAGGTAGTCGTATTGTTGCTGTAAGCGATCGAGCGCGGTTAGTAAAATGGATTTTTGCTGGGCCGATAAATGTGCATATTCGGCGATACCGGTAGCGCCGGGTATGATGTTTAAGCCACGTGGGCCCTTAATGGTAATATCGCTTAAGGTTTTTTCACCGTTGAGCAGGTGTTGTAAGGTGAATTTTGGTTGGATGCCTAGCAGGATATTAATGTTCGCCAAGCTGGCATCGGCGTCAAAGATACACACTTTGTTATCTAGCGCGGACAAAGACAAAGCTAGGTTAGTTGCCGTACTGGATTTTCCAACACCACCTTTGCCACTGGTCACGGTAATGACTTTGGCTTTATTCATGCGCTTATTGTCTTTGTTGCCGTAGGCTAATTCCATTTGCTCTGCATTGCGTTAAAATAACAATTCGAGCGGCTATTTTATCAAAGTAGACGGTTTATTTCTTTATTAAATGACACTGAAAGCATGAATCCTGATACTCAATCATTTTTATACCTTATTCGTAGTTTTATCGCGGGTATTACACTCATACGTCAGCCGGGTCTTAGGCGTTTTGTGATCATTCCTTTATTGATCAATACGGCCTTGTTTAGTCTTGCGGCTTGGCTGTTATGGTCTTATTTATCGACCGCGCTGGATGCGCTGTTACCGAGTTGGTTAGCGTGGTTGGCTTGGCTGGTTTTACCGCTGTTTTTGCTGAGTATATTGAGCATTGTTTTTTATAGCTTTACCTTATTGGCTAATATCATCGCCGCACCCTTTTATGGGAAATTAGCGCAGGCGGTTGAAGCTCATTTGAAAGGAGGGCCAATTGCGGAGGCGACAAGCGGGTCTTTTTTTAAAGATGCGCCGAAAATGCTGGCTTCTGAAGTACGAAGGTTGTCGTATTATTTGCTTAGAGCGGTTCCTTTACTGCTGTTAACACTTATTCCGGGAGTTAATATGATCAGTTTACCGCTGTGGCTCATGTTTAGCGCTTGGTTTTTAAGCTTTGAATATAGTGCGTATGGACTTGATAACCATCATGTTTTATTTCAGCAGCAAAAACAGATTTTAAATCGAACAAAGCTTAGCACCATGAGCTTCGGTGGGATCAGCTTATTAGCCACCACGATCCCTGTGGTGAACCTATTTGCCCCAGCTATCGCGGTCGCGGCGGCGACAAAAATCCTGTTTGAACGAGGTGAGTTAGGTTAATTCGGCGTTAAATACGCCCTTATCCAATGAACTAAGCAGGCAGGAGTTTATTTGGTTGCTTAGCTGTTTTACGTCTTTGCCAGTGATTTTTACCCGCAGGTAATTGGGGGTATAGCCAAATAGGGTGTAGCTGCCATCGTCGTTAATATCGTGACTATCTTCCCATAAAATAGAGCAGTGACTGCCTATATAGCCTTGCATGTTTTGTTGTTTGAGATTGCTAGCTAACTGGTGCAAGGCTTTGCTGCGCTGTTTTTTCAGCTCATTTCGGACTTGCTCGGGCATCGACGCGGCTTTGGTGCCTTCACGCGGCGAATAACTGAAAATATGTAGGTCGGCAAACTGCATCTCGTCGACGAAGGCTAGGGTCTGTTGCCACTCTAGCTCGGTCTCACCCGGAAAACCGACAATAATATCGGAGGTGATGTTGAGGTTGGGGACCAGCGCACGTGCTTCCGCGACTAAACTACGAAATTCATCAGTTTTACAGCGCCTAGACATGCGTTTTAATACCGCATCGCTGCCACTTTGCATGGGTAAGTGCATATGCGGCATTAACCTAGGGTTGGCAAATAATTTGAAGAAACCCTTGGGTAAGTCCCATGGCTCGAGTGAGCCCATACGAATCCTAGGGATCGTTGTTTGTTCTAAGATGGCTTCGATCAGGCTGTATAGATTGCTATTGGTATCGCTACCATAACCACCGAGGTGAACTCCTGTTATGACTACTTCGCAGATACCTTGTTGCTCGATGCTGTTTATTTCTTTGATGATGTCGTCGATGGCCCGGCTTTTCTCATCACCACGGGCAATGGTGACGATACAAAAACTACAGCGATAACGACAACCATCTTGAACCTTGATGAAGGCTCGTTGCCGGCCCCTAGAGAATAAAGCAACGGCGTTCGGTTCAGTGGCTATGCTGGGCATGGTCTCTACGCTAAGTTGCTCGATGGTGAGGTCTACGAGCTGATCTTTTTGTTGATTGTTGACGAGTAAATCAACCCCATCCAGCGATAGTGTTTCGTCCTTGTTCAAGGTGGCGTAACAGCCGCTAACGACGAGCTTAGCGTTGGGGTTTTTGGTGTGAGTTTTACGCACTAATTGACGCGACTTGCGAACCGCACTTTGAGTCACCGCACAGGTGTTTAATACCAAAACATCGGGGGCCTGGTCTTCGTTTACCAGTTGATGACCACGTTGACTAAAGTCATTGGCCCACGATTCTATTTCTGCTTCATTTAGCCGGCATCCCAGCGTTTTAAGGTGTACTCGCATTGCTTTTAAATTCTTTGACTAGAAAGAGGTATTTTACGCTATTTCACTTGCTTGCAGATAAAGTCACTAATGATTTGCTGGCAGTTATCGCTGTTCTCAAACAAAATCCCGTGCCTGCTGGAACTGACCCAGTGGTAAGTTAAGGCCGATTTATCGATAGCATTGAGTAAAAAACTCATGCTAGATGGGGCAATGACGGGGTCGTTGTCGGCTTGTATCAGCAGCACGGGGCATTTGATTTTTTTGAACCTAGTTTTACTGGCGCTGATTAGGCGTAATAATTGGTTCACCGCAGCGATCGGTATATGTCGGTAGTTAATATGCGGGTGCTCAGGCTTATTTTCTTGAAATGGGAAAAACCCTTCGGCACCGGTCAGCGATTTGATGAGCTTATTACTTGCGTGAGTTATCTTAACCAGCTTGATCAGCGGGTCTTTAAAATCAATAGGTGTTGAACAGGCGCTAACGGAACTTATTTTATTAACTTTATTGGCGGCCAATATAAGCGACAATAATGCGCCACTGGAAAAGCCGACCAGATGCAGTTTGCTGGAATAACAATGAGCGATTTTGATTGCTTGCTGTACCGATTGTCGCCAATCTTGCCAGCTGCGTTGTTGTAGATCCCAAGGGTTAGTACCGTGCCCTTTTAACCGTGGTGCGATAACGATGTAACCTTGTTTAGCCAGTTTCTCGGCGAGCGGGCGAATTTCGCCTGGGGTTGATAATAAGCCGTGTACCAGCACGACGCACTCGCCGTTTTGTGGGTCGGGCCGAATAATAAAGGGGAGACCCGATGCAATAATAGAGGCTGTTGGCTGCAGCGCTTGGTGTTTTTGTTGTTGGAAGGCTGATAAGTCGGATTGTTGTTCGCGTAGTTCGTCATCGAATAACATCTCTGCAAAGTCGTGTAAGCGCTTATTAAATTTGAACGATAAACTATCTTGGATGGCGTGTTGCACGGCTTCTATCGGGGCAACTTCATTGGCATAGACCACGAGCGGGTTTTTATGCCGAATGGAATCAAAGGTTGTTTCAGGATTGAGTATCCCGGTGAATTGATAATAAGCACCTTGCCGACTTATTAACTCTGCGCTGTACATGCTTCTTAGGAACTGATCAAAGCTTTCACTGTTTTTAAATAGGATATTACGATAAATATTCGGGTCTTTCAGCGTCTGGTGAACGTTTAACGAGGGCGTTTTTTGTAGAAACTTACAGCACACGTAGAGTAATTGATGCAGCTTTTTTCGGTTTATATGTACCTTGCCTTGTTGTATAAAGTGAAGCAACAGGCTGGCAGCAATATGCGCGATGTTGATGGTCACAGCGGCATAGATAGCATGCATATATTGGTCACGAATTTTAAGCGCATTACGGTGGTGGGCGATATTAAAGAGCCGCTGGCCCCAGCTTTCTCCTTTGCGTACGCTATTGAATAGTTCGGCTAATGATAGGGAGGAGTGCTGCACCAATAAAGAAGCAACCCTATCTTCCCAGCGCGACCAATAGTTCTCTACGACGATGGGGGGGCATAGCTGAATATCCATATCGGTTTCTTTCAGTAAAAAATTCCCCTCAATTAATAACTCTTCCGAAATGCGTTGTTTCAAGTCAGTTTGTAGGAAGTCCAAGACTTTGGTAATGGTGTTACCTTTAACGCGCAGCGGGTAAAAGGTGATGTTGCAGGGGGTAATCAAGGTCTCCTGCTGGCTAATATCAATGAGTTGTTGGGCGTTATTTAGGCCTAGCTCGGTAGCCCAAGCGCTAATTTGGGAGAGTTTTTTATCGCCGGCGAGTTGGCGTACCGACGACTTGAATATGGCCAAGGTGAGTGCAATGAAAGCGGGGCCGGTATGTAGTTCCCGGCGTCGATCATCGGAGCGGGAATATATTCGGTAGCGACCTTGTTTGTCCAATACGCGGCGGTCTTTGACGATGCCTCCCTCGGGGAAGGCGACGAGCTTGTGAGCGTGTAGAATATCCTTCGATACGAGATACATTAAGTCGTCGGTATCGTTAGCGATGCCGCCCAAATTCATTAAGTAACGACTGATTAGTTCATCCCCTGAGAATAATTCCTTAGAGGCGATTGAGCGCGATAATTGGCCGGTTTTTTGATAAATGATGTATTGCGGGATAACCGCTTCAAAACGTGCAAAGTGGTTAAATAGAAAAATCTGACCGTCATGTAAGGCAGTCTCATCGCCATGCACTATAATCTTCAGCTTTAGGAATTTAAACAGGACATTCAGTGCCTGATAGGTCCAGTTAAATACCGTTGGGTCGATGCTGCTCTTGCCATTGTCGCCAGTGTTGGGCTGTAGTGAATCATCCTTGTTTAAATCAGTGTCGCTCATAAACTCACCGGGTTGGCTTTAATGACTGTTTCTCCATTTAGTATAGTAGACTCAGCGGTTAATATGACGATAGTCAATCTGTGTCATTAGATCAATTAAGGTAGGTAATGCAGAGTATTCAAGCGCTGCGGGTTAATGAAGTTCACCTCTGGCAAATCGAGCTAAAGCCGCTCGCCGAAGAAAAATCTCTGGCTCGCTCGATGCTCAGTGAAGACGAGTGGCTTAAGGTGAATCGCTTACGTCGGCCAGAGCATCGGCAGCGAGCGTTATCGATGCGTATTCAGTTGCGTCTTTTGTTGGCTACTTACCTGCAGCAAGAGCCGCATAGTATCGAATTTACCCGTGATCGTTATGGCAAACCGCAGTTAAAAAACACCCCGCTTTTTTTTAATATTAGTCACTCTCAGGATGCCGCTTTGGTGGCGATCAGCCTTCATGATGGGCTCGGTGTGGATATCGAACACTGGCGGCCTGTTGAACAAATGGCGGGAATCGTAAAACGGCATTTTTCGATGGCGGAAAAAGAGCGCTGGCAAACGTTGGCAGCGCATCAACATGAAGCGGTGTTTTTTCATATTTGGACTTGTAAAGAGGCCTTCATCAAAGCCACGGGCCGAGGACTCGGCATGGGGCTTTCGCGTTGTGGTTTTAATTTATCTGATGCTTATCAACTGGAAGATTGCCCCGCTGAATATGGCCTGCCGGCAATGTGGAGTTGCCTACCGTTAGCACTGGGGGAGCGAGTGAGCGCTGCGGTGATTGTCAGGGCTGAATCTTGCCAAGTGTTAAGGTATCGCTTTGAGCCGCAATTCCCACCGCAGATCGTATAATCACTGATAAAATACCCGTTACCTATACCGAATAGAGAAATTGCTAAAAATCATGAGTGTATTCCCCCAAACCCTAGTTGAAGCATTAGACCGTAACCAAGACAGCAGTAAGAGCATTACTTACATCAGCGGTCAAGATCAGGAACGTGAGGTGAGTTACCCCGTGTTAAAACAGCGTGCCTTGGGTTTGCTGCATCATTTTCAGCAAAAGGGCGCGGCAGAAGGCGATGAACTGATTATTCATTTAGCCGATAATGAACAATTCATCGATACATTTTGGGCCTGTCAGTATGGCGGTATTGTCGCCGTGCCCTTGGCCATTGGTACCAGTGATGGCCATCGGCAGAAGGTGTTTAATGTTTTTGAAAAGTTAGCAACACCGTATATGGCCACCTCTAGAAAGGCCTTGCAGCGCTTAAAGGTGTATGCCGAAGAACACGGTAAAGAAGAGATCTATCAGGCGATTGAGAAAAACTCGATTCGACTGGATCGTATCGAGGACTTTGCTCAGCTGGGTGAAAGCGTTGATATTAAACCTGAACAAACCTCGTTTATTCAATTCTCATCGGGTTCTACCGGTGATCCAAAAGGTGTGGTACTCACACATAAAAATTTAGTGACCAACCTGAATGGCATTATTGAATGCAGTGCCTTCGATGAAAAAGACAGTTTTTTTGGTTGGATGCCATTAACCCATGATATGGGCATTATTGGTTTCCACTTGACCCCCTTATTGGTCAATATTGATCAGTACATTATGCCAACTGAGTTGTTTGTGCGTAGGCCAAATCTTTGGTTGGAAAAGGTCAGCGAAAAGAAAACGACGGTTATTGCATCGCCTAATTTTGGCTATAAACACGTACTAAAACGCTTTAAACCGGAAAATCAACAAGGTTTAGACCTATCAGCCGTACGGTTGATTTTTAATGGTGCGGAACCTATTTCAGCAGATTTATGCCGTGAATTTAATGCGGTGATGAAACCCTTTGGTTTATCCGATACGGCGATGTTTACCGTATATGGTTTAGCCGAAGCCTGTTTGGTGGTGAGTTTTCCTAAATTACAACAGCCCTTATCGAGCGTACATATGATAAGAAGTTCTTTGAGTGAAGATGCACCGGCGCAAACGGTTGAACACGCGAATGAACAAAGCATTGAGTTGGTTCGTTTGGGTTACGCGATTACCGGCACCGAATTGAAAATTGTCAATTCACAGGGGCACGTCGTTGCTGAAAACATTGTTGGTCGAGTACTGATTAAAGGTGACAACGTAACGGCCGGTTATTACTACGAAGCTGAATTGAATGAAAAAATCATCGATGCAGAAGCTTGGTTAGATACCGGTGATCAGGGATTAATTAATGAAGGGCAGTTAGTATTAACCGGGCGAACGAAAGACCTGATTATCGTTAACGGGCAGAATTATTACGCCCCCGATTTAGAGTCAGTTTGTGAACAGGTTGATGGCATTGAATTAGGCAAGGTCGTCGTTTGTGGGGTTCGAGATACGGAGGAAGCGGTCGATGAACTGATTGTTTTTGTCTTGCACCGTGGGCAACTGGAAGCGTTCCAAGACGTCATCATCGATGTTCGCCGCCAGCTGAGTGAACAATCTGGTTTAGACGTAGCCCATGTGTTGCCGATAAAAAATGTTCCGAAGACGACCAGTGGCAAGGTGCAGCGTTTCAAATTGGCGGAGCAGTTCAGTGACGGTGGGTTTGATGAAAAAATGGCCGAACTACAGGCCTTAAACACCCAACAGTCTGAGGCTTCCAGTGCGGCGGGTAGCCCAATTGAGCGTGTATTATTGGGAATTTGTCATGAGGTAGTGGCTGATCAGAAAATAACCCCGAGTGACAATATTTTTGATATTGGTACTAGCTCATTAAAACTGGCACAAATTCATGAAAGAATCGATGAGTTATACCCCGATTTGGTGGAATTAGGCGACTTTTTTGATTACCCAACCATTGAAGAGCTAGCGAGTTTTATTGCTGGGAAAGTCAGCGAATAAGGGCCTTTTTATTCGTATATACCGCGTTTACGTTTCCACTTACGGTTAGACCACATCCAGTCTTCGGGTTGCTCGAGAATCATTTTCTCCAGCGCCCGAGCATATTGTTCGGTTAACTCGTAACCTTCTTTTTTATAAGGCGCTTGTGCGAGCTCTTCAAAATAGACTTCATATTGGCCTAAGCCTAAGCGGCGCATACCGACAAAAATAGTAGGGTACTTGGTCAGCTGGGCAATTTTTTGCGCACCAACGGCAAATGAGCTGTCTTGGTTTAAAAAGGTCGTCCAATACTTTTCTTCTTTTCGCATCGGCGATTGATCGGCGACCATCGCAAAACCACGTACTTCTTTGCGGCGCTGCATGATTTCAATTAAGGCGTTTTTATTCGGAATAGGGCGTGCGTTAAAACGTGAACGCGACTTCTTCATATGTTCGTCCACCGCAAGGTCGTGCAGAGGCTTGTATACGACGTCGATAGGAAACGGTAATTGCAGGCTACAAGCGGCCAGTAACCACTCCCAGTTACAATGGTGTGCCGCGAGCATTAATATTGATTGATTATTATCGGCGTATTGTTGGATGAGTTCGGGGTTTTTAATGCTGACGTGGCGTTGGATCTCTTGCTCGCTTAAATCACCGCATTTGATCGCCTCCACCATCACATAAACTAAACGCTTAAAACATAGTTTCGCCATACGTTGTAACTCAGCATCAGACTTCTGCGGAAAAGAATTTTGCATATTGGAGAAAATGACATTACGCCGTTTTTCCACCAAATAATAACCTAATAGGTAAATGGGGTAGGCTAAGGCATACAGTACCGGCAGTGGGAATTTAGCGAGTACCGGGTAAAGTTTGGAAACGAAAGATTGGCGGTTTTTGGCCATATTGGCGACTTCATGTTGATCAATGTAGCCGCCCATTCTATCAAAGCTAATGGTTATGACGGTAGTTTTGTCTTAGCCAAAAAATAAGTAGCCGAGCAAAATGGCGACGATAATTCCCGCCAAATCGGCGATTAAACCGCAGGCCAGTGCGTGTCGGGCATTTTTAATGCCGACGGCGCCAAAATAAACCGCCAGTACGTAAAAGGTCGTTTCGGTGCTACCTTGAACGATAGAGGCGAGCCTGCCGGCAAATGAGTCGGCACCGTGGGTTTGCATGGTTTCAACCATCATCGCGCGAGCGCCACTGCCACTAAGTGGTTTCATGAAGGCGGTGGGGAGGGCGTCAACGAAACGTTCATCGATAGCAAATATTTGGAGTACGGAGCGTAAGGCTTGCAGGATCAAATCCATCGCACCACTGGCCCTGAAAACACCGATTGCCACTAACATTGCAACGAGGTAAGGAATAATCATCACCGCGGTACTAAAACCTTCTTTGGCACCGTCAATAAAGTGTTCATAAACATTGATTCGGCGTTTTAGTGCGCCCGCCATAAACAGGATGATTAAACTAAAAATAATGAAATTACTCAGCAGCGCCGACTGCTGCTGCATGATCGCTTGGTCGAGCTGTGAAAAATACCACAGAGTGGCACCGATGAAGCCGCTGAAGCCCGCCAAATAACTGAGAATAACGGGGTCGTAGAGACGAATGCGTTGCACACTGGCGACGGCAATAAGCCCGGCAATGGTCGAGGCGTAAGTGGCTATTAATATTGGAATAAAGACATCGGTTGGGTCGGCTGCCCCCATTTGTGCGCGATAAGTGAAAATACTTAAGGGGAATAAAGTAACGGCCGAGGTATTGATCACCAAGAATAAAATCTGTGCATTACTAGCGGTGTCTTTGTCGGGGTTTAGCGTTTGCAGGTGCTGCATGGCTTTGATGCCTAACGGGGTAGCCGCGTTGTCTAGGCCTAACATATTGGCTGACAAGTTCATCACCATCGCGCCAAGCGCAGGGTGTTTATCCGGCACATCGGGCATTAAACGCTTTAGTAGCGGGCTTAAAAAGTTTGTTAATAGATCAATGAAACCACTTTTTTCGCCTATTTTCATGATCCCCATCCAAAAACATAACACCCCAGTGAGCCCGAGTGATATTTCAAAGGCTGTTTTAGACAGGGTGAATGTTGCGAGAGTAATGTCATTAAAAATGGCACTATTGCCCAACATAAAAAATTGATAAAGCCCGCTCAGGAAGGCGATGAAGAAAAAGCTGAGCCAGATAATATTTAGCATAGAATAAAGGCGATTTTAACCGTCATCATAATTTCACATCACTCGCTTATGCACAATACAAAAATGCGTCGAAATAAACAGCTACAGGGCTTATTGGACATCGTCGCGGAGCTGCGCGATAACGAGACCGGCTGTGAATGGCATTTGGCGCAAGATTTTAATAGCATCATGCCGTATACCATAGAAGAGGCTTATGAGGTAGCTGAAGCGATTGAGCAGCGAGATATGCCGGCCCTACGGGATGAGTTGGGTGATTTATTATTTCAAGTGGTGTATCACTCACGCTTAGCCGAAGAGCAGCAGGCATTTAATTTTACGGATGTGGTGGAGGCCGCGTGTGAAAAAATGGTACGGCGGCACCCACATGTTTTTGAATCGGCGGTAGCGGCCAAGACGCCGACATGGGAACAATTTAAGCGAGTCGAAAAAAAATCAGCCGGACAGCAAGGTGTGCTCAGCGGTGTAGGGTCTAAACAGCCGGCGATGAGGCAGGCTGAGAAATTACAGAAACAAGCGTCCGCGGTGGGTTTTGACTGGGATAATCTGCAAGATGTGGTAGATAAACTCGATGAAGAAATTGCTGAGTTGAAAGATGAGATTCAGCAGCTTAATCAACCGCGTATAGAAGAGGAATTTGGCGATGTTTTATTCAGCTGTATCAACTTAGCGAGACATCTAAAGGTTAACCCTGAGCATAGTTTAAGACAAACCAACCGGCGTTTTAGTGCGCGCTTTGAGTATATTGAACGGGCCTTAAAAGATTCAGCTTTAAGCTTCGAAGAGTGTAGTTTAGCCGAGTTAGATCACTTATGGGAGCAGGCGAAAAAGGCCGAGTCATAGTGGCTGAGCAACTCATTAGCCGCCGTAGGCTAAAAAGAATTATGGATATTTTTATTGCTTTTAGTATACTCAAGGTTCAGTGGAGTTAAGAATGACACGTTATTTAGGTGTTTTGGCTTTAAGAAAAACAATTAACCAGCTGATTTATATTGTTTATTTAACTAAAGGATGAGAGATGTCAGAAAAAGTAAAAGGTATTGTTAAATGGTTTAATAACTCAAAGGGTTTTGGGTTTATTCAGCCAGACGCAGGCGGTGAAGATGTATTTGTTCATTTTAGAGCAATACAAGGCGATGGGTTTCGTACGTTAAAAGAAAATCAAGTCGTTGAGTTCACTATTACCAAAGGCGATAAGGGACTACAAGCTGAAGAAGTAACAGGTTTAGAATAATGATTTAGCGGCTAGTGACGGAGAGTCACTAGCCGCTAATATATGTTTTTAATGCTAGGGAAGTCTAGCGGTAAGTGTCGACCACGTAGCGTTCGACGATTGCTTGAAACTGCTGAGCAATATCATCACCCTTCAGGGTGACATCTTTTAAGCCATCGATATACACCGGTGCGACGGGTTTCTCCCCAGTGCCGGGCAAGCTAATGCCTATATTGGCATTCTTACTTTCTCCTGGGCCGTTGACCACGCAGCCCATAACAGCCACCTTCATACTTTCTACCCCAGGGTATTGGTTTTTCCATACAGGCATTTGATGACGTAAATAGGATTGTATGTCTTGCGCTAATTGCTGGAAATAATCGCTGGTGGTTCGGCCACAGCCGGGGCAAGAGATAACTTCAGGGGTGAATGCGCGTAAGGACATTGATTGTAATATTTCTTGCGCGACGATGACTTCCTGGCAACGGTCGCCACCTGGCTCGGGGGTTAATGAAATACGAATCGTATTGCCGATACCTTGTTGTAATAATATGGCTAAAGCGGCGGTGGACGAGACAATGCCCTTACTACCCATGCCGGCTTCGGTTAAACCAAGGTGTAGAGGGTATTGGCATCGAGAGGCTAGATCCTGATACACCGAAATAAGGTCTTGAACCCCGCTCATTTTGCACGATAGGATGATTTTATCCTTAGCTAAACCGAGTTCGATGGCTTTTTCTGCGCTTTCGAGTGCGGAGGTGATCACCGCATCGTGCATAACCACCAGCGAACCGCGTGGAATGTCGGCGCGTGAGTTCTCATCCATTAAGCGAGCGAGTACAGATTGATCTAAGCTGCCCCAGTTGACGCCGATGCGGATAGGTTTGTCGTATTTAATCGCAAACTCAATCATTTGGGCAAATTGAGGGTCGCGTTTACTGCCGCGGCCGACGTTACCCGGATTGATGCGGTATTTTGCGAGTGCCTGTGCGCAGCAGGGATATTTTTCTAGTAGTTTATGTCCGTTAAAGTGAAAATCTCCGACTAAGGGGGTATCGCAACCCAATTGATCGAGCTGCTGCCGGATGGTGGCTACGGCGGCCGCAGCTTCCTCGCTGTTCACTGTGATGCGAACTAACTCCGAACCTGCTTTGGCCAATTGCATCACTTGTTCGACGGTTTTAGCAATATCGGCGGTATCGGTATTAGTCATTGACTGAATAACGATGGGGTGTTGATGGCCAATAGAAATAGAGCCGACCTTAACGGTAGTTGAATTTTGCATGGGGATTTTAGCCGTGCTGAGCAATAGAGCTCGATATTATATCCGTTTCCTTCGATCTTTTAGCAGCCAATCAACTAAGGAATAGTAATTTGTTACTTGAATAATACAAATCTTGGGGTAGTATTTGGGAGGGTCTAACTAAAAAAAATAATTAAAACGACTTGGTTTTGGAGATCGGCAGTTTATGGTGATGTATTCCGTGGTTGAAAAATTACGCTGCTCAGTTAGCCAGTGTTTACTGGCGGTTGCGCTCGCATTTTATGGCTCCCTGCTGTTTGCACAGGATGATATTTTAGTCGGCATGAGTGGTGATATGTCCGGTTTAAGTGCCGATATTGGTTTAGAAATGAAAAGAGGCCTAGAGCTAGGTTTTGCTGAAATTAATGCCTCGGGTGGGGTGCAGGGAAGGAAAGTTCGCCTACTAGCGCGTGATGACGGTTATGTGCCGCTAATGGCTGCGAGAAATGTACGTCAGCTCATTGACGAGGAACACGTTAATGCTATTTTGGGGAGTATTGGCACGCCAATGGCGATGTTAACGGTCCCCATCATCAATAAACGAGGTGTTTTGATGTTTGGTGCGTTTACTGGCGCATCGGTGTTAAGGCAGGATAATGTCGGCTGCTGTGTCTATAACTATAGAGCGAGTTATAAGCAGGAAATTGGCATGATGCTTGAGCATATTTTAAACAGTGGCATAAAACCGAATGAAATTGCGCTGTTAACACAGAAGGATGCATCAGGTGATACGACGTACGATGTTGCGATCGAAAAGCTTAAAGAGTATGGGCTTGAGAATGCCGGCCCGTTGTTACATACACGTTATAGAAAAAACACCCATAATGTAGAACAATCCGTGGCCGATGTTTTAACCGCAACAGTGCCCCCTAAAGCGATCATTATGATTAGTACTTATGGTGCATCAAGTTTATTCATCAATTTATTGAAAGCGGAATTACCAAACCTCAAGTATTATCATATTTCATATACCGGCAGCAAACCGTTGGCTGAGTTATTGGAAAAGGATACGGATGGGATTTATATCACATCAGTTGTTCCTCATGTGAACGCTGATAATGCGCTTACTAGACAATACCGCGAGTCGTATGTAAAACAGAGAGGAGCAACGGACTTTAGCTCAACCTCCTTAGAGGGTTACATCGTGGCAAAAATATTTATTGAAGTGCTTCAGTCTATACCGGGTGAGATAAATAAAACATCGATTCTAAGAGCCATTGAGAGGATTGGGCCGTTACATACCAGTACTGGTCCAGTACCCTTGCGGTTAAAACAAACGAGCCGGCAAGCGAGTCAAGCTATTTGGTTGCATCAATTTGTGGATGGGCAGTTTAAACAAATCGCCGTTAACTACGACAGCCAATGAGGATGTTGTTGATTGACAAACTGAAAAAAAAGATTGAACTCAGTCTGCATGGGCGTTCGATAAAAGAGCTTAGTAAGTTTGTCGTTAACATACTGGTGAGCGGCAGTGCTTTAACGATGCTGACCTATGTGTTGACTAATCGTTTGGTTTCACACTACCAAGGCGTTTTTACCGCTGAGGTCTTGCCTATTATTGCCTTGCAGCGAGATATTGAAGCGGATTTGGTTAATTATGCGATTCTTGAGTCTCGCATTAGGCAAAGCAAGGGGGCGGAGGGAGCATCCGTGGCTATGGAGCAGCTTGCTGTTAATACGAGTCGACACCTCAATGTTTTATATGGCCTAGTACAGAATGACTCTCAATTATTAGCGATAAAATTAAGGCTTGATGCTCTCTATACGGTGTTATCCGATAAGTTAATCAGCCTGCATGACTTACAGCTTAATAAACTCAGCAGTATGCAAAAACTACGGGGCTTTAGACAGGATACTCAGGTTGCAGTTGAGGCATTGATTATTTTCAGGGAGGGCTTTAGTGGCAAGGTTGCGCTGATGGATGTGATGAATCAGCGCTCAAATAGGCCGAGCAATCATGAGTTACTCAATGCCGACTTAACCCTTGGGATGAAGCTGGCCGAGCTGACAAATAATGTCTCTATATTATTGTATGTCGATAATATAGATCAGTTACTCGAGATCAATAGCCATGACTTATCGCAGAACTTGGCGCAAGTAAAAAAAGCGATCGAAAGAGTAAAAAAAATAAGTGGACGCAATCATGGTTTGCAGCTGAAGGCTGTGCAATTATCGGCTAATTTAGCCGTGGTGACAGCGCTGTTATCGAATGATGCACCGTTAACTCGGTTAATAAAGGAGCGTTTTTCGAATGATGAACGTTTAGCTGAAGCATCCATAAGTTTTAAAAAGGTGTTGGTTTCAATTCAGGGTGAATTGACTGACATGTATTCCATTAGTGAAATATTGGTTGCTGATAGCATTGAAACGAACGAGGAACTCTCTATGTTGAGTTCCTTATTGTTATTCACCTTATTGACTATTTTTATATTTATTCTAGTTGTGTTGATAATGCTTATTACTCGACAAATAAAAACGCCTATCGAAAGCTTGAATAACACTATGAAGCGCCTGACCAGTGGTGAGTTATCAGCGCGTCTACCCTTGGAAGCAGGAGTGACGGCTGAATTTAAATCGGTATGGGAAGAATTTAATGGCTTTGTTGGCAATAATGAAAAAGTGATTCAAGAACAGGAAATGATTATTGATAACGCCGATATTGGCATAGCTTGGTTACATGAGCGTCAGTATGTGCGGGTGAATAATAAAATTCTGTCGATGTTCAACTACTCGACGGAGAACTTTCTTGGGCAGAATAGTTTGTTCTTATACCCAAATAAAGACGCTTATTATGAATTAGGTGATGAAGCATACCCAGCTTTGAAGGCTGGGAAAGTTTATCACGCTGAACAACGCTTAATGCGTGCAGATGGCTCGGTGTTTTGGTGTAAGTTATCGGGCAAAAGCACGGGTCTTGGTGACGATAAGGACTCAATTTGGTTGTTTGAAGATGTCACAGAACGAAAACTCGCGGAAGAAAAGTTATATCAGTTAGCTAATTATGATGCGTTAACCACGTTACCGAACAGGAGCTTATTTTATATTTATTTAGATGAGGCTATCGTCAGAAGTAAGCGTAACGGGCATGGGTTTGCGTTGTTTTTTATCGACCTTGATCGCTTTAAACATATCAATGATTCATGGGGGCATGAGGCTGGGGATGTGGTGCTTAAAGAAATTGCCCAGCGGGTGAAAAATGTTGTTAGAGAATCAGATGTGGTCGCGCGGTTGGGGGGCGATGAGTTCACCTTGATTATCGATGATGTGAAGGGTAATGATGGACTTGAGCGAGTTGCACGTATTATTTTGCGAGAGTTAAGTCGAGTTATTCTGTATCAAGAAAAAGAATTATTTGTGGGTGGAAGTATTGGTATTAGCCAGTTCCCTATGGATGCACGGGATCGAGGCGGCTTATTAAATTGTGCGGATTCAGCGATGTATATAGCAAAGCAGTCAGGGCGTAATGGGTTTTGTTTTTACTCGATGGAAATAGGTGTTAATGGAGAGAAGTTCGCTGAACTTTCGCAGAGTTTGAGAAAAGCCGTAGAGCATGGGCAATTTGAACTTCACTATCAGCCGAAAATAGAGATGCGTACGCGTGAAATGATAGGCCTAGAAGCCCTTATTCGCTGGCATAAACCTGGGGTAGGCCTGGTTTCACCAGTCGAATTTATTCCGGTACTTGAAGAGTCAGGTTTGATGGTTGAGGTGGGTGAGTGGGTGATTTTTGAGGCCTGCCGAGCGATTAAAAGCTGGTTAAAACTGGGGTATAACCCGGGGAAAGTAGCGGTTAACCTGTCTGAACGGCAATTTGGTAATAATAAACTGATTGATACGATTCAACGTGCAATACAAAAATTTGATATATCAGCCGAGCACCTTGAGTTTGAAATTACCGAAAGCCTGATGATGTCGGATGCCGATTTAACCATAAACACCTTGGCGCAAATTAAAAAGATGGGTATTGATATCGCGATGGATGATTTTGGGACGGGCTATTCATCGTTGGCTTATTTAAAGCGTTACCCAATTGATATTTTGAAAATAGACCGAGCTTTTGTCAAAGACATCAATGATGATGCCAATGATGCGGCGATCGTCGATGCGATTATCACCTTGGCTAAGCAGTTGAAGCTTACCGTCGTTGCCGAAGGTATCGAAACGGAGGCCCAATATCAGCACTTAAAAGCCTCGGGTTGTGACATTGCTCAAGGGTATTTGTTTAGTCAGCCGGTTGAGTTTAAGGGTGTATTGGAGTTGCTAGAGAGAGGGGAGCCTATTTAGTGGGGTGGGTAAGGAAAGGCCCCAATTTCTACCTTTGTTAGCAACCGCGTTTATAACTCGAAAAAACGATCGATCAGCGCAAACGCACGGTCTATTACCGCATTGGGTGTATAAAAGTGTGCTGAAAAACGGATCCCGCCGCCACGCTTGGCGCAAACAACGCCATGCTCGGTTAAATAGCTAAATAATTCATCGAGTTTTGCCTCAAGCGTATTGAAAACAACAATGTTATTCCCATCGGGCTCGGCTTGGGTGAGTAGCTTTAGCTGCGGTTGCTGTTGAACTTTGTTGATGATGTAATCGGCACGTGAGATCACGTTTTTTTCAACGCGAGGCATACCTATTTCAAGTAATAGGCTGATGCTGGCTGATAACGCATGAATGCTCAGCATATTGGGGCTACCGCATTCAAAGCGTCTAGCTGAAGCGGCCGTTTCCCATAATGGCGTGTCGTAATTACCCATGTCTTCCACCATATGCCAGCCAAACTGAGTTAGCTTGAGTTTATCGATGGTTTGTTTGCGGCAATAAAAAAAGCCTAGGCCTTCAGGCCCGAGCAACCACTTGTGTCCATCAGCCATCATAAAGTCCGCTTGATAACGTTGAACATCAACCTCAAACGCACCTACAGATTGAATGGCGTCAATACAAAATAGCACCCCCTTTTGTTGGCAAGCTTCACCTAAACGTTCTAGGTCTACCCGTAAACCCGAAGCATACTGTACCGAGCTTATGGTTAGTAAGCGGGTATTAACATCAATTTGCTCAATCAGTTTAGCGGTTGGATCACTCGCATTTTTTAACGGCGTTTTTTTAACCGTAACACCTTGCTCGGCCAGTGACTCCCACGGGATCATATTAGAAGGGAATTCCTCATCACTGGTCACAATATTGTCGCCAGCGGACCAACTCAAGCCATAGGCAACGAACGATAGCGCTTCGGATGTGTTTTTAACGAGGGCAATTTCATCAACTGAACTAGCGTGGATAAGCTCAGCTAATTGGCTTTTGAGCCGAGACTCAACTTTTAGCCAGTTAGCGTATTTTTTGGAGCCGATGGTTACATTCTCTCGGCAAAATGCATTAACCGCTTGTTCGGCGCGTACCGGCCAAGGTGCTACGGCGGCGTGGTTAAGGTACATCACATCATCGTCTAAATTGAATTCACTACTAAAATCGTTGCTCATAGCTGCTTATAGATAGGTAAAAAAAATATTCTAGCCTGTTTTCGTTATTTAAGCTAAACGTATGAGAGTGATATAACCATAGCGATACGGGTAATCAAAAATGATACTTTATATTAAGTGTCGGGAAACAATGGCGTATGGGCTGGAAAGAACCTTGTTATTCATACCTAAGTTGCTTGAGCTAGGTGGGTTTTAGGCCGATGTGCACTGGCTTGATGAGCAATGAGTAACTATCTTGATTGGGTGGATGAAAGGCTGGCATTATCTTAGGGGCTGAGCTGAGTTATTGGCTATAAAAGGTCAAGCTAGATTAAGAGTCAGCATCAGCTAGCAAACGCTTGGTATTAGTTTTATATCGTGTTAGGCTCATCATTAACATCATGGATGAAAACACAGTTATATACGATATAACCGGTGTTCTTGGTGAAGGGATTGACTTACAAGTATGCTGTATCAAAAATAATATCTTTAGGAGTATATTTATGACGAAAACAGGAATAAATAAAACAGCGATTGTTTGCGGTAGTGTATTGCTGCTAGCAGGTGTGTCAGGGGCGGCTTTAGCAAAAGTAAGCGCTGAAGAGCTCGCTAAATTAGGCGTGAGTGGTACCGAGTTAACCCCAGCGGGCGCTATTCGTGCGGGTAACGCAGAAGGAACCATTCCAGAGTGGAAAAATGAAGCGATTATTCCTCCCGCTAACTTTAAAGTAGGTATGTATCACCCCGATCCATTCGCGGCTGATGACGTGTTGTTTAAAATTACCGCGAGTAATTACAAAGAGCATGCAGACAAGTTAACCGCCGGTCAGCAGCATATGTTTGTAACATATCCTGACTTTTTCATGAATATCTATCCGTCTCGACGTTCTGCGGTATTTAATTCATACGTAAATGAGTCGGCATTAAAGAATGCGGCTAATGCCGAAGTTAACTTAGGCTCTAGTGGTGGTTTGGGTTACACCAATGCACGTGCATCGTGGGCATTCCCCATTCCAAAAGATGGCAATGAGGCGTTTTTAAATAATATTACACGCCCTCAGCTTCCTTGGATTGATTCAAGGCAGACGACTATTCCGGTGACCTCATCGGGTGATTATGTGATTAATAAACTGAATATTCAGATTGGTAACCGATGGAGTGACTCCTCTGTTTCAGATGCCGATTTTGACCAATCTGTTGATGGTATGCGTTTCTACCAAACTATTATTGAGCCCGCAAAAGTGGCTGGTCAAGTGGTATTGGTTCGTGACCCACATGAGTTTTCAGACAAGAAACGTAAAGCGTGGGTGTATAGTCCGGGTCAGCGTCGTGTGAAACGTGCACCACAAATTTTGTATGATAACCCTTTGACGGCGAGTGATGGCTTGGCAACAACCGATCAAAAGTTTGGTTTTAATGGTCCGACTGATCGTTTTGAGTGGAAGCTATTAGGTCGTAAAGAAATTTATATACCTTATAATGCGTATAAATTACATGCAGCTGATGCAACACCCGATAAAGTGATTACTGACAGTGGTCGTATAAACCAAGATTACTCTCGCTATGAATTACACCGTGTTTGGGTGGTTGAGGCTACGTTGAAAGAAGGTACTAATCATGCTTACGGTCATCGAACTTTCTTCTTAGATGAAGACTCATGGTGGATTATGCTTTCCGATGGCTATGATCGACGTGGAAATATCTGGCGTTACTGGGAATCACACGACGTCATGTACTACGATGCAGCCTTTATGAACACGGCGGCTGAGGTTCAATACGATATGCAAGCGGGACGGATGATTGCCTTGGGTTTTGATAAGGCGAAAGGCCCTGATCTAACGTGGCGAGCAGCGGATAAATACTTCACGCCTTCTACCGTTAGACGAAACGGTATACGTTAGTCTACAATAAGGCTGGATGGAAAAATGGCTGGGTTTCCCAGCCATTTTTTTTGCCAAAAATAAAGGGTGGCTTGATAGATTTAAATCTATTTGATTGATCCTGGGTTTCCGTAATAATTCAAAACAAATTCAGCTAGCTAGGCTGGTGTCGAGATGGAGATATTAAGAGGTCAATTTGATGGCTGTTGATACGTTGTTTTATAGCAACAAGTGAAATGTGCGTAGTCAGGGATTGCTGTTCTTCTCATCATTGAAATCAATTTATACACGTATGATTATTGTTATGTTATATCTGTAACGTGATGTAATGTAAGCCTTTTAATTTAAACTAAGAAAACGATCGTTTGTTTTATTGCTTGGTTCTAACTAGCGTTATATTCTTGTGGCTAAAAGTATGTTAATGTTGTGGGGCTTACAAATAGGAGAGCAAATGAAAACTACAAAAAATAATTTTAATAAGCGTAAAAGCTTAAAAACAGCGGGTAAATTAATTACCTTAGCTGCGGCAGCAACACTGTCATCTCAGGCAGCGGCCTTTCAGTTAGATTTTGATAACCGAGAAATGACCGGTTATGTCGATACCACGGTATCATTCAGTGCAGCGATGGCATTGAAAAACGCCAACCCAAAAAGCACCGTTTCATCAAGCGGTCGTCAAAGTGTGTTTGATAATTCTGGCGATATTTATAGTGCGCCGATATCGGTTTTATCGGATATTGGGATTAACTATAAAGACATGGGGTTTTTCACTCGTGTAGGTTATACCTATGACTTCGCGCTGATGGATGGTGCAAATGCCTGTAGTTCGGGTTCATGTAATGAGAATGCAGCGGCTGGTACAATGGACGGTGTTCCTGAAGAGTCTCGTGAAGAAGCGAATCGTTTCAGATTATATGACTTTTTTGTTTACAAAAATTTTGATGTTGATGGACGCAGCTTAAACGTTCGTGTCGGTAAACAAGTTATCAACTGGGGTGAGAGTAATTTCGCCGGTGGTGGTATTACTCAAATGATTAACCCAGTCGATCTAGGTAAAAGTACAACGCCAGGTTCAGAAGTTAAAGAGCGTTTATTACCACAGGAAATGGTTTACGCAAACTACGAGCTATCTGATAACACCAGTCTTGAAGCGTTTTATGTATGGAACTGGCGCAGGACTGAGTTTATGCCAGTAGGTACATTCTTTAGCCCGTTCGATTTCCAAGGCGAAGGTGATAATGCTCCACTAGGTGGTAGAACCAATGTAGCGTCTGATAACCCAGATCGTGGTGGTCAGTATGGTGTTTCTTTGCATACTATTTTAGAAGACTATGATGAAATGGATCTAGGTTTCTACTACACCAGAACGCATGCACATTTACCGTATATGCAAGCGTTTAATAACGGCACCTACCGTACTGTTTATGCAGAAGACCAAGATACATTTGCTGTATCGTTAAATGGTGAAGTCGGTAGTACCGGTATTTCTTTCCAAACAGAGCTAAATTACAAACCAGACTTCTTTGATACACGTTATTGCCGAAATAGTCATGGTTTAGCTAACGGAGGTGTTAACGTCTTTCCAGATACTACGCCTTTGGCGGGTTGTGGAATTGAAGCATCTGATGTGACAACCTTTTTAGGTGCGTTTACATATGTGGGTGGTAAGCCAGCGTTTGGATCGGATAAGCAAGCATTTATTTTTGATTATGCGATGATTTGGATTGATGATTTAAATAACAACTTCAGCGATGCTGGAAGACCTCATGCAGATGGTGTCGATCAATTAGATCGCCCAATTAATCATTTAGCGTATGGTTATACTGCGGTTGCTTCGTTTACTTATAACAACTTGTTTTGGAACTTGAATGTTAATCCTGTGTTTGTGTTTAAACATGACCTTGAAGGTAGAATGCCGTTCAATAATGGTGCGATTACTGAAGAGCAGCGTGTTGTTAAAGTTGCGGTAACATTTGATTACCAAAGCACAATGTCACTTAATATCGCGGCAACAAAATGGATCAGTGAAGATGGTACATTTGGTGATAGAGATAACGTAGCAGCAACATTTAAATACAGTTTTTAAGAGGTAAATATGAAAGTTAATACAATGAAAAAAGCGGTCACATTTGCAGGCGCTATGATGCTTGTAGGTGCGGCTGGCTCAGTACAGGCAAAAACAACGGCAGAAGAGTTTGCTAAATTAGGTTTAACGGGTACGGAACTAACCCCAGCGGGCGCTATACGTGCGGGTAATGCTGAGGGGACCATTCCTGAGTGGAAAAATGAGCCGCTTGCGGTTCCTGCTGATTTTAAAGCAGGTGATTACCACGCGGATCCTTTTGCAGCAGATAAGGTGTTATTTAAAATTACTGCCGCTAACTATAAGGAGCACGCGGATAAGTTAACAGCGGGTCAACAACATATGTTTGAGACCTACCCTGATTACTTCATGAATATCTACCCAACGAGACGTTCAGCTGTTTTTAAACCGTATATTTATGATGCGGCTTTAAAGAACGCTAAAAATGCGGAAGCTGTTGTTGGTGCCACGGGTGGATTGGGGTACAACGATGCACGTGCAGCATGGGCTTTTCCAGTGCCTCATAATGGTAATGAAGCATTCTTAAATAACCTGACACGTCCTTTGGTGCCTTGGTTGAATTCTTATGAAACAACGATCCCTGTGACTTCATCAGGCGATTACGTTATTAATAAGCTCAATATTCAAACTAGAAATAAATGGAGTGATCCAGAAATTTCAGATGCTGACTTTGATAAAAATGCCGATGGTTTGCGTTTTTACCAAACAATTCTTGCACCGGCTAAGGTAGCGGGTCAGGTGTTGTTAGTTAGGGATCCGCATGATACGTCAAAAGTTCAGCGTAAGGCTTGGGTTTATAGCCCTGGTCAGCGTCGTGTTAAACGTGCGCCTCAGGTGTTATATGATAATCCTTTAACAGCGAGTGATGGCTTGGCTACAACCGATCAAAAGTGGGGCTGGAATGGTCCAACTGATCGTTTTGATTGGACTTTAGCGGGTCGTAAAGAGGTTTATATTCCTTATAACGCCTATAAACTGCACGATAAAGATGCAACGCCTGACAAGGTTATTACCGCTGAAGGTCGTTTAAACCAAGACTATGCGCGTTATGAATTACACCGTGTATGGGTAGTTGAAGCGACGCTTAAAGAAGGTACTAACCACGCTTATGCGCGTCGTACTTTCTTCTTAGATGAAGATTCATGGTGGATTATGGCGGTTGATGGTTATGATCGTCGTGATCAAATCTGGCGCTTCTGGGAATCTCATGACGTTAATTACTATGACGTTGCTTTCATGAATGCAGCCGCTGAAGTTCAGTACGATATGCAAGCTGGACGTATGATTGCGTTAATGTGGGACAAGAAGAACGGTCCTGATTTCGCTTGGAGAGCCGGTGATAAGCATTACACGCCGTCTACGGTAAGACGAAACGGAATTCGCTAGATCATAGTGATGTATTAAAAATGGCTGGGTTTCCCAGCCATTTTTATGCAAACGTGGCATAACCATGATGGTTATATTTCAAAAAATTAGATAAGACGGTACCTATATGATTTTAAATATTGTTAAAAAATCGCGTAAATTTATCGCACTTTCGCTGCTTACTTGTGCCTTGCCTGCTGCGGCTGTTTCTATTCAGAAGCCTGCGCTGATGTCAGAACTGTCGAGTAAGGTGTTACTAACGGATTCTGAAAAGCTAGCGGCTGATGCAGGCTATGTTGGTGTCGGCCTGTATGGGCATATTGTTTATTCAAAGGATGGAAATACTTGGAATCAAGCAACATCACCGGTACAGATACTGCTGACCAATGTGTTTTTTCTAAATGAGAATCTAGGTTGGGCGACTGGGCATGACGCAGTTATTTTACACACCAAGGATGGCGGTCAGAATTGGCAGCTTCAATATGAGGATCCAATTCCGGGTGGAGATATTCCTAAACCCTTATTAGACGTCTATTTTTCAGATGAAAACAACGGTTTTGCCTCGGGTGCTTATGGCTTGATGCTTAAAACGGTTGATGGTGGTGAGAATTGGCAGATGGTGTCTACCGAAGCCTTGTACGAGAAGTTGATGGATTTGGAGATGGAGCCGGAACCTAACTTTAATAGCTTGATCCCTTTTGGCGATAAACTATTCATCGCTGGTGAATTAGGTACCATATTGTTATTTGACCCAGCGGCAATGGATGAAGAGTCTCGTTGGACATTAGTTGATTCACCTTATGTGGGCTCTTATTTTGGCGCTAAAACGATTGGTGATGATTTATACATTTATGGCCTACGAGGCAATGTTTATCACTCTGTGGATACTGGTGAAAGCTGGAAGAAAATTGAAACCGGCGTGGTAACTAATATATATGATTGCCTTGCTTTAGCAGATGGTGATGTCGTGTTTCTAGGAGCCGGTGGCACTATATTAACCTTGAGTCCAGGCGAAACCTCGACTAAAAAACAAGCTTACCCAGGCTTTGATGGCTTTATGTCAGGTCAGCTAGTGGAGGGTAATGAATTGCTTTTATTCGGTTCAGCGGGTGTTAAGAAATTGACGATTGGTGCGAGTCAGTAATGTGGATTTGTGCCTTTGATTACTCCATTTTTATGGAAGATAAAATTACTCTAAGGAGTTAGATTATGAGTGAACAGAATAAAAAACCATTATGGGTAGAGAATGTCTTGTTCTCTAACCGTGTGATGATCTTAATAGTACTTCTACTATTAACGGCGTTTATGGGCTATAACGGCTTAAAGTTACGCATGGATGCTGGTTTTGAGAAATTATTACCTACCGAGCATGAGTATATTAAAACCTTGCAGCACTATAGCGCTGAATTTGGTGGTGGTAATCAGTTGATTGTTGCCGTCACGCAGAAAGAAGGGGATATGTTTAACGCCGATTTCTTCGCGGCATTAAAGAAAGCTAACGAAGAAATGTTCTTTCTTCCGGGTGTTGCTAGAAGTTCGGTGACCTCCATTTTGACACCCAATGTACGTTTTATTGAGGTGGTTGAGGATGGCTTTCAGGGCGGTAATGTGGTGCCGGCTGAATTTAGGGCAACCGAGGAATGGTTCCCGATTATTCGCAATAACATTATTAAGTCAGGGCGTTTAGGTAACCTAGTAGCGAATGATTTTTCGGGTGCCTTGATTCGTGCCGAATTGATCGATATCGACCCTAAAACCCGTCAACCTTTAGACTATCAAAAGGTAGCGGCTGACCTCGAAGCAAAGATCAGAGCGACCGTAGAGACGGATGATATTAGAGTTAATATTATTGGTTTTGCTAAATCTACCGGTGATATTGCCGATGGTGCACGGGATGTTGTTAAGTTCTTTATCGTTACCTTCCTGATTACTGCGGTATTACTTTGGTTTTACTCACACTCTTTGGCGTTAACATTCTTACCCTTGGTGAGTGCGACGGTAGCGGTTGTTTGGCAGTTAGGTTTATTGCCGTTATTGGGATTTGGTTTGGACCCTATGAGTATCCTAGTGCCGTTTCTGGTGTTTGCTATTGGCGTGAGTCATGGTGTGCAGATGATCAGCGGCTGGATGGGGGAGATTCTTTACGGTGGTGATGAAGATGAACAAGGGCGTCCAGTTGTACCTGCGCCTGCGCATCCACACGGTATTTCTGGAATGGAAGCTTCTAAGCGTACGTTCCGTCGATTAATCGTTCCGGGTAGTGTTGCCTTAGTGAGTGATGTTATCGGTTTCTTAACTGTGCTGCTTATTCCTATCGGAATTATTCAGGAAATGGCGATTGCAGCTAGTTTAGGTGTAGCGGTTATTATTATTACAAACCTTGTTCTACTGCCGATTTTGCTGTCATATGTGACATTGAAAAATCCAGAAAAATATCGTGCAAAACATCAGAAGTCTGATGAAAGTCGTGATTTTTTATGGAGAGCCTTGTCTAAATTAACTCGCACAGGTCCATCGCTGGTTATTATTTCGATTGTGGTTGGTTTAACTGCGTGGGGATTGAGCAAGCAAGATGACCTTGATGTTGGTGACTCGCAAGCGGGTGTTTCTGAGTTACGCGAAAATGCGCGTTATAACATAGACAGTCGAGTTATTACTGAGCGCTTTTCGGTGGGTGTGGATAAGTTAACGGTGATGATTGAGTCGGTTGATAACGCCTGTGTCGATTATGAAATTATGGATGAGATGGATCGTTTGTCTTGGCATATTCGTAACCTACCTGGGGTGCAATCGGTTGTTTCCTTGGTGGATAAGCAGAAGGTGATTCTCGCGGCGAACAGTGAAGGTAGCCCGCGTTGGTATTCTATTTCTCGTAATGCTAGTTCAATGGGAGCAAGTCTTTACCATATGGGTGCTGGCGGTGATGAGTTTATGGATGCGCCTTGTGCCAATATGCCGATTAATGTTTACACCTTGGATCATAAAGCGAAAACTGTAAATGATATTATTGCCGGTATTAATGCTTACCAAGCGAGCTTACCGGATGATCGTTTTCATATTCGTTTAGCCAGTGGTAACGTCGGTATTATTGCGGCAACCAACGATGCGGTGAAAGCTGCGCAAATGCCATTGATGATATG
The DNA here is from genome assembly GCA_002162695.1 of Cycloclasticus sp. 46_120_T64. Taxonomy (GTDB): domain Bacteria; phylum Pseudomonadota; class Gammaproteobacteria; order Methylococcales; family Cycloclasticaceae; genus Cycloclasticus. The sequence continues at coordinate 33,915 of MAAM01000006.1, read as the reverse complement.
GGTATATGCTGCTGTTATCGCACTGACTTTATTAACGTTTAGGTCTCTTGGTGGCACCTTATGTGTGATTTTACCGCTAGCTTTTGTTTCACTGCTTTGTTATGCCTTGATGGCTATCATGGGCATTGGGCTTAAGGTTAATACTCTGCCAGTGGTTGCTCTGGGTGTTGGTGTTGGGGTTGATTACGCTATTTATATCTACAGTCGGATGAGTGAATTCCTCGAAACGGGTGATACCTTGGAGATGGCCTTTTATAAAGCCATGCGTTTAACCGGTAAACCGGTTATCTTCACCGGTATGACTTTGGGTGCAGGTGTATGTACTTGGATTTTTGCTTCTTTACAATTCCAGGCTGATATGGGTATTTTGTTAACCTTTATGTTCTTGGTGAATATGTTGGGAGCCATCTTAGTATTGCCAGCGTTGGCTCGGTGGTTGTTAGGATCGAAGGTGAAGAAGATTCAAGCAGCAAAGGCTGAAAAAGCTGATGATGAAGGGGTTCAAACTAGTTAGTACTAATAGTTTGAGGCAGGGGAGACCTTAGGTTTCCTGCCACTTCATAATGAAAAGACCGGCCAATCTTGCATTGACCGGTCTTTTTTTTGTTTAAACGGTTTGTTGGTTTTCGCTGCGGTTAATTATTTTTGTTAATAGACTTTCATTGCTTGCCATTAATAGCTTGGTAGCCAGGGTGAAATTTTCTTGTTTTGTTCGTTTACTCATTCGTTCGGAATGTGTTGATTTAATTATAAAAGAATATAAAATAACGGTTGTTAGATAGGTTCATTATCTAATAAGTAGATCCCTGCGTTGGCTGAAAGTAAGGTCAGCGCTTTAGAAAACAACCTGTTAAAGGGTTAATAAGCAAACGGTTTATTTAAAACATGACATCAGAAAATCACCAAGCCGAATTACCACTAAAAGGTATTCGAGTATATGAAATTGGCACCAGTGTAGCAGCACCTTTTGGTACTTGGATCCTGGCTGCAATGGGCGCTGAAGTAATTAAGGTTGAGCCGGAAGGCCGTGGCGATGATTGTCGTCATTGGGGCCCTCCGTTCTGGAACGGAACATCGGCTATGTTTCAAGCATTAAACCGTGATAAAAAATCGGTCACCGTTGATTTAAGCGACCCTAAAGATAAGGCGTGGTTAAGAAATGAAATGGTGACTAAGGCGGATGTGGTATTACAAAACATGCGACCCGGTAAAGTGGCTTCTTTAGGTTTAGGTTCAACAGATATTTGTGCAGAAAACCCTAAACTAATTTATTGTAATATTTGGGCGTTTGGCGAAACCGGGCCGATGGCCGATAAACCAGGTTACGACCCATTAATGCAAGCATACAGCGGTTTGATGAGCTTAAACGGTGAAGAAGGTCGTCCTCCTGTTCGTATTGGCACGTCTGCGATTGATATGGGCACAGGCATGTGGTGCTCGATTGCGATTATCGCGGCGTTGTTTAGTCGTCAGAAGACAGGCGAAGGCTGTGTTGTTGATACGGCATTGTATGAAACAGCTTTAAGCTGGATGACTTACCATATGGCGGGTTACCACGCGACAGGTGACCTACCAACACCTCAGGGTTCTGGCGTGCAAGGTATTGCACCTTACCAAGCGTTTGAATGTTCTGATGGTTACTTAGTGGTTGCCGCACCTAATAATAAGTTGTTTGAACAGTTAAAAGGCGTGATGGGGAATCCTGCTTGGGCAAATGAAGATCGTTTCAAAACCAACCCTGATCGTTTTGAAAATAAGCCAGAACTTATTCGATTAATGACTGAGATTTTAATAAAAGAAACACGTGCTCATTGGCGTGAAAAATTAGATGTGGTGGGTATTCCAAACTCTCCCATTCAATTGGCTGATGAAGTGTTGGCTGACCCACAAACTCAAGCGCTGGGCATTGTTCAGGAATCAGTTGGCGACGCGATGAAGCTTGTTGGCTTACCGATTAAATTTAATGGTACACGTCCTCCCTTGCAAAATGTAGCGCCAGCACTGGGTGCTGATAACGATACTTATAAAAAATAAAGAGATTACAACGATGAATGAATTATCAATACCTTTAGGCGACGATTATCAAGATATTCGTGATGCAGTTAGTAAAATTTGTGAAGACTTCCCGGGTGAATACTGGCGTAAACTCGATAAAGAAAGCGCATACCCAGAAGAATTTGTTAATGCTTTAACAGAGTCTGGTTTCTTATCAGCGCTGATTCCTGAAGAGTACGGCGGTGTTGGCCTGCCTTTGCGAGCTGCTGCGGTCATTATGGAAACTATCCATAAATCGGGTGGTTCAGCATCAGCTTGTCACGCACAAATGTACATTATGGGTGCTGTTTTACGTCACGGAAGTGACGCGCAAAAAGAAAAGTACTTACCTAAAATTGCTTCTGGTGAACTTCGCCTGCAAGCCTTTGGGGTGACTGAGCCTACCTCAGGTTCTGACACCACAAAACTACGTACTAGAGCGGTTAAACAGGGCGATAAATATATCGTTAACGGTCAAAAAGTATGGACTAGTCGTGCATTACAGTCAGACCTTATGTTGTTGCTGGCGCGTACGACGCCGCTAGATGAAGTTGAAAAACCAACCGATGGTTTATCTATCTTCTTGGTGGATATGCGCGAAGTGGTTGGTAATGGTATGGAAATTCGCCCAATTGACGCGATGATTAACCATAACACCACTGAAGTATTCTTTGACAATATGGAAATCCCTGCCGATTCACTGATTGGTGAAGAAGGCAAAGGTTTCCGATATGTGATGAGTGGGATGAATGCTGAGCGAGTGATTATTGCCGGTGAAAGTATTGGTGATGCTCGTTTCTTTATTGAACGTGCAACCAATTATTCAAAAGAACGCAAAATTTTCGGTGGACCGATTGGTAAAAACCAAGGTATTCAATTCCCGATTGCTAGAGCGTATGCAGAAATTGAAGCCGCAGAATTAATGGCGCGTAAAGCCGCCGCTTTATTTGAAGCGGGTAAACCTTGTGGTGCTGAAGCAAACATGGCAAAAATGCTATGTGCCGAAGCGGCGTGGAATGCAGGTGAAGCTTGTATGCAAACACACGGTGGATTTGCCTTTGCTTGTGAATACGATATTGAACGTAAATGGCGCGAAGCACGTTTGTATTTAATCGCTCCAATTTCAACCAATATGATCTTGAGCTTTATCGGTCAGCATGTATTAGGTATGCCTAAGTCGTACTAAAAGAAATAAACCTCTGCATAACTATGTGTATGCATAGCTTATGTAGGGGCATCATAATATTAATAATAAATGGAGAATAATATGGGCAGAGTTAACGGGAAAATCATCCTAGTCACCGGCGGTGCTATGGGTATGGGGCGCACTCACTGCGAATTATTGGCAGCTGAAGGTGCAACGGTTATCGTCACCGATATGAATGAAGCTGAAGGTCAAGCAACGGTTGATAGTATTAAAGCAAGTGGTGGTAAAGCTGAGTTTTATCCACTGAATGTGACTAAGCATGCTGATTGGACTAGCGTCGTTGATAAAATTGTCGCTACTCATGGGCAGATCGATGTACTGGTTAATAATGCTGGTATTCTTATTCTTAAGCAGTTAGAAGAAACAACTGAAGAAGAGTGGGATCGTACCTTTGATATTAATGTTAAGGGCGTGTTTTTTGGTACCAAGGCTATTTTACCGGCTATGCAAAAAGCGGGTGCGGGTTCTATTATCAATATTTCTTCAATTTACGGCATCATCGGTGCACCAATGGCGGCGGCTTATCAAGCGACTAAAGGCGCGGTTAGGTTGTTTACTAAGGCGACTGCGGTGGATTATGCACAATACAATATTCGTGTGAACTCAGTTCATCCGGGTGTTATTGATACGCCGATGACCAAAGACCTTTTACACAGTGGTGATGAAGAGACGGTAAAAGCAATTTTAGGTTCAACTATTTTAGGTCGTGCAGCACAACCTAAAGAAGTATCTTATGCGGTTTTACACCTTGCTAGTGATGATTCCTCGTTTATGAATGGCTCTGAAATGGTTGTTGACGGAGGATATACCGCCGTTTAACAGCTGAGTAATTAAAACTAAGGGAATAAAGTGAAAAAACTAAACTTTGAGCCGGTTATAACGGCTGAAAAAGAAGCAACACTGCGCCAAGAAGTCAGAGAGTTTTTAGCTGGCTATGGTGCTTTTAAAGCGTCAGATGTGATCGATTCTTGGTCGGTATGCGACCCTGAATTCAGCCGGGCTATTGCCGCGAAAGGTTGGTTGGGGATGACTTGGCCAACGGAGTACGGTGGCGGTGGTAAAAGTTACCTTGAACGTTATGTAGTGATTGAAGAATTATTGGCTGCTGGCGCACCGGTGGGTGCTCATTGGGTGGCTGATCGTCAAAGTGGGCCATTATTATTGCGTTTTGGTACCGAAGAGCAACGTCAGGCGTTTTTACCTAAAGTTGTAAAGGGTGAATGTTTTTTTGCGATTGGCATGAGCGAGCCTAATAGTGGTTCTGATTTGGCATCGATTAAAACCAAAGCTGAAAAAGTCGATGGTGGTTGGATTGTCAATGGTTCAAAAATTTGGACCAGTTGGGCACACGCTTGTCACCAGATGATTACCTTGGTGCGTACCGCACCACCATCAGATAATCGTCATGCGGGTTTAAGTCAGTTTATCGTGGATCTTAATGCTGAAGGCATGACGGTTAGGCCAATTGTTACCCTCGCGGGTGAAAAACACTTTAACGAAATCTTTTTTGATAATGTGTTTGTGCCTGATAACCGGGTGGTCGGCAACTTGAATGAAGGTTGGAGCCAAGTGATGGCGGAGCTAGCATTTGAGCGCAGCGGGCCGGAACGTTTCCTCAGTAGTTACCAGTTGCTAGAAGCCTCTATTAAGGAAATTCGTCAGGCGGGTCTAAGCAAACAATCATCGAAGGTTATTGGCGAGTTTGTTGCTCGTTTGATGGTTCTACGCCAAATGTCACTCTCTGTTGCGAACCAATTACAGGAAGGTAAATTACCCATTAATGAAGCGTCTGTTGTTAAAGACTTAGGTACCTCGTTTGAACAAGAGTTACCGGAAGCGATGCGTTTGATTTTAGATATAGAGCCTCGCTCTAGTGCAGAAGATGGTGTTGAGAGAATGTTATCCGACGCTATCTTGAAAGCGCCATCATTTTCATTACGAGGTGGAACGCGTGAAATTTTACGAGGCATTATTGCTAGAGGGTTGGGCTTACGATGAGTGAATTAGCAGTTCTTATTGAGGAATCAGCAACACGTTTATTCGAAGGTTTTGCTGACAGTGACGCGCACGTCACGATGGAATCGGGGAAGTTTCCTGAAAAACTATGGGCTGATTTCTTGGCAGATGGTTGGTTGCGTACGATGTTATCTGAAGATAATGACGGTGCTGGTTTAGGCCTAGCGGGTGGCATGTTATTAATGCGCTTGGCCGGTTACTACAATGTTCCATTGCCGGTTGTTGAGTCATTAACAGGTCTTTACTTAGCAGCTGAAGCTGGTTTGGAGTTAGAGGATGAATTACTGATTCCAGTAGTATTACCAGCGATAGTCAATGGTAATAGCAGAATTGAGTTGTGTGGTGTGCCTTGGGCGCGTTATGCAAAAGGTTTGGTGGTTGCGTTTGAAGTAGACGGTAAAACCCAGTTAGTGAACATTAAAGCCGGCCAATTTAGCCTTGTTGAAGGTAATAATATGGCGGGTGAGGCACGTGATGATGTAAGTTTTGATGCGAGCTTATTAGCTTCATCGAAACCGTTGAATAATATTTCAACTGAGCAGGTTCGTAGTTGGTTAGCCCTAGGCCGTGCAGCGCAAATGGCAGGTGCATTACGTAGCGTGCTAGAGCGTACGGTTGAATACGCCAATGAACGTTCACAGTTTGGTCGCCAAATTGGTAAATTCCAAGCCGTGCAGCTGCAACTCGCGGTGCAAGCTGAAATGACCAGCGCGTCTATCTGCGCAGTTGACGCGGCGATTAAGCACTTAGGTTCTACAGAAGAATGGGAACTCATCGCCAGTGCAAAAATAACTACCAGCGAGTCTGCGGGTTATGCAGCAAAAACGGCGCACGCGGTACACGCGGCAATTGGTTTTACCCAAGAGTATCCCTTGCAACTGAGTACACGTCGATTATGGTCTTGGCGTGATGAATACGGTAGTGAAACACAGTGGTCAGCTAAATTAGGTGAACATTGCCTGCAATTAAAAACAGATAACTTATGGAGTTGGTTAACAACTCAAACGGGTTCATAACAAAGGATTATATTGTGACTAAATCAGTAATTAGCGAAGTTAAAGACGGTATTGCCATTTGGCGGATGGATCGTATTGATACCAGAAATGCCATTTCAGATGCGAACATGATCGAAGAATTGGTGCAGTTAGCAGAAGATGCTCAAAAAGACCTGAGTATTAGAGTCATTATTCTAACCGGCAATGGCCCTGCATTTTCATCGGGTGGTAATGTTAAGAAAATTCGTGAGGAAATGACCGAATCAGACAAAACTCCACATGAATTGGCAACTTGGTACCGTGAAGGTATTCAGCGTTTACCGTTAGCGTTTGATAAATTAGATGTGCCTATTATTGCGGCGGTTAATGGCCCTGCGATTGGTGCGGGCTGTGATTTAACCTGCATGTGTGATATGCGAATTGCCGCTGAAAGCGCACGTTTTGCAGAAAGTTTTGTAAAGCTGGGTATTATTCCTGGTGATGGCGGTTCTTGGTTATTACCTCGTGCCGTTGGATTAGCTAAGGCCTCTGAAATGGCTTATACCGGCGACCCAATCAGCGCACAAGAAGCATTAGCTTGCGGTTTGGTTTCTAAGGTTGTTGCTGATGAAGACTTAATGGATGAAGCGATTAAGTTGGCTAAACGTGTGGCAGTTAACCCACCTATTTCAGTTCGTATGGCTAAACAACTCATGCGTGAAGGCCAACGTACAGAACTAGAAACACACTTACAAATGGCGGCGGTTATGCAGGCGGTTTCTCACCGTACGGAAGATCATCGCGAAGCAATGAATGCGATTTTTGACAAGCGTAAGCCTGAGTTCAAAGGCAAATAAGACATAAATAATAGATTAAGGAGATTTAAAAATGATGGTAAAAGATAAGGTTGTATTAATTACAGGTGCTGGTCGTGGTATTGGCCGCGCAATGGCGATTATGATGGCTGAACACGGTGCTAAAGTTGTTGTTAATGACTTAGGCGCAGGTGTTAGTGGTGAAGAAACTGGCGAAAGTCCTGCTGAAGAAGTGGTAGCAACTATTCGTGCAGCGGGTGGCGAAGCGGTTATCAATGGCGATAACGTAGCGAGCTTAGAAGGCGCTGAAGCGATGGTACAAACTGCGATTGATAACTTCGGTCGTATTGATACGGTGGTTAACAATGCCGGTATTCTTCGCGATAAAATTTTCCATAAAATGACGCCTGAAGACTGGAATGCGGTTATTAATGTTCATTTGAATGGTAGTTTTAATACTGCACATTTCGCAGCGCCACATTTCCGTAAACAAGAAAGCGGAAACTTTGTGTTTATGACGTCGACTTCGGGCTTAATTGGTAACTTCGGTCAAGCAAACTATGCGGCGGCTAAAGCGGGTATTGCTGCGTTGTCTAAGAGTATTGCTTTAGACATGGAACGTTACAATGTACGTTCTAACTGTATTTCTCCTTTTGCTTGGAGTCGTATGATTGGTTCAATCCCAACAAATACACCAGAGCAAGAAGCACGTGTTGCAAAAATCAAGCAAATGACACCGGATAAAATTGCCAATATGGCCGTTTATCTTGCGAGTGATACGGCGAGTGAAGTTACGGGCCAAATCTTCGCAGTACGTAATAACGAAATTTTCTTAATGGGGCAATCACGTCCATTACGTTCATTACAGCGTACAGATGGTTGGACGCCTGAATTGATTGCTGAACACGCCATTCCAGCACTGAAAAGTGATTTCTATGCCTTGGATCGTTCACCAACCGTTTTCTCATGGGATCCAGTGTAATAAATAGGGGTTTTTAAGTGAGTTCAAAAGTATTAAGTTATGACAGTGGAACATCAAGCGTACCGTTGGTTGGTAAAACCATCGGTACCTTGTTTGATGAAGTAGCAGGTCGTTTAGGGGATCAAACTGGTTTTGTATCGAGGCATCAAAATATTCGTTGGAGCTATAACGAATATAAGGAACAAGTTGATTCTTTAGCAGCTGGTTTTATTGAGCTAGGTCTTGAACCGGGTGATCGTATCGGTATTTGGTCACAAAATAATGCTGAATGGGTGGTCACTCAATTTGCTTCGGCTAAAGCCGGTTTAGTATTAGTCAGTTTGAACCCTGCCTACCGCACCAGTGAATTAGAGTATGCGTTAAATAAAGTGGCTTGTAAGGCGCTGGTTTTATCACCGGTATTCAAAACCAGTCAGTATTTGGATATTTTGGCGGAATTAGCACCAGAATTAGCAAGCTGTGAGGCGGGTAAACTAGAGTCTAAAGTTTTACCGACGTTGAAAATAGTCATTCGTTTGGGTGATGAAAAAACACCTGGAATGTTTAATTACGCAGAGATTCAACAAAAAGCGAGCGCAGCATCCAGAGAAAAACTTCAGCAATTAATTGGTAAACTACAATTTGATGATCCTATCAATATTCAGTTCACCAGTGGCACAACAGGTTCACCGAAGGGTGCAACGCTGAGTCATCATAATATCGTTAATAACGCCATTCAAACTGGCACCGTTATGGGTATTAATGAAGGCGATGCTATTTGTATCCCCGTTCCTATGTACCATTGTTTTGGTATGGTTATTGGCACTTTGATGTCATTAGCAAAAGGTGCAACGGCTATTTTAGCCGGTGAATATTTTGAACCTGAAGCGGTATTGCAAGCCATTCAAGATGAACGTTGTGCGGCTGTTTATGGTGTTCCTACCATGTACATTGCGATGCTAGGTTTAGATAACTTCTCAAGCTTTGATTTAACCTCGTTAAAAGGCGGCATCATGGCGGCAGCGCCATGCCCAGAAGCGGTTATGAAACAGGTTATCGAAAAAATGCATATGAAGAATATCACCATTGCATACGGTATGACTGAGCTTAGTCCGGTGGCTACACAAACACGCATGGGTGATTCATTCGAACGTAGCGTGACTACGGTGGGTAGAGTAAATCCACACGTAGAAGGCAGAATTGTCGATGCGGAGAATAATGTTGTAGCGATTGGTGAAGTAGGCGAGTTCTGCGCACGTGGTTACAACGTGATGGTGGGTTATTGGGATGACGTTGAAAAAACGGCTGAATCTATCGACAGTGCAGGTTGGATGCATACGGGTGATTTAGCCACAATGGATGCTGAAGGCTATGTGAAAATTGTTGGCCGTTCGAAAGATATGGTGATCCGTGGAGGGGAGAATATTTACCCTAAAGAACTTGAAGAGTTTTTGTATTGTCACCCGCAAATTTCAGATGTTCAGGTTATTGGTGTACCGGATGATAAATTTGGTGAGGAGCTGTGTGCTTGGATCAAATTAAACAGCGGTGAATCAATGAGCGATGACGAATTAAAGGCTTACTGTAAAGGTAAAATTGCTCATTACAAAGTCCCGCGTTATATCAAATTTGTTGAAGATTTTCCAATGACAGGATCTGGAAAAATTCAGAAGTTTGTGATGCGTGACATGATGAAAAAAGAGCTAGAAAAATAATCCCATTAAGGGGGTTATTTGATTATTAATAATTAAGGATATAAAAATGAAATACGAAGATTTTCAACACCTACTGTTTGATCATAAAGAAAATGGCGTTTTATTGATGACCATTAACCGCCCAGAAGTTATGAATGCGACTAATGCGCGTTTGCACTGGGAATTAACCAAAATTTGGGCTGTGATCCAAGATGATGATTCAGTTAAGAACGTTGTTGTTACTGGTGCGGGCGATCGTGCATTCTCAGCGGGTGGTGATTTAGAATGGGTTTCTGGTATGGTCGGTAACCCTAAAGCGCTTGAAGGTGTTAGAACTGAAGCGGCTGATTTGGTATACAACATCATTAACTTCGAAAAGCCTGTTATCTCTGCGATTAACGGCGTTGCCGTTGGTGCTGGCCTTGTGGTTGCGATGCTTGCAGATATCAGCGTTATCTCTAAAGAACACGGTAAATTCACCGATGGTCACGTTAAACTAGGCGTTGCTGCTGGCGATCACGCGGCTATTATTTGGCCTTTATTATGTGGTATGGCTAAAGCTAAATACTACCTAATGACAGCTGAATTCATCAACGGTGAAGAAGCTGAACGTATGGGCATGGTTAGCTTATGTGTTCCTCATGCTGAGTTAATGGATGAAGCCTTTAGAGTGGCTAACCAATTAGCAAAAGGTAGTCAGTCTGCGATTAACGGTACTAAAAACACCTTGAATGGCTGGATGAAAATGGCATCGCCAATTTTTGAAGCATCTTTACGTGAAGAAATGCTTAACTTCCTTGGCGACGATGCTAAAGAAGGCGTGGCTGCTATTCGTGAAAAAAGAGCACCAAACTTTCCTTCAGCACAATAAGCTGAATTGATCGTTAAGAGGCCTCATTCGTGAGGCCTTTTTTTTGCCTGTAAATTATCTTAATTAAACTAGGGGCTAAGTATGGAAATTGATCCTAAAAACCAGCAGAAGTTTTACAATATTCTGAAAGCAGTGATTATTCCTCGGCCGATTGCTTTTATTTCCTCAAAATCGCCTGCGGGTGAGGTGAATTTAGCACCATTTTCATTTTTTAATGGTGTTTGTTATGATCCGCCAACGATCAGTGTATCGATTGCTCGGTTCTCTGGAGCTAAGGAAAAAGATAGCCTGTTAAATATAGAACAGACGGGGGAATTCGTGGTTAATATGGTGAACCGAGATATTGCCGAGGCGATGAACTTGACGGCGCTAGATTACCCCAAGGATGTAAATGAATTTACCGTGGCTGGCTTAACTGAGGCGGCGTGTGAACGTATTAGTCCACCACGGGTGCTGGAGTCGCCGGTGAGTTTGGAGTGTCGCTTAAAACAGGTTGTAGAGATAAATAAAGGTAGTCCGAAAGAGTGTGGTTTGGTGATAGCGGAGGTCGTGTATTGTCATATCGCGGATCAGCTCTTTGATGGTCGATATGTCGATATGAAGGCCCTAGACCTGATTGGTCGTTTAGGCGGGCATAGTTATTGTCATGTCGATTCATTATTCGATATGAAACTAGGTTCGATAACGAAAGATAAATAATAAGGAGAAAGGAATGAAACGTATAACAAGAGCATTATGCATCGCTTTATTAGTTAGTGTGACTGCATCGGTGCAAGCGGATGGCTTCGTATTAACGAGTCCAGATATTCAGGGGCAGTTGACTAATAAACAGGTGTTTTCAGGTTTTGGCTGCAAGGGTGAAAATATCTCGCCGGCGTTGAATTGGCAGAATGCCCCCGAGGGTACAAAAAGTTTTGTCGTAACCATGTATGACCCTGATGCACCTACGGGTAGTGGCTGGTGGCATTGGCAGGTTTATGATATTGCGGCGAGTGAAACAGGTTTAAAAGCTAATGCCGGTAATATAGCGGCGGCTATCGCACCTAAGGGCAGCATTCAAAACCCAACTGATTTTGGTACGGCGGGTTATGGTGGTCCTTGTCCTCCAGAGGGAACGGCATCACATCAATATATTTTCACTGTACACGCGCTGAAAGTTGCTAGTTTGGGTCTGCAGGCGGATGCTACTCCTGCTTTAGTTGGTTTCTACCTAGGTTTCCATACGATTGCTAAGGCATCGCTGGTTGGCTATTACGGGCGTTAACTCTCGTTGGTGTAATAAGAAAAGGGCGTGCCATTAAATGCACGCCCTTTTTTTAGCGGTAGCTTTAGCGCTTAGGACTCTTCAGTGTCTAGTTCAGCGACAGGAATAGTCGGCTTGGGGGCTTTTAATAGGGTCTTAATCGCGGTGTCTAAACCGGCGAGTGTTAGCGGATACATCCGATCATTCATCAGTTCTCGGGTGATCTGATTGGAGGGCTTTCGATCCCAATTTTTTTCGGCGTCGGGGTTCAGCCATACGGTATGTGGGAAGGCATTAGTCAGCCGCTGGAACCAGGTTGCGCCGGTTTCTTTATTCCAGTGTTCGACAGAGCCGCCTGGGTAGGTGATTTCGTATGGACTCATGCTGGCGTCACCGACAAAAATTAATTTATAGTCGCTAGGGTATCGATTAATGATATCCATGGTGGTGGTGACGTTAGTGTGCCGTCGAGTATTGTCTTTCCAAAGGTGCTCGTAGGTGAAATTATGGAAATAATAATATTCTAGGTGTTTGAATTCAGTTTTTGCGGCAGAGAATAATTCCTCACAGATACGAATATGATCATCCATCGAGCCGCCTACATCGAGCAGTAGTAGCACTTTAATGGCGTTGTGACGTTCAGGTACCATCTTAAGGTCAAGGTAGCCCGCATTGGCCGCTGTGGAGCGAATGGTGTCATCCATATCTAAGACATCCGGTGAACCTTGGCGGGCAAATTTTCTTAAGCGGCGTAGAGCTACCTTGATATTACGCGTATTAAGTTCGACACTATCGTCTAAGTTACGAAACTCTCGTTTATCCCAGACCTTTGCCGCACTACGGTGTCTCGATTCGTGTTGACCAATGCGAACCCCTTCTGGGTTGTAGCCATAGGCACCAAAAGGTGAGGTGCCACCGGTTCCAATCCATTTATTGCCGCCATGGTGTTCTTCTTTTTGCTCTTCGAGACGCTTTTTTAAGGTTTCCATGAGTTCCTCCCAGCCACCGAGAGACTCAATTTTCTTTTTCTCTTCATCGCTAAGGAATTTTTCAGCCTTCTTTTGCAGCCATTCCTCGGGTATTTGTCCTAAAACCTCTTCGAGGCTGTCAGTCTCAAGCCCTTTAAAGGTTGAACTGAACACTTGGTCAAAACGATCATAGAAACGTTCGTCTTTGACCAAGGCGGTACGAGACAAATAATAGAACTGGTTAATATTAAAGGAGGCTATTTTTACTTGTAGGGCGCTGAGTAGAGATAGTAACTCGCCAATCGTGACCGGAATGCCTGCTTTGCGTAAGTCGAAAAAGAAATGGATGAACATCGTGAATTAATTAACTATTTTGTTTGCGTTTATTTAAAAAGGCTAAGCGCTCAAACAGATGAACATCTTGTTCGTTTTTCAACAGGGCACCGTGCATTTTAGGCAGGATATTAGTGGTGCTTTGCTCGCGCAATGCCTCAGCGGTTAAATCCTCAGATAATAATAGTTTAATCCAATCTAATAGTTCAGAGGTGGAGGGTTTTTTCTTCAGGCCATTAGCTTCTCTGACTTGGAAGAACAGACCAAGCGCCTCGGCTAATAAGTCCTTTTTAAGATCTGGGTAATGTACCTCAACAATTTCTCGCATGGTTTCCATTTCTGGGAAACGGATGTAATGGAAAAAACAACGTCTTAAAAAAGCATCCGGTAGTTCTTTTTCATTATTGCTGGTAATAATGATTAGCGGTCTATGTTTTGCTTTAACCAACTCTTGAGTTTCGTAAACGAAAAACTCCATACGGTCGAGTTCTTGTAATAAGTCATTAGGAAATTCGATATCGGCCTTATCGATTTCATCAATCAATAAAATCGCACGTTTTTCTGAATGAAAGGCTTCCCAGATTTTACCTTTGACGATGTAGTTTGAAATGTCGTGTACACGTTCATCACCTAGTTGTGAATCTCGTAGACGGGAAACGGCATCATATTCGTATAAGCCTTGGTGTGCTTTAGTCGTTGATTTTATGTGCCATTCAATAAGCGGAGCATCGAGTGACTTTGCAACTTCTAACGCAAGTTGGGTTTTACCTGTTCCTGGTTCGCCTTTAATTAATAATGGGCGTTCTAGGGTCAGCGCAGCATTAACTGCCATTTTAAGTTCTTCGGTAGCAACGTAGTTACTAGTTCCTTCAAATTGTTGATTAGACATTAGCGTGTTGTGTTTGGTGAGAATGAAAGTGGGTATTGTAAGGTAAATCTGGTTTAAGCCAGAGTGGATATTTATTAATTAGGCGATATTAGCTAAACACGCCGAGTACTTAATATATAAGTACTCGGCGTATTAAAAGGTTAAATCGGATTTTGCTCGACTAATTGTTTGGCAATGATGATACGTTGTAATTCATTAGTGCCTTCGCCAATCGCTAATAATGGAGCGTCTCGGTAATAACGTTCTACGTTGAACTCGGTGGAGTAACCATAGGCACCGTGAATTCGTAGGGCTTCGGCAGAATTACTCATAGCCGCTTCGGTGGCGTAGAGTTTTGCCATCCCTGCTTCCATATCGCAGCGTTCGCCTTTATCAAACGCGGTAGCGGCAGATTGAACGAGTAGGCGGGCTGCCTCTACACGTGTTGCCATGTCAGCAAGGTAAAACTGAATAGCTTGGTGCTGGCAAATAGGCTTGCCAAATGTTTTACGCTGCTGTGAGTACTCAATAGAATCATTAAGCGCAGCAGAGGCGACACCAATACCGCGTGATGCGACGTTAATGCGGCCTAATGCTAGCGCACCCAGTGCGTGTTGTAAGCCGTGACCTTCTTCTAGGCTGATCAGGTTTTCTTTCGGCAGGCGGTAGTCTTCTAAAAAGAACTCAGCGGTATCGATACCCTTATAACCCAGCTTTTTTAGTTTGTTACCCATGACGAAGCCTTCACCCTTAGGGGCGATGAACAAGCTCATACCTTTGTGTGCAGGCTTGGCAGTGGGATCAGTTTTAACCAGTAACGCGAAGCAACTGCCGTGTAGGCTATTGGTAATCCAAGTTTTTGCGCCATTGATGACGTATTCATCACCTTCAAGTACGGCGGTTGTCTTTACAGCTTGTAGGTCTGTTCCACAATTCGGTTCAGTGAGTGCTAACGCGCCACGGACTTCACCAGTAGCAAATTTGGGTAACCATTTTCTTTTTTGTTGTTCGGTGCCAAAGCGTTGTACAGACATGGCCATAATTAAGTGTGAATTAAAGACGCCGGTTAAAGACATCCATACGCAGGCAATTTTTTCAACGATTTTTGCGTAGGTACTAACAGATAGTCCGAGACCACCATATTCTTGATCGATAACAGCGCCAAAAAGTCCCATTTCTTTCATTTGTTCAACAATTTCTTCAGGGTATTCGTCGTCTGCTTCTAATTGGCGAACGGATGGTTTGATTTTAACTAAAAACTTATCAACGGCATCCAAAATCATTTGTTCGCTTTCTAAATCGTGCTCCATCTTTTATATCCTTTAAACAATCAAACGATAGTTATAATTCATTTTGTCTTAGAAATCAATAAGATCTGGCTCTTTAGAAGAACTTTATCGGTGTTTAGATTTGCTGTTGGCTATAAAAATCGGCTTGGAGCGCCTATTGACAGATGACAATAATTAAGCTATTTTTTACCCAACCAAACCTTTGTTTGGTTGGTTGGGTGCACTATAAAAAATAATTAAGGAGAATGACAATGGCGGCAATTGAGGAAGAAGTACTCGCTTCGCAGGCAGCGAAGCCTTTTAAAATGAACCTAAAGCCTATGGCGGTAGGTTTGGTGATACTAAGTATAATATTCTTTACGGCGCGTTGGTATCAGCAGTGGGCCGCTTGGGAGTATGGTTTAGATGCGACAAACCCGGATTTTGATACTTACTGGATGAGCGTTTTCTGGGCGCAAATTATCATAGAACCTATAATTTTTGTCGCATTAGTAGGTTACCTTTGGCTTACTAGGGATAAGCACCTCAACAATTTAACACCTAGGCTAGAACTAGAAAGACTCATGCTTTGGCTGTCTTGTTTGGTTGTGTATGGTTTCGCATTTTACTTTGCAGGTAGCATTTTTGCTGAAGGCGATGCATCTTGGCATCAAACAGTCGTCAGAGATACTAGCTTCACTCCGAGCCATATTTTCGTATTCTATTTATGTATGCCGGTATATATAATTATTGGTTTTAGTTTATTTACTTATGCGATTACACGAATTCCATTTTTTGCTGAAAAGATATCAATTCCATTAATTTTGGTAGTCTGTGGCCCATTTATGTTGTTGCCTACAGTTGGGTATAACGAATGGGGGCACGCTTTTTGGCTAATGGAAGAATACTTCACGGTACCTTTACACTGGGGCTTTGTGTTTTTTGGCTGGTCAATTATTGCTCTAGGCGGTTTGTTATTACAAGTTATGGGCTACTTGGTAGAGCTTCTTGGCAAGGTAACAGACGAGCAAGGGAAGTTAATTAAATAACTCCTTTCAACATACTAAGCTTCTTTAATCTACTTATATATATAGTTATTACTAAACAGCACTAAATGCCGAGAAAATGCATTGTTTTTACTGGAGTTATAAACGCTGAATTATTTGATGTTTGCTAATTAGCCCCTGAACAATAGGGTTTAGGGGCTAATTTCAGACTTATCGAAACCACAGCATATCATTCAGCTCATTAAATGTTCTTGAGGTGATTATTATCTGGTGTTACAGTTCGGTTACTATTATAAATATAAGGAGAATAGTATGTCTGTTGTACAGAACGATGTGGTGAAATCAGAAAAGATTGAACCGTGGAAAATTAACTTCAAGCCAATGATTCTTGGCCTTTTAGCTATTACTGCCATTATGCTGACCGCTCGTTGGTATCAGCAGTGGGCTGCATGGGATTATGGTTTGGATGCGTCTGATCCACTTTTTGATGTGTATTGGATGAAGGTGTTTTGGGCTCAGTTGATTATTGAACCTATTTTGTTTTTTGTTTTTGTAGGTTATTTGTGGTTGACACGTGATACGCACCTAAATCAGCTTTCTAAGAGAGAAGAGCTAAATAAAATGATGTTCTGGATTAGCATGCTAGTGGTATATGCTTTTTCATTCTATTTTGCAGGTAGTTTTTATGCTGAGCAAGATGCGTCATGGCACCAAACAGTGGTAAGAGATACAAGCTTTACACCTAGTCATATTTTCTTGTTTTATATGTGTATGCCTGTATTTATTATTATTGGTTTTAGTTTGTTTTTCTACGCTATTACACGCCTACCATTTTTCGCTGAAAAGATCTCAGTGCCTTTACTTCTAGTAGTTTGTGGTCCATTTATGTTGTTACCAACAGTTGGTTATAACGAATGGGGGCATGCCTTCTGGTTGATGGAGGAGTACTTTACTGTGCCATTACACTGGGGGTTTGTTTTCTTTGGTTGGTCAATTATCGCTCTAGGTGGTTTATTGGTTCAGATTCTAGGTTATATGTCTAGCGATCTACTACCAAAAGTGTTAAATGAAAAAGGCGAGTTAACCTCTTAATTTTTCATACTTCACATCCCTTAAGTCGTCTTGGCTTAAGGGTTTTTTAATATATTATAGGAATAAACTATGAGTTTAACTGCTGAAGAAGCTAAGCTTCTTAAGGCTATATCAGTTCCAAATTCTGATGCAGCAAAGATTGTGCGGAATTTTGACTGGATTGTTGTTGTTGTGTTGTTGTTTGCGGTTACTGCGGCATTTCATATCCACTTTATGTTAACCGCCGGAGATTGGGATTTTTGGGTAGATTGGAAGGATAGAATGTACTGGGTTACCTTAACCCCGATGATTCTTGTTATTATTCCAGCTGCTTTATCTTATCCATTAATGCATAAACTAGGTTTACCAATTGCGGGTACAGTTTGTGGATTATGTTTGGTGATTGGCGAATGGGTTAGTCGTATTTCTGGTTTCCATTTATGGGCGTACTTCCCATATAGCTTGGTTTGGCCTGCGATCGTATTGCCTGGACTTATGTTAATGGACTTGTTCTATATGTTGTTTAGAAACGTCTTTCTAGCAAGTGTTTTCGGCGGCGGAGCTGTAGCAATGGCTTTTGCACCAGCTAACTGGCCAATTCTAGCTCCATATCACGTACCTGTTGTTCATATAGAGCAGCTAGTGAATGTTGCTGACGTTATTGGCTATTCGTTTACTCGTACTGCGACGCCTGAGTATTTACGTTTTATTGAACGTGGAACGCTTAGAACCTTCGGTGGTGAGTCTACTTTAGTGTCTACTTTCTTCTCGGCTTTCGTATGTATGATCTTATTTTACATGTGGTGGAGAATTGGTCAGTTCCTAAGTAACTTAGGTACTATCCCAAATCAATTGAAAACTTTTGTAGGTCTAGAGGCAGATAAAGATGAGGCAAAATAAAATGACGCGCTTATACATTAAAGTAGTAATGATGTTGGTTTTATTCAGCGTTGCTGGGCTTGCCTTGGCGCACGGTGAAAGAAACCAAGAACCATTCCTACGCATGAAAACTCTTCATTGGTATGACATTAAATGGTCAATAGAAAATGATTCAACTGTGCAAGTTAACGAAGAAGTAACGATGAGCGGTAAGGTTCATTTTTTCTCTCGCTGGCCTGAACAAATTAACATGCCTGATACCGTGTTCTTAGCTAACGCGACTCCAGGTCCTGTTTTTGTTAGGGTTGGAACTTGGTTGAATGATGTTCCTATGATTCAATCAACAGGCGTAGAAGTTGGCCGTGTATATGACTTTAAGGTTGTCCTTAAAGCACGTATCCCAGGTCGTCACCATGTTCACCCAATGTTCAACGTTGAGTCTGCTGGTGGTCTTGTGGGTCCTGGTATCTGGATGAATATCGCTGGCGATGCTAATGATTTTCTTTATGGTGTTGAAACCAGAACAGGTATTGTGATTGAAGATCTAGAAACGTATGGCGTTGAAAACGTTGTCAAATGGCACGCTTTCTGGGCTATTCTTGCGGTGTTATGGTTGGCTTGGTGGGTTAGACGTCCTTTATTGATTAATCGCTTCTTATGGGTTAAAGATAATAATTGGTCTGCGCTAATTACTAGAACTGACATGATGGTCGGCGGTATTCTGCTAGTGTTCATCATCACAGTACTGATTGTAGCTAATCAAATTACTGAGAAAACCTATCCACGTACGGTTCCTTTACAGGGCGGTAAGGTAGAGGTGCAATATGTACCAAACCCTGAAGAAGGTTTAGTTGAAGTTAAAAACCATACGTCTGAATACTATTTACCAGGTCGTACAATAACCATTGACGCGACAATCACCAATAACACTGGCAAGGTAATTCAAATTGGTGAGTTCATGTCTTCAAACCTTAGGTTTGTTAACAAGAAGTTACCAATTGCTATGGCGGGTGTTGATGAAGGTTATCCTGCGGAATTAGTACCTAATAAAGGATTGATTTTATCTGACGATTCTCCTATTCAACCGGGTGAAAGCCGTCGTTTGAGAATGGAGGCGACTGATGTTGCTTGGGAAACTGAAAGATTGAGCAGCTTGCTGAATGATCCAGACAGTAGTTATGGTGCTTTAATCTTCTTCTTTGATGAAGAAGGTAATAGATATACTTCAGAAATCTATGGGCAAATATTGCCTACTTTCTTTGACAAGTAATAATCTTATAGCCAAAACTATGAATGCTACTACATCAGGTCTGTTTTTTAGACCTGGTGTGGTCGCTTTAATAGGGCTACTGATTGCGTTAATGTCAATGTCAATGTCACCTGCTGCGTATGCTCACGGTGGGAGGGCAGCTGAGAAAGATGAATGTTCTTTTCGCGCTGAAGGTCATATGATGCACTTTACTGCATACCAACCGACCGAAAGTAACCGTGAGGAACTCTGTAAGGATATTGCTGCAACGGCTAATACGATTTTTGTATTAGACATTATTGACGAGGTACTGCGAACTGTTCCGGTTAAAATTGATATTGAAATGAAGACTAATGAAACGTTTGATTCGTTCATATCAATCCCAGCTAAGATGTATGAGACAGGGAGCGCTAATTTCGATTTGTCTGACCTAGTGCCAGGTATTTATCGAATTTCAGCTAGTTTGCAAGCTGCTGAGTCACATATGCACACGGAAGAGCACAAGCACAGGGCTGGTTTTTTAGAGTTCTCAATTAAGTCTAAAGAGGAACTCAATGAGGCTAGTGTTTTTGAAGAATATAGTTGGGTTTTTTACTTATTCACTTTGATGGTAATTTTATTGGTAATTTCAAATAAATTTTTATCGCGTAGTAAGTAATTTATTCGACATATCAGCTTAAGGTCTTCTGTAATGACTGTAATATGTTGTATGGATTAAGAGCCTTTACTTCCTCGGTTAGTTAACCGGGTTCTGGTAAAGGTTCTTTTTTTTGCCTGAAAATAATGGCTTAATCATAGCCAATACCCAATACCCAATACCCAGTACCCAGTACCCAGTACCCAGTACCCAGTACCCAGTACCCAGTACCCAGTACCCAGTACCCAGTACCCGGCGTTAGTCTTAGCGTTCTAAAATAACCTGTACGATGTTAATCATGAGGCTTGTGATAGCGATTGTTTTCCAGAATATCAGCGGGTTTCGTTCTAATAGTGGTTTTTGCTGAGGGTTGGTGAATTGTTTATTAGGATGTGCTAAGTCGTGAATTAATTCAGCGATGTCATCATATCGATGAGCCGAATTCTTGCTAAGTGATTTCCTTAGTGCGCCGTCTACCCATAAGGGCACGTCGCTGTTGTATTCGGATATTGATTTGTAATGAAGTTTACTTAATGCCTTTTCCCCGTATTTCTCTCCATAAGGCAGTTTGCCCGTTAGCATTTCGTAGCAAATAACAGCTAGCGAAAAAGCATCCGAGTGGTGGCTTGCTGTTTGCCCTAGGAGGTATTCAGGTGCGGTGTAGTGCTGAGTTCCTAGGATACTTAGCCTATGTACGGGGCTGGCTATTTCCTCAATTCCTGCGACCTTTGTGGAGCCGAAGTCGATGATTTTGACGGTCCCTTGTGTATCGATGATGATGTTTTCTGGTTTTAAGTCCTGGTGAATCATTTCCTTGTTGTGGAATGCGCGTAAACCACGGGCTATTTGCCTAATGATCCCTCTGACATCATGAATGTTAGCCTGGGGGTTGTCACTCATCCAATGTCTAAGTGTTTGTCCTTCAATATATTCGGTGACGTAGTACAGGAAGTTCCTGCTTCTTGTTTGTTCGACTATTTTAAGTACGTGATTATTATCGAGGCGACGACCAATCCATTCTTCATGAACAAACATATCTAAATAGCTGGGGTCGTCGACATAATTAATTGAAGGTGTTTTTAAGACAACCTGATCGCCGGTTTCTTGGTCGGTTGCAAGATATAGCTGGGTACGTGCGCTAGCGTGTAGTTCGCGCTCTATGCGGTAGCCATCGAGTAGCATGCCGGCATTTAAGTCGGGAGGGAAGGGGAGTTCGCTGAGTTTTCGGTAGACTTCCTGTTCGTTTATTTGTGGTAATTGATTGAAGCGAACGACTTGGCAGGTTACGTTGTCGTCACTACCCTGCTTCATTGCTAAGGCGGTTATTTTTCGGGCTGCACGATCTAAATTATGCGGGTTCTCCTCGATTTTAGCCTGCATGTCATCGTCGGTAATGAATTCATGAACTCCATCGGTTGTGAATAAGAAAGTATCACCTTCTTCTAGCAGGTAATTACTGTAGTCAATCTCTAAGTGCAGATCGATACCCATCGCACGGGTAAGGTAGTTTTTTTCCTTCGAGACCCAGAACCGGTGGTCATCGGTGAGTTGTTCTAGTTTGCTATCACGTAAGCGGTAGATGCGGGTATCGCCAATATGAAATTGGTGTACGGTCGATGATTTAACGATTAGTGCGCTCATCGTGGTGGCAAGGCCTTTGTGGTTATGGCCGCCTTGTTGAGCCATACCCAGCATCCATTGATTAGTTGCAATGAGTACTTTTTGTACCGATGTTTTAACGGTCCATGAGTCGGGGGTGCAGTAATAATCACTGAGTAGGCTTTTGACGCATGATTCGCTAGCCAGTTTGCCGGCATCGCAACCGCTGACCCCGTCAGCGATTACGATAGCGATACCTTTTTGTTCTAATGCAGGCGATTCAGGAGATAGAACGCCGTAGCTATCTTGATTTTCATCTTTGATGCCTTTGTCTGATGACTGGCCAATATCGATCAACGAGTCTGCCTGCATAGTATCTCCTATTATGTTACGTCTATCAGCTGTACGGTACCATCTTCAAGAATTTCAGCTGTTTGTCCCTTAGGTTCGTCTAGTAAGAATATCATGCAGAGTAATACTGCGGCAGCTGTGGCGGCAATAACCATGAAAAATATCTGTGGGGAAACGAATGATAGGACGGTTAAAAAGACGAGTCCGCCTACATTACCGTAAGCACCAACCATGCCGGCTACTTGGCCCGTCATTCGACGCTGGATAAGTGGAACCATCGCGTAAACAGCACCGGAGCCTGCCTTGGAAAAAAGACCGCATAAGATGGTGGATGACACGACGAGAATGACCGCCCAGTCTTCGGTTACTTGGCCTAATAATAAGAAAGTAACGGTGATGCCGCTGAATAGGATAATCAGCGATTTTCTACGGCCGATTCGATCACTTAAAATACCACCGCCTGGTCGTGCTACTAAATTCATTACTGGGTAAATAGCGGCTAATAGGCCGGCTGTAATCGGCGATAGGTCAAACATATCGACATAAAATAGTGGCAGCATTGAAACTAAAGCTAATTCTGAACCAAATGTAACCATGTAGGCGAGGTCTAAGATGGCGACCTGCTTGAATTTGTAGCGAAATAGCTCAGGGACTTCTTTAGTGAAGATGTCTTTGTTAACTTTGATGATTTGTTTCACTTGGTAGGTGTACACGCAGGCAATGGCGATATAAGCGATTAACGCTGTTTGTTCGCTGAGCCATGCCATGCCGCTAGGAGATAGTTTCCAAGTCAATAACGCCAGTGCGCCGTAAACCGGTAGATTCATTAAAATATAAAGTACGAGGTCTGCCTTACTGGTAACCTCCATGCCACCCACTTTTTTGGGTTTGAAGTAGGTAGATCCTTTAGGTGTGTCGGTAACGTTTAGGTAATAAAAAATGCCGTATGAAAATGCGATAACAGCTGTAATGCTGAGAGCGTAGCGCCAACCATCTTCACCACCGATCCATAGGGCGAGGCTAGGTAAGATGATTGCAGAAGCGGCAGAACCAAAATTGCCCCAGCCACCATAAATGCCCTGAGCGATGCCTGTCTGGCGTGCTGGAAACCATTCGCCAATCATGCGTATGCCAACGACGAAACCGGCGCCGACGAAACCAAGTAGGAACCTTGCGAGAGCGAGCTGTTGGAAAGTTTGGGCCCAAGCAAAAAATAGACATAAAAAGCTAGATAACACCAGGATTCCGGAGAATAAGCGTCGGGGGCCGTAACTATCCACGAGCATGCCGACGACGATACGCGCGGGTATGGTTAATGCAACATTGAGGATTAGCAGTACGGAAACTTCTTGTTTACTTAAATTAAAAACTTCTCGTATGACAGCCATTAGGGGGGCGTGGTTAAACCAGACCATGAAACTAATGAAGAAAGCGAACCAGGTGGTGTGCAGGATTCGCATATTGCCTTTTAAAGATAGTAGTTTTAATTTCTCTGACATATTTTGTACATCTCTGGTTTATGATTGCGACTTTTAAAGCAAGTATTGTGCCATTTGTCGTGGTGTTAATTTTTACGAGGTGCGGGCTTTGTGGAGGGTTGGTTATCTTTCTGCTGCCTCATTATGGTGCGGTAAGGCTGTTTATGCACAGCAATACGGCGGTATTGTGTTAACTATTGTCGTGTGTGTGGTTAAAGCCTGTTAATTAATAGCTTTGCCCTTGTTTTTTTATATGGCACGCAATATGCTTGCTCTTTTTGAAATCAGTCAACCGGTTAGGAATTAGAATGAGTAAGAAGACGTTAGTTGTTATTGGTAATGGCATGGTAGGGCATAAGTTCCTACAGTCCATGGTCAACAGTGATGTAATGCAAGACTATCAGATAGTAACTTTTTGTGAAGAAACTCGGTTGGCCTACGACCGTGTGCAGTTAACTTCATTTTTCAGTGGCAAAAGCGAAGATGATTTGTCGCTCGTTGAAGATAATTTCTTCGAAGATAATAATATCACGGTGCATACGGGTGATCGTGCGAAGCATATCGATCGTAAGTCGAAGGTCGTTACATCCGAGAAGGGTGTGTCGATCTCCTATGATAAGTTGGTATTGGCGACAGGTTCATTTCCGTTTGTTCCGCCGATTCCTGGGCATGAACGTGATAACTGTTTTGTTTATAGAACTATTGATGACTTAATTGAGATAAGTGAAGCGGGTGAAACATCAAAAGTTGGTGTGGTTATTGGTGGTGGCTTGTTAGGTCTTGAAGCGGCAAAAGCCCTCAAGGATCTTGGGTTGAAAACCCACGTTGTTGAATTTGCGCCACGTCTAATGGCGGTGCAAATTGATGATGGTGCTGGTGCGGTACTACGTAAGAAAATTGAAGAGCTGGATGTTAGCGTCCATACGCAGAAGAACACGCAAAATATCGTCGATGGTGAGGAATGTGTGCACCGAATGAATTTTGCTGATGGTTCTCATATTGAAACAGACGTGATTTTGTTTTCAGCAGGTATTCGCCCTAGAGATGATATTGCCGCAGAGTGTGGCCTAGCATTAGGCGAGCGCGGTGGTATTGTGGTAAACGATAGTTGCCTAACCTCTGATGACGATATTTACGCGATTGGCGAATGTGCTTTATGGGACGGTAAGATCTTTGGTCTTGTAGCTCCAGGCTACCAAATGGCTCAAGTTGTTGCTGATCACTTGGCGCAAAAAGATAATGCTTTTACCGGTGCCGATATGAGCACCAAACTGAAGCTAATGGGCGTCGATGTGGCCAGTATTGGTGATGCTCATGGCGTTACTGATAAGGCGAAAGTCTACACCTATGTAAATGGTGCTGACGACGTTTATAAAAAGATTGTAGTGAGTGAAGACAATACGCGTTTATTGGGTGCGGTGTTAATTGGTGATACGGTTGATTACGGTAACTTATTACAACTGAAATTAAACGATATTCCGCTACCAGAATACCCGGATTCATTAATTCTGCCGCAACGCGATGGTTCGGGCGCTACTGGCCTTGGGGTTGAGGCTTTGCCTGATGCTGCGCAGATTTGTTCATGTTATGACGTCTCTAAAGGTGATATTTGTCAAGCTGTGTCAGATGGTTCTACTACCATGGGTGCACTAAAAGAGTGCACTAAAGCGGCGACTGGTTGCGGTGGTTGTGCTGCCTTAGTTGGGCAAGTACTGAATAAAGAATTAGAAAAGATGGGTATGGATGTAAATACCGATCTATGTGAACACTTTGCCTTTACCCGTCAGGAGCTGTACCACATGGTTCGTGTTGAAGGGATTAAAACCTTCGATGAGATGCTCGATAAACATGGCAAGGGTTATGGTTGTGATATTTGTAAGCCAACCGTCGGCTCTATTCTGGCTTCGTGCTGGAATGAATACGTGCTTGATCAGCCGCACGCAGCTTTGCAAGATACCAACGACCGTTATTTAGCGAACATGCAAAAAAATGGTACTTATTCAATTGTGCCGCGTATTACCGGTGGGGAAATCACCCCAGATAAATTGATTGTGCTCGGTCAAGTGGGTAAGAAATATAACCTATATACCAAAATTACCGGTGGTCAGCGGGTCGATTTATTTGGTGCAAGACAAGAACAGTTGCCGGTTATTTGGAAAGAACTGATCGATGCCGGTTTTGAAACAGGTCACGCCTACGGTAAGTCTTTACGGACGGTTAAGTCCTGTGTGGGTGATACCTGGTGTCGTTATGGTTTGGCGGATAGTGTGAGTGCGGCGATTGATATAGAAAATCGCTATAAAGGTTTGCGTTCACCGCATAAAATAAAGTTAGCGGTTTCGGGTTGTACCCGTGAATGTGCCGAGGCGCAAAGTAAGGACGTGGGTGTTATTGCCACCGAAAATGGCTGGAATCTATATGTCTGTGGTAATGGCGGTATGAAACCTCGCCACGCAGATCTATTCGCCACCGGTTTGGATTTTGAAACGATGATCAAGTACATCGATAGGTTCCTGATGTTCTACGTTAAAACGGCTGACCGTTTACAGCGTACATCGACTTGGATGATGAACTTAGAGGGTGGTTTGGACTACCTACGTGAAGTGGTTATCGAAGACTCATTAGGTTTGGCTGAAACATTCGAGCAAGAGATGCAAACAGTGGTAGATGCTTACGAATGTGAGTGGAAAAGAACGGTTGAGAGTGAAGAACGAACCAAGCAGTTCAGTACTTTCATCAATACCGATAAGCCAGATAGTCAAATCGTTTTTGTTCCTGAACGTGATCAATTACGCCCAGCTAGACAAGACGAGCTTACATCAACGTCAGCAGATTAGGATATAACTATGCAAACAGCTACAGAATTAGATTTGAACTGGGTTGATGTGTGCGCCTTGCACGATCTTCCCGATAATAATATGGGTGCCGCGGTATTACACGAAGAAACTCAAATTGCGCTCTTTTATATTAAACAAATTGACCAGGTATTTGCGCTGAATAACTTGGATCCATTTAGTGGTGCAAATGTTTTATCGCGTGGTATTATTGGTAGTGTAGGGGATGAGCTAGTTGTAGCCTCGCCTATTTACAAAGAACATTTCAATCTGAAGACAGGGCAGTGCTTGGAAGATGAAGGTGTTTCAATTGCTGCTTACCCAACTAAAGTAACGGAGGGCCGTGTACTAATCGGCTTATCAAGTTAAATAAAACGAGGGCGGCTAAAATGAATTCGATTTATTACACCTTAGATGTATTTACTAATACCGCATTTCAGGGCGCGCAAATCGCGGTTTTTCCACATGCAGATACTTTGCCTGAAGAGGCATTAGCTCGTATAGCGCGGGAATTAAATTTATCGGAAACGGTGTTCATCTATTCAACGGATGATAGTCAAACATTCAAACTTAGAATCTTTTCGCCGAAGGGTGAGGTTGAGTTTGCTGGACACCCCATTTTAGCCACCGCCCACGTATTAGTTGAAACGGGGCAGGTTGTACTTGAAGGTTCTTATACCAGCATTCAGCTGAAACAAAAGTCGCAAGATGTTACGGCTAATATTTCAACCACCGATGATGGCAGTAAGTTTGTGCAATTTACCTTACAGAGTTCACCGGTTGTCGATCGTTACGCGCCAACAGGCAGTGAATTAGCGCAGCTATTATCAATCGATGAAAGTGATATTGAACATTCAAGTTATCACACGCGGTTAGTGTCTGATGAGCTGCCTTATTTGATTGTGCCGTTGAAATCGCAACAAGCTGTGGAAAAAGCTCGTTTTGATCTCAATGCTTGGAGTCAGTCGAGTGCGCCTACGATGGCGGCTCAGGAGATTCTATTGTTTAGTGCTAAAACGACCTCCAGCGATAGTAATTTCCATGGTCGTTTAGTCGGTCCAAGCATCGGCTTAAATGAAGACCCACCGATTGGTTCAGCAATGCCAGTATTTGCCGCCTATATTGCGTCACACGATGACGTTCGAGATGGTACCTACAGCTTTGCGATAGACCGAGGTGCGGCTGAGTCGCGTAGGAGTTTGTTACAAGTTGAAATGGATAAACGTACTGGGCGCTCTATTACCCTTCGTGTTGGTGGGGACTCTGTGCTCGTTAGTAAAAATGAATTATTGGTTAGTTTAGTTAATTAGGTTTTATATGTTATTTGGCCGGAATAAAAAAAATCCCATTAAAATTGCGGATAAGAAAATTGTAAAGTGGACGTATGCCACGTGTGGCTACTGCTCCGTTGGTTGTTCTATGGAAATAGGCACCAATAGCGATGGCAAAGTCGTTGGTTCACGTGGGGTCGGTGATGCACACGTAAATCAAGGGAAGCTCTGTGTTAAAGGGATCTTTGAGCATGAATTATTTGAATCTAGTGGGCGGGGTGATAAACCACTGATTCGTGACTCGATTCATCAGGGTTACCGTGAAATAAGCTGGGATTCAGCCGCTGAAACGATGGCGGATAAAATTCGTCAAATTCAACAGACTTATGGTCGTGATTCGTTTGCGGTCGTCTCTACCGGACAACTGTTGACGGAAGAGTTTTATACCCTAGGTAAATTAACCCGTGGAGTGATTGGCACCAATAACTACGATGGCAATACCACGCTCTGTATGGCATCTGCGGTATCCGGTTATAAACGCTCGTTTGGTTCTGATGGCCCACCGGGTTGTTACGATGATTTTGAGCACACTGATTGTCTGATGGCTTGGGGCTCGAATTTACCCGAGCAGCACCCCATTATCTATTGGCGTTTGCAAGAAGCTCGTGAAAAACGTGACTTCCCGATAATTGTAATTGACCCACGAGTGACCATGTTGGCGCAAAAAGCCGATATTCACTTGGCGATTACCCCAGGCACGGACGTGGTCTTGCAGAATGCGTTAATGTACGTGATTTTAAATGAGAACCTAGAAGATAGGGACTATATCGCCGCGAATACCGTTGGTTTTGAACAGCTTGAAGCGGAAGTTCAAAAGTATGATCCTGCATCGGCATCCGCCATCTGCGGTATCAATGAAGATATGATTCGCCACGTTGCGCGGGTGTATGCGAAAGCCGATTCGGCGATGAGTATTTGGACCATGGGCATTAACCAAAGTACACATGGTTCTGACGGGGTTGTGGGTATTAACAACCTCAACCTAATTACCGGAAATATTGGTAAACCTGGTGGCACTAGCCTGTCGATTACTGGCCAGTGTAATGCGATGGGAACACGCGAGTGGTCTTCATGTTCAGGCTTGCCTGGTTATCGAGCGTTGGAGAACCCTGAGCATCGTGAAGAAATTGGTAAGTTTTGGAATGTGGACCCCGAGTTTTTTCCAAAAAAACGAGGCTTGGCACAAACCGACATCTTTCCGGCAATTGAGGCTGGGCATATCAAGGGTTTATGGTTAGTAGCAACTAACCCAATGACCTCGATGCCGAATACCGAGCGCACACGCAAAATTTTAGAAAAACTCGATTTCCTCGTGGTGCAAGATTCATACGTCGATGTTGAAACAACGCAGTACGCACACCTTTATTTACCGGCAGCAACGTGGGCTGAAAAAGAAGGGGTGTTTACCAATACCGAACGCCGTGTGAACATTGTACGTAAAGTCACCGATGCGCCGGGCGAGTCAAAAGCTGATTTAGATATTTTTAATCTGTTAGCCAAGCAGTTTGAAAAAAGCAATGAGATGAATTTCCCTGAAAAGCCTGCGGACGTCTTTAATGAAATGCGCGAGTTATCGAAAGGCCGCTTAGTAGATATTTCAGGCATGGATCACGACTTGATTGAAAAAAGTCGTGGTATTCAATGGCCTTATACTGAGCAACAGGTTGCGGCGAAAGAAACGCCACCACCCGGTGGTAAGCGTTTATATACCGAGGATGGAAGCTTTAGCTATGCCGATGGTATGGCAAAATTAATTCCCTTGCCGTTCATCGATAATAACGAAGTACCGGACGAAGACTTTCCATTTTGGTTGAATACTGGGCGTTTAGTCGAACACTTCCATACCCGTACTAAAACCGGAAAATTGGGTAATACCAATAAATATAGTCCGATTCCGTTTATGGAGATTAATCCTGATGCGGCGTATGAGATGGGTATTAGTCAGGGTGAATACGTACGTTGCGTCTCCCGACGTGGTGATGCGGTGGTGATGGCGATGCTAACGCAGCGTGTTCCACGCAATATGGTATTTATTCCCTTCCACTTTTTCGACTGCGTTAACCGCTTGACCTTGGGCCTATTGGACCCACATTCACGTCAGCCTGCGTATAAGCAGTCAGCTATGAAAATTGAAATTTTGCAAGATCAAAAAGCAGCGGCGCAGCTCAGTAAAGAAATGCGCAGCTTTTAAATGGGTGTATAGAATATGTTTGAAGTTAGAAGTGATGAGCCGAAATATGCGTTACTCTGGGATAAAGAAACCAAAACTGAGAACCAATACGGTAATTCAATTGAATTAACCGCCGAAGGTAATGAGCTACATAACGTTAGCCTAAATATTAATGGTGATGCCGATTTGGGTGAAAACCCTAATCGTTATAAGCAACATGGCTTTTATTTAAACGCCGATAACTGTATTGGTTGTCATGCCTGTGAAGCGGCCTGTAGTGAAAAAAATGATAACCCCGCGCATATTGCGTTCCGTTCGGTGGGGTATGTCGAGGGTGGTACTTACCCTGAGTATCAGCGGCTTAATATTTCAATGGCCTGTAATCATTGCGATGACCCTGTTTGTTTAAAAGGTTGCCCGACACGCGCTTATACCAAGTACGCAGAATACGGTGCGGTATTGCAAGACCCGGATATTTGTTTTGGTTGTGGTTATTGCACATGGGTCTGCCCATATAACGCACCGCAACTGGATCCTGTTAAGGGTGAAGTTAGCAAATGTAATATGTGTGTGGATAGGCTGGAAGTCGGCCTAAAACCGGCGTGTGTATCAGCTTGCCTAGGTAATGCCTTGGACTTTGGGGTAATTGAAAATGTACCGGAAAACCGTGAGCAAAGTCTCACCGAGATTCCTGGGTTTCCTCGTACTGACATCACCAATCCAAATATTCGCTTCCAACAAACACAGCAAAATAAGCGAGATATGACGCGGACAGACTCTATGCCGCTGAAATACCATAAAGACGAAGCAGCTGGCGTTTATAAGCCGGTACTGGACCCAAAAAACGGCACTAAAAAGGAATGGAATTGGGCGAAATTATTACTCACTCATGAAAGTTCACACGTGGCGTTTACCTTGGTTGCTCAGGCTGCGGTAGGTGGGTTTTTACTGCTTATCTTAGGTGATTTGTTTGGCTTCGCTGCGTTTTCGGCGATTAAAGCCTCGGCTAGCTTTACTCCGTTATTGATCGTGCTGACTGTATTGATGTCGTTTGGCTTGTTCAAACTGAATATGCACTTGGGTAAGCCACATCGTTTTTATCGGGGTTTCTATAATTTACGACATTCACCGGTGAGTCGTGAAATTGCTGGGGTGAGTCTATTTTTCAGTAGTTTATTGGGTTTTACCTTCTTCAATTTCTTCGATATTAGCCTTATCGCCAATTTCTTCGCGGGATTAGGGGTGCTGAGTGGTCCGTTGGGCGTGTACTACATGTATAAACTGTATCGAATCAAGGCGCGCCCTTATTGGGATCATTGGCAAACGGCTAGCAGCTTTATTGCTACCTGCTTAACGGTGAGTTCCTTGGTGATGGCGTTGGTACTACTGATAGCGGGTGAGGCTTCACCGGTGATATTAACGACGTTGGCCACTGTTATTGTAATCGGCCTAATTATCGAGTCTGTTGGGCATATGTTTCATGCGCAAGACTTACAAGCAGGCGAGGGTGAGGCACAAGCGTCTTGGTATGTGCAAATAACTAGATTTGCTTGGCCATTTTACTTGAGCAATGCGTTGTTGTTTGTATCCATTGTACTAGCGGCTACCATCGTCTTTGCACCATCGTTAGTTGCTTGGTTGGTATTGGCTGTTACCTTAACGGCCGCTGCGATTATTAAGCGCTCATTGTTTTTCGCCTTGGTTATTCCAACGACCATGCCGGGTGCATTTTTCTGGAAAAATGAAGGTTTCCAAGAACATGCTAAAGAAACGGGCTTGGCGGAGATGCAGCAAGTGGGTGTTGAGTATGATCGTCACCGTGAGTTCAAAGTTGGCGAACTGATTGAAACAATTAAAACAACTACCTTGAAAGAAGCGATTGAGCAAGTTAAGTCAATTTTCATTTGGAAAGATAATAAATGAAGGAAAGGCTTCAGCGACTTTTTGAAGCCCTAAGTACTGGACTCATTGAACGTGAAACCCCGCTAAAACTGGCGTTATTGTCGGCGATAGCGGGGGAGCATACCCTGCTGTTGGGTGCGCATGGTACCGCTAAAAGTGTCTTAGCTCAGCGGCTACATTTAGCCTTTAAAGAAGGCGAATATTTCGAACGCCTATTAACCCGTTTCTCTGTGCCAGAGGAATTGTTCGGCCCCTTATCGATCAAGTCCTTAGAAAATGATCGTTACCAACGGCTCACCAAACACTATTTACCATCGGCGACGATTGCCTTCATCGATGAAATATTCAAAGCGAATAGTGCCATTCTCAATTCCTTATTAACCGTATTAAATGAACGTGAGTTTGATAATGGTGATAAGCGTGAGCATATTCCACTCATTTCGGTGATTGGTGCGAGTAATGAATTACCAGCGGATGAAAGCCTAGCCGCCTTGTATGACCGTTTTTTGTGCCGCTATCAAGTAACAGCCGTTTCCGCCGACAATTTCACTGCGCTACTTAATCTGTCTGATGCGCCTTTGCAAGCACCGCATCATGAGGATCAACTGAATGCCGAACTGCTTAGCGAGATCCAGCAAGGCGCAGATAAATTAGTGCTGTCTGATGGGGTCCTCGACTTATTACACGCATTGCGTTTATACGTTGCAGAAATTTCTTTATATGTATCCGATAGACGTTGGCGAAAAGTCGTTAAGCTATTGAAAGTAGCCGCTTTTACTAATCAACAATCGACTGTGAGTATTTGGGATTGTTGGTTGTTACAGCACTGTTTATGGGATGAACCGAGGCAAAAACAATTAATTGCCGATTGGTTGAAATCTCAAGTTGGCATCGGTAGTGGTTTTAACTCCCTTAGGCTGGATAAATTGGTGGTCACTTGGGAGCAAGTATTTCAAGACGATGCACATAGCGAAGAACAGGTATTAGATGATCAGGGCGCGAAGCTTTATAACACCGTAAAAGGTGAACAAAGCCGTGAGGAATCTTTCCTGAAAAAAGCTAATAGAGACGGCTTAGCGCTTTATCTTTCGCCGCCAGATCAAGACGATAGAACCCATGCCGGTGAAGGTTATACCCGAGATGAGTTATCGACGCTGTTTTTCGATGATCGTTACCAGCAATCACATATCGAGGGACGTTGGCAGCATATTGATCGATATATCGCAGACCCAGAAAATCGGTTATTGATTGAACATAAAAATATCCCGTGTATGGTGGCTAAACGACATACCAAAGTATTTATTGAGGCTCGTTTAGCCGAGGTATTTAGCTTGCAGCAGAGTATTCAGCAGTTCGAGCAAAAGCTGCAACAACAAATCGATGAGCTGCAGGTTTCAGTCGTTGAACATATTTGGCTTGAGTCAGAATTTATCGTAACGGCAGGTGTCAGTTTGGATCAATCGATTGTATCGGCACAAAGCTTAGTCGGCCGCTTAGACGTTGTACTGAGTGCTTATCGTGGTCTACCAACCATAGCGGCATAAATTTCGTCATGCCAACCTTATGAGCTTGGTTTTCATGGATGAGCGTTATCAGCTGTTAGATCAGTTGCCGGAGTCTTTGTATAGTACGGTTATCACCTTAGCGCACGGTGAATTGCTAGAGCGGGTTGATGGTATTTTGCAATGGCGGCTTGCATTGCTGGCAGGGGAGCTGCCCCGACCCGAAAGACTCAGTTGGCCAGAAACACGAATAAAAACCACCCTATTAAAAAAGTTAGATGCGCTGAACATAGCGATGTACTGTAAACAACAGCCGGCATTGACTGATCAAGTCTTACTTGATATCTGTGAAGGAGTGGCGACGGCGCAGGAGTATTTCAAGCTTAAACCGGATAGCTTTGTCGACAAATTAGCGCAGCAGCAAAATAAACGTGAGCGGGCAACTGATTTTAAGGATGATGATGAGCTAGCAGCATCCAACACCGAAGACCAACAAGACCAACAAGACCAACAAGACCAACAAGACCAACAAGACCAACAAGATCAACAAGATCAACAAGATCAACAAGATCAACAAGATCAACAAGATCAACAAGATCAACAAGATCAACAAGATCAACAAGATCAACAAGATCAACAAGATCAACAAGATC
>MAAM01000001.1 GCA_002162695.1 Cycloclasticus sp. 46_120_T64 | reverse complement strand
CTTCAGCCATTACTTTAGTAAGCGCCGCAGTTAGGGTTGTTTTACCGTGGTCAACGTGGCCAATTGTGCCAACGTTTACATGGGGTTTGTTTCTTTCAAATTTCTCTTTAGACATTACGCACCTCTTTTAAAATTTAGTTTTAAACCACACAGCTTTTCAAGTAACTACTGGAGCCCATGACCGGAATTGAACCGGTGACCTCTTCCTTACCAAGGAAGTGCTCTACCCCTGAGCTACATGGGCCATAGCCGATCTTACTGGAGCGGGTGATGGGAATCGAACCCACGTGTTCAGCTTGGAAGGCTGACGTTCTACCATTGAACTACACCCGCGATTCGTATTGACCCAGAAAATGGTGGAGGGGGGAGGATTCGAACCTCCGAAGGCTGAGCCGTCAGATTTACAGTCTGATCCCTTTGGCCGCTCGGGAACCCCTCCAAGAATTTAGCCGCTTATTATCTTTATTTTGATAGCGACTGTCAACAAAGAAAACACTTTATTGATAATAATTTTACGTATGCAGTTCTTTCATTACCGCCTGATATTCAGCCCGACAAATAGCAGGCAGTTCATTTAGAGCCCTGTCAATCGACTCTTCTATCAAACCAGCCTCTTCCTTTGAAGCCGACTTCAACACGAAATCAGCCACCCTACGCTTATCACCCGGATGACCAACACCCAACCTCAAGCGAAAAAACTCTTTTGTCGACAAATGACTAATGATATCTCGCAAACCATTATGGCCACCATGACCACCGTCTTTCTTAAGACGCACGACACCCGGCTCAAGATCCAAATCATCATGAACAACCAAAACTGCGTCAGCTGGAATATCAAAGTATTTTACGCAGGCCGCGACAGAATAGCCACTCTTATTCATAAAAGTTTGCGGCTTAATCAGCCTAACAACCTCACCCGCCAACACACCCTTTGCCACCTGCGCCTTAAACTTCGCCTCGTACGAAAAAACCCAACCCATACTCAAGGCCAACCGATCCACAAACAAAAACCCGGCATTATGCCGGGTTTTTTTATACTCATCGCCCGGGTTACCCAGACCAACAATCAGAGACGCCAAACTATTCGCCCGACTCAGCCTCTTCTTCAACTTCTTCAGTTTCAACTTCCGAAGCACGGTTAGCCTGCACTGAAACAACCTGCAAGTCATGATCTGCGCCTTGCAGCAAAGCAACAATTTCCAAACCAGATGCTATCGTCAAGTCAGTCAAATGCAAACTCTCACCAACCGCAAGCCCTGAAACATCAACTTCGATAAATTCAGGTAAATCCGCAGGAAGACACTGAATCTCAACATCAACCAAATCATGTGTCAACACACCGCCAGCTTTCACACCTTCTGATAACTCTTCACCAACAAAGTGAATTGGCACGTGCACTTTCAACTTTTCAGACATGTTTACACGCATAAAATCTGCATGCATTAACACTGACCTACTCGGGTGACGCTGCAAAGCCTTAATAATCACCTTTTCCTCTTTACCAGCCACATCGATGCTTAGTATATGCGAGAAAAACGCTTCATTCTCTGTACTATGCATTAACTTGTTATGATCCAAGCCAATTGAAACTGGCTCTGAACCAGCACCATAAATCACAGCCGGAACAACGCCTTCTTTACGTAAACGACGCGTTGCGCCCTTACCCAAATCCTTACGAATCGATGCCGCCAATTCAAAGTTGGTACTCATCAAACTTCTCCAAAATATAAATTAATTAAACCTGAACTTCCTATCATGACATATTTCTCAGTCCACGTATAGCGAACTTACCGAATCACCCGTCACCATACGTCGTATCGTTTCCGCCAACATCTCCGCGATACTTAACTGACGAATCTTATCGCAAGCCAAAGCATCCGCTCTCAACGGGATAGAATCCGTCACCACTAACTCATCTAACACTGAGCTAGATATATTTTCAATCGCCTTACCGGATAACACAGGATGCGTACAATAAGCCTTAACACTTACCGCACCGTTCTCTTTCAGTGCTTTCGCAGCCAAACACAAGGTACCCGCCGTATCCACTAAATCATCCACGATCACACACTCGCGACCACGTACATCACCAATAATATTCATCACCTTCGACTCATTCGGCTTGGGACGACGCTTATCAATGATCGCTAAATCAGCATCATCTAGGCGCTTCGCAATAGCTCGAGCACGCACCACACCACCCACATCAGGTGATACAATCATTAGGTTTTCGGTTTTCCTACGCCAAATATCGCTCAACAGTAATGGCGAGGCATATACGTTATCAACGGGTATATCAAAGAAACCCTGAATCTGATCCGCGTGTAAATCAACGGTCAACACATGATTAGCACCCGCCGTTTCGATCATCTTGGCAACTAACTTAGAGGTAATTGGCACACGCGCCGAGCGAGGTCGGCGATCTTGCCGCGCATAACCATAATAAGGAATTACCGCAGTAATTCGGCTCGCACAGGCACGCTTCATTGCATCGATCATAATCAGCAATTCCATCACGTGATTATTCGTTGGCGCACACGTCGGCTGAATAACGAATACTTCTTTGCCCCTTACATTCTCACCAATTTCTACATTGATCTCTCCATCACTAAACGTTTCAACACTAGAACGACCCAGTGTGATATTCAGCTGTCGAGCAATATCTACCGCCAACGCTTTATTTGCATTGCCAGCGAACACCATAATGCGATTATCTAGCACAATGAACTCCTACTAAAGAAAACTGATGATTTAAAAAAAGAATAAAAGATTGGCTGGGGCGCCAGGACTCGAACCTGGGATGCGGAGATCAAAACCCCGTGCCTTAACCACTTGGCCACGCCCCAATCTTTATTGATGGCAGATTATACATTATTTGCCGTACTAACAAACTGTTTCAACGAACTATGTAATGGAGATTTATCTAACCCCCTCACAACCCATCGTTGCCAATCTGCAGGCAACTGTTCCGATAAAAACACCGCTTGCTCTCGAGTATTACACTTAACAAACATACTCGAACCTGTACCGGTCAATGAAACCTTACCAAAGTCAGAAAATTGACGATAGACATCATCTAATTCCTGACTCATCTCCCTGACTACCGAAAGACAATCATTTTCTTCTTGCCCGTCAAGGAAGGCGCGTATTGTGATGGCTGAACTGTCTCGTGTCAAACCTTTATTTTGAAAAACTTCTTTTGTTGAGCAATGGTAGTCCGAGTTGACGACCACAAACCACTTATCAGGTAAGTCTATGTTACTCAGCTTTTCACCAATGCCTTCCGCCCAAGCCGACGATCCATATACAAACACAGGTACATCAGCCCCTAACGCCAAACCCATTTCAGCCAACTCAGCCACCCCATACTCTAAAGACCAAAGCTCATTCAGCACCAGCAACGTAGTTGCAGCATCTGAACTACCCCCACCTAAGCCAGCACCCATCGGCAGTGCTTTTCGTAGCACGATATCGACTCCAGACTTCACTGCCGACCGGTCTTTTAATAACTGCGCCGCTTTCACCACCAAATTATCGCTGCTCGCAATACTAGGTAAATCACAGGAAAAAGTCACCTTACTATCAACCCTTGGATTGAAATTCAACCAATCTGATACATTCAGCAGCTGAAACACCGTCTGCATCTCATGATAACCATCCGCTCGTTGCCCGGTAATATTCAACATTAGATTAAGTTTTGCAGGCGCAGGCCACCAATGCCCAAGCCAATCCAATTTATTCTTTAAATCAGCCACTCTTCCACCACTATTTTAATTTTCACCCCGGCTTTTACGACTGTTATTTTTTCTGGCAGGGTAAAACCATCAACAGAGACAAAACGACCCAGTTTTACCAACCACCCTTGCTGTTCAAATTCACGAACACCATTCGACAGCATACCCACCCCTTTAATAGGCAGCGACGGATCAGCCAAACCCCGCACCCAAAACTTAAGCTGCTGCAATGGTAATGCATACCCCAGTAAGCCCTCCAGCTCCGCATGATCGATCAGACGCGTATTACCACTAGCATCGGTCAACAACAAAACACCTTGGAGCGACTTGATTTTGCCAGCAACACCCCCTAGCGAGGTACTTACAACCAACAGGTCAGACAACTCATCGTGCTGCCACTCTAAGCGACTCAACATGGAGCGCCCCCCACCTCTGACCGACAGTCGCCCCGTTAAGCGCCATTGCCCCACCGCCAACAGCCGATGCACATTCAAGGCTGACAAACCAACATTATTATCTTTTACCAACGGCGATAACGGCGCACACGCCAAACTCAACAACGCTAGTAAGCTACAAATTAAGTAACGGCTCATTGCAATCTATCGACGACCTCTAATAAATAGCGGTTAGCCGCATCTTGCTGCAAGGCCTTTTGCCATAACTCGACGGCTTCTTGTCGCCGCCCTAACATCCACATAACCTCACCAAGGTGCGCCGCGATCTCACCCTCCGGCATGGCCTTATACGCCTTGAGCAATAGCGCGAGAGACTTGACATATCGACCCTCGCGATACTCCAACCAGCCCATACTATCTAATACAGCCGGATCATTAGGTTTCAACGCCAGTGCTTTCGTTAAATATTCACGTGCCTGCTCAAAACGGAACGTTTTACTCGCTAACAAATAACCCAGTGCATTCAATGCATTGGCATTAGCCGGCTCCCGAGCCAGCACAAACAACAAATCCTCTTCGGCCAAGCTATCTTTATTCAATTCAGTCGCGGCAATAGCCCGCGTATAGCGCAACGTCAAATCTGTCGGCGCTCGCCCCACCGCTTCATTCATCAAGGCATACACCGCCAAGTAATCACTCTCGCTTAGCAGCAAGTCAGCCTCTAGCAGGTATAGCTTCGTTGATTGCTCAGGACTGGCCGCACGTAGCTTACGCACAACATTTACCGCCCCCGCTAGATCACCCAACTGAAACTTAATTCTCGAGATATTTGACTGGGCCTCGACATAATCCCCCCCCTTGGGCACCCGTTCAAACCACCCAGTCGCAGACTGATAGTCTTTACGAAAATAACTAATCCGCCCTAAATAGAAGGCCGCCTTCGCGGGGAAAACCTTATCCTCAAACAAGGTTTGTAAAATAAGCTCCGCTTCGACCAACTCATTTAACTTCATATGAATAAGTGCCAACGAAAACCTTGCTCTCGGTGTACGTTCATCAATCAACAGCACCGTCTGAAACTGCTCCTTTGCCAATGAATACCGCTCTTGCTTGAGCAGCAGCTTGGCATACGCCATCAACACACTCTTACTTTTAAATTGATCACTCGCAAGCTTCAGCGTAGCCACAGCCTGCGGCACCTTACCTTTAGCCTCAAGAACTTTTGCATAGTGCAAATGCGGCAACGACCAAGAGGGCTCCAGCTCGACCGCCTGTCTCACATCCAGCAAGGCCCGGTCAACTAAGCCAGAATCCAACAAGTGCTGAGACCTCATCAAATAAACACTAGCGTCTTGCGGGTTCTCTTGCAGCAGCATATTAATCACCAGCAAACCATCGGTCTTCGTGGTGTTACGTGAGATCACATCACCTATCGCCAACAGAGCCCCCTGTTTAGGTACTGTCAACTCCCTCAGCAAGCCGTTGACTTGCTTGACACTCTCATCTATTGCGCCCGTCCTTAAGTATACAATTAACGCCAATTGACGTGATGCAGAATCAACCGCACCCGCCTTCATGAAGATATCCACCGCCACCCGAGCAGACGAGAAGTCCTTCTTATATAAAGCTATCTGGGCGGCGCGCAGCGCTACTTGCGGGTCTTGCGATTGACGCGCAGCCCGTAGGTAAAGCACGGCCGCGGCTTCGATATTTCCGCGCTGCCCAGCTATTTCCCCAGCCAACACATTGAACAACAGCGCCGAGCTCATTTGCTGCGGTGTTACCGGCAACACTACCTCGCTAACCGGCGCGACGGGGGCAACAGCTACCTCCTTTCCTATAACAGCAGTGTCTACATTCGTCTTAACATGCGCGCACGCCACGGCAAACAATGTTACACAGACAAGCAATAATCGCCTCAACAGCATACCTCCTCCCAATACCTATTAACCCGCAGCTCGCATCGATAACACTAAAAATGCCAACATTGTCCGCCCGATAAACATATAGAGCATACGGGACTTAAAAAGCTTATAATAACCCAACTAGACTGAAGTAAACTATACTAAAGGTACATGCTACTTACGCTCGGACTCAATCATAATACAGCTCCTATCGAGATTCGCGAGAAACTCGCATTCTCACCTGAGCGCTTAAACCAGTCCTTACAGTCACTTAATAGTTTAGCCTCTGTGGAAGAAGCTGCCATCCTTTCGACCTGTAACCGTACCGAAATCTATTGCGATCTTGCAAGCCAGCACACCGATGAACTCATTAATTGGCTAGCCTCTCAGCACCAACTATGCGAATCATCGATCCAAAATTACCTATACAGCCATAGCGATATGCAATCCATCAAGCATATGTCACGGGTGGCCTGCGGACTCGACTCGATGGTATTGGGCGAAACTCAAATTCTCGGCCAAATGAAAACCGCCTATCAGCAAGCTGGACAAGCTGGCACATTGGGCAAATACCTCGGTCGGTTATTCCAACACACCTTCCAAGTCGCTAAAAAAGTTCGCACCGATACCGCCATTGGTTCAAGCCCCGTCTCGGTAGCATTTGCTGGAGTTAAACTAGCGCAACAAATTTTTGGTGAGCTGAAAAACCAAACCGCGTTACTTATCGGCGCAGGGGAAACCATCGAGCTATCGGCTCAACACCTAAAGGAACAAGGCATTGGTCGCTTAATTGTCGCCAATAGAACCCTAGAGAAGGCTCACGCCATCGCCATCCAAGGTAACGGTTACGCCATTGAAATAAAAGACATCCCCGAGCATTTGCCCGAGGCTGACATCATCATTTCATCAACCGCCAGCCAGTTGCCTATTTTGGGTAAAGGTAGCGTAGAAACCGCCATTTTAAAACGTAAACACAAACCCATTTTCATGATGGATCTTGCGGTCCCACACGATATCGAAAAAGAAGTTGGCTCGTTAAGTGATGTATACCTGTACTGCATCGACGACCTTAAAAACATCGTCGACGACGGCCTACAATCTCGCCGCAAAGCCGCCAAACAAGCAGAAGAAATTATCGATATCCAAGTCACTCACTTCCAAACATGGATTCGTGCCCAAGGTGCTTCCAAAACCATTTACCAACTCAGGCAAAAGTCTGAACAAACACGCGAAGAACTATTAATCAAAGCAATCAACTCGTTAAATAACGGCCATTCCGCCGAGCGAGTACTGCAACGCCTTGCGAATGATCTAACCAATAAGTTATTGCACGCCCCCAGTAGCAGCCTGAAACAGGCCGCATCAGAAGGCAACCATGATTTATTATCCGCAGCCCAACAACTTTTCAACTTAAAAGATTAACGTGAACACATCGATTCTACATAAGCTAGACACCCTATCAGAGCGCTTCGAAGAAATAGCCCAGCTATTAGCCGAGCCCAGCGTACAAAGCGAGCAAAATAAATTCCGCTCGCTCAGCCAGGAATACGCCCAACTCGACCCTATCGTAAATACCTACAACAACTACTTGGCAAGCGTCGAAGACAAACAAGCGGCTCACGCCATGTTAAACGATAGCGATCCTGACATTAAAGCAATGGCAAAAGATGAGCTCAAAGACATCAACGCCGCTATTGAACAGCAAGAGAAAGACCTACAAATATTATTACTCCCCAAAGACCCTAATGACGGCAAGAACGCCTTCCTTGAAATTAGAGCCGGTACCGGTGGTGCCGAAGCGGCTATTTTCTCCGGTGACCTGTATCGGATGTACCTACGTTTCGCCGAAAAGAAACGTTGGGGTTTCGAAATTATCAGCGAGAGCCAGGGCGATCACGGTGGTTATAAAGAGATCATTGCACGCATTGAAGGTAACGACGTGTATTCCCAATTAAAATTCGAGTCCGGTGCCCACCGAGTACAACGTGTTCCCGAAACTGAATCACAAGGCCGGGTACACACCTCTGCCTGCACCGTCGCGATCATGCCTGAAGCCGACGAAATGGACGATATCGACATAAAATCATCCGATTTACGGGTCGACACATTCCGTGCATCCGGCGCCGGTGGTCAGCACGTTAATAAAACCGATTCGGCGATTCGACTGACCCACTTGCCAACAGGCACCGTGGTTGAGTGTCAGGACGAACGATCACAGCATAAAAACCGCGCCCGCGCGATGTCATTATTGAAATCGAGAATCCTCACCGCCGAGCAAGAAAAAATTGACTCTGAGCAAGCCGAGTCTCGCCGCTCACAGGTCGGTAGTGGTGACCGCTCCGAGCGTATTCGCACCTATAATTACCCTCAGGGTCGAGTCACCGATCACCGTATTAACTTAACCCTATATAAATTAGACGAGGTAATGCAAGGCGCCCTTGATCAAGTGATCGACCCATTAATCCAAGAAAACCAGGCTGATCAGCTAACCCAACTTAGCGCAGACGAATAAACCAGCAACTTGAGTTCCCTCACCCTCAAACAGGCGCTAACGCTTGGCATAGAAACACTCGATGAATGCGCTAGCGCCTCGCTTGATTGCGAGGTTCTGCTAGCGGACGTGCTAGAAAAAAACCGTAGTTACCTCAGGGCTTGGCCAGAAAAACTACTATCACCAACCGAGCATCAACGTTTTTTCGAGTTAATCAACTTACGCCAACAAGGCCAACCTATCGCCTATTTACTGGGTTTCCGTGAATTTTGGTCTCGCCCATTTATCGTTTCTAGCGATGTTTTAATACCTCGCCCAGACACCGAGCTACTCATCGAGGTCATCCAGCAACAATTTCCGCCAGAGCAAACGCTCTCGATACTCGACATGGGAACCGGCAGTGGTGCCATTGCCGTAACCCTGGCGCTTGAATTCAAAAATGCCCAGCTCACCGCTATCGACGCTAGCCAAGCCGCTCTCAACATCGCCCAACAAAACGCACAACGACTCCATGCGACGAATATTGAATTCATTCACAGTAATTGGTTCGATAATATCAAACCACAACAGTTCGATATTATTGTCAGCAACCCACCTTATATTTGTAGCGACGACCCGCACCTAATAGAAGGTGACGTGCGCTTTGAACCCAGTTCAGCACTCATATCAAAACGACAAGGGTTAGAGGATATCGAGCGCATTTGCAGTGCCGCCAGACCATTCATGAAAGCCAACGGTTTACTTTTATTCGAACACGGTTACCAACAAGGTAATCAGTTAAAAAACTTGTTAGAATCATCCGGCTTCAAATCGATCCAACAGTTTCAAGATATTCAAGGCCATACACGAGCAACACTTGGCCAAGCGTCATAATTATTAAAGGAAGAACATGTTTCCAAA
Organism: Cycloclasticus sp. 46_120_T64; assembly: GCA_002162695.1. Classification (GTDB taxonomy): domain Bacteria; phylum Pseudomonadota; class Gammaproteobacteria; order Methylococcales; family Cycloclasticaceae; genus Cycloclasticus. The sequence continues at coordinate 191,411 of MAAM01000001.1, read as the reverse complement.
AGAAATTGAGTTACCGCGTCAGCTGGTCAACAAGCTATTACACCTTGCACAAATCTCGGCAGACGAAGAAATTTGCGGATTTATTGGCAAAAGCAGCATTGGGCAATATAACTGCTACCCCGTTAAGAACATCGATGAATCACCTAGCGTGCGTTTCTTGATGTCACCCGAGGAGCAAATTAACCATATGAAAAGCATCCGTGAGAGTGAAGAAGAGCTGTTTGCCATTTACCACTCACACCCTAGCGCACCGGCTATTCCGTCGACCCGAGACATGCAGCAAGCCAATTACCCAGAAGCCTATTATTTGATAATTTCACTGAATACCGCTGGAGTGTTGGAAATGCGCTGCTTTAAACTGCTACACGACGAAAATGTCGTAGAAATCACCCTACGCATGACCGAAAAATAAACAACCAACCCTGTAGCAAATGTCGCTTGCTACAGGGCTTACCCGATATAAGTTTAAGCGTTTAACTTAGCCAACAACAGCTTATTGAGTTCCTGCGGGTTAGCTTTACCCTGGGTCTGCTTCATCAACTGACCAACAAAGAAGCCCATCATTTTAGTCTTACCCGCTCTAAACTGCTCAACCTGCGCGACGTTTTGTGCCATCAGCTGATCAATCATTTTTTCCAGCTCACCGCTGTCGGAAATCTGCTTCAAACCTTCGCGCTCAATAATATCATCGGCTGAGTCATCACTCGACCACATCAGCTCGAACACCTGCTTAGCTATTTTTCCAGAAATGGTTTGATCCGCAATACGGCTAACCAAGCCACCCAAGCGTTCCGCACTAACTGGGCTCTGGCTGATATCGCACGAACTCTTATTCAAAGCGGCACTTAACTCCCCCATTAACCAATTTGCAACTAACTTAGCCTCACCACCCGCCGATGCAACTGCCTGCTCATAATAATCGGCTAAGCCACGTTGCACCGTTAACACCGCCGCATCGTATTCACTCAGCTGGTATTGCTGCTGAAAACGTGATTTTTTAGCCGCTGGCAACTCAGGCAGTTCCGCGCGCATTTCCGCTAACAGTTCCGCACTAATTTCCACTGGCAATAAATCTGGATCGGGGAAGTAACGGTAATCATTCGCCTCTTCTTTCGAACGCATCGAACGCGTTTCATCTTTATTGGCATCATAAAGGCGGGTTTCCTGCACCACCTTCTGGCCAGATTCAATCAAATCAATTTGCCGTTCAACCTCATGTGCAATCGCTTTTTCTATAAACCGAAAAGAGTTCAGGTTTTTAATTTCTGCTCGTGTACCAAATTCTTCCTGCCCTTTAGGCCGCACGGATACGTTCACATCACAACGAAACGAACCCTCTTGCATATTGCCATCACAAATCTCCAAATACTGCACCAAGCTATGTAGCGTTTTCACATAGGCGACCGCTTCGGCGGCCGAACGCATATCGGGTTCTGAAACGATTTCCAGTAACGGGGTACCCGCTCTATTCAAATCAACCCCGGTCATGCCGTGATAGTCTTCGTGCAAGGATTTACCCGCGTCTTCTTCTAAATGCGCTCGGGTAACCCCAATCGTTCGAGTGTCACCATCGACAATAATATCAATCTCACCCAAACCGACAATCGGCAAGTCAAACTGACTAATCTGATAACCTTTCGGTAAATCCGGATAAAAATAATTTTTCCTGGCAAACACCGAATACGGCGCAATATGCGCATCAATGGCTAAACCAAATTTAACCGCAAAACGTACGGCTTGCTCATTCAATACCGGCAAGGTTCCCGGTAAACCCAAATCAACCGCACAGGCCTGAGTATTGGGTTCGGCCCCATAAGCAACCGATGCTCCAGAAAAAATCTTCGACTGTGTTGCAAGTTGAGCGTGAATTTCAAGCCCAATAACTGTTTCCCATTGCATCGCCACTACTCCTGCTCAAAACCAGTTGGCACACGCGTATGCCAATCTGTTAACTGTTGATATTGGTGCGCCACATTTAACAAACGCGACTCATCATAATAATTACCAATTAATTGCAAACCCACCGGCATCTCGTTAACGAAACCACAGGGTACCGACATACCAGGCAAACCCGCCAAATTAACCCCAATGGTGAAAATATCGGATAAATACATCGATACCGGATCATCAGTCCTATCACCAACGGTAAACGCGGTCGATGGTGCCGTTGCACTGGCAATGATATCAACCTCTTTGAATGCATTAACAAAGTCCTGCTGAATCAAACGCCGAACTTGCTGGGCTTTTTTATAATAGGCGTCGTAATAACCCGTCGATAACACGTAAGCGCCCATCATAATCCTACGCTTCACTTCCTCACCAAAACCTTCGCCACGCGAACGCGTATATAAATCCTCTAGGTCTTTTGGTGAATCACAACGGTGACCAAAACGCACTCCATCAAAACGCGATAAATTGGCTGAACACTCGGCTGGCGCGACCACATAATAAGCCGGCACCGATAAATTAATATTCGGTAAACTAATCTCTTTTACCTGAGCGCCAGCAGATTTAATGGCATCGATAGCCTCATCAACTTTTGACCGTACTGCGTCGTCCAGCTCGGCACTAAAAAATTCCTTTGGCAAGCCGATCGTTAAACCCTTGATCGAATCAGCCAGACCCGACACTAAGTCAGCCACTGGGCGATTAACACTGGTCGAGTCTTTTTCATCAAAGCCCGACATGGCCTGCAACATATAAGCCGCGTCCTCGGCACTCTTAGCCATCGCACCGGCTTGGTCCAAGCTCGAAGCAAAGGCAATCATGCCATAACGTGAGACGCTACCATAGGTCGGTTTAATGCCTGTAATGCCACAAAAAGCCGCCGGTTGACGAATAGAGCCACCGGTATCCGTGCCACTCGCCAGTGGCGCTAATCTTGCTGCTATCGCAGCTGCCGAACCGCCTGATGAACCACCAGGCACCGTCTGTAAACCCCATGGGTTTTTCACGGCACCATAAAAACTGGTTTCGTTCGATGAGCCCATCGCAAACTCGTCCATATTGGTTTTACCCAACATAATGGTCCCCGCTTGGCTCAACTTATCCACTGCCGTCGCGTTATAAGGTGCAATAAAATTATCCAACATCTTTGAACCACAACTGGTTCTTAGCCCTTCGGTGCAGAAGATATCTTTATGTAACAAGGGAATCCCTGTTAACGGCCCAGCATCACCTGCTTGAATGGCTTTATCGGCTTGTGCCGCCGCCTGCAACGCCGCCTCTTCATTGAGGGTAATGACACTATTTAACTCGCCATCGTATTGTTTGATACGCTCTAAAAAGTACTGGCTCAGCTCGACACTGGAAATATCTTTGTTTTGCAAACTAGTCGATAGTTGCTTTAATGATTTGTTATACATAGTCATATAGTTATGGGTACGATTAATCGATCACTCTAGGTACGAGGAATAATCCATCCTCAGTATTCGGTGCATTTTGCTGCAGCACTTGCCGTTGATCCGTTTCCGTCACACGATCAGACCTTAAGCGCTGCACTTGATCCAGAGGGTGCGCCATCGGTTCAATGCCGGTGGTATCAGTTTGATTCATCTGCTCAACCATCCCCATGATATTCGACAGGTCCGAGGCATACCCAGCCAGCCGATCTTGCTCCAGACCTAGCCTAGCCAAATGTGCGATTTTCAATACATCTTCCGTTTGAATTGACATAAAATGCCCCCCTTGCTTAATTGCTACTGTGAAACCGTGCAAATTAACACAATTCGCGCCTTGCCCAAAGGGGTAAAGGGTTGTTAAAGTAGAAAAATTGAACTCAACTTAATTATTTTGTAATCCATGTTTAAAAAAATACGCGGTATGTTCTCCAACGATTTATCGATTGACCTAGGAACAGCAAACACCCTAATTTATGCCCTTGGCCAAGGAATCGTTTTAAATGAGCCCTCCGTCGTGGCCATTCGTGAGGATCGCGTTCGTGGTGAAAAAAGCTTTGCTGCGGTCGGCAGTGACGCCAAGGCGATGTTGGGTAGAACCCCTGGCAATATCACCGCCATTCGCCCGCTGAAAGACGGGGTGATTGCCGACTTCACCATCACCGAAAAAATGCTGCAGTATTTTATTCACAAAGTCCACGAAGGTAAATTTCTCCGCCCTAGCCCACGCGTACTCATCTGCGTCCCCTGCGGATCAACCCAGGTTGAGCGCCGCGCGATTAGAGAATCGGCATCCGGCGCGGGTGCCCGCGAGGTGTATCTGATTGAGGAACCGATGTCGGCGGCGATTGGCGCAGGTTTACCGATTGATGAAGCCTGCGGTTCAATGGTCTTAGACATTGGCGGCGGCACCTCAGAAATCGCCGTCTTGTCACTCAACGGCATCGTTTATTCAGAGTCCATCCGAGTTGGTGGTGACCGTTTCGATGAGGCGATCATCAATTACGTACGGCGAAACTATGGCACCGTCATCGGCGAAGCCACCTCCGAAAGAATCAAACACCAAATTGGCTCAGCCTTCCCCGCCAGTGAAGTCAAAGAAATGTCGGTCACTGGGCGCAATTTAGCCGAGGGTATCCCACGCAGTTTCACCCTCAACAGCAACGAAATACTCGAGTCATTACAAGAGCCGGTCAGCGCTATCGTCAGCGCCGTTAAAACTGCCTTAGAACAAACACCACCCGAGCTGAGCGCCGATGTTGCCGAAAACGGCATCGTATTGACCGGCGGCGGCGCACTACTGGCTGGTTTAGACAAGCTGCTACACGAAGAAACCGGGGTCCCTGTACGTACCGCAGATGAGCCATTAACCTGCGTTGCCCGTGGCGGTGGCAAGGTGCTAGAGCTGATCAACGAGAAGGGCCCGCATATCTTTGACTTAGAATAATCAGCTAGGTCTATCGCCATAAAACCTCTGTTTTCAAAGGGCCCGTCGACCAGCACTCGTTTTATAGCCGCGGCTATAATTTCCATCCTACTGCTGCTACTGGCCAATCAAACCCAACAGCTCAAACCCCTTAAGGATGCGCTGTCTTTTGTCGTCCACCCGATAATCGTCAGCATCGACCTGCCCTCAAGGCTACAACACTGGTTTAACGAACAGACTACAGAACGCAGCGAGTTAATTGCACAGAATCGCACACTAAAGGCTGAGGCCCTATTACTCAAAGCCAAATTACAAAAATTTTCCGCCTTAGCACAGGAAAACACTCGCCTACATAGTTTATTAGAATCGTCCTTCAAACTCGGCGAACAATTTATTGCCGCCTCGCTGATCAAGGTCAATCAAAACCCAAACAAGCAGCACATACTGATTGATAAGGGCAGCCGCTTTAACTTATATGAAGGCCAGGCAGCACTCAATGATAGCGGTATTATTGGCCAAATCATCAAGGTACACCCTCTCACCTCGTCAATCATCCTTATCACCGACCCAAACCACGCGATCCCCGTTGAAATCAATCGTACCGGCTTGAGAACCATTGCCTCTGGTAGTGGCGCACAAAACACCCTAAGCCTGCCTTATTTACCGCATAACGCCGATATTAAAGTGGGAGACCTGCTTATCACTTCAGGTCTGGGCGGTGTATTCCCTCAGGGCTACCCCGTTGCGCGCATTTCAAAACTTCAGCCAATGCCTGGTGAGGCCTTTATCCATGCTGAGGCGCAGACTATTGCAAAAACCGAAACGACCCGTAACATTTTACTGGTGTGGAGCAAACAACAACCGATCCCGTTATTACCGGCCAAAAAAACACCGCTAGCGACTCAAGCTAATCGCGCTAATGCACACTAAGAAATCATCCGGCAGCTCGGTTATTTACTTAACCCTGTTTGCCGCCATGGGCCTCAGCATCATCCCCTGGCCTAACCCCCTTGCCTGTTACATGCCCAATTGGGTGTTACTCAGCCTGATGTACTGGTGTATCGCGCTGCCGCATAAAGTCAGTGTCGGCACCGGTTGGATCACCGGCCTCCTAGTCGATGCACTCAGCGATAGCCTACTGGGGCAAAACGCGCTGATTTTCAGCATTATCGCCTTCTTTGCTCATAAACTCTATTTACGCCTGAGGAACTACCGGCTCTGGCAACAGGCCATGTTCATTCTATTATCGCTATTGGCAATGCAGTTATTATCCCTGTTGATCAGTCATCTAGCCGAAAACCAAGGCTACAAGCATAACTACAGTTATTGGTACCAAGCCATCTCCAGTGCCACCGCTTGGCCGCTGGTATTTTTTCTACTGCGTAACATCAGACGCCGCCTCAACGTCCAATAAAGCAGTATGAGAACACATTTTGACCTCAAAAATTCACAACAGGAAAGCCAGCTATTCTTCAGCCGCGCGATCATTCTCGTTATTTTTGTCTCCCTGTTATTTTTCTCGCTGATCGCACGATTGGCTTACCTACAAATCGAAACCCACGAAAAATATAGCAACCTCGCGCAAAACAACCGGGTAAAACTATCTGCCATCAGCCCCGTACGCGGTTTAATTTTTGATAGCCAAGGCCGCGTACTAGCCGAAAATAACCCCAGCTACAGCTTAGAACTCATCCCCGAACAGATTAAAGACCTACCCGCTACGATCCAAGCGCTACGGGAAATAATTTCCATTTCTGACAAAGAAGTGGCGCGCTTCGAAAAACGCCGAAAACGACAAAAACGTTTTTCCAGCATCGCTTTACGTAACCGTCTTAATGATAAGGAAGTGGCCACCTTTTCCGCCCATCGACACCTCTTCCCAGGGGTTGACATTCAAGCACGCCCGCTCAGGTACTACCCTTACCCCGAATTGAGTTCCCACGTCGTCGGTTATGTGGGTGCCATCAATGAGCAGGAGTTGAAAAAAATTGACCCAGTAAAATATCGAGCCTCCCGTTTTATTGGTAAAACAGGCATCGAAAAAACCTACGAAAGCGAGTTGCACGGCGAAGTCGGCTACCAACAAACCGAAAACACGGCGCAAGGTCGGGCTATCAAGGTTCTCAACCACATCGCCCCCACATCCGGCAGCAACCTAACCTTAAACATTGATATTGAGCTACAGAAAATCGCCTACGATGCTCTCGGCAAATTCAACGGTACTGTGGCCGCAATAGACACCCAAACAGGCGCTTTGCGTGTATTAGTCAGCAAACCCGGTTTCAATACCAATTTATTTGCCCGCGGCATCGACCAGGGTTCTTACAGCGCCTTACAAAACTCGTCTAGGCGACCATTATTTAACCGCTCCTTACGCGGCCAATACCCTCCAGGCTCCACCATGAAGCCATTTTTAGGCCTCGCTGGGTTAGATTATTTAACCATCCATCCTGAACAAAAAGTATTTTGCCCGGGTTATTACCAACTTCCCAAACAAAGTCATAAGTACCGAGATTGGAAAAAATCGGGCCACGGCCATACCAAGCTGCATCAGGCTATTGAGCAATCCTGTGATGTTTATTATTACCAACTAGCACATCAATTAAAGATTGACCGTATGCATAGTTTCTTGAGCCAATTTGGCTTCGGGCAAAAGAGCGGACTCGACATCAACGGCGAAAAAAGCGGACTACTGCCCTCTAGGGAGTGGAAAAAACGCAAGCTCAACCAAGCTTGGTACCCCGGCGAAACCCTCATCGCAGGCATAGGCCAGGGGTTCAATCTAACAACCCCTTTGCAACTGGCCCATGCAACAGCCATCCTCGCCAATAAGGGAACAGCCTTCAAACCCCTGTTAGTCAGTAAAATTGACCAACACGAACGGAGCAGTGAGCTCTCCACCCCGATTAAATTAAACGACCCTAAGCACTGGGATATCGTCATCGATGCGATGCGGGCGGTCGTCAGTGGTGCACGCGGTACGGCACGCCGAATTAACCGCGGTGCGGCGTTCGAAATCGCCGGTAAAACCGGCACCGCACAGGTCTTCAGCATCAAACAAGGTGAAAAATATGACGAAGAAAACACCTCTGAACACCTCAAAGACCACGCCTTATTTATCGCCTTCGCGCCGATTGAAAAACCTCAATTAGCGATTGCCGTTATCGTTGAAAACGGCAGTCATGGCGGCTCCATTGCCGCGCCTATCGCCCGCGAAATTTTCGATCAATATATAAAGGTTCAACCATGAACGGCTTATTTCCAACGAAGCAGCACCGCAGCCATTATCACCATAGGAAAAGTGGCTTACTGCAACGCTTACACATCGATCTAAGCCTCTTGTTCTTATTAATCTGCCTATCGTCTATTGGCATTATCGTGTTAATGAGCGCAGGGCATGAAGATTGGAACCTGCTACAACGGCAAGTAACCCGTCTCGGTCTTGCCTTTTTTGCGATGTTTATCATGGCGCAAATCCCCCCACATATTCTGAAGATGTTCGCCCCCTGGCTGTTTTTGCTCGGCACCCTGCTATTGCTCGGGGTGCTTTTTATCGGTGATATGGGCAAGGGTGCACAGCGTTGGTTAAACCTAGGTTTCTTCCGTTTTCAACCCTCCGAATTATTGAAACTCGCCACTCCGATGATGGTTGCCTGGTACTTGGCTGAACGACGCCTGCCACCCAGCTTCAAACACACCGTAATAGCGACCCTCTTCATTGCAATACCCACCGTACTGATCGCCAAACAACCCGACCTAGGCACCGCAATCCTGATCGCCAGCTCGGGCATCGCGGTCTTATTTTTAGCCGGTATATCCTGGCGTATTATTTTTGCCGTAGCCGCGGCCTGCGGCGCACTAGCACCTTTGCTGTGGACGTTCTTCATGAAGGCCTATCAAAAGCAGCGTGTACTCACCTTCCTCAACCCAGAAGAAGACCCCTTGGGCAGCGGCTACCATATCATCCAATCGAAAATTGCGATCGGCTCTGGCGGCCTCGACGGCAAGGGCTGGATGCACGGTTCACAAGCACGTTTAGAGTTCTTACCGGAAAGTTCAACCGACTTCATCTTCGCCGTGTTCTCCGAAGAGTTCGGCCTAATTGGTGGCATCGCTTTATTATCGATTTATCTATTGATATTTATGCGCTCAATCTATATCGCCACCCAAGCACAAGACACCTTCTGCAGATTACTCGCAGGCAGCCTTTCATTTACCTTTTTCATCTACTTATTCGTCAATGTTGGCATGGTCACCGGGATTTTACCCGTGGTCGGCGTGCCCTTGCCGCTGGTTAGTTATGGTGGCACCTCGATGGTCACCCTATTAATTGGTTTTGGCATCTTGATGTCTATTCACACCCACCGAAAACTACTCTCATCTTAGGACCAACTATGTTGTTAATAAAATCTCACGCCGCTCGTCTCTTATGGATCTGTCTACTCAGCCTCAGCGGCTTATCGGCTTGCTCGGCAATTCCCGCCACAACACCAAACACGAATATATATGCCGAGTTTATCGACCAAATGGTGGTCAAACATCAATTTGACCGCGAACAATTAACGCAATTACTGAGCGGAGCAGAAAAGCAGCAGAGCATTTTGAAGGCGATGTCTTCTCCCGCTGAAAAGCGTTTACAGTGGCACAGCTACCGAAAAATATTTTTAAAACCGACCCGCATCAATGGCGGGGTGAAGTTTTGGCAAGACAATAAGGCGATACTCGAAGCCGCATCGGCGAAATATGGCGTGCCGGCAGAAATCATCGTCGCCATTATTGGAGTTGAAACACGTTACGGCAGCAATACCGGCTCATATAGAGTGCTCGATGCATTAACCACCTTGGGTTTCCACTTCCCTAAACGCGCACGTTTCTTCAAAAGCGAGCTCGAACACTTCTTATTACTCTGTCGCGAAGAAGGCTTTGATCCAGCTAAACCAAAGGGATCCTATGCCGGTGCGATGGGTAAATCACAATTCATCGCCAGCAGTTACCGTGCTTATGCGGTAGACGGGGATGACGACAAAAAACGTGATTTATGGAGCAGCGATGCGGATATTATTCATAGTATCGCCTACTACTTCGCCAAACACGGCTGGAAAAACAGCTCGCTAATCACCCAACAAACCAGCCTAACCGGCACTGCGTTCAGTACCGCACTCAACACCTCTCTTAAACCGAAACACACCCTCCAACAACTACAATCCTTAGCGGTCGAGGTGCCGGCCAACGTCCCCCCGGCAACAGCGGTCAAACTATTAAAGCTCAAACAAGTTAAAGGTGCCGACTACTGGTTAGCGTTTGATAACTTCTATGTCATCACTCGTTATAACCACAGCCACTTGTACGCGATGGCGGTATACCAACTCAGCCAAGAAATCAAAAAAGGCTACGCCAAATCATCATGAAACATCCGTTAGCTGGGGTATTCTGTAGCCTCATCGCGGTAGCACTATTGAGCGCCTGTAGCCAACGATATAGCGCTATTCACGATAGCGCACCGAGCAATGTTCCAGCGAATATTGAAAATATCCCCGATGCGATTCCCCGCGTTGAAGCAAAAAGCCGTGGTGGGAATCCTCCGTCCTACCAGGTTTTCGGTAAAACCTACCACGTGCTTAACTCAAGCCGTGGTTTTGTAGAACAGGGTATTGCTTCATGGTACGGCAGCAAGTTTCACGGCCATAAAACCTCTAATGGCGAAATCTACAATATGTATGCGATGACCGCGGCGCATAAGTCCTTGCCTATCCCCAGCTATGTCGAAGTAAAAAACCTATCCAACGGCAAAACCATTATCGTGCGGGTTAATGATCGAGGGCCGTTTCACCCCGGCAGGATCATCGACTTATCATACGCCGCCGCGGCTAAACTAGGCACTCTAAAACATGGAACCAGCCCGGTTAAGGTCACTGCCATCGATCCCACGAACACCGCCAACGTAACAACGGCTCCGGCGGCACAGCTTAAGTACCTTAGTCCACCAGCTCAAGAATACTCTCAGCAAATCCCCCCCGGCATTTACCTGCAACTGGGGGCCTTCAACACACTGCAAAACGCGAACCGACTGAAGGCTAAATTAAGCCATCAACTCGCCCTACAGAGCAACATCAAGCAACTTGAAAAAACGGCCTCTACTCTATATTTAGTGCGTATCGGTCCGTACCCCACGATGGCTCAAGCAGAGCTCGACCGACTCAAGCTGCAACGGCTGGGCATCCACCACAGTCACTTTGTCAGCCAATAGTTATACCCCAGCCAATCGACATCATGGTCATGCTATGATAGTCGGTCGACGATACAGTTAACCAATAACCAGCCCGCTCATGAAACGATTCATCCTCATTTTCTGCTTGTTTTTTTCATTCCAAGCTCAAGCCCTACCGATTCCATCAGCACCCGAGCTGAAAGCCCGCAGCTATCATTTAATCGATTACCATAGTGGTAAAGTGCTGGCCTCTAAGAATCCCGACCTCAAACTCGCCCCAGCGAGCATGACTAAAATCATGACCGCCTTAATCGTTTTTCGCGAACTCAGACACGGCAATTTACGTCTCGAAGAAAACGTTAGAATCAGCGAGAAAGCCTGGCGCACGCCCGGTTCTAGGATGTTCGTCGAGGTCAACAAATTCGTCAGCATTGATAAACTTTTGCACGGCATGCTGGTGCAATCCGGTAATGACGCCACCGTTGCGCTAGCCGAACATATCGCCGGCGATGAAGCCACCTTCGCCCAGCTGATGAACCAACTAGCGGTCGAATTAGGCATGCTCAACAGCCACTTCATGAACAGCTCTGGGCTACCACATAAGGAACACTACAGTACTGCAAAAGACCTATCGATATTAACCCGCGCGTTAATCACCGAGTCGCCTGAACTTTACAAGATCAACTCAATTAAGCAGTACACCTTTAACGGCATCACCCAAAGAAATAGAAACAAACTACTCTGGCGCGATAGCAGCGTCGATGGCGTTAAAACTGGGCATACCGAAGACGCAGGCTACTGCTTGGTATCCTCTGCGGTACGCGACAATATGCGCTTAATTTCTGTGGTCATGGGCACCGACAGTGTCGAAGCACGTAACGACACCAATCAAACTCTGCTGAATTATGGTTATCGTTTTTATAAAACCCATCGTTTATATAAAGCCCAACAAACCTTGAGTAATGCAAGAGTATGGAAAGGTGCGCAGAAAATGTTGCAAGTGGGTCTAAACGAAGATTTATACCTGAGTATTCCTCGCAACCAATACAAGGCATTAGATGCCAGTCTTAAAATCGACCCACAATTACTCGCACCCATCAAACAGAATCAACAGATTGGCCATGCCATTATTAAATTAAACGGCGAGATCATCGAGCAGCGCCCATTAATCGCCTTGCACGAGATTGATGAGGGTTCATTGATGGATGTATTAAAGGACGAAGCTCTATTAATGCTGGAATAAACAGGAGTTTATCGTGTCATCCCAACCTGAGGTATTTTTAAACGGCGAATTCCTGCCCTTAGCTGAGGCCAAAATATCGGTCTTAGACCGTGGCTTTTTATTTGCCGACGGGGTGTACGAGGTCATCCCCGCCTACGCCGGTAAACTTTTTCGCCTACAGCAACACCTAGAGCGGCTTAATAATAGTTTAGCGGCGATTCGTATGCCGCCGGTTATGAACGAGCAACAATGGACCGAGGTATTAAACCGGCTGCTGCAAACACACAGCCAATCAGATCAATCGGTCTACATCCAAGTCAGCCGTGGAGCCGCTAACACTCGCGACCATCAATTACCGAGCGAGTATCAGCCCACCATCTTTGCAATGTGCCAAAGCATCGCCAACGACAATCTTGCGCATATCGCGAAAGGGGTTCACGCCATCACCCTAGATGATATCCGCTGGGACTGGTGCCATATAAAGTCCGTTGCCCTACTCGGAAACATCTTATTAAAACAGCAGGCCGCCGATCAGCAATGCGGAGAAGCCATTTTGTTGCGCGACGGTTATGCCAACGAAGGCTCCGCGAGTAATTTATTTATCGTCAAAAACAAACAACTCATCACCCCACCGAAGAGCCACAACCTGCTCCCTGGCATTACCCGAGACCTCGTCTTGGAGCTCGCCAGCGCCGATGGGGTCGATTGCATAGAAGCAGAAATTTCCGAACAACAACTCGGCACGGCCGATGAAATATGGTTAACCAGCTCAACCAAGGAAATCATGCCGGTGATCAAACTAAACCGACAAATCGTCGGCAATGGACAACCCGGCGAGCTCTGGCAGCGGATGGCTAAGCGCTATAGCGAATTTAAGACCGACCTGAGGAAACAAGCCCATGTCTGATACCACAAACGACCAACAACACAACGCATTAATGGACTATCCTTGCGCCTTTACCATTAAAACGATGGGCTTAGCCGGCAGCGGCTTTGAAGAAATCGCCTTGGACATTGTCCAACGACACGCGCCCGAAGTTGAGTCATCATCGATCGCCTCGAAACTCAGTAAAACCAATAAATTTGTTTCCTTGAGCATCACTCTAACCGCGAAAAGCAAACAACAAATGGATGCTATTTACCAAGACCTGAGCGATTGTGAACAGGTATTGATGTCATTGTGATAACAAACAAACCTGCCAGCCAAGCGCTCAAAATTCGTCAGCTCGGCCAGCAAGACTACCAATCAACCTGGGCCGCAATGAAAACCTTTTGCAGCGAGCGAGGTGCTAAAAGCATCGACGAGGTTTGGTTTGTCGAGCACCCTGCCGTGTTCACCCAAGGCATCAGCGGTAAAGCCGAACATATTCTCGGCAGCAGTGAGATCCCTATCGTGCAAACAGACCGTGGCGGGCAAGTGACTTATCACGGCCCTGGGCAGTTAGTGATGTATGTATTATTCGACCTACGCCGCTTAGGAATCGGCGTGCGCGCCTTGGTCGATTTATTAGAGAACATCACCATCGCCAGCTTGAAACTCTACGGCCTCAGTGCCGTATCACGTCAAGATGCCCCCGGCGTGTATATTGCCGAAAAGAAAATTGCCTCACTCGGTTTGCGGGTCAAAAAAGGCTGTAGTTACCACGGTTTGAGTGTCAACATCGACATGGACTTGAACCCCTTTCGTTTAATCAACCCCTGCGGTTATGAGGGCTTAGAGATTACCCAACTCGCCGAATATAGCGTAAACTGCCAGCCCGCAGACTTTGCCGCCGTGTTATTGCAACAACTGCAAAACGAACTTAATTACGCACCGCTATTACTCGGCACTAACTCACTCTAGAACTAATTCAATGTCACAAGATACCGATACTTTAAAAGCCCCTTCACGCGCTACCCCCGAGACCCACCAGCGTAATGAGTCTAAACTTTCACGTATTCCCATTAAGGTTGAAAATACGGGCGAAGTCTTACGCAAGCCCTCTTGGATTCGTGCCAAAGTCCCCAGTGGCCCACGCGTTAACGCGATCAAAAAAGCACTGCGTGAGCACGGTTTATATTCAGTCTGCGAGGAAGCCGCCTGCCCCAACCTAGGTGAATGTTTCAATAATGGCACCGCGACCTTCATGATCATGGGTGATATTTGTACCCGTCGCTGCCCATTTTGTGACGTCGCACACGGTCGGCCAAAACCACTCGATACCGAAGAACCGCAAAAACTCGCCGCGACCATTAAAGATATGAAGCTGCGTTATGTGGTCATCACCTCGGTGGACAGAGATGACTTGCGTGACGGCGGTGCCGACCACTTTGCACAGTGCATTAGCGCTATTCGCCAACACAATCCAGACATCCAAATCGAAATTCTAGTACCTGACTTCCGCGGCCGGATGGACGTGGCGGTCGATATTTTGGCGACAACACCGCCCAATGTTTTCAATCATAACCTCGAAACCGTGCCACGTTTATATAAAAAAGCCAGACCCGGTTCCGATTTCCAATGGTCATTAAACTTGATCAAACGTTATAAAGCGGTGCACCCCGAAGTCGCAACAAAATCGGGGCTGATGCTCGGCCTCGGTGAAACCATGGAAGAAACGCTTGGGGTGATGCGTGATTTACGCGCACATGATTGCGATATGCTGACCCTAGGGCAATACTTGCAGCCCAGTAAGGATCATTTAGCGGTTGAGCGTTATGTAACACCTGAAGAGTTTGATGAACTAGCAAGGCTAGGTAACGAAATGGGTTTTTCTCACGTCGCCAGCGGACCTATGGTGCGTTCGTCATATCACGCCGACGAACAAGCATCCTCGGTTATTGACTAGGCAACGTTGATCCTAGCGATGCCAGTCGCTCTGGGGTTCCAACGTCAACCCACACACCTTGATGCCGCTGACCACTCACCTGATCAGCGGCTATTTGCCGTCGAATAAGCGGCGCCAAAGGAAACACCCCTGCCGATTCAGCTACAAACACCGAAGGGTGAAAAACTCCTATCCCACTATAGGTCAAGCATTCACCACCTTCATTCAACACTCGACCGTCGTGCAACTGAAAATCACCGGCATGGTTATGCCGGGGATTATCCACTAAAACTAAATGTATTTTTTTAGCCGTTTGATCGCGCAAACTGGCATACGGAAAGTCTGTCCAAACATCCGCGTTCACCAGTAAAAAGTGCTCCTGCCCCAGCAGCGGTAACGCCTTATGGATGCCACCCCCGGTTTCAAGCGCTAGCTCACCTTCATCGGAATACTCGATCGTCACCCCCCATCGCTCACCAGAGCCTAGGGCTTGCTTGATTTTCCCACCTAAATAAGCCAGGTTTATCACGAACTCGGAAAAACCCTGTTGCTTGAGCGCCAACAACTGGTGCTCAATAAGGCTACGTCCGCTTATCTCTAATAGCGGCTTAGGGCAGTGCTCGGTCAAACTCCCCATCCGTTGCCCACGACCGGCGGCTAGAATCATCACCTTCATCTTACGATAAACCTCGTAAGTGCTGGTCGAACTTAGCCTCCACCGCGTGTGATAACAACAAATCGGCCAGCGGTTTTAATTCATCGTAAGCCTGAGCAACCTTCAATACATAGCTCAGGGTACGCGGAATATCCTTTAAATACCCGGCCTTACCATCGCGTAATAATAAACGACAAAAAATACCAACGGCCTTCATATGCCGCTGCATCCCCATCCAGTCAAACCATTGATAAAAACACGCAGAGTCGAACTCGTCATCACAGCCCATTTGCTGACGTTGCTGCAGGAACTCATCCAGCCAAGCATACACCTGCTCATCGGGCCATTCGATATAACAATCTCGGTATAAGGACGCCAAGTCATAACTTAACGGCCCAAGCACCGCATCTTGAAAATCAATAACCCCCGGGTTGCCGAGTTCACAGCACATCAAATTCCTCGAGTGATAGTCTCTATGCACAAAAACCTGTGGCTGCGCTAACGCCGACTCCAGTAATTTTTGTTGGATAAGGGCTAAACCTTCCAATTCCCCGGCGGACAACTGAATGCCTAATAATTCGACTAAAAACCAATCATTGAACAAGTCCATCTCTTGCTGCAATAAAGCAGCGTCATAGACCGGTATTTCAAGCTCAGCCGGCACTAATTGATGCATTTTATGCAAGGCCTGAACGGCATCCGTGTATAAAGCAGGCGCGGTCTCTGGCTTCAACTCATCTAAATAACAACGGGAACCTAGGTCAGTTAATACTAAAAAACCTAGTTCTAGCGACTGCTGAAAAACAACCGGCGTATTAACCCCTTGCTGGAACAATACATTAGCTATCGCAATAAACGGCTGGCAATCCTCCTTATCAGGCGGTGCATCCATCACAACATAGGACTCCCCCCGTAAAACCAGCCTAAAATAGCGCCTAAAACTGGCATCTGCCGAGGCCGCTTCACAACTAAATTCATCCGTGCCAAAAACACCCCGCAACCACTCTAGAAGTAATTGTTTACGCCTATCTGTACCCATATAAACCACTCTCATTGACCAAATTAACTAATAGCGAAAGTCACGTGCTAAAATACAAAAAAACTATAAAAGTCTCGTTGAAGAATTACCCATTCTATGCGATTTTATATACTCTACGTTAGAATCAACCAAAAGGCCGTCCCATTAACTGCTCGTATAAACATTTTATCCTTGGCTTCAGCCTTTTATTGACCGCCTCACAAGCAGTTGCCTACAATAACTCTCAATGGGATTGCACATTACAGCACGACGGTAAAACCTGGGACTGTTCAGCCGGCTCAAAACCGCTACTCAAAGCACCTCCAGCACCAACCACACCAACGGCTGCTAATAAAACTGCCGTCAGTAAAGAGGCCATTCTTAGTGCACAAAACAAACCTCAACACAAAACTCCGCCTGCGCCTATTCCACGCGTTCAATTAAGCCGACAAGTCGCCGCAAAAACAGCTACCCAACAACCCCAAAGGGTCACCGA
The DNA here is from genome assembly GCA_002162695.1 of Cycloclasticus sp. 46_120_T64. Lineage (GTDB taxonomy): Bacteria > Pseudomonadota > Gammaproteobacteria > Methylococcales > Cycloclasticaceae > Cycloclasticus. The sequence goes on along the minus strand of MAAM01000001.1, from coordinate 174,181 downwards.
TTTAGCGAGTAAGGGCGCATGGAACTGTCAAGCGGCAGTCGATGGCAGTTGGGATTGCGCACAAACGAAGAGCCCCGTAGCGCGCACCTTGGTCAGCGCCGAAACAAGCGAAAGCGGTCTATTTATCGATTACGCCAGCAGCCGTCTAAGAAATGAGACCTTGTTCCAACAAATGGTGCAGCAGCTTGCGGTTAACCCTTGGGATAACTGTGACGTTATTACTGATGAAAAAGCTAGCGCCGACTCACCAGCGATTCAACAGCAGCGTTTAGATGCCGAGGTCAATATCGAAGCCGACTATGCTGAAATCTTAAACAAGGATGATGCCCGCTTTAGTGGTGATGTGTTGATTAAACGTGCCGATCAACTCATTACCGCCGACCAAGTGGACTACCAAAATCAACAACAAATAGCGACGGCATCCGGCGATGTCTTCTATATGCAACAAGGCTTTTCCATGCATAGTGATCGCGCCCAATTACAGCTCAACGGTAACACCGGCCAATTCGACAACAATCAGTTGATTATCGCGGGTAACCACGCCAGAGCCAGCACCCAGACTACCCAACTGCTAAAACGCGGTATTACACGATCAAAACAAGTAATCTATACCACCTGTGCTCCTAGCGTCAATGATTGGGAACTGCAGGCAGAAACATTAGAATTAAACAGCGAAACCGGCCGGGGTACTGGGCGCAATGTATGGGTCGAAGTCTTCGATATGCCGCTACTTTACACCCCCTATATCAGCTTCCCAATCGATGATCGACGCCAATCGGGCATTTTAGCCCCGACCTTTGGTAATTCCGATACCACGGGCACCGACCTTGCTGTGCCTTATTATTGGAATATCGCGCCTAATTACGACGCCACCATTACCCCGCGTATCATGAGCAGCCGAGGCTTGATGCTCGGCACAGAGTTTCGTTACCTCAGCCCTCGTAGTGAAGGCAGAATATCATTTGAAGCACTCAATGACACCGACACTGAAGAGTTTCGAGGCCAGTTCACATTCGAAGATGAAAGTCGTTGGAACTCACGGTTAACATCGGATATTGAACTAAAGGCCCTGTCGGACGATGACTACCTAGAAGATTTTGGCAACAGCCTTAGCATCTCCAGCGACCGCTACCTAAAAAGCCATGCTAACTTGAATTATCGTGCCGACAACTGGAGACTGTTAACGAGGATTGATAATTACGATTCGATTGATGAAACGATCAGCAAGGCCTCACGCCCCCACCGTCGGTTACCTCAGCTCCTATTTAACCTCAACGAACAAACCGTATTCGACATCGCCAAAGTTAATATGCGTAACGAATTTGTCTATTTTGACCACAGCAGCGCCACCACCGCCAAGCGAATCGACCTACAACCCAGCATCAGTGCGCCGTTGCGTAACCCTGCGGGCTTCATCACCCCTAAACTGAGTGTTCGCCATACCAGTTACCGCTTAGATAAACAGGCTAGCGGCGTGAGCAATCATATTGAACGCACCCTGCCGATACTATCCCTAGACTCTGGTCTGTTCTTTGAAAGGGAGCTAAAGCTTGCCGGTGGTATGATCCAAACCTTAGAACCGCGTGCGTTTTACTTATATGTTCCTTATGAAAAACAAGATGAGATACCCCTCTTCGATAGTTCTGAGTACGACTTCAGCTACAACCAACTCTTCCGAGAAAACCGTTTTTCCGGCGCCGATCGAGTCGGTGATGCAAATCAGCTGACCTTAGCCGTCACCTCAAGATTTATCGAAGCTGACACCGGTAAAGAGCGACTGCGAGCCAGCCTCGGTACGATCGTTTATTTCGATGATCTGCAGGTAGGGCTTAATGCAAACAGTAAAACAATTAACAAAGACAGTTCCGATCTCGTAGCCGAGCTTTCAACAAAGATCACCGATAACTGGTCTGCTCGCTCCGCCTTCCAGTACGACCCACACGCCGGCATTACCCAAAAAGCGACACTAGGACTACATTATAGGGATGGCGCAAACCGCCTATTCAATGCCACCTATCGTTCACGCTATGCGGGTACGGTTGATAGCTTGGGTCACTCTAACGATATTGAGCAAACCGACCTATCCTTCAAGTGGCCAATCAATAAAGAATGGAGCACGGTAGGACGTTGGAATTACTCAGAAGAACACAACGTAGCGCTCGATACCTTCCTCGGTCTTGAAAAAGATACTTGCTGCTGGCGTTTACGCGTTATTGCGCGTCAATACGTCAACGACGCCCTCGATGAAGAACCTAAACAAGGCATCTTCTTCCAGTTCGAACTCAAAGGACTGACCAGCTTTGGTGAAAAACTAGATTCTTTCCTCGAAGAAGGTATTTTAGGTTACCAAATACCCGAGCAATAAACCCCATTCGCTATAACGCCGATGGACAACCTGAGTCCATCGGTCAACTGACACCGTTAAATAAAACACCCCGATATGAAACGATTGCAACCCGCCATACTCAGCTTATTATTAACTCTGACTTGCTCTGTAACCCTTGCTAACGACTCCGTTAATCGCATTATCGCGGTTGTCGACCAAAGCGTCATCTTGCAAAACCAGCTCGATGAGAAAATCAAACAAATGTACCAGCGCATGTCACCTGAACAACGAGCTGCGCTATCCGCCAACGATATAAAAAAACGCGTACTCGATAAGATCATCATCACCGAATTACAGTTACAAATCGCCCGGCGTAGTGGCATAAACATCACGACAACTGAAGTTGATGCCGCCATCGAGCGCATTGCCAGCAGCAATAAACTGAGTATCGACAAATTTGTAGCAGTGTTAGCAAAAGACGACATTAGCTTACCAGCCTTCAAACAATCGGTGCGCGAGCAAATACTGGTCAGACGTATTCAATCAAGCTTCGTACACCACGAAGTCAAGGTATCTGAACAAGAAGTAAACAGCTTCTTAAAACTGCTAGAACAAAACAATGCCGACCAATCCAGTGAGTACCACCTTGGGCATATCCTCATTGCCACCCCTGAAAACGCCACTAGCCAACAAATTCAGCAAGCCGAGCAAAAAGCCGATCAACTGCTAAAGCAATTACGAGCGGGTAAGAAATTTGCGACCGTATCAATCAGCCAATCCGACGCCAGCAATGCATTAGAAGGCGGCGACCTCGGCTGGATGAAGCTCACTCAAATGCCATCTTTACTAAAACCCTACGTGGAAAAAATGCAACAAGGCGATATTTCGCCTTCAATTCAAAGTCCCAGCGGATTCCATATTATTCAGTTATTTTCGGTTCGTGGACCGAAAAAAGTAATCGTCACTAAAACCCATGTCCGCCATATATTAATTAAGATCAACGCCTTAGTCAGCGATCAAGCTGCTGAGAAACGTCTATTAGGGCTTAAACAACGTATCGCTGACGGTGATGATTTCGCCACCTTAGCACGCGCAAACTCGGAAGATCGAGGTTCTGCCATTACTGGCGGCGACCTCAATTGGGTACAACCCGGTGCACTCGTTCCCGCCTTTGAAGAAGCAATGAATAAACTTGCAATCAATGAAGTTGGCGAGCCTATTCAAAGCCAGTTTGGTTGGCACTTGATCCAAGTCCTAGGTCGCGAACAACAAGACAATACTCAATTAATGCGCAAAGCTCAGGCTCGCTCACAATTACAAAAACGCAAGGCCGATGCGGCCATTGAAGCCTGGTTAACCAAATTGCGCGACGAAGCTTATATAGAATACCGCCTCAATGATTAGATCTGCCCCATCAACTAGAGCATGAGCCTAGCAAGAATCGCCATAACCCCCGGTGAACCGGCTGGTATTGGCCCCGATGTTTGTTTGCAAATATGCCAACAAGCTTGGCCCTATGAACTCATCTTCATCGCCGACCCCGATTTATTACAGCGTCGAGCAGAAAAACTGGGGTTATCGATCGACATTCAACTGGTTGATTTATCTCAAGCTAGCCGCACACATAGACCCAGCAAGATGTTAGTCCTTCCGGTCAAACTGAAACAAGCTGAACACTGCGGCCAGTTAAACCCAGCTAATGCTCATTACGTGCTTGAAACATTAACCGTAGCGGCTCAGCTCTGCCTAGATCAGCACTGCCAAGCACTCGTTACCGGCCCCGTACAAAAAAGCATTATCAACGAGGCTGGTATCGCCTTTTCGGGGCATACCGAGTTTTTTGCTGAATATTGCGGTGGTTACCCGGTCATGATGCTAGCCAGCAATGAGCTGCGCGTTGCATTAGCCTGCACCCATTTACCCCTTAAGGACGTCAGCGCCACCATTACCCGTCCGTTACTAGAAAAGGTTATAAGGGTACTACAACGTGACCTAATCGATAAATTTTCCATTCAACAACCGCGTATCGCGGTCTGCGGCTTGAACCCCCACGCAGGGGAAAATGGCCACCTAGGTGATGAGGAAATTAACACCATCAGCCCGTGTTTAGAGGAGCTTCGCCAGCAGGGTTTTCTGCTAAGCGGCCCCTTGCCGGCCGATACCGTTTTCACCCCTGCCATCTTAAGCCAGCACGATGCCGTATTAGCCATGTACCACGATCAAGGCCTGCCCACCCTCAAGTATTCAGCCTTTGGTGACGCCGTCAATATTACCCTAGGGCTCAATATCATCCGCACCTCCGTCGACCACGGAACCGCTTTAGAGCTCGCTGGTAGCGGCAAAGCCAGCGCAACTAGTTTACAATCCGCCCTACAGATGGCAATAAATTTATCAACACACTAATATTTTGAATAAACCACATAAAGCACGTAAACGATTCGGCCAAAATTTCCTCAACGACAGTCGAGTTATTCATCAAATCATCATGGCGATTAACCCGTCTGCGAGCGATCACGTAATTGAAATTGGCCCTGGGCAAGGTGCTATTACCGAACCACTGCTCGCCAGTCAGTGTCAATTAGACGTTGTTGAACTGGATCGAGACTTGGTCAGCCGTTTAGCCGTTCAGTTCTCACAATATCCGCGATTTAATTTACACAGTGCAGACGCTCTCAGCTTCGATTTTTCCAGCTTATCTGACGGGGAGAAATTACGTATTGTGGGCAACCTCCCCTACAACATTTCAACCCCGCTATTATTTCATTTGATGGAGCAAGCTGAGCATATCGAAGATATGTACTTCATGCTGCAAAAAGAAATCGTCAACCGTCTACAGGCTAGACCCGGTAGCAAACAGTTTGGTCGTTTGAGCATCATGATTCAAATACATTGCGAGGTTGAAGCCTTATTCGACGTAGACCCCGAGAGCTTTGATCCCAAACCAAAAGTCATGTCGAGTATCGTCCGCCTAAGACCCCATACTCAAACTAAATACCGCATAGACGATCTAAGCTTATTCGAAAAAATCGTTAAAGCAGCCTTCGCACAGCGTCGCAAAACGATACGGAATAACCTAAAAGAAGTCTGTGATGAGGACGTATTACGCCTTGCGGGAATAGACCCCGGAGCACGCGCCGAAGCCTTAGCAATTGAACAGTTCGTCGAACTCAGCAATCAACTCAGTCAGGAGCTATAAGGCCTACATTTGCGGATAAACGAGGTTAATCAGTTGGTAGCTGAGATAGATATAACAAAATGTCAGTAATAAGCAGGTCGTTAAATGCTTTTGTATCGCCTCTCGCAAAATATGCGCCATCACCACGAAGCTCCAACACATAATAATGAAGACTAACCAGCCCAACAGGCCTATGTCTTGCTGCTTACTCGACAATAGTTCCAAGCGATAGACCAAGGGGATGCTGAGCATACTCATCAGCGCACCACTAGCATACAAGGCTGTCATCACTTGCTTGAAACGGCTGGAGAATGAAAAATAAGCCAGTAATAAATAACTGAATAGGGTCAAGATCAACGCATCTAAGCTTGCCTGCCCGACGGCAGTCCATAAACTAACTTGGCTGCCAAAATAAATACTGCAGCTACCGGAAAACAGGTAACAGTAAAGCATCATCCGCTGCAAATAAGCAGACTCTACTACATCACGTGGGCCTTTTCTCAACAGGCAAATCCGACAAATTGTTTTCAGCAGTGACCTATAATTCTCATTCATAAGCCAAGTATGCTGTACCATTGCAGCTTATTCAACATCGCTTACGTGAATTGAGATGATATTCAGTCAAAACGAACTCGTAACATTCAAAATCATTGAGCTCAATCAAGAACATCAAGACTTGCACTACATTATTGATCACCTAACCGATGAACTTAACCCCGATCAAATTCGTATTCGGCGGCTAAAAAAACGTCGGCTGTACGTAAAAGACCAAATTGCACACCTTAGAAGTTCATTAATTCCCGATATCGATGCCTAATGGAAAAAATTACTCAAACACAATATTTAGAGCTCATTGCTGGCGCGGAGGTGCTCGAAAAAGATGGTTTTGGGTTAAAGGTTCTTGATACAAAAAAAGGTGAAATGATTAAGTTATTCCGCCGCAAACGCCTATTCTCCACCGCCCTTTTTAAACCCTATGCGCTACGTTTTGCAGACAATGCCCAACAGTTACGTGCGCTGGGCATTCCCAGTATTACCGTCAATAGACTACTCTGGTGCGCAGAGATACAACGCCACATCGTTATTTACCAACGCCTTGAAGGCGAGTTATTACGCGATGTTCTTAGCGAAAAAACAACGCAGAGCAAAACGACATTTGAAAAATTCGCCGCGTTTATTGCACAGCTACACCAATCGGGGGTTTATTTCCGCTCGGCTCACTTACGTAACATCCTAGTTCAACCGAATGGCGAACTGGCGCTGATTGATATTTCTGATATGCAAATTAAAGCTAAAGCTTTATCGTTAGCCTTACGTAAACGCAACTTCGAGCATATTCTTCGTTACCAAGAAGATAAGGATTTATTGACGCCTCAATTAGAGAATTTCATCTCTATTTATACCGACAGCAGTAAGCTTTCGCCCAAGCTAATAACCCAGCTCAGGCGAAGTATTGAGTCTACCCTTCAGTAGGCTTCTTCACTAAGATATCTTCCATGACTAAATATTCTAAGTCTGAGCCATAAAACATATTCAACGCATCCGTTGGTGAACAAACCATCGGCTCACCCCGACGGTTCAACGAGGTATTCAATACCACCCCATTGCCCGTTAGCTTTTCAACTTCAGTCAATAATGAGTGATAACGCGGGTTGGTTTTCTTCGTCACAATCTGCGCACGAGCGGTACCATCTTCATGAACAACTTCGGGGATTCGCGCTTTCCAACTTTCCGCCACATCGAAGGTAAACGTCATATAAGGACTTGGGTGATCGGTTTGCAGAATATCTTCGGCAATACTATCGAGAATACTCGGGCAAAATGGGCGCCAGCGTTCACGGTACTTAATTTGCGCGTTAATTCTATCCGCCACGCCCTTGCTACTAGGGTTACCAATAATGCTTCGATTACCCAGTGCACGCGGGCCAAATTCCATACGCCCCTGAAACCAAGAAATAGGGTTTCCATCCGCCAGTAACTTAGCGGTATATTCCGTAGTGTTTTCTAATACTTCGTAGGCTGGTTTATTGGGGTGATCTAAACAGGCCTGTATACATTCTTCATTGCTATATTTAGGGCCTAGATAAACATGCTCCATTTTCTCAATGTTTTCACCCAGTTCTTGCGCCGCGTAACTAGCCGCACCGATCGCGGTGCCGGCATCACTAGAAGCCGGTTGCACGAAGAGCTCTTTAACATCTGGGCGAGCGATAATGCGCTGATTCAGCTTAACGTTTAACGCAACCCCGCCGGCGTAACATAATTTACCGGTTTCCTTCAGCGTATCGCCCAAGTAGTTATCAATAAGACCCAAGGCTACTTTTTCTAACAAGGCTTGAATACTCGCTGCATAATCGATATAGGGGTCGTCAATTTCATCACCCTTACGCCTTGGGCCTAACCATTCAATTAATTTTGGACTGAAATAATAGCCTTTACCGTTTTCTTTATAGCGGCGTAAACCTAGGCAGTTTACCAACTGCGTATTGACTTTAAAGTCTTTACCATCCGTATCAATCAAGCGTGAAAAATCGAAGCGTGTTGGATCACCATACGGTGCCATTCCCATCACTTTAAACTCACCATCGAGCATTTCAAAACCTAAAAACTCGGTAATGGCACCATACACGCCGCCTAAAGAATCGGGGTCATAAAATTCTTTAATCTTATGAATTTTGCCATTTTCACCATAACCAAAAAAAGTAGTGGCGTATTCACCCTTACCATCAATGCCTAAAATAGCGGTTTTCTCTTTAAAGCCACTGAGGTGATAAGCGCTACTCGCGTGCGCTAGATGGTGCTCAACCGGTACGAATTTAACCCGCTGCGAAGCAATGCCTAAATCATCAAGCATTTTCATGACATTTTTAAAGTTACGTTCATAACGGCGATTGCCATTGAATAACGCCATCAAAGCACGGTCTGGCGCATACCAGTAACGTTTTGCATAATGCCAACGTGCAGGACTCGAAAGGCCTATTTTGGCATACGGGAAAGCCACCACATCAATTTCGCTAGGGTCTATTCCAGCGTACTGCAAACAGAATTTAGTCGATTCATAAGGGTATTTCCCCTTCGCGTGTTTATCACGAAGGAAACGCTCTTCTTCCGCTGCCGCGACTAATTTACCATCGATATAAAGTGCTGCCGATGCATCGTGGCTCACAGCCCCCGATAAACCCAAAACTTTCATACTAAACCCGTTTTAAATGTCTGTTAATCGCCGAAACGATAATAATTGATCTATTTTACAGCCTGCTAATGCCATCGTGCTAATTTTAATTAGCCATCAGCTGCTGGCCTTAGCCTTGCTAGAATTACCGAAGCGAACTAAGGCTTATTTCTTTTTCTCGGTTTCCGCGCAGAGCTTATCCCATAATCGTTGAGAGCTGCCGCTTAAGCGTTGTTCGCCGCGATACAGCTGAAAGAAGCTGTATTTATCCTCTGCTGTCCAGCCGTGTGAATGACGCAATAAGGTGGAAAGATCGCGAAACACCGCACGCCGCTTACACCACGGTTGTTTAACCTTTTCTAAATCAATCACCCGCAAGTCGAATGCACTCTTGCCGAGCTGCTTAACGAATACGTGTTTGGGATAAAAACAATTGTGTTGAAATCGACGTTCATGCATTGCGTGCATTAGTTCAGCCAGCTTAGCAAACAGCGCTTGTTTACTCTCATCGCTGGATAAAATCTTTCCCCCATGCTGATATTCTTCGGCAGACAGCGGTCTATACCCCGCCAACTCCTCGGTCATAATCACTGCACGCTTACGTCCTTTGTCTTTCCATTGCTCAAAGAAGATCGGATCAAGCGATGGGATATTGTGCTGCTGAAAGTCACTAATCACTTTATATTCACGTGCAAATGTTGCCACACCCTTAAAGGGGTGAGCTAGGGTACGTGTAATATGATTTTGCTGGCGCTTAAGAAACACCCCAACAACACCGCCTAAAGGTAACTTTAGCTCTATACGTGAGACACCACTCCAACCACCTCGGCGGTAATTTGGCTCTTCAAACCACTCAGCTTCTAAAGCCCATATTTTTTCTCGTGTATCTAAGCCATTAAAAACGAGTAGGTCTCGCCATTTTTCAGCTATATAATGTTTCACTTAATTACTTACCTAGTCATTGCATGTCATCGAATTCTTTATTATATCGGTATATATTTCACGGCACTCGATTATCTGTGGACCCAGCTTACCAAAGTTACTTAACAAGCATTGGGCTCGATGATTTATCTGCCTGGAGCGGTTTTGATCAGGGCGAAGCATTATCGGTCGGTAAAACAGTGTGTTTGAAAGTAAAACCAACTACGCAAGCCGACACCGTTTACTTTAAACGCTACCTCTATAAAAAAAACATCTGGGAATTCTTCTTACGCCGCAGCAAGGCCGCCAATGAATTTATTAATTATCAACGCCTGAAAAAACTGGGCATCCCCACCTTGGAGTCCGTCGCCTTATACGAACAACGCTCATTCGGCCGATTAAAATTCGCCTGCATCATCACCCAAGAGCTGCCAAATACGATGCAGCTCGATGACTTTTACCAACAAGTCTTATTAAAAATGCCTAAAAAGCAGGCCGAGCGGGTCTTTAACAGCCTCAAGACGCAGCTATTTCAGCAACTAAAAAAGGCCCATGACGCTGGTTTTTTTCATCTTGACTTAAAGTGGCGGAATATTCTTATTCAGCAACACGGTGACAACTATCAACCGATCTGGATTGATTGCCCACGCGGTATTCAACGCCGGCATTTTAATCACCGATTAAAAGTCGCCGACTTAAGTGGTTTCAGCCGCAAAGCCTTAAGCTTCTTTTCGCCGCAACAACTGTATCGAATGCTACGCCAATACTTAGGTCAGGGCAGCAGTAAAGCCGAGGCGAGAAAACTGTTTGTTGATATCGCCAAGCACTTAGGCCGGCGCTTACCTCAAAAACAAAACCGCTAGTCTTTAACGGGCTTCGATTTCAATAGCCGCGCCTTACGCTCAACGTCCAGCCAAAGCCGCTTGTTTTCCGTTAACTCCGTGGCTAAATCGCGGCCGCTATAGGCACGAATAAAACGCAAAAAATCACGCTGACTCAAACCAATATCCATACTCGAAAAATATAACGCTGCCAAGTCTTTCACTTGCCAGCGTCGAGGCAGTTGCGCACGCATCTGCACTCGATGCAGATCAATTAAATACAACTGCAGCTCATTGATATCACTCAAGGCTGTGAGTTCGTCTTGTTTCAATAGAAAGTGACAGATGTACAAGTCCCGGTGATTAATGCCGTTACGGTGCAATTGCCCGCTCATCGATGCCACACATTTAATCAACGCGCGCTTGAGCCGTGGCTCAGGGGGCTGTTTACTCCAGTTTAACGACAAGTCCTCCAAGCTAAGCGCCGGCTCTAACGACTCGGTAATCACAAATGAATCTAACTCAGCGGGGTTCGTTCCCCGTTGCCCATACGCCGCTAAGGTCATCGTATTGATACCCAGCTTGCTCAGCGCCTTAATCGCCTCGTATTCATTAACCGCACCGAGTACCGGCTTGCGTAATAACAACCAGTTTTTAATGATCTCCGCCCAGCCCACACCTTTATGCAGTTTGGCAAAGTACTCATGCCCCTGCAAACTAAATTTAAAGGTCTTACGCCGTGCAACTTGTCGGTATACCTCACCGTCTAAGGCCATTAATTCATCGAAGGAAGGTGAACCCGCCCAGTGCTCCTTAAACTTATTACTCAGTTCAAACGACATGGTTGTCATCTCCTAAGCGCTGCTCGATCGCTGCCGTTGCTTTCTCAGGCATACTGTATAAGTCTTGCTGATCAGCATAGGCCAAACCATTCGCTGACCATTGTTCCTTATCTTCACTCAATAACATCATCGTTAATTGTTGGTTCAACTCATCTTGTTTAAAAGGTGAGGCCAGCAATAACCCGGCCTGCGACTGCTTAACGTGTTTTGCATAACCACATACATCCGTGACTAACACCGGCAACCCTGCGACCAAGGCCTCAAGAATCACCGTACCGGTATTGTCTTTGCGCGCTGGGTGCAATAATAAATCTGCGGCTAATAGAAAGTCGGGCACATCCGCTCGTCCGCCCATAAACCTAACCTGATTGGCAATGCCTTTATCGGCCGCTAAACGTTGATAATGCACAAGATCATCCTCACCCACCACCATTAAACAGGTTTTTTCCTGCAATGGTTGAGGCAAGGCCGCCAGCGCCGTTAGGGCTCGATCCACCCCTTTGGTTTTAAAGCCAGTCCCCACCATGAGTACCACTAAGTCATCCTCATTTATCCGCTCAGCTCGGCGAAAATCGGTACGCCGTTGTTGCGCATTCGCCGGTCTGCGCCGGTTAGGGTCTATCCCCGGAGGTAACATCAACAAACGCTGTTCTGGAGTATCGTAGTGCTGTTTAAATAAGGCGGCCTGCACATCAGAAATCATCAGGCATAAGGTCTTGCTATCTGCCGCGAATACCGCCTTTTCCACCCCCGCATAAAAACGATAACGAGACGTTAGCTTGCTCAAGCTAAATACCTCTGCAAACCTATCGATATAACAAGGGTCGGCTGCATAATAAACATCAATATCTGGGATTTTATTAAAACCAATCACCCCGTCATAGTGATTATCGGCTAACTGTTGTGCCAACTGTCGATGAAAATCGGCGACCTTGGCGTGATTACTCCAGCCTTTGCCCGGCAACACATGGACCCCGTAGTCGGCGATCTTATCACCGTGCCATTCCATCACATACACATCCACCGTATGCCCATGGCTGATACATACGTTCGCAATGCGCATAAAATCACGCGCTAAACCGCCGTAAGGAAAGTATTTATACAGTGCAAAAGCTAAACGCATATCGTGTAACACTTGGTTAAACGATGTATTTTACCTCTAAACGACTTAGTATTAGCTTAAGTATGCGTTAAAATAAAAGGAAATACAGCTATGAAGATTCATTGTGACAGACGCCTCTAAACCCTCACCCCCATCTGAAAAAACCTCTAGCCTAGCCGTTTATCTGCGGTTATTAGAATACGTTAAACCGTATTGGAAGATTTTCAGCCTGAGCTTAATTGGCTTCTTAATCTTTGCCTCGACCCAACCCATGTTTGCCGCACTGATGAAATACATGGTGGACTCTTTAAACGCCAATCAACGCGACGCCATCTATTGGATACCACTGGCTACCGTTGGCATCGTCATTATCCGTGGTGTGGGTTCTTTTCTTGGTAGTTATTTTATTGCCCTCGTTTCCAACAACGTGGTCCACACCCTACGCTGCGAACTATTCGACCGCTATACCGTATTACCGAGTCATTTTTTTGATGACAACAATTCGGGGCACTTAATCTCTCGAATCACCTACAACGTCCAGCAAGTGACTGGGGCTGCCACGGATGCTATTAAGGTTGTTGCACGCGAAGGCTTTACCGTTATCGGTTTGTTTGGCTACTTGTTCTATATGAACTGGATGTTGTCGTTGATTTTCATCTTCATCATGCCGCTCATTGGCATGGTGGTAAAAGTTGCCACCAAACGTTTCCGCAGTATCAGCAAAAAAATCCAGAATTCGATGGGCGATCTAACCCATATTTCCTCGGAAATGGTTGTCGGTAACCGCGTGGTAAAAAGCTTTGGCGGTGAACCATACGAACAAGAACGTTTTCTTAGTGCCAGTAAATACAGCTTTCAACAGTCCATGCGGATGGTAAAAACATCGGCCATCCAGACCCCCGTATTACAACTTATCGTTAGCGCTGCTCTAGGAACATTAATTTTCCTATCTTTACTACTCATGGAAGATTCATCAACCGGCGCCTTTATTGCCTACATTACTGCGGCGGGAATGATCCCCAAACCCATCCGCCAACTGAGCGAGGTGAACGCCACCATCCAAAAAGGCATTACCGCTGCGGAAAGTGTTTTTGACGTATTAGATGAAGAAATAGAAAAAAACACAGGGAATCACCAAGTAAAACGAATCGAAGGACGGCTCGAATTCAAAAACCTTTGTTATCGTTACCAAGGCACAGAAAAACAAGTTCTTGACAGCATATCCTTCAACGTAGAAGCCGGAAAAACCATTGCCTTAGTTGGTCATTCAGGCAGCGGAAAAACCACCCTAGCTAACCTTATACCCCGGTTTTATGACCATTCAGACGGTGAAATATTACTGGATGGTGTTGAAATCAATGATTACGAACTGAGTAATCTGCGTAGCCACATATCCCTCGTTACCCAGCACGTCACCCTATTTAACGACACCATTGAGCGCAATATAGCCTACGGTTCCCTTGGTTCATATTCCAGAGAGCAAGTTATCGACGCAGCAACCAAGGCACACGCGATGGAGTTTATCGAACAACTGCCTGATGGCTTAGATACCTTGATTGGCGAAAACGGCTTAAAGTTATCTGGCGGTCAACGACAGCGACTAGCCATTGCTCGCGCACTGCTTAAAGACGCGCCCTTGCTCATCTTAGATGAAGCCACCTCTGCGCTAGATACAGAATCTGAAAGAAAAATACAAGCCGCTCTGGAAATAGCCATGAAAGGTAGAACCACCTTGGTTATTGCCCATCGTTTATCGACCATTGAGCGGGCAGACATTATCGCCGTGATGGATAAGGGCCGCATTGTTGACCTAGGAAGCCACCAATCCCTGCAACAGTCATCGGCAATTTACGCCAAACTACAAAATGCAAAAAACACCGACGGTTAACCCCTCAATGACTGGTGACTCTCCCTTAGTTAGCATTATCGTATCTTGTTATAACCACCAAGATTATATTGAGGAGTGCATTCTAAGCATTCTCAATCAAACTTATTACAATATAGAACTCATTGTTATCGATGATGGATCTAGCGACAGTAGCGCTGAAATACTCGAAAAATTACAGCAAGAACACTCTTTCTATTTTGAACGACAAACAAACCAAGGCTTAACCAAAACCCTCAATAAAGCGATAAAAATGGCTAAGGGAAAATACATCGCCCCATTAGGATCTGATGATATTATTTTGCCCAACAAAACGGCCATCCAAGTCGACTACCTTGAAAAAAGAAATGATATTGCTGTTGTTGGTGGAAACATCACCTGCATTGATCAAGATGGCAACATAAAACAGAAACAACGCCATAAAGAGTATCGAGAGGTTGATTTCAAGACTATTTTCAAACAAGCTAAACTCATTCCCGCCGCACCCTCGGTAATGATTCGGGCAGACGTTCTGAATGAAATTGGCGGTTACAATACCGAATGCCGGTTAGAGGATTTATACCTTTGGTTAACGATCACCCATGCTGGTCATAAAATAGCCGTATTAAAAGATATCGTTGCTCATTATCGTGAGCACGGCAGTAATACCTACAAAAACTACAAGTTCATGACCGACAGCCTGTTACAAACGTATGGCTACTTTTCATCCGAACCCGGTTATGACTACATTAAAAACAAAACACTCATTACGATGTTTTTAAAGACCTCAAAAAAAGACCGGGGCTATGCCTTCTCGCTGCTAAAACGAATCCCTCTAAAAAACTACAATATGAAGGTGCTTAGGGGTATCGGTCACCTAGCCTTACCCGATAAAAAACAATGAGTCACCCTGCCATAGCTAGGCTAATAGGCCAATATATTCTACCTATTGGCTTTATGATGTTCCTCACCTTCTTATGCATTATCGAAAGCAGGAGCGGCTACCATACGCGGCTCTACCTCTTTATATCACTGCCAGCACTGCTAATAAGCATCATCCAACCCAAGCTCTTTCTCAAGGCACTGAAATCGACCGCATTTCAAATGATTGTTTTACTCTGCGCTTTTGCTATGTTCAGCGCACTCTGGAATGAAACCGAGGTAGCCGACTTGCGCGACATTAGGTACCTCATCAACATCGTCCTATTCAGCCTTGCTGTTATCTACCTGCATCACTACCGGCAAGATACTCTGGAGAAATCGCTCTTTCTCGCCGCAATCGTCTGGGCCGGGTTCGGCTTGCTTGAGCTGTATGAGATTTACTACCAACAAGGCCTTCCGCTCTCTTCACGCATCGTAGGTTCGGGCAGCCTTTCCAACACCCTATTAACCTCGCATGTATACGGGGCCTTCGCCACATTTATCGCCAGCCATTACCTAACAAGCAAGAAATACCATCGTTACCAAATACTCTATATAGTCATATTTTTAAGCCTATTAGTATTTATTATACAAACCCATTCCCGCACCCCCTTATTAGCAATGGCCGCGGCTTTTGGCTGTCTGTTGTTAAAACATAGAAACAAACAAGTCAGCTACGTGACTTTACTCCTTATAGCCTCTTTTGCTGTTTACGCTCTATTCAATTATGACTTACTGATCCTACGCGGATTTTCTTACCGACCAGAAATATGGCTCACAGCATTCAATGATATTCAAAACAAACCATTTTTTGGCCATGGTATTGGCAGCAAAATGTCATTCTTCATTCCCTCGTTAAACATTACATTTTCTGATAGCCATAACCTACATATCGGCCTTATTTATCAACTAGGTTTAGTTGGTCTAGTCATTTGGCTGAGCCTGATTGCTTACCTGTTTCGCCTTTACCTAAAAAACACCCACAATTTATTGGTCGCAACCGGTTTCCCTATGTTTATATATGGAATTGCTGCGGGTATGACCGAGGGTGGCAGTTTTTTCAGCCGCCCGAAAGAGGTATGGTTTTTAACCTGGTTACCTATCGCCATGCTTGCCGCCGCGGATATTCATAAACACTCTCAACGCTATAATGATAAAGATTAAAACGTTCATCGCTGGTTTTTTTAGAGCTAAAGAAAAACCGTCTAAGTTTGAACGACAAACAAGACGATTTAAGCGCGACTACCCACAGTTCGATATTGGCAGGGGTAGTTACGGCGTCCCCATGGTTCACCCGTCCTATGGTGGTGCCACACTGAAAGTTGGTTCCTTTTGCTCAATATCCTCCAATGTACAAATTTACTTGGGTGGTAACCACCGCTCCGACTGGGTCAGCACCTCTCCGCTGAATGTTTTTTTTGAGCAAAAAGACGGTTTCGAGCATGAGAAAACTAAAGGTGACGTCATCATTGGTAATGATGTTTGGATCTGTGGCAACGCAGTTATCCTGTCTGGCGTCACCATAGGTCACGGCGCCGTCATTGGCAATGGTGCGCTCGTTTCCCGTGATGTAGCACCGTATAGCATCGTTGCTGGCAACCCCGCAAAACACCTTCGTTATCGTTTTTCAGCGAACGTCATTGAGCAGTTATTAAGCATTTCTTGGTGGAATTGGCCTGAAGATATTTTACGTCAACATATGGACAAAATACTAAGCACCGATATTCAGGCATTTCTAGCGTTTGCCAAAACAATAAAAACCGGTAAATAAATCGATGAAATCAATAGCTATTCTAACCCCGTATTTTGGCCAATGGCCTGAATGGTTTGACCTATACCTAGAATCCTGCCGTTCCAATAGCAGCGTAAATTGGATATTTATTAGCGACTGCAGCGCTCCTAATAACGCCCCTGACAATACTCGATTTATCCATACAAGCTTTGATGACTATAAAAGCCTTGTTAGTGAAAAGCTTGGCATCAAATTTAACCCTTCATCAGCCTATAAACTTTGTGACCTAAAACCCGCCTACGGTTATATCCACCAAGAACTACTCAAGACTTATGATTTTTGGGGTTTTGGTGATATTGACGTTATTTACGGTGATATTCGGCACTTTTATACCGATGAACTTCTAGCTAAGTACAGCTCGCTTTCTAGCCATTGGGACCGGGTATCGGGGCATTTATTCCTAATGAAGAATAGCGCTATATTTCGCGAGGCCTTCATGCAGATTCCCAGTTGGCAGCAACTACTTGAAGATCAAAAACACCACGGCATTGATGAGTCTAAATTTTCCAAAGTATTTCTCCGGCATAAAAAATACCCAGCCTGGCTACGTAAGATATACGGATTAACCGACCCTCTGCAACGACACGCTTATTTTGCCGAACAGTACAGTACTATTTTATCTCCTCAACCGTGGTTTGATGGTCAATGGCAGCACCCAGAAGAGTGGATATGGAAGGATGGTAAGTTACACAACTCCACCGATAATAGAGAATTCATGTATTTACATTTTATGAATTGGAAGTCTAATACTTGGCTTGATAAGTCACGCGGTGAAACTGCTGCATGGGACGGCTTGAACACGCTAAACCATGTAGCCACTGGCTCAGCAGGTAAAGGTTTCACCATCAACCGAACGGGCTTTCACCCGCTATGATAAACCGGCTCTATTTACCAATCGTTGCCATCAATTAGTGCTCGATATGAATCCCTATAATCAACCGTTGAATACTCATTCAATAGCCTTGCAAACATTTTTTCACCTTCATCTCGGCGCTGCTGCGGACTAAGTTCATTCGTCGCAACCATTGCTTGAGCCAGCCCGTCCACATCACGTGCTTCAACCAGTGAGCCGAGAGACTCACCGACAACATCAGGGATCCCGCCCACCTTACTAGCAACAACCGGCAGTTTTGCAACCATCGCTTCTAATAAAACCAGCCCAAAACCTTCTTCTAGTGACGGTAAAACAAATACATCTAACGCACTCATTAGCTGGTACGCACTTTCAATATGTCCAGCCATAACCACTTTGCCAGAGAGACTTAGTTGCTCAATTTCCATATTCAGCTCATCACGCAAGCCGCCATCACCAATAATTACCAGCTTAGCATTCGGCACATGCTGTAAGGTTTGCGCAAAAGACTTTAGTAAAAACGTATGCCCCTTGACCTTAACTAAGCGCCCTATTGTGCCAAATACATAATCATTTTCGCCAAGCCCCAGCCTAGCTCTTGCTTCTTCCTTACTCAGCAAGCCTATAACCGCCTTATCAATATCAATTGCATTTTTAATGACTCGGACATTATCTTCATTAAACCCGCACTTCAGGTCTAACAAATAATCTTTCACTGGGTTAGATACCGCCACAAAACGCCATTTTTCATCTACATAACGCCTTAATGTGGCTCGTCGATAAAACCGGTCAAAATCACCAAAGCCATGTACAACATTGATACAACGTGGAATATTCAGTTTTCTATTTAGTTTTAACATTAAATCGAGTGGTTTAAAGCGGTGACTAATCATCACATCAAACTGCTCGTTAGAGCTGTATTGCAATAAATATTTTTTTGCCTTAATCCTCAAACCTTTCATCTGCTTAGCAGATAAGCCAAAGTACTTGATATGCTCGCTGGCACTTTCTAGCTCGCCAGTTTTAGGCCTATCACGCATATAAACAGAACTGACGTCGAACTCGCTTCTTGGCAAACCCTTAACAATTTCCTCATGCAGGTCAGTTTCCCGCACGTAGTACTTTTGCTGTAATTGCATTACTTTAATTCGCGCTGTCATCTGAGTATCTTCTTTTTTAGTTATTGTTTAATAGTCTTTCAGCCATCACCTGGCTCGTTGCTGTAATTGAGTACTGTTCATGCAGCTTTGCGTAGGCACGTTCAATTAATACTTGGCTATCGTCAGAATAGGCATCAAACATCGCTTTGCTCAAGGCTGGGACATCGGCAAACTCAAATAAGTAACCGACATCAGCCACCACCTCAGAGGCTCCACCACAATCACTCGCGACAACAGGTACTTTTGCTACCATTGCTTCTAGCAGCACCAAGCCAAAAGGTTCCTTATTCGATGACAAGGCAAATAAATCAAAGGCTTTATAATAGTTAACCGCATCGGCCACTTGCCCTAAAAAGATCACCTTGTCTTGCACGGCTAATTCGCTAGCTAATGTCTTCAAGGTTTGCTCTAAACGCCCGCTGCCTAAAATAACCAGTTGGCTATTGGCTACTTGTTTATTGAATCTAGCAAAGGCTTTTATTAAGGTCGCTTGGTCCTTATCGGGGTGTAAACGCCCGACATTAGCAATAATAAACTTTTCATCATCTAAGCCCAAAAAGGCGCGTGCTGGTTTCTTGTCTAGTTGTTTTGACTCAACCTCGGCCACGTCGATGGCGTTATACAGTGTTTGTACCTTATCAGCCGGAAATGCCGGCATCGAGTGGCGAATATCATCACGTACTGAGTTCGACACGCCCAGCAGTAACAAACGCTGTTTAAATAGCGATAAAAAGGCACGCCTGGCAACCCGCTTGAAATCACCAAAACCATGAATAACACCTATTTGCTTAAACTTGAGGCCTAATAGCTGGCAAATAGCACTCATATAAATCGCTTTATAGCGATGGCATACAACCAAGTCGAACTGCTCGTCACGAATCAGTTTGTACAATTTAGAAATCAGGCCTATTTTTGCCCCTTTTAAACGTTTTGCATCTTGCTGCCAGAAGAGTACTTGCCCACCCTCTGTTTGCTGGCGCACAGCCTCATCTTCGTCACCCGATAGGTACAAGGTAGTTACCTCACCTTTCGAGGCTAGCATACGAGCATAGTGGTTGCTGACACCTAAAAATGGCGCATTATATCCGTGTGATATTTGTAAAATTTTCATTATTCGCTTAGCTCGGCCAAATTAATACCTGCAAACAAGGCCTGTTTGATATCACTGTTCGCTAGCTCTCGATATAAACGTTGCCAATCATCCATAGTCGCATCTTTAGAACTGTCCTTTTGCATACCATCTAGGTCTATTAATATCGGTTCATTTCCCTTAATCCAAATATTGTGCGCCTTCAAATCTCCATGTACAAAACCTGATAGATGCAGATGTTTAACCAAGGTATTGATCTTTACCGCTACCGCTTCACGCTCATCAAAGGGTTGATTGCTTTCAAAATAATCAAAAGCGTGGCAGCCTTCAATATACTCAGTCAGTATGTAAGAGCGCCCACGAAAAGCAGCCCAACGGTTTTCCAACATCAACAAGGGTTTGGCGGTTGGGATATGGTTAAACTCAAGCAGGTGGCCATTCTTCCAACTCACCGCCGCTCGGCTCGGCATTAAGCTTCTAGCGAATTGGTGTAAATGACTTTTTTTATTGTAGCGTTTAACGACATAGTTTTGCCCGTTCAGCTCAAGCTTCACCACAATCGCGGTTCGACCGCTTTTTAGCACCTCGCCCTGAGCGATGGCTTTATCAGGGTTATCAATAAACTGCTCAACACTCGCTTGATCAAACTCACGAGAATAAACACAGTACTGCTGCCAATTTTTAATGACATCGAAAGCACTACAGCGGCGGAATACTTTTTTCTCGATATATTTCTTTTCTCGCCATTGTTTATACTCAAGCAATTGCCGTTTGATATCCTGGTAAAAACTCGTTGAAAAGTCTTGCCCTCTCGATTCAACATAAAAGTCTAACAGGGGTTCAATATGCGAGTGCTCCCAGGCGTACAGCTGGGTAAAAAACATCGCCAAATTTTTCACCGCAAACTCATCCGCTAGACCATTATCACCGGCTTCCCTTTCTATTTGATCGCCGTCGATTAAGTACACGGTTAAGTCATCCAGCAGGAAATTATCCAAATGCACATCTCGCTGATAAATGGATGCGGCATGCATTTGTGCAATGAGCTCTAGCGCTTGTTTAAAAACAGTCAAACGTTGCTCAATTGTCGAGGATTTTTTTAAACGCTCATCGAGACTTTCAACTTCGTCGATATACTCAAAAACGATATAAGCCAGTTCTGCCTGATGATCAATATTCGAAGCAATTAAACGCGGGGTGTTTATTCCTTCGCGCTGAATCAACCTGACGCCATCCAGCTCCCGTTGACAGCGCCTTTTATACGACGCACCAAAGAAGATTTTCAGCAACACGGTTTGCCCTTGGTAACTGCCTTTGCATACCAGCCTTTTGCCAGCCAATAAACGCAATAGTTGTGAACAGTACAAGCGTGAGGAGCCGGTATTAATACAGAAAGGCAGCTCAATCGCCGACTCGTCGTTGATGGCGATTAAATCGCTGCTATTTAATTCAAGATCAGACATATCAGCGCCTATACGTCCTTAACCAAGGTTTTCTGCATAAAATCATTCCGCGATTGACGATAAAACAATTCATTCGAACGAACCGCTTTTCTAAAAAACTCATCATCACCGTAGGGTGACAACGGGCGGCCAATAAACCACGATTGCAATTTAAAGCGTAAACGTTTTTTCCAGCGCAAAGGTGTTTGCAAATCATGCATCATCGCCAAGGAGGCCGCTTTGTTTTTCTGCGTATCCATACTCAATGGAACCGACACCACCGAACCTAACGAAAGCGTCTCATCGACATTCGGCACTAACGAAGCAAGGCTATGCTCAGGGCCAAATGGGAATATATCGCTGCTCACCAAGTGGTTAGCATAAAAATAGATATCGTTCGGCTGGTGACTCGATTGCATTAAGGCTTGTCGCAAGGCTAAGCTCGTATAGCGATGATCTTCGTGCGGATCGAGTTGCAGATGCGGGGTCACAATAATGTCCGGTTTGATGCGCTCTATACACTCGACTAAATCAGCAATCAAGCTCAGCCAATTAGACTGCCCATGCTGATCTGTTGCCAAAGTTTGTCTATTAAATTCTCTAAAAACTCGTGTATCATCCACCCCAGCGGTTTTAGAGGCGATTAGCTCATTCGGCGCTTCATGCATCGCTTTCAAACGCAAACAAAAATACCCCAGCTGAATAACATCATCGCTTCTTAAGCCTGCCCACTGCGGCACAGCCATGCTATCCCATGCTCGTAAACGCCCTTTCAATAAAGATGCCTGCTGAGCACTGGTATGCGTTGATTCATATACTTTAGCATCCACCTCACCGGCGGTCAGTGTCACTATCGCGCTGTTGTTTGTGCTGTATAGGCCAAACGCGGCTATTTCTGCATCGTCGGCGTGTGGCGCAAGCACTAATATTTTTTTATTATCCAAACTGGGATTAACAAACAATAAAACCTGACTATTTTCTATTGTTAATTGGCAACGACAACCTTTAATGGTGATCGGCTCAGCAGTATGAATAAACTCGCTGATATTAATATAGCGCAAGCCATTCACCGAGCGTTCAAAATACTGCTGACGCTCAATACCCGCCGAACTTAAGGTAACGAATGGGTCCAATAGTTTACCCAGCCATTGATGACGCACCTCTATCGCTAGCAGCGCAGTATCACACTCAGCCGCAGCCCACGTTGGTTTGAGCTGCGCACCATCGGTCGACCATTCGGCCGCTAATGTCTCTGACGAGTCAAAACTGTATAAATAATCGCTACCGGGCTCATAAAAATTATGATCGGCGAAAAATAATTCATTCGCAATAAATAACACCATAAGGAAGGCGAGCAATAAGGCAAACTGGCCACTGAACACTAAATATGCAGCCAATACAGCCGCCAATAACAAACGAATAAGCGCTTGCCGTTTCTTTTGTTTAAACCCTTTATTTAATTTTTTGCTCATACTGAATAAATGGCACTCTGTGAACACCAGCGGTCTTTATATTCATTATCGGCCTTACCAAATGAGTAACGCAATGTTTTACCCGTTGATTCACTCAAGGCCCAAGCTTGCTGGGTATTAAGGTAAGTCAACACGCTCCCAGGACTCAGTGATTTAAAGGCTGGGTCAACCCCGCCATTCACATATTCCATCGAAATATGCGACTGACACTCCGTCTTGTAAATCAACTGAAAGGCAATCGCCTGTCCCTCCATTTCAATAAAACAGCCAAATAGTAAGGGGCGAAGGTCAGTCAATAAAGCAACCAACCCTTGGTAGGCCTTAGGTTTAAAGCCCCAACGCAATTCAAATAAACGGCTGTAAATATCTACCAGCTCTTCATTCGACAAGCTATCAATTGATTTAATCTCTCCGCCCTGTTCTTCTAACAAACGCAGTTCACGCTTACGGTTATAACGGAACTTTTTGGAAAATTCGCTATGCGGTTTACTCAGACAAATAGCCGTATTGCTTGGCGCTGCATTACTAACATTATCCGCGTGTAACCGAGATAGGTTATCGACTTGGACCGGTAGTTCAAGCTGTGTGTTAGCAGAAATCGGTAAGATAAATTCGGCATTGCCAAAATCCACCAAGCCTTTGCGCGACATCTTCTTCAAACCTAGCTTACTGCCGGCAATATACTTTTTCCAAACGGGAATCACCGCCTGTAATTCACCTGCTTGCTCAAAAGCATAATATTGAATCGGTAAATCGGCTACCGCTTCAATCGCCGTTAAGACCTCTGGGTGCGATAACACACTGCCACCAAACTGCTGATATGCCTGCAGATAAGCGGCACGATCAACGACTGACCAGCCCTGCATACGCCGTTTCTGTAGAAATGAAGAAATCAAGCTGACATTAATGGCTTGAGTGAGGACCAAACCTTTGCGGCATTGAGTGTTTGATAACAAGCAGGCTGCACCTCCGACTCTTCAGCGTAATTACAAACTCGCTGCAAACAAGGCGAGCATCCGAAGTCGGTTTGCAAAGCTAGGTTATTTAACCCCATCGTAGCGGTTAACTTGGCACTGGTTGAACCATACAAACTCACCGATGGCGTACCACAGGCGGCGGTTAGGTGTGCCAAACCACTATCCACGCCTACCACGCCCTTTGCGTGCATGAGCACAGCGGTTAACGCCTGAATACTCGAACGCGGTAGCACATGAGCGCTCGCTGAGGCCTGGGATAAGCTCTCCGCACGCTGTTTTTCTTGTTCATTGCCCCACGGTAAATAAACATTAAAGCCTTCCGCCACCGCTAATTCGAGCAGGTCTTGCCAATAAACCTCCGGCCAATGTTTGCTGTCCCAAGTGGTGCCGTGCAAAAAAACCAGATAGGGTTTTACTAAACCAAGCGCGGGTTTAAAGTGAGCCTTGTCTAAGCCGTACGCTAACTCGTCTTCGACAATATCGTAGCCGAGCAGCTGAGCAAAGAGTTGGCGAACACGATAAATGGCGTGCTGGCCTTTCGCTACATCCACCGTTTGTTGATAAGCCAGTGCCGCCAAGGGTTCTCGACAGCTTGTTTTAGATAAACCGCAACGTTTACCTTGAGCAAAACGAGTGATAAAAGCACTTTTAATCAAACCCTGCGCATCAATCACCAAGTCATAGTGTTGCTGCTGAATAGCTGTAATACTGGCACGAATCTCCGCACGAGCCGCCCAAGGATTTTTCCGCCAGCGACGTATTGCAACAGGGATAACACGCTCTACATTGGGGTGTAAACGAGGAATATCTTGAAATGAATCCTCGACCACCCAGTCAAATGAAATATTCTTAATCGCTTTGGCCGCATCCGTTAACGCGGGTAAGGTATGAATCACGTCACCCAAGGACGATGTTTTAATAATCAGTACTTTCATCGGCTAGAATCTCAATTAAGCCGCATCAATTAACGACTCAACTCGCTCTGGTGTAATACCGCGTAAACAATCAAGGTGATGCAAGGGGCACTCACGTTCAAAACAAGGTGAACACTCTAGGTTCAAACTGATCAGTTCTGCATCGGGGTGTAACGGTGGGGTAAAGTTTGGATCGGATGAACCATATAACGCGATGGTTTTAATATTAAGCGCGGCTGCGACGTGCATCAAACCCGAATCATTACTCACCACCACATCACATAAAGACATTAAGTCTAGCGCTTCGGTTAAGCTGGTTTTACCCGCGAAATCTTCGCAGCCGCCACCCGCCAATTCATTTATTTTAGCGCTAACGGGAATGTCCTTCGCTGAACCAAATAAATACACCTGCCAGCCCTTTGCCAACGCATTTTTAGCCACCGCGGCGTAGTGTTCTTCCGGCCAACGTTTGGCTGGGCCATATTCAGCACCAGGGCATAAACCCAAGACCTTAGAAGAGTGATCAGCAATCGCAAATTTCACCGCGACTTCTGCCACACTAGTCGGATCAATCAACAAACGAGGCTGGGGAATATTCGGCAATTGATGACTTGGTTCAAACGCCAAAGCGACAAAACGCTGAACGGTTTTAGTTAAGAACAATTTATCCAGTTTACGAGAGTTGTTTAATAAACCCCAACGCATCTCACCCAAGTAACCCGTACGCTTTTTAACGTTAGCGAAATAAGGGGTTAACGCCGACTTCCATGAGTTAGGCAGCACGATCGACTCATCATAGCCCTCACCGATCAAGCTTTTACCCAAGGCTTTGCGACCTTTAAAATCAAATTGCCCATGCCCTAGCGGCATAACAATCGCTTTACGGACTTCGGGCATTCGCTCAATGAGTGCCAACGACCACTCAGGCGCCAACACATCAATACAACAATTTTTATGTCGCTGTTTTAGCGCCATAAACAAACTTTGCGCCATCACCATATCGCCGACCCATGAAGGGCCAACGATCAGTATGCGATAAACTGCCGAGGTCAATTAAAGATTAAACTAACGTTAACCAATCACTGCGCTCTGGCGAACGCCCTTGAACCGCATCGAAATAGAGGGTCTGTAAGCGTTCAGTAATAGGTCCTCTGCCACCATTACCAATGGTGCGATCATCCACTTCACGAATTGGCGTAACCTCTGCAGCAGTACCGGTGAAGAATGCTTCATCGGCTACATACACTTCATCACGGGTAATTCTTTTCTCAACCACTTCCAAGTTACACTCTTCAGCCAATTGGAAAATGGTGTCACGAGTAATGCCTTCTAGGGCAGACGTGAGGTCTGGGGTAATCAACTTGCCATTACGTACGATAAAGATATTTTCGCCACTGCCCTCGGCAACAAACCCTTCGTGGTCTAATAACATCGCTTCATCATAACCACATGAAATAGCTTCTTGCAGCGCTAAAATGGAATTCATGTAATTACCATTGGCTTTGGCTTTGCACATCACGCTGTTGACGTGATTACGGGTATAAGACGAGGTACGAATACGAATACCTTTTTCAATACCGTCTTCACCGAGGTATTTACCCCATTCCCATGCAGCAACCATCACGTGAACCTTCAAACTATCGGCACGAATACCCATGCCTTCCGAGCCGTAAAAACACATTGGACGTAGGTAGGCTGATTTTAAGTTGTTTTTAGAAACAGCATCACATTGCGCTTGATTCAAGGTTTCCTTATCAAAAGGGACTTTCATATTTAAAATGTGCGCTGATCTAAATAAGCGGTCAGTATGATCCTGCAAGCGGAAAATTGCTGGCCCTTCACTGGTTTCATAAGCGCGGGTTCCTTCAAACACACCCATGCCATAATGCAAGGTATGCGTTAATACATGAACCTTGGCTTCACGCCAGTCCACCCACTCGCCATCTAACCAGATGACGCCATCTCTGTCATCCATTCCCATATTTGACTCCCCATTTTTCATGTTAAACCCAAAGGGTTTAACGTTAATTAGTTAAAATAATTTCATTCCATATCGAGCTGACAGCACGGACGTGATTGTCGACCCCTTCCATAGCAACCAAGGTTGAACCTTCGGCTAAGGAGGCGTGATGCGACGCTTCTCGATACGTTTTATAAGCTAGGCTAAGCAGGTTTTGTTGCGAATCGGATAAGAAACTTATCTTATTCAACTCTAGCAATAAACGGATATTGTCGGTGTACAGCAATAACGCCGGATAGCGACTCGCATTAGCCAATACCCCGAATTGTACAATAAACTCAATATCGACAATACCACCAACACCATGTTTTAAATCGAAACAGCCCTGTTTCGACCGCGACAAAGCCGTTCGCATCTTTTCTCGCATGCCAATAATCTCATTTTTCAAGGCCTCGCTTGTCCGTGGTTTCGCTAAGACTTGCGCACGAACCCGCTCAAATACTTCGCCAAGTTGTTGGCAACCCGCGACGCAGCGAGCCCGAATCAACGCTTGATGCTCCCAGGTCCAAGCATTATTTTGCTGATACTCGGTGAACGCCGTTTCACTGCTGACCATTAGACCTGAACCGCCATTAGGCCTGAGTCGCAAGTCTATTTCATACAAGGGGCCAGAGAATGTCCGGGTGGTTAACAAGCTCAGCAGTTTTCGGCTCAGTCGGGTATAAAACTCTGCCAAGGAAACTTCACGCCCGCCCACCGTAGTCTCATCTATTGGCGCATCCCGATGTAAAAACACCATATCGAGGTCGGAGCGGAAACCCAATTCCAAGCCGCCCATCTTACCAAAACCCAATACCGCAAAACCGCTAACCGTCTCGGTTACTGCCTCAGTTGGACAGCCATATACCCCACACACCGAGCGCCAAGCCAAGCTCAGTGACTTTTCAACAATCACTTCGGCAATCGCAGTTAACTTATCACTCACCACCATTAAGGGGATCACCCCAGTTAAATCAGCCGCCGCAACGCGCAACACATTAACCTGCTTAAAGATTCTCAAGGCCTCCATTTGCCCCTCAACATCCTCCTCCGCTATCAAGGCTAGCGCTTGATCTAACTCAACGATTAACTCAGCTTTCTTCGGCGGGTTGAACAAACTATCTGGATCAATCAATTCATCCAACAAAATCGGCGAACGAGTCACTTGGCTAATAATCCATGGGCTGAGCTTTGCCAAACTCAACAGCTGCTCAAAAACCTGCGTATTTTCAACCAACAACACCAAATAAGCGGTTCGGTTACAAATTTTCTCCAGCATCTGCAAAAAGGCCGATAAGGTTCGTTCATGCCTCTCTTTCGCTAACAATGCATCGAGTAATGCCGGCATCAACAACATAAAATACTGCTGACCTTTTTCTTGCAATTGCCTAACCGGGTAACTTTGACAAAATTCAATAATATCGCGCTGAATCGCGGCACTTGCAGGGACCTCCTCAGTTTGCAAGTAATCCGTCAATTCCTCCTCAGCCAACTCAAGCCAGTTAAGCTCATGATTCACCTGTAATACCGGAGCAAAATCGACCAAACTATCAAAGTAGCCATGCACCCGCGCCATCACCTCTTGCGCTTGCTCCAACAAAGCAGCCCAATCATCAACCTTCATTGCCAATATCAAACGTTCTTGATCTATCGTGGTGCTTGGCAATAGGTGAGTCTGTTTATCATCAATTTGTTGAATATGATTTTCTAAACGACGCAAATAATCATAATCGCGTTTAAGCTCATCCGCCGCCTGCTCAGGAATACAGTTCCTTTCACCTAATAAGGTTAAGACCTTCAAGATACCTCGTTCTTGCAAGGGTTTATCACGCCCACCTCTAATCAACTGAAAAGCTTGACCAATAAACTCAATTTCACGAATCCCACCGGGGCCAAGTTTGACGTTATTCTCCACCCCTTTTCGTTTTAACTGGGCTTCAATCTGCCGCTTCATCACCCGAATGGAATCAAACACTCCGTAGTCTAAATACCGCCGATACACAAACGAGGTCAACATTGCGTCCAAGGAGGCTTTCCCCTCGTCATCACCGGTAATTAACCGCGCTTTCACCATCGCGTAACGCTCCCACTCACGCGCATGGCTTTGATAATAAATTTCCATCGCATCATGGTTTAGCACCAAGGCACCACTATCGCCATAAGGTCGTAAGCGAGTATCTACGCGGAATACAAAACCGTCCATTGTTTGTTTATCGAGTAAGCGCACCAAGGTTTGGCAAACACGGGTAAAAAACTCTCCATTTGTGGTTGAACGGCGGCCATCTGTTTCACCCGCAGATGGATAACAAAAGATAAGGTCAATATCAGATGAAAAATTAAGCTCATACGCACCGAGCTTACCCATTCCAATCACCATTAATTCTTGTTCACGGCCGTCTTCGTCTCGAGGCACCCCCCAACGCTTAACAGCCGCCTGAGTTGCCCAAGCGACGGCACTTTGAATAAGCACCTCCGCCAATGTTGATAGCCGTTTTAGAATAAGGTTTAGTTCTGCACCCAGCAAGTCATGCCATGCTAACAACATCATTTTTTGATTTCTAAACTGGCGTAACAGGCGCATAACCGCCGCCTCATCATCAAGCGCTAGCACTTGCGCCATTAGGCTATCAAGCTGCTCAGCCGAATCCCAAGGGGTATTTTCAATACCTAACATTAACGTATCCGCAACTAGCTCTGGAAAACGCAGCGCTTGCCGCTGGACAAAAGTGCTACAAGCCAAAATAGGAATAAAATTCTGATAAGCCGTGGAATCAACGGTTATTTTCTGGCTTTCAAAAAGAGCCAATAAACCAGTGTTCGTATGATTCACTTCACTCAGCAGTTCAGCAGAACCCACAGGTAAAACCTCGGATATATTTAGCATTTTCCCACCACTTATTAAGGCCAATAACTTATAGCTTGGTATGTTTTAAACGCAGCGCATTCCCAATAACTGAAACAGAGCTTAAGCTCATTGCCGCTGCTGCCAGCATAGGGGATAACAATAAACCAAAAAACGGGTATAAAACACCCGCGGCTACCGGCACACCTAAACTGTTATAGAGAAAGGCAAAAACAAGGTTTTGCCGAATATTACCCATGGTTGCTTGACTCAATTTTTTCGCTCGAATAATACCGCGCAAATCACCTTTAACCAACACAACGCTGGTGCTTTCAATCGCCACATCGGAGCCATTACCCATTGCAATTCCAACATCGGCTTGCGCTAAAGCAGGCGCATCATTAACCCCATCGCCCGCCATTGCAACAAGATGCCCCGCGGCTTGTAATTCCTTAACAAACTCTGCTTTTTCTGCGGGTAAAACACCGGCTCTAAAATCATCAATACCCAGTTGCTTGGCGACTTGTTCTGCCGCGCCTTGCTGATCACCCGTTAGCATCACAACGTTAATTCCATTCTCGCGCAACTGGGTAATCGCGTCAGCAGTGGTTGATTTAACCTCGTCTTTCAGTAAGAAAACACCCGCTGCCTGTGCATCCACTGCCATATAAAGTGGTGTCTCCGCGCCTGAACACAGCTTAGTTAAGTCCGTTATATCAATGTTGTTTTCTTCTAAGAAACGCTGATTCCCCAATAACACAGTTTGTTTATTAACCCGACCGGAAACACCTTTGCCCGGTGTTGCTGCAAAGTCTGTCACATCAAACAAGGTTTCACCCTCCGCTGCGCGAACAACCGCTTCAGCTAAGGGGTGCTCACTTACTTTTTCTAAGCTAGCCGCTAAAATTAATGCCGATTCTTCGTTAATAACACCCCGTGTTTTAATCGATACAACACTGGGCTTGCCTTCCGTTAACGTGCCTGTTTTATCAACCACTAAGGTATCTATTTTTTCCATCACTTCTAATACCGCGGCATCTTTAATCAACACGCCCATGCTGGCTCCACGCCCCATCCCCACCATAATTGACATCGGTGTTGCCAAACCAAGCGCACAAGGGCAAGCAATAATAAGCACCGCCACGGCATTAACTACCGCTAAACCCAAGGCGTATTCTGTTGCTAATAAATACCATGCAAAAAAGGTAATGATTGAAACACTCACCACAATAGGCACAAACCAAGCCGCCACCACATCGGCAACGCGTTGAATAGGCGCTCGGCTACGTTGCGCCTCACTCACCATTTGGATAATTTGCGCCAATAACGTTTCACCACCCACACGTTGCGCTTTAAAAACAAACGCCCCCGTACCATTCACCGTACCGCCAACAACACGATCACCCGCAAGTTTTTCAACAGGAATAGGCTCACCCGTCACCATCGACTCATCAATAGCGCTATTACCTTCCACTATGTCACCATCAACGGGGATTTTCTCGCCCGGTCTTACGCGCAGTAAATCACCCACCATAACGTCATCCAAGACCACGTCTTCCTCTTTACCGCAATGGCTAACTCGCCTTGCCGTATTCGGTGACAAACCGACCAATAAATGAATCGCTTTATTGGTTTGACCACGTGCTTTTAATTCCAGCACCTGCCCCAATAAAACAAGGGTGATAATAACCGCCGCCGCTTCAAAATAAACTGCAACTACGCTTTCTTCATTAAGCATGGTTGCTGGAAATATGCTCGGCATGGTGACCGCCACTAAGCTATAAATCCACGCCACCGTTACCCCTAAACCAATCAGGGTAAACATGTTTAAGTTCCAGCTTCTTACCGATTGCACAGCACGTTCAAAAAAGGGAAATCCTGCCCATAAAACAACGGGAGCGGCTAACACTAATTGAACCCATTGCGCGGCTGAGGCAGAGACCAAGCCAAATAAGCTTTTACCCATTAGCATGTCGGACATGGCTATAACAAAGAGTGGCAGGGTAAAAAACAGACTGATGTTAAAGCGCCGTTTCATATCATCAAGCTCTGGATTTTCCTCCTCTAGCACCACGGTTCTTTCTTCTAAAGCCAAGCCGCAACTAGGGCAGTTACCGGGCTGTTCTGCAACCATCTCGGGGTGCATTGGACAAATATAATCGGTTTGTGTAGACGGGGGAATAAAAGCCTCGGGTTCTAGCGCCATACCACACTTAGAGCAAACATCAGGGCCATCACTTTCGATACCGGGGCACATCGGGCATATATACTTAGCGCCCTCAACGACAACCGGTTCTGGGCGAGGCTTAGCCGATAAATAAACCTCAGGATCTTTACTAAACTTTTTTAAACAGCCGTCGCAACAAAAGCCGTACCACTGCTCCTTATACATCGTATGGTGTTTAGCGTCTGCAGTAACACTCATCCCACAAACGGGGTCTTTCAACTCATCAACAACGCCACCTGAAGAAGCAGCACAACAAATCTGTTTTTTATCCATATTTAAACGTCAGCATAGTTAGCTATATCGGTTACACCATAGCCTTATATTAAAAACAGCAGATTACTACGTTATATCTGCCTTGACTAGGGCTGAACTCTCACCCTACTGATCGCTACTCAGCTTGCTGACTTCGCTGAAAAGCCATGAAACTTAATGAACTTTAAAGGACTTCCACCGACTAACCTCTTGGAGGTGTACGTACTTCCGTAAAGACAAGAGGCCATAAAAATGAAGAGACGCTTATATTTTTTATTACCCAATCACGACAGTGCGGCACAACTCGTCGACGAAATGCTGCTAGCACGTATTAATGAATCAAATATTCATTTAATCGCCAAAGCCGGTGCGGACATGGAAAGCCTGCCCGAAGCAAACCTATTACAATCTAGTGATTTCATCCATAGCGTAGAAATAGGCGCCGCAGTCGGTGGTGTTACTGGCGTATTGGCCGGTCTAGCGGCACTAACATTCCCTCCTGCTGGGCTAGCCTTAGGTGGCGGCGCAGTGCTAGGGATCACCTTAATGGGGGCCGGCATTGGTTCCTGGGGTTCAGCAATGATTGGCATCAGCGCGCCGAATTCTCGGCTGAAAAACTTTCAACAGGCGGTGCAAGATGGGCAGTACTTGATGCTAGTAGATGTCGCCATCAATAAAGTCAAAACCATCACCGCCAATGTCAAACAACTCCACCCTGAAGTTGAAGTTCACGCCTGTGATTCAAAAGCCGCAGCATACCCTTTGGCAGGCGTTTATTGATTTAGCGTCAAAATCATATTGCCTCTCTCATCCACCTCACAGCGCCAATTCGCAGCGAGGTGGGTTGTCGCCACCTGTTCCACAATTAGCGCCTCCCCCTCGATGATATCCCCTGCTAACAACAACTCTCGCCGATAAACCGCTAAACCATCCGATTTCTCAGGCACTAACGGTTCTGCAACCGCACGTGCGGGTATTTTCAACAACTCAGGCTTGGCCATTTCTGCCGACAAACTGACCCGTAAATTGACCAGTTCAACAGCCAATTCTAAGCGGTGCCCATAACGCGCCTTGTGTAACTGATGAAAGGCTTCAATCAGTTCAGCACTGCTTCCCCAGACAAGCGCTAGGGTATAAGACTGCCCTAAGTATCTTAAATCCACCCAGTAACGGGTATTAATTTTCGCTAAAGGAACCCCTTCAGCCTGCAGTTGTTGCTGCCCTTGTTCAACCAACAGTGAAAACGCCGCTGCCAATTCGCCTCTGGGGGCCTCGAGTAAGGGCACCACAAAACTACGCGATAACTCGCGTGAGCGCGGCGCGGCCAACATGCCGAACGCCGACAGAACGCCCGAGTACACAGGCACGATCGCCGTTGTCATCCCTAGCGCATCCGCCAAGGCACAAACGTGCAAACCACCGGCCCCACCAAACGTCATCAAGGCATACGGCCGCGGGTCAATCCCTCGTTGAATAGAAATAACCCGTAGTGCGCGCGCCATATGCTCATTAGCCAGTTTAATAACCCCCCTTGCCGCCTCGATTGGCGAGCAAGCCAGCTCGCTGGCTAGTTGTGTCATAGCCTTATCGCAAGCATCGGCATCCAGAGTCATCTTACCGCCTAAGAAGTATTGCGGACTAATCCGCCCCAGGTATAAATTGGCATCCGTCACCGTCACTCGGCAGCCACCGTTGCCATAACACGCCGGCCCAGGTGAGGCCCCCGCCGATTCTGGCCCTACGCATAACAAACCGCCCGCATCGACGCTGGCAATAGAACCACCACCCGCGCCAATCGTATGCATATCAACCATCGGTACAGCAACGGGGTAACCCGCCACCTTGCCTTCATTGGTTAACGATATAGCACCATCTAATAACGATACATCGGTGGACGTTCCACCCATATCCAAGGTTAATAAATGTTTATAACCCGCCATCTCGCCGATATGTAAGGCCGCCATCAAACCACCTGCAGGGCCAGACAATAACATTCGAACCGCCTGTTCAGCTGCTTGCTCCGCGGCAATGGTTCCCGCCGAGCTTTGCATCACCGACACCGCCGCCGCTTTAACCGAATCGCATAAACGCGTTAAATACCCCTCAACCAATGGCCCAACATAGGCGTTAAGCCACGTCGCCATACCTCGTTCATATTCCTTATATTCTGCCAATACATTCGATGAACGTGAGACAAAAACACCCGCTGGCATCGCCGCCGCAAGGCGTTTTTCCGCTTCATCATTTAAAAATGAAAACAATAAATTAATCGCTACCGAACGCGGCGCTAGCTGCTTTATTTGTGCGACTAAGTCATCCAACTGCGCATTCGTTAAAGGCTCAATCAACTCTCCACTGGCCGATACCCGCCCACCCGTTTCCAAACATAGTTCTGCTGCGACCGGTGGTTCTTCCGGGGCTGGGTTTAAGTTATAAAGCTCTTTCCGCGCCTGCCGCCCAATCGTCAACATATCGGCCAGACCATGATTGGTAACGAAGCAGCAACGTACCCCTTTTTTTTCCAGCACCGCATTGGTCGCCACCGTAGAGCCGTGCACAATCAATAGGCTTTCATTATCGACACCCAGCTCGGCAATCCCTTGCAAAATCGCTTGTTCAGGCGAACTAGGCGTCGACAAGACCTTATGAATACGAATACCTTCTTCGCTGATATATACAAAGTCAGTAAATGTGCCGCCGGTATCCACGCCTAGTAACATATCTCGTCTCGATTGATTAAAAAGGCTATTTT
Source organism: Cycloclasticus sp. 46_120_T64 (assembly GCA_002162695.1). GTDB lineage: Bacteria > Pseudomonadota > Gammaproteobacteria > Methylococcales > Cycloclasticaceae > Cycloclasticus. The sequence goes on along the minus strand of MAAM01000001.1, from coordinate 139,265 downwards.
CACACGAAAACACCCCTCCGCCACGATAATTAAGCTCCCGCCAATTCGCCTACGATGCAAAATATACCCCCGCAACAGCTGCTCCCCAGCTGACTCGCGAATAAAATAATATATACTCGCCCTATGAGTAGATTAATCGAAGTGAATAATTTAAGCCGCTGGTTTGGCGAACATTGCGCGGTGGATAACCTGAGCTTTTCGCTGAATAAAGGCGAGGTACTCGGTTTTTTAGGCCCTAATGGTGCGGGCAAATCGACCACCATGAAAATGATTTGCGGCAACCTTGCCCCAAGCCTTGGCGAGGTCAAAATTGGTGGTTACGATATTATTGAGCAACCAAAATTAGCTAAAGCAGAACTCGGCTTTCTAGCAGAAACTCCACCGCTATACCCCGACTTAACAGTTGATGAATTCCTCATTTATTGTGCAAAACTACACGGTTTACGCAAAGCTTCGATTAACAAAGCACTCAACCATAGCAAAGAAAAGTGCGGTTTAGCCGATATGGGAAAACGCTTAATTAATAATCTATCGAAGGGGTATCAGCAACGCATTGGCATCGCGCAAGCTATCCTGCATAACCCCTCGGTAATTATTTTAGATGAGCCGACGGTGGGCTTAGACCCGATTCAAATCCTCGAGATTCGTCAGCTGATTGCTGAACTGGGGCAACAACATAGCGTTATTTTATCGACCCACATCTTGCCCGAAGTGCAACAGTCTTGCAGTCGTGTACAAATCATCCATCACGGCAAGCTGGTGCTCAATGAGAGCACAGAAGGCTTGTCTCGACGAATGAGTTCATCGAGCCTATTGCTACGCACCGCCCAACCCGCCGACCTCGCGATGCTCAATAACATTAGCCATATCCATTCGATAGATGAGCTGGCGAGCAACCATTACCGGGTACACCATGATCAAGGCATCAACCTTGCCGAAACCTTAGCCAAGCTGGTGGTCAATAACGCTTGGGGGCTACTTGAGCTAAGCCCCGAAAAACACGATATGGAACATATTTTCTTATCCATCACCCAATCGACAAACAATCATGAATAGTTTTATTATTGCTGGGCGCGAGTTTCGTACCCTATTCCTATCGCCCTTGGCCTGGACTCTGCTTGGTGTTAGCCAGCTCATTCTTGCTTATATGTTTTTAACCCAAATTGATTATTACCTCAGCATTCAACCCAAGCTAATCGGTATCGCCGGTGCACCCGGTGTGGCCGACTTAGTCGTGGCCCCGCTATTTGGTAATGCAGCGGTCATTTTATTACTCATCACGCCGTTATTAACGATGCGGGTCATCAGCGATGAACGCCGCAATAAAACCATCAGCCTATTGTTTTCTGCGCCCATTAACATGAGTGACATCGTGATCGGCAAATTCCTCGCCATTTATGCCTTTTTACTACTGATTCTTGGCCTTATTGTCTTAATGCCCTTATCTTTATTAACCGTTGGCGAGCTCGATAACGGGAAGTTCCTAGCCTGTATCCTCGCGCTAGCACTATTAATGGCGGCTTTTAGCGCCTTAGGGCTTTATATGTCGGCTATTTCACCGCAACCGACGGTCGCTGCCGTCGCCAGCTTTGGGGCATTATTGCTGTTATGGATTATTGACTGGGCGGGCAGTAATAGTGGTAATAGTAGCGAACTGTTCGCTTATATCTCCCTCATGCGTCACTATGAAAATCTATTACGTGGTTTGGTCAATAGTAGCGATTTGCTTTATTTCATATTATTTATCGCCAGTTTTTTAATTCTCAGCATTCGTCGGCTGGATAATGATCGCCTACAAAAATGAAAATATCCGCTAAAACACATTTATTTATTCGCCTGCAGAATATTCTATTCACCTTATTATTGCTCGGCAGTATCGGGCTAGCCGCTTGGCTCAGCACAGTTTATCAGCTGCAATCCGATTGGACCGACAACGCTAGAAATTCATTATCAGCCACTAGCGTGCAATTATTGGCCAAATTAGACCAACCCATCGAGGTAACCGCCTACGCTTCTGAAAACGAGGTGTTGCGCCGACAAATCAGCGAGTTGATCAATAAATATCAACGCCATAAGAATAATATAAAGCTCACCATCATTAACCCCGATATGCGCCCCGACCAAGCACGTGCAGAGGGCATTAGTAGCGATGGCGAATTAGTCATTTATTACGACGACCGGCGTGAATCAATCCACCGCCTAGATGAACAAACGCTCAGCAACGCACTGCAGCGCTTAGCCAATAGTGAACAACGCTGGGTGGTCTTTCTGAGTGGACACGGCGAACGTGATCCCGCGGGCATCGCAAATTTCGATTATTCAATTTTCAGCCAAGAGCTGCGTAATAAGGGTATCAACAGCCAAGTCATCAACCTCGTTGAGACCCCTGTTATTCCACACAATACCTCTTTATTGGTAATCGCCGATCCCAAAATCCCCTTACTAGACGGCGAACTCGCTTTAGTCAAAGACTATCTCGCCGCCGGCCGGCCATTATTATTGCTCAGCGAACCGAAACAACACCAAGCCATCCAGACACTCAGCGATGAATTAGCGATCAGCATGCTCGCCGGTACGGTGGTCGACGCAAGTAGCCAATTATTTGGCATCGACGACCCAACATTCGCCTTAGTCAGTCAATATCCAGAACACTTAAGCACCCAACACCTCAATACCATGAGCTTATTTCCGGGTGCCGCTGGACTCGTCATCGCTCCCCGTTCGCCTTACTCCAGTGTGGCCATATTATCGACCCAGCCACGTTCGTGGACCGAAACCGGTAATATTGAGGGAGATATTCATTTCGACCCTGATAGCGAAGAACGAGCCGGCCCAATTGATATCGGTTATGCCTTAACAAAACCCCTTGATGCGGCTAAGCTGCGCCAACAGCGAATTATCGTCATCGCCGACGCCGACTTTCTGTCTAATTCATTTCTCGGCAACGGCGCTAATTTAGACCTAGGTTTAAGCCTTATCCAATGGCTGAACCATGACGACAGCCTGATCGACATTCCGGCAAAAACCGCCCATGACAGCCAGTTAGAGATTGATAGCCGCTGGTCGATCATTTTTGGTTTAGGTTTTTTATTGTTACTGCCGTTAATCTTTATTGGCAGCGGCGTGGTCATTTGGTTAAAAAGAAAAAAACTCTAAGCAATGAAAAAACGCCTCATCATCAATCTCAGCCTGCTCATTTTATTGCTCAGCTTGGCCGCAATCGCGTGGTTAAAACCGGGGCAACAAATCAGCGAGCAACCTGCTTTAGTGCCCATTGACATCGCGAACATCGATTCAATTCGTATCGAGCGTGCCCAAGCGGAAACAATTGAATTAAACAAACAACAGCAACAATGGCGGTTAATCGCACCGCTTAAAGCAAACGCCTTGGCGGGCAAGCTTGAGCGTTTATTGAAAATATCACAAATAAAGCCCGTTAGTAGTTACCCCTTAGACCCTGAGTCGATGCAACGTTTTGGCCTACAAGCCGCCGTGGCCAAAATTTATTTTAATGATATAGAGGTATTGATTGGCCGTACCGAAAGCGTGAACTCTCGACGTTACGCTAGCAGTAGCGGGCAACTTCATTTACTGGACGACACCTTCTTACATCATTTAACAGCACCGCTAAGCGCCTATATCGACAACCGTTTATTAGCCGATGGTGCGCAGATTATCGCCTTACAAACAGCCAGCCTGAATTTACAACGAGGCGATGATAATAGTTGGCAGAATAAATTCCGCCCGACACAGTCAGTATCGGCCGACGCGGTGCAAATATTATTCGATGAATGGCGTTTTGCCCGCGCCATCAGCGTTAACGAGCAACTCGGCACTGAGACTGGCGAGAGCATCCGCCTGCAACTCAGCAACCAACAAGTCAGACAATTTAACCTTATAAGGCAGCAAAACAAGGTCTTATTGGTCGATAACAATACACGGCTAGCTTATCAATTTAGCCTAACCAAATATCAACAGATGAGCACCTTAAGTGAACTCGAGTAGAACATGCCTGAATTACCGGAAGTAGAAACCACCCGCCGAGGTATTGCCCCTCATATAGAAGGCAAAAAAGTTCAGCGGGTGATCGTCCGCCAGGGCAAGCTACGCTGGCCAGTGAGCCCTGAAATCAGCAGTCTATTACCCAATTTGTGTATTAGCCGAGTGCGCCGGCGGGCAAAATATTTATTGCTCGAAACCGAGGCTGGCACCTTGATTATTCACCTTGGCATGTCTGGCAGCTTACGCATCGTTAACGCCGATAGTCCGCTGGAAAAGCACGAACATATCGATATCATATTTAGCGACAACAGCTGTTTAAGATATAAAGACCCGCGCCGTTTTGGCTGCTTATTATGGACGTCAGCTCCCATCCAGCAACATAAGCTGATTCAACACCTAGGCCCTGAGCCACTATCTGCGGACTTCGAAATTGACGACTTCTACCGCAAGGCCAAATTACGGAAAACGCCGATTAAAAACCTCATTATGGATGGCAAGGTAGTCGTAGGCGTAGGTAATATTTACGCCTGCGAAGCACTCTTTGCCGCAGCTATTCACCCACAACGCGCGGCGAATAATATTTCTAGGAAGCGCTTAGAAAAGCTCCTGAATGAAATTAAAAAGGTCTTAACCCTAGCTATCAAGCAAGGCGGCACCACCCTCAAAGACTTTGTTAATAGCGAGGGAAAACCCGGTTATTTCCAACAAACCTTAAATGTATATGGGCGTAGTAAACAGCCCTGTCACGTCTGCAACAGCCCGATCAAACAAGTCATGATCGCCCAACGCTCCAGCTTTTATTGCTCACACTGCCAACATTAAGAGAAATCGGTATTGTGAATCCTTCGGCACTTCATATACAGTAGTGTTTAAGGAGAGTGGGATTGTTCAATATAAAAAATAAATTCATACGTCAATTAGTCGGCAGTTTTACCGACCTGCTGCCTATTTTTGCGGTCATCTTTGTATTTCAAATATTTGTCTTACAACAAGCCGTGCCCAACTTAGCCGACATTGCCATCGGCACCGCCTTCGTCGTCCTCGGCCTCACCTTATTTATTCAAGGGCTGGAAAAAAGCCTATTCCCAATCGGCGAGCATATGGCTTACGCCTTCGCTAAAAAAGGCAGCCTGTTTTGGTTGCTCACCTTCGCATTCGCCTTAGGTTTTGGCACCACCGCCGCCGAACCGGCGCTCATTGCGGTGGCCGATGAAGCCGCCAGAATCGCCGCAGATGGGGGGATGATTGAAACAACGGAAAAGGCTAAATTAAGTTACGCACTCGGTTTAAGGTTTACCGTTGCCGCCTCCGTTGGTTTCGCGATATTAGTCGGCGTACTACGAATTATTCGCGGCTGGCCACTACATTACCTGATTATCCCCGGTTATATCGGGGTCGTACTGATGACCTTCTTTGCCCCTAAGGAAATTATTGGGATTGCCTATGACTCGGGTGGCGTCACCACCTCAACTATCACCGTCCCCCTAGTCACCGCCTTAGGTGTGGGCCTTGCATCGGCCATTCAGGGGCGCAATCCGATGACCGATGGTTTTGGCTTAATTGCGTTTGCATCGCTCACCCCGATGATCTTTGTGATGGCGTACGGGATGATCATCTAATGTCTTTGCTCACCGAAGTATTCGACGTATTTTTATCCACCTTACGTGATGTTGCACCGATCATCATGGTGATCGTTTTTTTCCAATTAGCCATTATTCGACGCCCCTTCAGTCATTTAAAGGATCTCGCAGTCGGCATGAGTTATGTCATTCTCGGCATCACTTTTTTTCTCGTCGGTTTAGATAAGGCCTTATTCCCGCTAGGTACCGTGATGGCCGAGCAACTCACCAGCAGCGCCTTCATCAACCCCAGTACCGACCAATCCATCTCGATTGCTTGGCAAGATTACATTTGGGTGTATATTTTCGCCGCCTGTATTGGTTTTGCCACCACCTTAGCCGAACCCTCCTTAATCGCCGTTGCTATTAAAGCCAGTCAAATCTCTGCTGGTGCTATTAATGCTTGGTATTTGCGCCTCGCGGTGTCGTTAGGCGTTTCCTTCGGCATTGCGCTTGGCACGTATCGGATCGTCAGCGGCACCGAGTTATACCTCTATATCATCGCCGGTTATGTCGTGGTTATTATTCAAACCCTGTTCGCACCCAAGTTAATTATTGGCCTAGCCTACGATTCTGGCGGGGTCACCACCTCCACCGTAACCGTACCGCTCGTGACCGCGCTCGGTATTGGCCTAGCCACCTCGATCCCCGGTAGGAACCCATTATTAGATGGCTTTGGGCTGATCGCCTTCGCCAGTTTATTTCCGATTATCGCCGTACTAGCGTACGCTCAAATAACCGAATGGCTCGCTCGAAGAGCCAATAAAACAAGCCCTGAATAAGGAGATTAGACGATGCATTTTAAACTTATATTAGTCTTTGTTGATGATTCAAAAACCGATAAGGTCCTTGAAGCCGCTCGTGACGTAGGCGCTACCGGCGTCACCATCATCAATAATGCTAGGGGTGAGGGCATTATGCAGAAAAAAACTTTTCTCGGCCTAAACTTAGACAGCCAACGCGATGTGGTGCTTTTTTTGGTGGAGGAACACCTCAGCCGGACCATTATCGAAGAAATCGCCCGTGTAGGGCGTTTTGATGAAGAGCCGGGTAGCGGCATTGCCATTAAAATCGACGTAGAGGATGCTATTGGTGTATTACATCAAGTAAAAGAAATCACTCAGGGTATTGAGGAAAAATTATGAGCAATACAACAATCATTAAAGTTCGCGAAATCATGAAAACAGACTTCTATATGATTGATGGAAAGAGTACTGTTTTAGAGGCGGTCAGGGAAATGAAGAAACACCAAACCTCGGTGCTATTTGTTAATAAGTTCCATGAGAACGATGAATACGGGGTAATCAACGCCGGCATTATCGCCCGCCAAGTACTCGCAAAAGATCGTGCACCCGAGCGCGTAAACGTTTATGAGGTCAATGAAAAACCCTTGATTTCAGTCAGCCCAGACATGGATATCCGTTATTGTTCTAGATTATTCGCCCGCTACGATTTAATGCGTGCTCCAGTGATGGAAAACGGTCAGATTATTGGTGTCGTCAGCCCCATCCAACTGGTCTTAGACGGCCTCTGTGAACTGTCCGGCTACTGCTAAAAACACCCCGCTAAGCCATATCGTACTGGCGACTTAGCGGGAGTAAGCTTTTAAGCGTTCGTTTTGAAACGCGCGACCACATTATGCAGTTGCTCTGCAAGCGATACCAAACCATCAATCGTTTGGGTGGTTTGCGCGGTCGATTGAGTCGTTTTCAGGCTAACACTATTAATCTCCTGAATACTGCTGTTAATTCCTTGCGACACCTGAGTTTGCTCCTGTGCGCTATTAGCAATACTCACATTCATTTGATGGATGATCGATACCGCCTCGGTAATATTAACTAAGGCTATCGCCGCCACGTCCGCCTGCTCCACACATTCGGCCGCCTTACTTTTACCTTGTTTCATCGCTGCCACCGCCGTTAATGAACGAGACTGCAAGCGTTCAATAATATCTTTGATTTGCTGGGTTGAGTCCTGACTACGTGACGCCAAATTACGCACCTCATCCGCGACCACCGCAAAGCCTCTGCCATGCTCACCCGCGCGAGCAGCTTCGATAGCAGCATTCAAGGCGAGTAAATTCGTTTGCTCGGCAATACCGGCAATAACCCCCAGCACACTGCTAATACTCTCTGTTTCTACGTTCAGCGCATCAATTTCACCCGATGAGGTATCAATTTCTACCGCCAATTGTTTAATCGACTCGATGGTTGCATTAATCACCGTGCCACCCTTTTTCGCCTCATCATCCGCCGCTTGTGAGGAGTCCGTCGCTAGGCTGGCATTATTGGCCACCTCTTGGGTACTCCGCAACATCTCATCCATCGCGCTCATCAAACGATTAATTTCTTGTTGCTGATAATCGGCGTCCTGACGTAGCCCTGAGGTAATCGTTGTTAGCTCACCAGAACCGGAAACCAAACTAGACGTGGAGTGGTTAACTTGGCCGATCGCATCATCTACATCCGCTAGCATTCGGTTCAAAGCCTCACCAATGCCCGAAATTTCATCTTGATTAATCGTCTCATGGCGTAAACGTAGATCTAACGAAGAGCTGACGCTTTCCATCAGTTCGGTCAAACCATCAATCGGCTTGAAGATGCTCGCGGCCAAAAACAGAATAGCCCCTACCACGGAGACCACCATCAGTACAGAGACAATTGCTATCCGCCAAATGACGCTTAGCTCGGCCTCAGCAATAAGCGCTTCTAATTGTTGACGGGTAATTTCTAACGATACTTCTGCGCTCTCCATCGCCTCGTCCATATCAGCCCGAACACCTTTATCCGTGGTCAAACCTCGCTCTATCGCGCCATCGGCAAACGCCATAAACTGAGTTTTATAACGTTGTGCCAGCGATTCCATGCTAGCTTTATCGTCTGCATCGATCGAGGCCTCTTCCAGGTGACTCGAAAATACTAAACAATCTGCGTTAAATTTCTCAAGGTATTTTTCGTCCCAGCGCAACATGAAGTCTTTTTCTCTGCGTCGCAACATCAACATATCGGCCATTAACTGGCTCTCATCCAACTCAAAGACCCGCTCTTCTAATTGGTGCACGGCAGCTCTCAGTTCACCATATAAACCTGATTTATGATCCAAGCCAATCTTGCTTTGCACCTCCACGTAGCGATTAAAATGCTGTTGGTACTGGGTAAGAGCACGCTTACTCGCATCAAATTTGCTAAGGTCAATCCCCTTAGCAGCCATCGCCGAACCGATGTCAGCCGCAATAAGTCTAGTGCTTTTCAGGGTTTCATCAAATTCTTCTTTAAAACTCAGTTGATGGGTGAGAATAAACCCTTGCTCATTATGCCGCAGACTAGCCATATGAGTGCTAAGCCTCTCCAGCTTGAGCTGGTAGTTACTCAAACGTTTCAATTGCTGATCAGCCAAGTATTGATTCAATACCAACACCCCACCACCAATGAAAGTTAATAACGCGATGAGGTGTAATTTGTTTTTTATATTGAGATTCATTTAATAACGTAGTCAGTAGCTTATGTGGGAAATGGGTGCCTAGCAGGCGGTTATGGTGTGCGGAAGTATAGTTAAGCTTTTATAAAAAACAACACAAGCTGAACATTTCCTCGGCAAACCCTCTTAATCCATTCAAAGCTAAAACTAGCTAATAAAAAGCCGCGTTTAACGGAAGAGGTTAAACACGGCTTATCAATAAGATCTTAGCGCCTAGCTAAATAGGCTTGCCTCTAGCTCTATTTCGTTTTTAACTGAATAGCCAAAACTTCACCGCTAACACAGGTGACACCCTCACTCTTCAGCTCGGTGATCACAGAATACTTACGCCCATCAACTTTGACCACCTTAGCGCGCAGCTCAACCTCAGCCATCGGCACAGGTTTCATATAACGCACATTCAAGGTCCCCGTCACCATCATAATGCCCTTATCAAACACCGCATCATCGCCCAGTTGTTTGTACGCATATGCCAATGCGGTGTTAACCGAGTGACAGTCGATCAAACTCGCCGAAATACCGCCGTACAAACAGTCTGGTGGGCCAATCATATGTTCCTGCGGCGTCCACTTACAAACCACCTCATCACCTTCCCAGTGGCTTTCTATTTGTAAACCGAACGGGTTATCTTGACCACAACCAAAACAGCCATTTGGTCGCATTTTTTGTTGAATTGATACAGCTGCCGACATCGTTATCTCCATGATTTTTGTAATATGACCTCGTCAGACGAATACCTAACGATCGAGCATTAGACTAACACACGTTAGACTAAACCCTAAGTTATACAAACAGCGTGGAGCTAAGCTTCCGATACTGAACCTTATTTCATACTGAAACCACGCTTCTTTAAAAATTCACGCATATGCGGACGAGACTCTTTACCCACTAAGGCTTTCATTTCTTCGCTCCAGCAACTGTCTTTTTTACCGCCCGTACGCGATTTATAATACTCACGGATATGCTCATCATATACTTCAATGCCGCTGATATCGCTTGGGTTCAGATAGCTATTTTCTTTCAATACAGTGGATAAGGGTAAACGCGGTTTCACCTCAGGATCTTGATCAGGGTAGCCCAAACATAGACCAAACACCGGGTACACCTGATCAGGCAAACCGAGTAAATCGGCTACGTCCTGAGGGTTATTCCGTAAACCACCTATATAACAAATGCCCAAACCCAACGATTCTGCCGCAACAACACAATTTTGTGCTGCCAGCGCTACATCGGCCGTCGCAACAATAAAGTGTTCCGTCATACCAACACTGAAATCACCACCTTGCATTTCACAAGCCAGCTGCGGGCGGTGTAAATCGGCACAAAACACTAAAAACACCGCCGCACTACTCACATAACGCTGACCGCCAGCCAACTCGGCTAAGCGAGCTCTTTTATCGGTATCACGGACCCGTATCACCGTCGTTGCCTGAATATTACTTGAACTCGCAGCCGCTTGCCCACAACTAACAATTTCGTTAATTAACTCATCACTCACCGCTTGTTCGGTAAACTTTCTTATCGATCGGTGTGATTTTAATAACTCAATAACGTCGTTCATTTTGATGTCCTATAAGGTAAATTTATTGTTCGTCTCTTAAGCTTTATTGATTCTGCTTTAAGACATGCTTTATTTCGGGCAGCATGCGTTCAACACATTGCTGCCCTTCGGCAATCGCTTCATCGGCACGATAAAACTCCAACAAACCGATATGTGATAATTTAGGAGCCAGTAGAATATCGGCAGGATCTCCCGCCATACGGCTGCGCGTTATTCTATCTTGAGTAATGTTCACAGAAGCGGCAATCGCTTCAAAAAGATTAGGAGGTTCTAGCTCTGAACTCGTATTCGGAAACATTGAGCCGCGATATTCACTAACAAAATTGCTTATTTTAGCGGCCACCGTCGCTTGCTTCTCATTAGCAGCCGGTTTTTTGAAGTGTTTACCGACTATATCACCATTCAGATTCACCGCAATAACGATATCCGCACCCAAGGCTCGACACAGCGAAATAGGAACAGGATTTACTAAACCACCATCAACCAACCATTTATTATGATTATTAATCGCCGGAAATAAACCCGGCATGGAAATCGACGCCCATACCGCTTCCAGCACGGAATCCTTGCTCAACCAAACTTCGCGTCCGGTTGCCAAATCAGTCGCCACTGCGGCATACTGTTTAGCGAGTGCCTCAATACAGGCGTGTTCATCCGCCACATACTCGGTTAAAAACCCGTGCAAACGTTCGGTATTAACGAAACCATTCAAGGATCGATTAATCTCAAGGAACCTCGCTGTCTCAAATTTACTCAACGAACGCACCCAGCGTTCTAGTTTCGGTAAGTTATTCGATACATAAGAAGCCCCGACTAAGGAGCCGATAGAGGTGCCGCACACAATATCAGGCTCGATGCCTTGAGCGCTTAACGCGTTAATAACGCCTATATGTGACCAACCTCTAGACGAGCCACTACCCAGAGCCAAACCAATTTTCATATTAACTCCACGGTAGATGCCAGCCTCAACAGAATTATTTAAGCACGGAGGTCCTTGCTCACAAGAACTCCTTTGTCATTATTATAAAAACTGAGCCTATTTTTACCGTGCCGCTTAGAGTGGTACATCGCTTGATCCGCTCGCTTAATTAAACCCGCTAAGGCGTCGGCATCATCAGGGAATAACGCAACCCCACAGGAGGCAGTAACCCGATGCCAATGTCCCTCAAGCACATACGGTTTGGCTAGAGATATGAGCATTCTATTGACGACTCGCTCACATTGCTCGGCCGACTCAAGGTTTGCTAACAAGAGTACGAACTCATCACCACCTTGTCGTGAGACGGTGTCACCATCTCTGATACTAGCAGCAATCCGCCGAGCAACTTCGGTCAATAAGCTATCGCCCACCCCATGACCAAAACTATCATTGACCGCCTTAAAACCATCTAAATCAATAAAACAAATAGCCAATGGCGCTCCACTACGTTTGCTATGCGCTATCGCTTGCTGAAACCTATCGGCAAACAATTCCCGGTTCGGCAGACCGGTTAGCGGGTCATAATGTGCTAAAAATTTCAGTTTCTCTTGCTGTTCTTTACTCTGTGAGATATCTACATATGTCCCTAAGTAATTAATGACTTGCCCTTCATCATTTAACACCGATGAAATTGACAGCAAACAAGCTTTTAACTCACCCGCCTTGGTTTTCACCATGATCTCGCCCCGCCAATAAGCATTCGCCGCAACGTAGCGCCATATTTCATTGAAAAACTCAGCCGACTGCGCAGCAGAATGCAAGGCTCGTCCGCCTAAACCCAGCGCCTCATCATATTTATATCCCATCAATGCACAAAAAGCGGGGTTAATATCGATGATTCTTTTTTCTAAATCGGTGATGATGATCGCTTCCTGCACTTCATTAAACACCCGAGCTGACAGCGCTTGCTTTGCTTCGACCGCTTTTCGTTGCTGAATATCCTTACACACCACGTATAAAATAGCCCGCCCCTTCAACACCACAGAAGTTAGGCAAATTTCGGCCCATAATAATTCATTAGCTTTGCTCCGATGCTGCCATTCGAATACGTGCGAGCCATTGATCAACGCTAAGGCACACATCTCATCAGCCACATCCTCGCTACGACTACCGTCCGCTTGAAATTTCGGTGAAAAATGCTGAGGAGTTTTATTAATAAGCTCCGTTTTTGAAGTACAGGCCAACACATCGAGCGCCTGCTGATTACAATCTATGAAGCAGAAGGTTTCTGTATCTAACAGCAAGGTCGCATCTCGAGTGTTCTTAAAGGCGAGTTCGTACAGCTCTCGATCTTCTTCCAATTTTGCGGCCTGACGTGAAATTTCCTGCCGTGAGTTTGTAAGAAATTCCTCGGCCTCTTTAAAACGAGTAATCTCCGTAGAAACTCCTAATAAACCAACCACATCCCCGTGCTCATTGAATAATGGTTTTTTTGTCGAGGCATAATAACGGCTTTCCCCGGTTTCGCTAAGAATGAACCCCTCTTCCACATCAATCGTCTTAGCGTGCTCGATGACCTGCCGATCATTGTTGATGACGTCAGCCGCTTGTTGCAAACAAAAGAATACCGAGTCTTGCTGGCCCAGGATCTCATTTTTCGGGCGATTAAACAGTTCACACATTTGTTCATTAACGTATGTATAACGCCCCTGTTTATCTTTGCTGTACACATACACGCCGAGCCGATCGAGCATGACTTCAAATTCTTTCGATGGATTAAATCGCTCTTTCGATGTTTCCAAAGCGGCGACGACCGCTGCTTCTGCTGGTGCTTGAGTATACTTCAATATTCGCTGCGCCATCGCTAAGCGTAACCGCAGCTCAGCACTATCAACGGGGTTCGTAATATAATCATCGGCCCCGTTCAACAAACCATCCGAGGTTGCGGCGATATCAACCGGCGCACTTAACAACAATATATAAACTCCTGCCAACGCCTTCGCTCGCCGACAAATATCCAGCCTTGTATGCGCGGGCATTTCATCACCTAAAATGAGTACATCAGTCGCATGATCGTGCTGTAAAGCATCCAGCACAGCCGTTCCATCAGCCGGCAGCTTAACCTCGTGCCCCCATTGTTCAAGCAAGCTAGTAAGTTGTTGCCCTGTTGCCTGCCCCGTTGCTGCTAATAACACCTTCATCTTATGAAACGGTTGGGCATTACTCACCCTGACTATCCAGCCTGCAAGAAACAGTCTCCTTTAGCCAGTTTAATAATTGAGCCTCGGTGTGAAATTTTGCCTGATCCAACAAGGCTAGTTTATCGATAATCTCCGCCGAAACGTCCACCATTCGACGGCGTTTATTACGACTCGTTTGTTTTAAGCAATTCATCACCGCCTGTTCCAGCAAACCTGATTGCTGCATTAGCATACCAATGGCGATGCCATTAACACGGTTATTGTTTATTTTCGACTCGATATTTTGTACCCGCTGCGAGTACTTTTCTCGCTCGTCATGCCATAACAAACCCAAACGAATGCTAATACTAATATCGGCGAGTAAGGGCTTCGAATTCAAAAAACCCACCGAATTTTTTAATACCGACAACGGCAGTTCAACTTCCTCGGCTAGCGGTGGTGTCAGGTTAATCCCTGAAATCAAATACGGGGTGTTTTTCTGCTGCAAAAGCTCTCGACAATCATTCATCCGAGACACATCGACGATACAAATATCCGCCGTTAAGACGTCAGCCGGCGATTCCGTTCGACACTGTAAGCGGTACCCCATAGCGAGAAAGTCTTCTTCCCGCTGCTGAAACACCGCCATCTCAACGCCATACACATCGACATTGATAAGGTTCCCTTGGCCCAAATCATCCTCCAAAAATAAGATCAATCCATTAGTCTTTGTTTGCGGCGGGGTGTGGGCCTCAATACGCTTTCATGCTACAGCAGCACTACCCTCAATTCAATCGGATTATCTAACCAACAGACTACGCAGTAGTAGCAAAGGGCCCGTTTATTCCGTGGGCTAACCCGCAAAAACCTACTCGACGAGAGCCATGCCTTTGCCCCGAGGGTCGCTTGCTGCCGTTACTCGTCCGTTTTCTTTGTCCCACAAAATAGCGTGCATATTGCCATACGTCCGCCCCACGGACTCAAGCAGATGACCTTTTGCAATCAGCCCAGCTTTGAGTTCATCACTTAAAGCCCCGGGCTCATGCTGGATCACATCCGGCAAGTATTGGTGGTGGTAACGCGGCAAAGCCACCCAGGAACTAGCTTGCGCACCCTTCTCGGCCTCTAAAATAGCGAGTAATAACATACTAATAATTCGACTACCCCCCGGAGTTCCCAATAAACCAACCGAACCTTCCGTTTCTATAAATGTTGGCGACATACTCGATAACATTCGCTTATTTGGCTGAATCGCATTCGCCAAACCACCGACCAAACCATATACATTCGGCGTACCCGGTTTGATAGAAAAATCATCCATCTCATCATTTAATAAGACCCCGGTACCCGGCGGCACAAACCCCGAACCAAAGGGGTAATTAATTGACAAGGTTGCCGCGACTCGGTTACCCGCTTTATCAAGCACTGAAAAATGAGTCGTATCATGGCCTTCTGAGGCATTCAAGCCAGTTAACTGCTGGCTCGGCATCGCTGCTTTCAGGTTTAAGTTGTCTGCTAACGTCCAGGCATAAGACTTTTGGCTGAGTTTCTCGGTCGGCACCGAGACAAAATCGGCATCGCCCATATACTGCGCCCGTGCTTGGTACGCTCTACGCATCGCCTCCACCACTAGATGCACCCGCGTTGCCTCGTCCATCGCCGCCAAGTCGTATTGCTCTATAATATTTAACGCAATAGATAATACCAAGCCGCCCGATGAGGGTAACGCCGCCGATATAATCCGCATGCCGTTATAATCAATAACAACCGGTTCACGCTCTTTAACCTTATAGTTGGCTAAATCTTGTTTATCCCAAATACCGCCAGCCTGCTGCACACCGCTCACCAATTTATCCGCTAGCTCACCACGATAAAAACCAGAAAAACCATCACGGGCTAAACTTTCTAGGCTTGCCGCCAGATCCTGTTGGCTAATCCGTGTGCCCAATTCAGGTACTAGTCCTTCCCTTAAGAAAATTGAACGAGCGGGTTCACTCGATGCCAATACCGGCAGACGAAACCGCGCCAAACGCCGATAGTGTTCATTCACCAGAAAACCATTTTTTGCTAAACGAATAGCTGGGCGCAAGCTGTCGGCCAAACTGAGTTCACCGTATTGTTCAGATAAATGCACCAAGGCCGCGGGTAAACCCGGTATACCTGCCGCCAGCGCCCCATTCACCGAAGCGACTTTATTCGCTTGCCCGGTCACGGGGTCCAAGTACATATCACGCTGCGCTGCATTAGGCGCGACCTCACGGCCATCAATCATCACCTGCTTGCCATCACTCGCGCGATGCAATAACCAAAAACCACCACCACCTAGACCCGAACCAAACGGTTCGACCACCGCTAACGCAGCACTCACCGCGACCGCCGCATCAAACGCGTTCCCGCCTTGATTTAAAATATCCAAGCCCGCTTGGCTCGCAGCAGGGTGCGCACTGGCTACCGCCTGTGCCTGTGGGCGCAGTTGCGGCGTACTGCACGCCATTAAAAAGACTAAACTGAGTAATATAATAAGCCAGCGCATCGTGTTATTTACCTGCCATTAGTTGTTCATACTTAAGTTGTAGCTCGGCGTTCGTTTCTTCATGATCGGGGTCTTTTGGGATACACTCCACCGGACAAACCTCGACACACTGAGGGGTATCAAAATGCCCCACACACTCGGTGCATAGATCGGGGTCTATTTCATAAATTTCCTCACCCTGAGTAATCGCATCATTCGGGCACTCGGGTTCACAGACATCGCAGTTGATGCACTCATCGGTAATTAATAAAGACATGCTTAGGCCAACTTATCCAAGATCGCCTGTTTAATAGAGGCTGGTACAAACTTACTCACATCGCCACCGTGCCGCGCAATATCACGCACCAAGGTTGACGATAAATCTGCCCACTCGGAGTGGGTCGTTAAAAAAATCGTTTCTAAGCCGTGCATCAGTTGCCGGTTCATCCCCGCCATCTGCGCTTCATATTCAAAGTCTGCAATTGAGCGTACCCCACGCACGATAATATTCGCCTGCTGCTGCTGCGCCAAGTCAACTAATAAACCGTCAAACTCAACCACTTCGATATTCGCATGACCCGCCAATGCTAACGTCGCCAACTCGACACGCTGCGGCAACTCAAAAAAGGGATTTTTACCGCTGCTTTTTGCCACCGCCACGACCACCCGGTCAAATAATTCGGCTGAGCGCAGAATGATATTGATATGACCATGGGTCATCGGATCAAAGGTTCCAGGGTATATTGCTGTTTTACTCATGTTAATTCTCGATGATATAAATAATACGCCACTTGGCCGGTGCTCTTACTGCGGTGCTGCTGCCAATTACTGGGTAAAAAATCCAGGTCTAATTTACGTTCACACTCGAGGTAAATAACCGCCTCATCGGCGAGCCAGCCGCTTTCTTCCAATGATCGGCAACACTCTGCTAGCGCACCATGCCTAAACGGTGGATCTAAAAAAACCACGTCAAACCGAGGTTCACCCGATTTATGCTTAGTCCTTAAAAAGTCTTCTGCTGGACGCTGCATTAATTGAATAGTCTCCGCCTGTAATAGTTCTTTATTATTGCGTAAGGACTTGATAATGCGACTTTCGCGTTCAACCATCAGCACATGCTGCGCGCCGCGCGACGCCGCTTCGAAACCCAGTGCACCACTCCCCGCATACAGATCCAAACAATGTGCATTTGGCAAATAGGCTTGTAACCAATTAAACAAGGTTTCCCTGATCGGATCGGTAGTTGGGCGCAAACCATCGATACTCGGAAAGGCAATCTTTCGCCCTCCCCACTGCCCCGCAATAATTCTTACTTTATTTTCTTTTCCAGCCATTACTTTGTATCACCCTTTATTTGTCCAACCGTGACCATCACCATCTTATCGACCACCAACCTACGCCGAAACGCGTCTTGTATGTTGGCGACACTCACCGCATCGATATTGTCTAAATAACGATCTAAATAATCCAACTCCACACCGCTAGCGACAATACTCGCCACGCTGGCTAGGAGTTTTTTATTGCTATCTAAACGCAACGCAAAACCACCGCTGATATTCTTCTTCGCCGCAACAAGCTCTTCCTCACTAACACCCTGCTCGACAAACTCTAATAAGGTTTTTTTCGCCGCCACTGCCGCTTCAGTCAGCTTTTCATTGCGCGTTTGCAAACCCAGTAAAAAAGGCCCTTTTTGCAGCATCGGATGAAAATAGCTATATGCGCTATACGCCAAACCACGCTCTTCACGAATTTCTTTCACAATCCGTGAACTAAACCCACTGCCACCGAGGATATGGTTGCCCACATACAAGGCGTAGTTATCGGCATCATTATGCTTTAATACCGGCAGACCATACATCAGGTGTGTTTGCTGCGAAGGGTATTCTACATGAATGTTTTTACCCTCGGCTAGCTCAGCCACCTCGGCTATTGGCATCGCTTTTTCACCCGCAGGTAGATCAGCCAGCAACTCGGCAACCATTTGTTCGGCTTGTTGACGCGAGATACCCCCCACCAAAATAAGTTTTAAGTTATTCGCCACATAATAACGCTGATAAAAACGCCGTAAATCTCCACGTTCGATCATTGCCACCGATTCGCTCGTTCCGCGCACCGGTTTGGCATACGGGTGCCCACCGTAGATCTCTCGATATAAGGCTAATTGCGCCAAGACTCCAGGAGACTCTTCACGCCGCTTAATACTTAATAAAGTTCGTTCTTTCTCACGTTGAAAGTCGGTTAATGGAAAATCCGGCTGACTCAACACCTGTTGCAATACCGCCCATGATGACGCCAAGGCTTTTTCATCACTCAAGCTTCTAAAGCTCAACGTCGTCAAGTCTCGTGAACTAGCAGTACTGAGCTGCGCACCAACGTTTTCTAATCGTTCGGCTATCTGTTGCGTAGTTTGCCCCGCTGCACCTTGGTCAAGCAAAGCACTGGTCAGTGCGGCGACACCATTTTGCTTCGCATCATAAGCACTGCCCGCAGTAAAAACCAACCGCGCATCGACAATCGGCAAACCCTCGGTTGCAACAAAGTACACCTCCGCACCCTTTGCACTACGCCAGTGTTGAATACTGGGAAGCGCCACCGCCGCCGAACTGAGTAACAATAAGACCAGCCCCGTCAATAATGAATGGTTACTGCGCATCGGCATACTCCTGACTTTCGACTGTTTTTTGTGGTTTATCATTTGGCAGCATATAGACCACCGTTAAGTGATCCTCAATTAAGTATTTTTTGGCAACGGCTTGCAGCTGTTCCACACTCACCGCCTGCACCTTAGCCACGTATTCTGCACTCTTCTGCCAACCAACACCCACCGTTTCCAGTAGGCCCAGCTGCATCGCTTGATAAAAGTTCGAGTCCTTTTCATACACCGAGGCGGCAATCACCTGCGCCTTGATACGCTTTAGCTCGGCTTGCGCAACCGGCTTCTGTTGTAATAATGCCACTTGCTCCAGTAACGCGGTTTCTAAGTGCTCCACGCTTCCGCCCTCAACTGGCACTCCATCAAATAGGAACAAAGTCGGTAGCCGCGCATTCATGTCATAACCCGCGCTCACGCTCGAAGCAACTTGCGAACCACGCACTAAATTAGCCGCTAGCCGCGCACTTTGGCCACCACTTAAAATTCCGGACAACACTTCCAAGGCGTAGATATCGTCGCTGTCTTCCTGTGAGTTTAATACAGGTACCTTGTAACCCATCAATAAGTAAGGCACCTTAGCCGTTTGCCTGACAATTCCACGGCGAAGGCCCAATTGCGGCACCTCGACACGTTGTTTAAGCGGTTTAAAATCAACCCTAGGAATAGCTGCAAAGTGTTGTTCGGCCAGCGCAAACACCTCCGCCGCATCGACATCACCGACCACCACCAAGGTGGCATTATTCGGGGCATACCATTGTTGATACCAAGCAGCCAAGTCCTGCAGCTTCATATCTTCTAAGTCCTGCATCCAACCAATAATCGGGTTACGGTACGGGCTACTGGTGTAGGCGATCGCTTTAAAGTATTCATACGCCTGCGACTGCGGTTTGTCTTCGGTACGCATTCGCCGTTCTTCCATCACCACTTGCAGCTCTTTCACAAACTCTTTTTCTTGTAAGTTCAGACGCTGCATGCGTTCGGCTTCAAGCTTCATGCTCACCGCTAAACGGGAGGCTTCCATCGTTTGGAAGTACGCGGTGTAATCGGCACCCGTAAACGCATTTTCACGCCCACCATTCGCCGCGATGATTTTAGAAAATTCCCCTGGCGCCAAATTATCAGTACCTTGAAACATCATATGTTCCAACACATGAGATAAACCGGTGATCCCGTCGTGTTCATAGCTGGCACCGACTTTATACCAGACTTGCGAGACCATAACCGGAGCACGACGGTCTTCTTTTACCAGCACTTTTAAGCCATTTTTCAGCGTTTTTTCGTGTACCATATTAGGCATATTTTCAGCTGTGGCAAAAGCACTCAGCGAATAAAAAACATGCAGAATAAAAACTGTGTTGAATAGTTTTATCATTTTGCTCTCATATAACCCTATATTATAGAATGGGCATTTTACGACACCGCCCTCGGAAACACACGATATCATGTTTGGATTTGGTAAGAAAAAAAAGCACAACACGCCTCAAGACAGTAACACTAAGGTCGATGAGAGCCCGCTAGAAAAACCTAAAGAAGGTTTTTTTGGCCGACTTAAAAGCCAGCTGTCGAAAACCCGCACCGGCCTAACAGGTGGTCT
This sequence comes from Cycloclasticus sp. 46_120_T64, assembly GCA_002162695.1. Lineage (GTDB taxonomy): Bacteria > Pseudomonadota > Gammaproteobacteria > Methylococcales > Cycloclasticaceae > Cycloclasticus. The sequence goes on along the minus strand of MAAM01000001.1, from coordinate 118,748 downwards.
CGGCAATTTATTCCTCGGCAAAAAGAAAATAGACGAGGACTTATTTGAAGAACTGGAAATGTTACTGCTCACCGCTGATGTCGGCATTGAAGCGACCCAGAAAATCATCGGTCAATTAACCCAGCGCGTCGCGCGTAAACAGCTGTCAGACCCACAAGCACTCACCGCGGCACTACAAGAAGAAATGCTCGCCATTTTAGAGCCCAATCAACAAACCTTAAGCATTCCCGACAGCGATAGCCCGTTTGTTATTTTAGTGGTTGGGGTGAACGGCATGGGTAAAACAACCACCATCGGTAAACTTGCAAAACGCCTGCAAGCCGAGGGAAAAAGCGTGATGCTCGCCGCCGGCGATACCTTTAGGGCCGCTGCAATCGAGCAACTGCAAGAATGGGGTACCCGCAATAATATAGAGGTTGTCGCGCAACACTCAGGAGCCGACTCGGCCTCAGTTATTTATGACGCTTTTGAGAAAGCCCGCGCACGTAAGGTGGACGTGCTATTGGCCGATACCGCAGGGCGTTTACACACCCAAACCAATCTGATGAACGAGCTCAGCAAAATCAACCGTGTCATTAAAAAACTTGATGACAATGCACCGCACGAGGTGATGTTAGTGCTGGATGCCGGTACTGGGCAAAACGCGCTAGCGCAAGCCAAGCACTTTAACGAAGCCACCCCGCTCAGCGGCATTACCCTAACGAAACTCGACGGCACCGCCAAAGGCGGCATTATTTTCGCTCTGGCCAACCAGTTTAAACTACCGATACGCTTCATCGGCATCGGCGAAGGCATCGATGATTTACGTGAATTTGACGCCAAGCAGTTTACCCAGGCGCTATTTGATAAAACTGACGAAAAAGCATAAACAAAGTGCTGCAATTCATTAACGTCAGTAAGCGTTACCCTGGGGGCTCGGAAGCGCTAAAAAACGTCAGTTTTGAAATCCAACAAGGAGAGATGGCGTTTTTGACGGGGCATTCAGGCGCCGGTAAAAGCACCTTATTAAAACTCATCGCGGTGCTCGAACGCAGTAGCCAAGGCCAAGTGATGCTGGACAGCCAAAATATTGGCCGAATCCCCCAGCGTTTAGTGCCCTACACGCGCCGTAAAATCGGCATGATTTTTCAAGACCACCGCTTATTACATAACCACACCGTATTTGATAACGTCGCCTTACCCTTAATCATCGCGGGGCACCAACAACATGAGATTAAACGGCGGGTTCGCGCTGCCTTGGATAAGGTTGGCCTATCGGGTAAAGAACGGCGCTACCCCATCACCCTATCCGGTGGTGAGCAGCAACGTATCGGCATTGCACGAGCGGTCGTTAACCGGCCACCGATGATTCTGGCGGATGAACCAACCGGCAACCTAGACCCACAATTATCCGCCGAGATCATGCAATTATTTGAACAATTCAACCAAGTCGGCGTCACTGTGTTAATCGCTAGCCACGACGTCCCGCTGATTAAACGCATGGGCTATCGCATGTTGGAGTTATCACAAGGGGAACTGGTGCAAAATCATGGCTAGACGTCGCAGTAATATCCAGCGCCCGTTGGCAAGCTTCAACGTCAGCGCTTATTTCCGTATCCATTTGCGCACCTTATTTTCCAGCCTAGGCCGTTTCTCTAGAGCGCCCTTCAACTCGATGATGACAGTCAGCGTGATCGCTATCACCTTATCGTTACCCGCCGGTTTATTAGTCTCGATCAATAACCTCCAGGCACTCAGCGGCCAAGTAGACCTGAACCATAATATGTCTATTTTTCTACAGCCTTCGCTAACGCTAACGCAGGCCGAAGTGCTCAGCCACCAGCTACAAGCTAACGACCTTATCTCACAAGCGACCCTCATCGACAAACAAGCCGCCTTAGATGAATTCCGTCAACACAGTGGTTTTAATTTGGCGATCGGCATGCTTGAAGATAATCCTTTACCCCACGTCATCCAAGTCAGTCCCAATACCGACAATCAAACCGCTGTTAAAGCGCTGATTGCTGAACTTGAACAACACGCCGGCATCCAACTCGTGCAAATGGACTTAGCTTGGCTTGAACGCTTAAACGGCTTTCTGCAAATTGCGCAACGCGCAGCGAGTCTAATCACCGCCTTGCTGGGTTTAGCGGTATTACTCATCATCAGCAATACGATCCGTTTGGAACTGCAAAACCGCCGAGATGAGATCGACATTACTCGGCTGGTCGGCGCCACTCCAGCCTTCATAATGCGGCCCTTTATTTACAGTGGTTTTTGGCACGGTTTGTTCGGCGGGGTGCTCGCCTGCCTCTTGGTCAACCTGTCAATCTGGCTAATTGATAGCCCCACCAGTTCCTTGGCAAACCTATATAACAGCTCGTTTAGCTTACAAAACATGTCGTTTTATCACGCCATATTATGGGTGATTTTTGCCATATCTCTTGGTATCACCGGCTCTTGGGTGGTGGTTAGGCGATACCTGACTGAGCTTGAGCGCTGACTATCGGCTCAATTGCCATTAGCATCAATCCTTTGTTATACTGGAAGTGCTTTATAGAGGGTGTTAACTAAAATCAACCTGATTACGCCCCTTTTTGAGGACATATATGACACACGCATTGACCATCCCTACACAGCTTTCAGCTGGCTCATTAGATGCTTATATAGCATCGGTTTCTGCTGCTCCTGCACTCACTGCAGAACAGGAAAAAGATCTCGCCAATCGTTTACGTAACGACAACGATTTAGCCGCCGCGCGCACCCTAGTATTATCCCATATGCGTTACGTCATCCATATCGCTAGAAGCTATAGCGGTTATGGTCTCGCCCTACCCGACCTGATTCAAGAAGGTAGTATCGGCCTGATGAAAGCGGTTAAACGCTTCGACCCTGAAGTCGGTGTACGCCTTGTTTCTTACGCGGTGCACTGGATTAAGTCTGAAATTCATGAGTTCGTCATTAAAAACTGGCGGATTGTAAAAATTGCCACCACCAAAGCGCAGCGTAAATTATTTTTTAACCTTCGCAAGCAAAAGAAAAATCTAGCTTGGTTAAATGAGACCGAAGCGGATGCCATCGCTAATGACCTTGGAGTCGACAAATCGGCGGTGTATGAGATGGAAAAACGCCTCAGCAATAGCGATATGGCGTTTGATGGCCACCAAGACGACAACTCGGATAACGATGAGCTGAGCCATACCCCTGCAAGCTTTGTCACGAAAGAAGAACACGACCCAGCCAGCCTAGTCGAAATCCATAACGAAAAGACACACAATTCTTCGCAGCTGCAACTCGCGCTTAACAAACTGGATGAACGTAGCCGAATAATTTTAGCCGAGCGCTGGTTAAGCGAAGAAAAATCCACCTTGCATGAGTTAGCTGACAAATATCAGGTATCTGCCGAACGTATTCGCCAGCTAGAAAAAAATGCGATGAAAAAAGTAAAACAAGAGTTACTTGAGTTCAACCCCGCTTAACACTTATAAACAATTAGCACAGCTCGCCATCGCGCCTAGGCGCAAGGTGAGCTTCTGATCTTTCTGCAGCATCTCTAGGTGCTTTAAAAAACTCATTCCCAATAAAACCCCTTTGCCATTCATATTCGGGTTAATGTGCGCGGCAATATTTTTTAGCTCGATAGAACCTAACTTCACCGAATCCAGCATCACTCGGTACACCGTAATATCACCATTAGCGGTTCGTGTTCTTTCTGGGTAACCCGCAGTCAAATGCATTTTTTTTGCCACATTTCCCGGAATACTAATATTGGTTGCCCCTGTATCCAGTACAAATAGCGCCCATTGGTCATTAATTTTCCCTTCAGCTATATAATGCCCTTGCCGATTTTGTAATAAGGTCACTTCAGCACTGCCGTCTGCCGCATAAACAAACTCAGGCCGATCATTAGGGTTTGTTTGTTTTTCAAGGTAACGATCAAAACCCAGAACGAGCATGATCAGGAAAGCCAGCCAAGCCAACGACACCATCATCTTTGATATCTTATTGGTGGACTTAATGCTTTTCATAACAAACCTGCTATTGAAGATAAAAATTCAGCGGACGAGGCCAGTAGCCCTCACATTCACCGCCCTATGCGATCAAATATCTAAAATAAATATAGCATATCTAACTCAAAGGTAGTGATCTAGCAATAAGGCAGAAAATAACAGCATCAAATAACTAATAGAATAATGAAAGGTCTTCATCGCCACCGCATCATCAGAGGTCTTCATCAATAAGACCGCGTAGTACAAGAAACCCAGACCTAATACCACTGCCGCTACCAAGTACAACAGCCCACTCATGCCTGTTAAATAAGGCAATAAGCTGACCAATAACAATAACACCGTATAAAACACGATATGTAAACGAGTAAAGTCCGCACCATGGGTCACCGGCAGCATAGGAATATCAGCTTTAGCATATTCATCACGCCGCGCCACCGCCAAGGCCCAAAAATGCGGCGGCGTCCAAATAAAAATAATCAGAAATAACAATAAGGCATGCGGGTCAATTGAGTTAGTTACCGCGCACCAACCCAGCACCGGCGGCGCAGCACCAGCGGCACCACCAATCGCTATATTTTGCGGTGTTGCGTGTTTCAAATAAACGGTATATACAACCGCATAACCAATCAGCGATAGGAACGTTAGGAGGGCCGTCAAGCTGTTAACCCACTGCAGTAAAATAATCATCGACAAGATGCCAATGCTGAAAGCAAAAACCAATACTTGGCTACCCGATAACTCACCCTGCGGCAATGGACGACCTTCGGTCCGCGCCATTTTAGCGTCATATTGCTGATCTAAATAATGGTTAATCGCCGCCGCTGAGGACGCCGCCAGCCCAATCCCCATCGTGGCAAATAACATCCTTGGCCACGCCTCTACCAGTGGGCTAGCCAAAATCATTCCGACGATGGCGGTAAATACGATCAGCATCACCACTTTCGGTTTACATAATTGATAATAACTTCGCCAATCCACCTTGGTATTTAAGCCATTTATACTTTGTTCCATCACAATATCTCCCTAAGACAGCTTATAACTGTTCAATCTAAAATTTAAATAAACCACACTCAATAACAGTAAGGCCGCAACCCCGTTATGTGCAACCGCCAGTGGTAAGGGTAAACTGAATACGACGTTTAACACACCGAGTAGTAGCTGACTAAACAAGCAGCCGAGCAATAGTTTCACTTCTGTTTTTGCGCCAATTCGAAACAGTAGAAATGCTAGCAGTGTTAGCAGCACTGTCGTCACCGCCGCGCCAATACGATGCACCCAATGAATTGCAGCACGGGCTTGATTCGTTAACACCCCATATTCATAATCCACCCCGAGCCCACGCCACAAAACAAAGCCTTCTTTGTAGTCCACATCCGGCTGCCATGACTCATCTAAGCAAGTGGGTAACTCTGGACAGGCTAAGGCCGCATAATTGGTGCTAGTCCAGCCACCTAGTGCAATTTGTAGCACCAGTACCAATAAGGCAGCCGGTGCGAGCACTTTCAGCACGGACTTGTTTTTAATCGTCGGTAAACGCTTATTAGATAGCCGTAATAACAACAAAAATAATAGGCTCAAGATTGATAAGCCGCCTAATAAATGCCCCATCACAATCACTGGTTTTACCAATAAGGTGACCGTCCACATCCCCAAAGCACCTTGAAACAACACTAGGATTAACAACGATAAGGTCAAACCGCGCTGACCTAACTGGGGTTGCCGCCAAGCAAAATACGTTAACAATAAAATGACAAAACCTAATGCACTGGCAAAATAACGATGAGTCATCTCTTTCCAAGCCTTTGATGATTCTAAGGGACGCTCGGGAAAACTCTCGGCTGCAGCATGAATGCCCTGCTGTGAATCATCGACGATCAAACTACCATAACAACCCGGCCAATCAGGGCAGCCCAAACCCGCATCGGACAAACGTACATATGCCCCCAAGATAACGACAAATAAGGCCAGTAATATGCCGAATAGGCTGAGTCGTTGTAAGATCATCCAATCTGTGACGCTTTAAATAACAATTTAAGGTCTTTTTGGATACCATATGGGTCGGCATTTTGGCGGTATTTCATCATGATATTACCCAGCGGATCGACTAATAACATATCGCCGTCCGTTAACTCAGGAATTAACCGCTGTAGTTTATTCAGCTGGGTAGCCTTCCAATGATAGACATTAAGCTCCCTATCGTTACTCTGTATTGTCGCCAGTTCAGCAGAATTAACCGACATGTCCATATAAACTCTTTTAAAGCGAGTGGAGTCTTTACTGAGTAATACATTCAGCTGACGCAATAAATGTGTTGATTTAGCACAAGATGCATCACATCGTCCATCCATATCGAGGTGCAGTAATACCCAGCGACCTTTTAGGTGCTGCATATCGAGCTGTTCAGCATTCACTATGAAGTCTTTAAGCTCTGATGGAATAGCCGGAGAAACTAACTCGCCATAGTTTTTAGTTTCGTGATTAGCCAAAAGTTGCGGATTGCTAAATAGCAGCCAGGCAGTGATGACAGGTAAGCCAAACAGACCCGCAATTGAAATAAGTTTAAGTCGATTCCTTGTTAATGTATTCATCTTTCTTCACACCCTGTTTTATTGTTACTACAAAATAAATTACTAACCAAGCCAGCGCCAAAGCAAACCATTGAAAGGCGTAACCGTAGTGTTTTTCTGGCCCCATTTTCATCATCATCCACTGTCGAAGATAACCGTGCGGTTGGTCGGCATCCATTAATACTTGATACGGCAAGACCTCATAACCTAATCTTTCGGCCACATTATGAAGGTTAATCAGCTGCGTCACCGCTGGCCAATTGTCTGATAGCTGATCGGCTCCCTGCAATTGAATACCCACCGTTGGAAAATGGTCTAAGCGACCTAGACTAGATATCGTCTTCGCGCTGATATCAACATTCGGTAAGTCAGCGCGATTCGCGCCGGTAGGCAACCAACCTCTATTTAGCAATACTGCCTTATTATTTGCTAGCTTGATTGGCGTTAACACGAAGTAACCTGCACGCCCATTGCGCACTTGATTATCGATCAATATTTGCTGTTCGGCATCGACTTTGCCACGCAAACTTACCGGCAGGTAACGCAGTTCATTCGCTGCAAAATCCAACTCACTCAGCGGAGTTGCAGGTAGTTCGCTACGCGAAGATTGTAAGTCTAGGATCGCCTGCTTTTGCTCTGCTCGGCCAATTTGCCAACGCCCTAAACTAATTAATATCAATAACACGATCACTGCTAAGATAGATAAAAACAAACTTGCCTTGAAGTGCAAGCGCCTACCCCACATCGACTTGCCTTCGCTTATAACTTAACAACTGAGCCCTTAATAATGTCACCTCTTATAAAATACCTAATTATTTTTTCTTTATTGCTAATCGTATACAACCTGTTCAAGTCCTTTTACCACCTCTCCAATAATAAATCCCAGCCAAAAAAAGTGGTCAAATTTTTAGCCATTCGTGTCGGCTTATCATTCTTACTATTTATCTCCTTATTAGTTGCAACTCAATTTGGCTTGATCAGCTCGCACGCCTTACTTCCCCAAGAAAACAGCCAGCAAACGAGCCATACCAGCCAATAAACGAACCTTGTTTACAACCAATACACAAAGATAAATAGGCCCAACCAAACCACGTCGACAAAGTGCCAATACCAGGCCGCCGCTTCAAATGCGAAGTGGTGCTCTGCGGTAAAATGTCCCTTAATACTGCGCACCAATACGACCGCTAACATGATCGCGCCGACCGTCACGTGAAAACCATGAAAGCCCGTTAACATATAGAAGGTTGAACCATAGACACCCGAGCCCATAGTCAAATTAAGATCATGGTAGCCATGTCCATACTCTACGGCTTGCAATACCACAAATATAAAACCAAGTGCCACCGTCGCCGCCAAAGCCCAAATCAGCTGTTTGCGTTTATTGGCCACTAAGCCCCAGTGAGCCACCGTGACCGTCACTCCGCTGGTCAATAAAATCAGCGTATTTATCGATGGTAAACCCCAGGCCGACATTTTTTGATATTCGCCGCCGATAGCCTCCGGCCCATTCGTCGGCCAGATTGCCTCATAACTATTCCATAGAAACTCATGAGTCGCCGCGCCAGAATCGGCGCCTCCCAACCAAGGCACCGAGAAAACTCGAATGTAATACAGCGCACCGAAGAACGCGGCGAAAAACATCACCTCAGAAAAAATAAACCAAACCATACCAATACGGAAAGAAGCATCCTCCGCCTTGTTATATGCACCCGACTCGCTCTCCTCTATCACATCGCCAAACCAGCCAAACAACATATAAATCGTCACCAACAAACCCACAAGCATAATATTATCCGCCATGCTCGAACCATTTAACTGCCCTGCGAAACCACCCAACAGTAACGTCATGCCAATTGATCCAACTATTGGCCACTTCGCACTGTGGGGAACGTAATACGTGTTATCTGTCGACATAAATCACCTATTCCCTTTGAATGTTAATCTCGAGTGTTCGCCGCAGCTTGCACTAGTTATTTGTTAAAAAGACAAAAGACCCTATATAAAATGATAGTGCAATACTCGTTAAAATCAGCACAACCCATCTGTTCTTCGTTTTTCTCTGATACATCTTATTCCCCTATACCATTCACCTGACAACGGTTATTTAATTTTCGGTGGTGTGGTGAAACTATGATACGGAGGAGGAGACGATAGTTCCCATTCCAAGCCATCCGCTCCTTCCCAAACCTGGTCCGTCGCCTTCTCGCCACCCTGAATTGTTTTATAAACGATATAACAAAAGAACACCTGCGATAGACCAAAGGCAAAACCACCAAGACTTGACCACATATTAAATTCAGCAAATTGCACCGAGTAGTCTGGGATACGTCTGGGCATTCCCGCCAAACCTAAGAAGTGTTGCGGGAAAAACAGCACATTCACCGAGATAGTCGACAACCAAAAATGCCACTTACCCATGGTTTCGTTATACATATTGCCAGTCCACTTCGGCAACCAATAATACGCCGCCGCCATAATGGAATAGACCGCACCCGTCACCAATACATAATGGAAGTGGGCAACCACAAAATAAGTATCGTGGTACTGGAAATCGGCCGGTGCAATGGCCAACATCAAGCCAGAAAAACCACCTATGGTAAACATAATGACAAAACCAATTGAAAACAACATCGGCGTTTCGAAAGTCATCGAGCCTTTCCACATCGTCGAAATCCAGTTAAATACTTTCACCCCAGTGGGTACCGCAATCAACATCGTTGCGTACATAAAAAACAACTCGCCCTCTAGCGGTAGACCTACGGTAAACATATGATGCGCCCACACAATAAACGATAAAAAAGCAATTGATGAGGTGGCGTATACCATCGAACTATAACCAAATAACGGCTTACGTGCGAAGGTCGGAATAATCGCCGATACGATACCGAAGGCCGGCAAAATCAGAATATAGACTTCTGGGTGACCGAAGAACCAGAATATATGCTGGAACAGCACCGGATCACCACCACCAGCGGCGTTGAAAAAGCTCGTATCAAAGAATCGATCGGTCAACAACATCGTTACTGCGCCGGCCAACACGGGCATCACGGCTATTAATAAATAAGCAGTAATAAACCAAGTCCAAACAAACAGCGGCATTTTCATCAGGGTCATGCCGGGCGCACGCATATTCAAGATAGTTACGATCACATTAATCGCCCCCATGACCGAGGAAATCCCCATCATATGAATCGCGAAAATCATAAATGGAAAGCCATTTCCGCCCTGTAACACTAACGGTGGATAGATCGTCCAGCCACCCGCAGGCGCACCGCCATCCATAAAGAATGTGGACAGTAACATCGCGAATGCAAAGGGTAAAATCCAAAAACTCCAGTTATTCATTCTAGGTAAAGCCATATCTGGCCCACCAATCATAATCGGTAACATCCAATTAGCGAGGCCAACAAAAGCCGGCATAACGCCGCCAAAAATCATCACCAAGGCGTGCACCGTGGTCATTTGATTAAAGAAACCCGGATCAACAAATTGCAAACCTGGTTGAAATAACTCTAGACGAATAACCATCGCCATTGCCCCGCCGATCATAAACATCAATAAGGCAAATAATAAATATAGGGTGCCAATATCCTTATGATTAGTGGTCGTAACCCAGCGCATTAATCCTTTAGCTGGGCCATGATCGTGGTGCTCTTCGTGTGTCGCTGTAGCAGTCGCCATTATCAAAATCTCCTGATTACCTTAATGCTGCAATTTCCGTAGGCTGAACTGCATCACCTACTTTATTGCCCAATGAATTACGCTGATAAGTGATAACAGCCGCCAGTTCTAGATCACTCAATTGCCCCTTAAAGGCAGCCATTGCTGTGCCCGGCTTACCGTTCATCACCAAATCAATATGCTTGGATATTTCACCAGTAACCACCGCACTGGCAGTAATCGCCGGGAACACGCCCGGCACACCTTCACCTTTTTGCTGGTGACAAGCCGCACAGTTAGCTTGGTAAACCTTTTTGCCTTGTTGTTTAAGTTCTTGAGGGGGGAGGGTTTCGACCACCGCTGAATTTGTAAGCTCAGCGCTACTTTTTTGTGATTGCACCCAGGCTGCGTAATCTTCGGTTGATTTAACCTCGACTACAATCGGCATAAACCCATGATCACGACCACATAACTCGGCACACTGACCTCGGTAAACACCTGGTTTATCAACCTTTACCCAGGCTTCGTTAATAAAACCGGGTATCGCGTCTTTTTTCCAGCCAAAATCTGGCACCCACCAAGAATGGATAACATCACTCGCGGTGAGTAGGAAACGGATTTTTTTACCGACGGGAATAACTAATGGACGGTCAACATTCAATAAATAATGTTCAACCGTGGCCGGGTCAATATCAGAGCCTACTTGCCGCGCTTCATTACTGGCAGCATCAAGTGAACTAAAAAAGTCGATATCTTCGTTGATGTATTCATAACGCCATTTCCATTGATAGCCGGTGACCTTAATAGACATATCAGGCTCAGAGACGTCATGCATATCAACCAACACCTTGGTCGCTGGAACCGCCATCACAATCAGAATAATGAAGGGAACAACCGTCCAAACCAACTCGGCCGCCATACTTTCATGAAATTGTTCGGCCACCGCTCCCTGCGATTTACGATGAAAAACCATCGACCAAATCATCGCACCAAATACCACGCAGGCAATAATGATACAGACCCAAAGAATTTGCATATGTAAGCCATATACTGCTTGGCTTGTCTCAGTCACTCCTACGGGCAGGTTTAAACCATATTCCGCATGCGCAACGCCCGATATACCAGCCAAAATACTACTACGAGCAAAAAACTGCTTAAGTTTATCCACTGAACCGCTCTCCCTTATCTTTACCTATAACTAACTCTAGTTAGTTGGCTAAAAACAAACCAGCTACATCCTTAGCCAACGCCACTCAACAGTTAACCGCGAGTCAGCATAAGCATGACTCACATAACTGTTGATACTTCAGTAAAAACCCCTTCACACCATGCTCTATCGGCATGTATCTCAGCAGTAAATCCATCGACTGCTGGTTGTGTTTTTTTATTATTGTTAGGGAAACTTAACGAAATTCAGTCAAACAAGCAAGCAAAGAAATAATGTTTTGTTGGTCCAGATCAGTGTTATTTTCGGCGGAATCCTTATAGCTAAAGGCTCCAATGCACGGGCTCTGCATACGTTTTTTAAGCGCGTCCATATTATCTTGAAGCTGTTCAAAGTTGGCAGTCGTACTATTTGCAACCCAGCCGGCAAGACGGCAACCCTTGTTTAAGATAGCCTCTTCGGTCAGCAGTGCGTGGTTAATACAGCCTAGTTTCATGCCGACGACCAAGATCACCGGCAAACCCAAAGTTAACGCCACATCATCAAAACTGAGTTCGTCAGCTAAGGGTACTTTCCAGCCACCCGCACCTTCGACAATCACCAACTCGGAAGCCGCCTCGTGTTGTTTATACAGCGCGGTAATCTGTTGTTGATCTATCGTTACACCGGCCTGTTTGGCGGCGATATGTGGTGCTATCGCCGGTTCGAAACAATAGGGGTTAACCACCTCATAAGGCAGAGTAACCGAGGCTGCATCTAGCAAACTCAAGGCGTCCGAATTCTGCCAGCGCCCCGCCGACCACTCCGCACCCGAAGCTACTGGCTTAAAACCAGACACCGCCACCCCGCTTTGCGCGAAGGCTTTGATAATTTGACTCGCCACATGGGTTTTACCCACATCCGTATCGGTGCCGGTAATAAAAAACCCCGCCGGCATATTATTTTCGTGCATAACCATACAGCGCTTGAAATGTAGCCGGTATCCCTTGTTCGGTACGTAGGCCTTCATAGGCAGCTAACATTTTTTTAAACGCAGAAACCCCTGTTAAACCGTGATTTCTGCCAGGGTTGATATTATGCGCACCCATTCCCTTTAAATCCATCATCAGCTGTTTTGGCGTCTCGTAATACATCACGATGTCTTCACTTAACACCGACACGTCTTGGAACCCAGCCGCAATTAAATATTGTCGAATACTGTCCGCATCGAAGAAACTGTTCACGTGCACCGCGTTATCGGCCTCCGCCCAAGCATCCTTCAATTCATACAAGGTTCTTTCACCAAAAGTACTGAATGCAAAAACACCATTTTCTTGCAATACCCGGCGCGCTTCGGCAAAAGCCAGCGCTAACCTCGAACACCATTGATACGCCACATTTGAATACACCGCCGTCACCGTTTCCGCCGCTAAAGGCAGATCTTCGGCATCAGCACACAGCAACGTTAACGGCTTAACCGCCGTGACATTTAAGCGCGTTTGCCGCAACATTTCAGGCGCAATATCTAAGGCGTACAGCTCATCCAGTTTATTCGATCCAATGATTTTTTCGGTTAAATAACCGGTTCCAGCACCAATATCTAACACCTTACCCTGGTTGCTAGGGAGGTTTTCCTGTTGTTGTAAAAGCTGATCGCCAATCGTACGCTGCAAGGCGGTAAATTGATTATACGAACTTGATGCCGAGCCAAACGACTGCCTAACTAAACTCTTATCAAATGTTTGCTGCTGAGGTTTTATTCCACTCACCCGCGACACTCCTCAGTTGCTATAAATTGGTTAATTGATTCAAGCACTGCGGCCTGATCTGATAAAAATGGTACATGCGAGGCTTGTTCGATAACCGACAACTGAATGCCCGCATTTAATTCTAATGAAGCGGCTCCCACGGCCACGGGGATCAACTGATCTTTAGCACCCAAGATCATCAATAACGGACAAGCAATAGCGACCAATGCCGCACGTAAATCGGCCTGCTGCAAAATTCTTAAACCGCTAATCAGACCCTCTGCCGAACCGCTACCCCCTTCCTTCAAGCATTGATTTAACCGCCTATTAAGCAGCCTAGGTTCTAGCGCGCCTTGACTCTGCAGTCTTAAAAACCGCTTTATGGTACTGGCTGGCTTGTCGACCATACCGTGCAGGAAGGCGTTCAACACCTCATCTTCCTGTGCACAAAGCCAGCCTTCTGCTTGTACAAAACACGCCGAACTCGCCATCATCAATAATTTATCGACTCGGTCTGGATAACGCTGCGCGTAGGCCAAGGCCAACATACCGCCCAGTGACCAAGCCAAAATATTGCTACGCTCAGGCAACTGCCGATGCAAGGCCTGTAGGACCTCACCCATCGTCCAAGCGTCCGTGTACTCGCTCATCCCGTGCCCAGGTAATTCGACACAAATAACTCGGTATGACTGCGCCAATTCATCGGCAAAAGCCCCCCAAACCGCGTTATTCATCGCCCAGCCATGAATCAACACCAAGCTTGGCCCGGCACCCGATTCGCTAAGGTTTAATTTAATCAACGCTTGCCCCTTCCAAGACCTGCAACAAACGATCAACTTGAGCCTCGCTATGGCTAGCTGATAAGGTGATGCGTAGGCGCTCGGTATTTTTGGGCACCGTTGGATGGCGTATCGCGCCAACCAATATCTTGTTTTCTTTCAAATACTTGCTAACCGACATGACCGCTTCATTACTGCCTAAGATAACCGGTTGAATAGGTGTATCCGAGGACATTAACTGCAAACCTAATTGTTCAGCGCCATCACGAAACCGGCCAATCAAGGAGGCCAGCTTTTCTCGTCGCCAGCTCTCTTGCTGACAGAGCTGCAAACTCACCCGCGTCGCCGCCATAATCGCAGCCGGCATCGCAGTACTATAAATATAACTTCTTGCGCGTTGAATCAGCAGTTCGATTAAATCCTCACTGCCCGCAATAAATGCCCCAGCAGTGCCTAGGCTCTTGCCCAGCGTGGCCATCAAAATGGGTACTTGCTGCTGATTTAAACCCTGCTGCTGCACGATACCCGCACCAGTTTCACCCATCACACCTAAACCATGCGCATCATCGATCATCAACATCGACGCGGATTTGTCCGCCAAACTCACTAAGCCTTTCAGGTCGGCTTGATCACCGTCCATACTAAAAACCCCGTCGCTAACGATCAGTTTCTTTTCCACCGTTGATTGCTCTAGCAATTGTTCTAAGCGGGTTAAATTCCCATGCGGGTAACGCCTAAATCTCGCCCCAGAAATCAAGCCGCCGTCGATCAGCGAAGCGTGATTCAACTTATCTTGCAAGACCTCATCACCCTTCGATAGCAAACCGGCAATAACACCTAAATTAGCCATATAACCGGTTGCAAATACCAGCGCTCGCTCACGCCCGGTGAAGGCGGCTAACTCTTCCTCTAACGCATGGTGCTGACGACTATGCCCACAAATTAGGTGGGCAGAGCCACTACCAACACCATAATCATCGACTGCTCGTTTAAAAGCAGCCGCAACCTTCGGGTGATTCGCTAACCCCAGATAATCATTACTGGAAAAATTATCGTATGACAGCCCATCAATTGTAACCTTCGCCCCTTGCGGCCCCTCGATAACTTGACGCGAACGATATAACTGCTGCTGTTTTATCCCGTCAAGCTGAGCGGATAGGTCCCAAGCTGCCATCGATCCTACTAAACAGTCGCGGGGTGAATCCCTAAACGCTTAAATAACTTATGGTCGCTACTTTCTGCTGGGTTTTCGGTAGTCAATAATTGATCACCGTAAAAAATAGAATTTGCACCGGCAAAGAAACACATCGCTTGCATTTCATCGCTCATTGCTGAACGTCCTGCAGACAATCTCACTTGTGACTTTGGCATCAGAATTCTTGCCACCGCGATCGTTTTGATGAACTCCACCGAATCAATCGACTCCGTGCCGTCTAAACCATCTAGCGGGGTACCTTTAACTTGTACTAATTTGTTAATCGGTACACTTTCTGGTGGGTGTTCCATATTAGCCAAGGTTTGTAACATTTTTGCACGGTCATCGGTTTTTTCACCCATCCCAACAATCCCGCCACTACAAACATTAATGCCGGCACTGCGTACATTATCAATGGTATCGAGTCTATCTTGGTAACTGCGGGTGGTGACAATCTCGCTGTAATAGTCTTCTGAGGTGTCGATATTATGGTTGTAATAATCCAGACCCGCATCTTTTAAGCGCTGCGCTTGGCTGTCTTCTAACATACCCAAGGTGACACAGGTTTCCATCCCTAAGGCCTTAACTTCCTCGACCATTTTGGTGACCTTATTTAGGTCACGGTCTTTCGGGCTACGCCATGCGGCTCCCATACAAAAACGACTCGCACCGTTCGCTTTCGCTGCTTTGGCAGCATCAACCACCGCTCTAACTTCCATCAGAGCTTCTCTTTCTAAACCTGTGTCGTAACGAACACTTTGTGGACAGTACGAACAATCCTCAGGGCAGGCACCCGTTTTAATGCTCAACAAGGTACTAATTTGCACCGCATTAGGATCAAAATTCTCACGGTGAATAGTATGCGCCTTAAATAATAAGTCGTTGAATGGTAGGTCGAACAGCGCTTGTATGTTACTTAATGGCCAGGTATTTCTAACGATATTAACGCTGGCTCTTGTTTGCTCGCTGATCACTTCTGATGATATGCTCATATTGAAAATACCTTGCTAAATTCTGAAAGGGCTAAATACTACATCAGGTGGTAACGTTGTCAAAATTTATTTCGCAAAAAGTGAACAACTGGTTAAAAACAGCGCAAACAGGACTTTATCCCCTGAGCTGTTTTATTTGCCAACAAGCCGGGCAGCATGGCTTAGATTTATGCCCCGCTTGTAGGCGAGAGCTAAGTCCTATCGAGCTAGGCTGTTCGATATGTGGCATCGAGCTCAGCACAGCAAACGCCGTATGCGGACGCTGCTTGAAAAGCCCCCCCGCTTTTAATCGAGTCGAAGCCCCCTACCGCTACCAAGGCAGCGCACGCTTTTTAATTCAACAGCTAAAATTCCAATCAAAATACTGTTGCGCAAGAATTATCGGCAGCCTGATGGCCTCCCACTTAAAGCCGCTCAATAAAACACCCGACGCCCTGATGGCCGTGCCCTTACACATAAAACGTCTAAGCGAACGCGGTTTCAACCAATCCGAGCTTATCGCCCAGCATTTACAACAACAACTGAAAGTACCATTACGCAATCAACCGCTAACAAGGCTACGCAACACGGCCAAACAATCATCATTGCATGCGGATGATCGACGTAACAATATTCACCAAGCATTCTCATACCAAGCTAGCGACAAAATCAACTCGATAGCGATCATTGATGATGTGGTAACCACCGGCGCAACGGCCGATGAATTAGCCAAAACCCTAAAACAAGCTGGGGTCGAAAAAGTTGAGATATGGGCCTTCGCTAGGGCCTAAGTTAGCGCAGCAGGTAGTCCAATACGATTCCCACAAAAACAGCCAAACCTAAGTAGTTATTATTGAGGAAGGCCGCCATACACTTCGCCGGTTCACGGTTCTTAATCAACAATTGATGATATACCATCAACAATAATGCGACCGCTAAGCTTAGAAAGTAGTACAGCCCTAAACCCACCTTTTGACCTATAAAATAAAAACTCAACAATAATAACAGTTGAAAAAAGCCAATAATCAAGGTGTCTAATTCGGCAAATAAAACCGCTGTCGATTTAACGCCTATCTTCAAATCATCCTCACGATCCACCATCGCGTACATGGTGTCGTAAACTACCGCCCAAATCACCGTAGCAATAAATAATAACCAGGCTACCGCCGGCACCGTATTGGTTTGCGCGGCGAATACCATCGGCACCGCCCAAGCGAACGCCATCCCTAAAAAAACTTGCGGCAAGTGCGTATGACGCTTCATAAAGGGGTATAAAGCGGCCAAAAACAAACCACCAAAGGACAAAAAAATGGTCAGCGGATTCATCAATAACACCAATAAAAACGACAACAATACTAATAATGCAAATAGTTGCAGTGCCTCAACCGGCGCTACTTGGCCCGAAGCAATCGGCCGTAACTTGGTCCGACTAACGTGCGGATCGATCTTCCTATCGGCGTAATCATTAATCACGCACCCCGCCGACCGCATCATAATGACGCCTAAGGTAAATACCGTAAAAACAAGCCCATCGGGTGAACCATCCGCTGCAATCCAAAGCGCCCAATAGGTCGGCCAAAGTAACAATAGAATACCGATCGGCTTATCCAGCCGCATCAGTAAAAAGTAGACGTAAAGCTTATCTTTATTCAGTTGAATATTCATCACTCAAATAAATCAGGTAAAAAAAACTCACTCACTAAAAACACTCGCCCTGCAATCTGGTAACTATTGCGCCGTCCCCAGATATAACGCTGGCCGCTCAACTTTTGCTGGATCAATGGACTGAGCTGGTTCAGCGAAACTTTTGCAAACTCGAGGCGAACCCGCTGTAGGTCAGGGTAGGCAAAAATAACCTCGCCTAGGGGTTTACTGCCTAAACGGCTCAAGCCTTGTAACTGAAACGCGGCCTCTCTGGGCAGGGTGCTACGCGCAAACACCGCCGGCTGTTCACCGATGGTTAAAAACACCTCTCGAATCAGCGCCGACCTTGTCGACGCTTGCTTTAAACTAGCCACCTCGGTTAATGAGGGTTTTGCCCAAGCTTGCGCTAATACACTCACTCCGAAAGGGGCTGAAAATGTCGTTTTTAAACGCTGCGTTAAAGAACAGGGCTCCAGCAACCAGTCTAATATCGGCGCTGGCACCGAGCCTAGGAACCAGCTGTTCGCGTCACGCCAACGCGGCTCCTTAACAAAAAAATTATTGACCTTATTCAATCCCGCACACCTATTCAAACTTGCGCATATTCTACTGAATTACCCAGCCACCGGTGAATTAATGGCTCAACTAACTGCGGTTGATGCTGCAAAGTCTCATCCGCCATCTCAGCGAGGCTTTCTAATACGGCGGCGTCTCGCTCCACATCGGCTACCTTAAAACGCATAAAACCCGCTTGCCGCTTACCCAGCAGTTCCCCTGGCCCACGCAACTGCATGTCTTTCTGCGCGATTTTGAAACCGTCAGTGGTTTCTCGCATAATCGATAAACGCTCATTGGCATTCTCCGACAAGGGCCCCTTATACATCAGCACACAATGGCTCGCTCGCTGGCCCCGGCCCACTCGGCCGCGTAGTTGGTGCAGTTGCGCTAGCCCTAGGCGTTCGGCATTTTCAATGATCATCAAACTGGCATTCGGCACATCGACCCCCACTTCGATCACCGTCGTGGCAACCAAGATGTGCATCGCATGCGCTTTAAAGCTCGTCATCATCGCTTGTTTTTCCTCCGCCTTCATCCGTCCGTGTACCAAACCGATATTCAGTTCAGGCAAACAACTACGTAATAGCTCAGCCGCCACCTCCGCCGCCTGACACTGTAAGACCTCGGATTCTTCAACTAAGGTACAAACCCAATAGACCTGCCGCCCATCGGCAACGCCTTGTTTAATCCGTTCGATAATCAATTGCCTTTTTGCCACCGATAAGACACTGGTGGTCACCGCGGTGCGGCCTGGCGGTAGTTCATCGATGATTGATAAGTCTAAATCGGCATAACCCAGCATCGCTAAGGTTCGCGGGATGGGCGTCGCCGTCATTACCAGTTGGTGCGGCTGCATGCCGTCCAACACCCCCTTATCCCTTAAGGCCAGCCGTTGCTGCACGCCAAAACGGTGCTGCTCATCGATAATCACCAAAGCCAATTTGCAAAACTCAACTTTTTGCTGGAATAGTGCCTGGGTACCAATAACAATATCACTGCCCCCTAAACGAATATCATCCAAGGTGAGCTGGTTCTCCTTACCCTTATAACGCCCCAATAAACAAGCCACCTTAATACCGAGCGGCTCCAACCAAGTTTTAAAATTAGCCAAGTGCTGCTCCGCCAATAACTCTGTCGGAGCCATTAACGCCACCTGATACCCCGCTTCGATCGCAGACAAGGCCGCAAGCGCCGCCACCACGGTTTTCCCCGAGCCCACATCACCTTGTAACAAACGCTGCATCGGCTGATTCAGCGCCAAATCGCCGCTAATTTCCGCCACCACCCGCTGCTGCGCCGCCGTTAAGGAAAACCCTAGCTGCTGTAGAAAACGCTGCGGTAATAGTTCCTTAGACTTGAAACACGGCGCAGGATACGTTTGAAGCCCAGCCTTCAAACGACTTAAACTCAGGTGGTGAGCCAACAATTCCTCGGTAATTAAGCGCTTAAAAGCCGGGGTTTCACTCACATCTTCACTTGGCATCGTTTCGGGGTAGTGCAATTGCTGCAAACTATCGATTAGACTAGGAAAGCCTTTATCTATTGATAGCGCTTCCGGTAATAACTCACGCACCCTAGCGCCTTGCTGCAACAAATGAAAAGCCTGAGCCAGTAACTTCCTGATGGTGGTTTGGTTGACGCCCTCAGTAACTGGGTAAACGGCCAATAACCCCTTCTCAAACTGGCCACGTTGCGCCAGCGTAATAAGCTGGTATTCGGGGTGCACCACCCCCAGCCCAGCTCCATTACCGGCGCTACGCACATCGCCATAACAACGTAACCACTGGCCACGCTTAAACATCTGTTTTTGACTATTTGAAAAATGAAAAAAACGGATATTAATAAACCCCGTATCGTCACTCAAGCGTAGCAGCATCGAACGACGCCCGCGAAAAACCACTTCGGCCAATTCAATACGTCCTTCGAATAAACTCGCTTGCCCAGGCTGTAAGGCCCCTATCGGCAATAAGGTGCTTCGGTCCTCATGTCGAAATGGCAGGTGAAATAACATATCCGCGACCGATACGATATTTAACCGCTTCAATTTTTCGGCGACCTTCTCTCCCACACCCTTAAGCTCGGTAATCGGCAGATCATCTAAACAGCTAACCATTCACATCAACTCGTCTTATGCGGATACTGCGCCTTATCGCCTAGGCCAGCACCATCACCGCATCCATTTCAACCAAGCTTCCCTTCGGTAATTCAGCAACCCCAACGGCGGCTCGAGCAGGGTAAGGTTCGGTAAAATAAACCGCCATTAATTCGTTCACCAAGGCAAAATCACTCATATCGGTGAGATAAATATTGAGTTTAACGATATCCGTCAGGCTACCACCCGCGGCAGTGGCAACCGCGCTTATATTTTTGAAAACCTGGTCAATTTGCGCTTCAATCTGCTCACTCACCAGCAGCATCGTCTCCGCTACTAGAGGGATTTGCCCCGATAAATACACCGTATTATCAAGCTTAATAGCCTGCGAATAGGTACCAATCGCCGCGGGGGCTAGTGCTGTCTGAATAACCGTTTTTTTCATTCTAAGATGCCTTTAATTGCGAACCCGCTCTATTTTCAATACAGACTCAATATTATGTAAGCGGCGCATAACACGCGCCAAGTGTTTACGGTTGCGCACACTAATCGTAATTACGTGGCTAGAGGTACCTTCCTGAGGCTGGCCCAATTTCACATTTTCAATATTACAATCCGACTCCGATAATAAACCCGCAATTTGCGCCAGAACCCCTTTATCTTCGACTAGGATCAACTTAATATCTGAACTAAAACCACCATCTGAATTATCAGCCCATTGTACGTTCAACCAATTTTTATGTTTACGCTTATACTCACGGGTGTTTTTACAATGTATGCGGTGCACCACCACCCCTCGTCCGGGGCTAAAAAAGCCAATCACCTTATCATCGTAAATCGGCCGACAACAGGTGGCTAAGTTGATTAGCATCCCCTCTGCACCGCGGATATTAAGCGTCGCGGTGGATTGCTGACCTTTCGCAATGTCGATCATCGTTTCATCCGCACCGTCTTCAGAAATTAACTGCTGCGCCACCAGCAGCGGCAAACGATTGCCAAAACCGAGGTCAATCAATAACGCATCGACAGAGCTAATACGCTGCTGACTTAAGTATTCGCTGATGCGCTCCGGCTCGATATCATCAAAACACATCCCTAACGACTTAAGTTCGGCATTTAATAATTGCCCGCCCAAGGCGATGGCATCACGTTCTTTAAACTCTTTTAAGTGATTACGGATAGCGTTTCTCGCCTTATTGGTAACCACAAAATTCAACCAATTAGGGTTACAAACCGCGAAATCGCTGGTCATAATATCAACCGTCTGACCGTTTCTAAGCACCGTGTGCAAGGGTTCCATCTGCCGGTTTATTTTAACTCCAGCACAGGTCATGCCCACCCCTGTATGCACCGCAAAAGCGAAGTCCACCGCCGTTGCTCCCTTCGGCAGTTTGACGATTTGCCCCTTCGGCGAGAACACAAAGATTTCCTTCGGAAACAAGTCAACTTTCAGGTTATCGATAAATTCAAATGAATCCCCCGAACCCTTTTGTGTTTCTAATAAATTCCGCAACCATTCATGCGCCTTGAGCTGTATATCGTTCGCAGCCCCGTCGCTCTTATATAACCAGTGCGCCGCAATACCAGATTCAGCCACATGGTCCATTTCACTGGAGCGAATTTGCAGCTCGATAGGTACCCCGAACGGCCCCACCAAAACCGTGTGTAATGACTGATAACCATTGGTTTTCGGCAAGGCAATATAGTCTTTAAACTTCCCTGGCAACGGCTTATATAATTGATGCAGCACCCCTAAGGCTTGATAACACTGGTCCGTCGTTTCGACAATCAGTCGAAACGCATACACGTCATAAACCTCGCTAAACGGCATCCGCTTCATCTTGCGGTAAATACTGTAGAGGTTTTTTTCACGCCCATAAAGCTTACCGGGGAACGCGGTTTCGGTGAAACGCGTGGTCAGAGCACGATCGATGGTTTCGATGATTTCTTTTCGATTACCACGAGCCTTCCTAATATGGTCGGCCAAGATTTTCCTACGTCGTGGAAAGATCGCCTCAAAACTCAGGTCTTCTAATTCTAGGCGGTATTCATGCATGCCTAAGCGATGCGCAATGGGCGCATAAATATCCAAGGTTTCCTTCGCTATGCGACGCCTACTCTCAGGCTTCATCACCCCAATTGTGCGCATATTATGCAGCCGGTCGGCCAGTTTGATAATAATAACGCGCAAGTCTTTAGCCATCGCCAAAAACATTTTGCGCATATTTTCCGCTTGTGCTTCGGCTCGGCTCTTGAAATTTATTTTGGTGAGTTTGCTGACACCTTCCACCAACCCTGCCACCTCAGCATTAAAGGACTCGGCCATTTCCTCAAAACTAACCTCGGTATCTTCTAAAACATCGTGCATGATGGCCGCCATGATGCAATCCACGTCCATTTTCATTTCACTCAAAATGAGCGCAACAGACACCGGATGACAGATGTAATCTTCGCCGCTTAAGCGGTACTGACCCGCGTGCGCGTCGCTTGCCAAATCATAGGCCTTGCTTACTTGAGATAACTGCTCATCAGGCAGGTATTCCCCTATCGACGACATTAGGCTTGCAAGTAATGCCTCTTGCGGCAAGTCAACTGACTTTTTTAACCCTGTTTCCATTAGCATAAATTATTTAGCTCGCATAAAAAATGCCCATGATGGCATCATGGGCATTCGAGTCTATCACCAAAGACAAGCTAGTGGCGATACTATCCTTAAATAGTCGTGATGATATTACTCGTCAGCTGTTTTTTCTGCGTTAAGCGGGTCAACCTCATCAACGAATAACTCTTCAATCGGCGGGTTATCCACTGCGTCCAGTACTTGCTCGGTAATATTTCCCGCGGCAATTTCTCTTAATGCAAGCACCGTTGGTTTATCATTTTCAATGTCAAGGCTTGGTTCCGCACCTTCCATAATTTGGCGGGCACGTCGAGACGCTAATAAAACCAACTCAAAACGATTATCTACCTTCTCCAGACAATCCGATACAGTTACACGTGCCATTTGAACCCCTTATAAAATATATAGTCAGCGGGGGAGTATACCCTATTTAGATATATTAATTAAGTAGTTGCTCAATCAGCCCAGCGTGGTTTAACACACTCCTGCCGGTACGCATCCGCAGGCTACTAATAATCGCCTGCAGCTCAGCTAATGCCAACTCAAAATCGTCATTCACCAATAAAAAGTCGTACTCCTTATAATGCGACATTTCATCAACCGCGGTACGCATACGCCCAGCAATGACCTCATCGCTGTCTTGCCCGCGGCCTTTAAGGCGTCGTTCCAGCTCGGGTTTTGACGGTGGTAAAATAAACACCGAACAACTGTCGGGCATCAGCGCACGAACCTGCTGCGCACCCTGCCAATCTATCTCCAGAATAACATCGACACCTTGAGCCAATTGTTCTTCTACCGACGCCTTAGAGGTGCCGTAAGAATTACCAAACACCGTGGCGTGTTCTAAAAAACCATTCTCGCCGACCAATGTTTGAAAGGCGTCAGCATCACTAAAGTGATAATCCACCCCAGGTTTTTCCCCCTCACGCTGCGCCCTCGTGGTGTGCGAAACCGACACCTCGATTCCCGCTGTCGTCTGCAATAAGGCCTTCACCAAACTGGTTTTACCCGCCCCCGATGGAGCCGATATAATGTATAACTGTCCTATAGCTGTCACGTTCAACCTTTTATTCTATATTTTGAATTTGCTCGCGCATTTGCTCAATGAGCACCTTCAGTTCAACCGACACATTGGTGGTTTGTATATCCGCCGACTTTGAACCTAGCGTATTCGCTTCTCGATTTAATTCCTGCATCAAGAAATCTAAACGCCGGCCAACGGGTTCATCCTGCTGTAGCACTCGGCTCACCTCTTTAACGTGCGAACCTAAACGATCAAGCTCTTCTTCCACGTCCATTTTTTGTAAGAAATAAACCAGTTCCTGTTCCAACCTTGCCTGATCCGGCTCTTCGAGGTAATCGTTGATTTTTTTCTGTAGTTTCTCACGTAACTGCAACTGAACCTCAGGCAAGCGTTTTTTTGCCAATAACATTTGCTCTTCAATCAATCCACAACGTGAAGCCACCATTTCCATGATATCTGCGCCTTCGCGTTCCCTAGATTCCAGCAGTTGTTTTAGCGCCTCATCAAGCAAGGCGATAGCGCCTTGATGTACTGGCGCCATGTCTTCTTTAAACTCGGCTTGAATCCCCGGCCAACGTAAAACATCCAAGGGGGATATCGCTTGAAATTGATTCATCCCACTTTCAATTTTTGTCGCCGCATTCAACAACTGGTTTAAACGTGCCTCATTGATTTCAATGGCCGCTTCTGCCTGCTGCTCTTTTCGATACGACAGATTACATTCGACTTTTCCTCGTTTTAAATGTTTGCCCACAGCCGCCCGCACCAAGGGTTCGATTGCACGAAAAGCCTCTGGTAAACGTGATGAAACGTCTAAATAACGATGATTAACCGACCTGACCTCCCAAATTAACGTGTAATTGCCAAGTTCACTCTCACAACTAGCAAAGGAAGTCATACTTCTTATCATTTTGTCGCCTATAATTAAGTTTTATCGAAAGGAGTCCTCCGCATAACCTAGCAAGTGCCGTCGTTATACTTAGGTCTCAAAAGATAAATAGTAGGCTGTTTTCAAGAGGATTCATACCCTGTTTCACAAAAACCCACCACTCAACGCAGCCGTCAAGCCATCGATACGCCGCCAAGCCTTACCCTCCGGCACCGTCCTGGATGACTATGTCATTGAGCGCACACTAGCAGAAGGCGGCTTTAGCACCGTTTACTTGGCCCGCCAACTCAAAGACCAACAACAGGTCGCGATTAAAGAGTACAAACCCAAACAACTCACACTCAGAGACGGGCTGAATGTTAGCCCCTGCGACGAAGCCAGCGCGGTGTTGTTTCAACGTGGCCGACGTTTATTTATGGAAGAAGCCACTCTGCTGAGTAGCTTAAAACACCCTAACATCGTCAGTGTATTAAGCTTTTTCCTCGCCAATAATACCGCCTATATCGTGATGAACTTTGACTACGGCACGACCCTAGGTCATCACTTGAAACAGAACAAACAACCCGTCACGGGTGAGTTTCTGTTATCTGTTTTCAAACCCGTTATCAGCTGTATAAAAAACATGCACCACCGCGGCGTTTTACACTTAGACATTAAACCCGACAATATTTTATTACGCCCCTCCAACAACCCGCTTATTCTCGATTTTGGCTCGGCCCTGCTGTATAAAAAGCAGCAACAACCGCAGGCACATAGCATGACCCGAGGTTACGCAGCCCCCGAGCAGCACAGTAATTTACAAGCCCTAGGCCCGTGGAGCGATATCTACGCGATCGGCGCAAGCATGCGCAGCTGCTTAGATAGATCCACTCCACCGGCGGCGTCTGATCTTGAAAAAATCCGGCAATTGCCACCTTGTCATATACGCCATCAGGGCGATATCGCACAAAAACTACTGTATGCCATTGATTGGGCAATGCAAATCGAGCCCAGCAAAAGGCCACAAACGACTCACGACTTCTTAAACGCGATGAATTATTTATAAAGTGTGACTTTAGGGATTAATCAATCACCACCCACAGATCTTGGCCTATAATGCGCGTTTATTTATTCGGGAACAAACATGAGACCAAGTGGACGCAAAGCGGATCAACTTCGCGAAGTTAACATCACAACCAATTTCACCATGCACGCTGAAGGCTCGGTATTAATCGCCTGCGGTAACACTCAAGTTCTATGTACCGCATCGGTAGAAAGCCGCGTACCGCGTTTCCTGAAAGACAAAAAACAAGGCTGGGTCACCGCCGAATACGGCATGCTCCCCCGCTCTACTCATTCACGCATGGGCCGTGAAGCCGCCCGTGGCAAACAGAGCGGTCGCACCCAGGAAATCCAACGCCTAATTGGCCGCTCCTTACGCGCCGCGGTTAACTTAAATGCCTTAGACGGTTATACCATTACGATTGACTGCGACGTATTACAAGCCGACGGCGGCACCCGCACCGCAGCCATCACCGGTAGTTATATCGCCCTATCAATCGCCATCGATAGTTTATTGGCCGAGAAAAAAATCAGTAAAAACCCACTACATGGCCAACTCGCTGCGGTATCCGTTGGCATCTATAATGGTGAGCCGGTACTCGACCTAGATTACCCTGAGGACTCAGAAGCCGAAACCGACATGAACGTGATCATGAATGACGCAGGTGCGTTCATCGAAGTACAAGGCACCGCCGAAGGTCACGCCTTCCGTCGTGAAGAATTAGACGCCATGTTAGACCTTGCCACTAAAGGCATTAATGAACTAATGCAAAAGCAACGTGACGCTCTCGCCAAATGAAACAGCGCATCGTTTTAGCTAGCGGTAATAAAGGAAAGATCGCGGAAATCCAAGCGATCCTTCAACAGCAAGCGATCGAGGTCATTTCGCAGTCCCAGTTCAAGGTCACTGAGGCCGATGAAAGCGGCTCCACCTTTGTCGAAAACGCCATCATCAAGGCGCGGCACGCCGCTGAAATTTCTCAATTACCGGCAATAGCCGATGATTCAGGCTTAGAAGTGGACGCCCTGAATGGTCAACCGGGGGTTCACTCGGCGCGTTACGCGGGGCTGCCATCCGATGACCAACGCAATACCGATAAGTTATTGCAAGCACTCGCAGACGTTAACGAAGCGCAACGCAGTGCACGCTTTCATTGTGTGATGGTTTTCATGGCCCACGCCAAGGATCCATCACCATTGATTGCTCATGGGGTATGGGAGGGGCGCATCGCCTTTGAAAAATCCGGCAATAACGGCTTTGGCTACGACCCGGTGTTTTACATCCCGCAACTCAATAGCGTATCGGCGGCACTAGAGCCCGCGATCAAAAACCAGCTAAGCCACCGCGCGCAAGCATTAAAACAACTAATGCCACAAATTAGCAATTACTTTAATAAGCAGGCATGAAACCACTGGATACCACTTACAGCCTTTATATACACATCCCTTGGTGCATCAAGAAATGCCCCTATTGTGACTTCAATTCGCACGAAAAACGTGACGACTATGACGAACAGGCTTATGTCAACGCGCTGATCCGAGACCTCAACGAAGAGGCTCCGCGATTAGCGGGTCGACAACTGAGCAGCATCTTTATTGGTGGCGGCACTCCCAGTTTGTTTTCTGCGGAGAGTATCGATCAGGTGTTAAAGGCCGTACACCAGCAATTAAACATCGCCGATGATATAGAAATCACCCTAGAGGCCAACCCCGGCACCGCCGAAGCGGATAAATTTTCCGCCTTTCGGCACATTGGTATCAACCGCTTGTCTATCGGTGTGCAAAGCTTCAACGACAGCCACTTACAAAAACTGGGTCGCGTACACGACGCGACACAAGCCCATCGCGCGATTGTAATGGCACAAGACGCGGGCTTTTCACGGATCAATATCGACTTAATGTTTGGCCTACCCGAACAAAGCTTAAGCCAAGCCTGCGCTGATGTTGAACAAGCCCTCAGCTATCAAACTGGTCATTTATCCCTCTACCAATTGACTCTAGAAAAAAACACCCTGTTTTATCAGCAGCCGCCGAGTTTGCCGCACGATGACTTAATCTGGGACATGCAGAGCGCTTGCCAGGGAATCATTAAACCGCAATTACAACAGTACGAAGTCTCCGCCTATGCGGCTCCACAACAACGTTCACAGCACAATCTCAATTACTGGCAATTTGGCGACTATATTGGCATTGGTGCCGGTGCGCACGGCAAACTCAGCTTGCCAGACGGCAGCATTAGCCGTCGTTGGAAGAAAAAACAACCACGCGAGTACAGCCAACACGCGGGTAGTGCCGGTGCAATTGGCGGTCAAAATACAATCCCCACAAGCCAGTTACCCTTCGAATTCATGATGAATGCCTTACGGCTAAAATCCGGCTTTAGCTTAGAGTTATACCAGCAACGTAGCCGTCTAGATCCTGCCGACATCCAACCTATTCTCGAACAATTAGTCGCTAAAAAGCTACTACAAACCAGCGACGGCTCATACCGCTGCACCGAGCAAGGCTGGAACTTTTTGAACGACACCTTAGAGCCCTTCCTCGCAGTTTGATGCACGCCCAACTTATTGAACACAACTACAGCTGTCCCTATTGCGGCGAACACATCGAAACCCTGATTGACACCTCGCAGGGAAGCCTACACACCATTGAAGATTGCAGTGTTTGCTGCCGACCGATCGAGCTTCACATTGAGCTCGATGCCAGTAGCCAGCAAATTAATCTGACAGCCCATACTGACACAGAATAAAATACAAACTCATTAGCCACAGAAATTAACCATGAAAAATTACAAACAAGACTTTATTGAATTTGCACTCGAATGCGAGGTATTAAAGTTTGGTGAATTCACCCTAAAATCGGGCCGGGTCAGCCCTTATTTCTTTAACACTGGGCTATTTAATACCGGTGATCGCCTGCGTAAACTAGGCCAGTTTTATGCACTCGCACTCGCCGACTCAGGCATCGAGTACGACAGCCTATACGGCCCTGCTTATAAGGGCATTCCTTTGGTTTGCGCCATTTCAATTGGTTTATCAGAAATCGCTAATAAGGACGTGCCTTACATCTTCAACCGTAAGGAAGTAAAAGATCATGGCGAAGGTGGTTTATTAGTCGGCGCAGAATTAAGCGGTAAGGCGCTGATCATCGACGATGTTATCAGTGCCGGCACTTCGGTTCGCGAATCGGTTGAAATTATTCAGCAGGCCGGTGCCAGCGCCGCTGGGGTGCTCATTTCACTGAATCGGCAAGAAAAAGGCCGTGGTGAAACCTCCGCCATTGACGACGTAGAAAAAAGCTACGGTTTTAAAGTCGCCTCTATCATTAGCCTGGCTGATATTATTAGCTACTTAGAAAAAACGGCTAATACAGAACAGCTCGAACAGATTCTAAAGTACCGCGAACAATACGGCACAAATTAACCACCACCGCGATTAAACTTGAGCAGGAACTGCTGCAGCAGTTGTTCTTGCTCAAGTTCGGTTAACGCGGAAAAATCAAAATCGACCCTGAGGCAGCGCAAGCGTAAAGACCCTATCTGCCGAAACCGCTGTCCCCCCAAGGTTAGCAACACCGTTTTATTGGCAAAATACAGCTGAATACAGTTACCTTGCCGGTTATATTTCAAACTAGTTTGTTTCTCTAAAGAGCGAATAAACTCGTCACGGCTAAAACCCATCTCTAGACTGAGCTTGCTCTCTCTTATCCTAGCCACCCGCTACCGCAGGCCAAAAACTCAGCACATCGGCGTCATTTAGCGGCGTTGATTCACGCAACTCAGGCTCTAGGTACACACCATTTAATAACACGATATGCAGGCCCTCGCGCGGTAACTGCAGGGCATCAATCACCTGCCCCACGGTGGTATCGGCATGGATAGCGTGATCAAATCCGTGTGACTTTGTATTATTAACAGGTAGGTATCGCATCAAACTTGCGAACAGTTTTACGGTTATTTTTTCTGTCATAGAGTTACATCAATTAAGGGGTTCAAAGCCGACCAGCATTTAAACGGTGCTCCTTAGCCCAGACTAAAAAGGGGCGATGCTCAATGAGCTCGCCCCAGTATTTTACTAATAACGACTCGCTTAGATGCCTAATCGCGCCTTCGTTTCTTCGCTAACAACGCCGTCCTCAGTCCAGCCACGCGCACGATAATACTCTGGTAACATCACCGGCAAACCGTTAACCTTGCCCTTCGCAGGCCCCGCTTTGATAGCTTCATTCAATAATCTTGGTGGTAATTTATCGGCGATTGCACCTTGTCCAGCCGCTTCATTATAAATCCGTTCTAAATTCCACACCCGCTCACCAATCTCCGCCAAACGCTCAGCCGTCCACTCACCTGCCGAATCGGCATTTAATTGTGGCGCAACGTCATCGAGCGTCCAAGCAAACGAGGTAAAGATACAAATACCCGCCGAATCGAAAGCGGCGGTCGCATCTTGGAAGCCGATTTGTAATTCCGCCTTACCGTCGGTAACCAATGGGTCGGTTTTAATAGGAATACCGAGCACTTCCGACGCCACCGTATAACCTCGAAGGTGACAAGCCCCTCGATTAGACGTAGCAAAACCCAAACCCATACCTTGAATGCCTCTGGGGTCATAAGCAGGGAACTCTTGTGAGCGCACCGTCATCGACAACTCAGGGTGGCCATATTTAGCACAAAAACGCGCCGAGCCCATACCTAGCTCTAGGCCAAAACCCTCAGCCGCGCCGACCAATTCAGTACATTTCACCATCGCTTCGACATTGCCAAAGCTCAAGTCTATGCCACCGGTATCGGCCTTAGTAATAATGCCCTCTTCATACATTTCCATCGCCGCCGCAATGGTAGAGCCTAAGGAAATAGGGTCTAAACCTTGTTCATTACAGACGAAGTTTGCATAGGTCAGCGCATCAATATCATCGATTCCTGTATCACAACCTAGCGCCCATGCGGCTTCATACTCCAAACCGCCCGAATTACCGTGGTATGAATGATGTAAATCTTCTCTATTTTTAACCGTGAAGTGCTGCGGGTCGATCGTGGAAATACGCCCACAAGCGATGGTACAAGCAAAACAAGCCCCATTGCGTGTTAGGTTGGCCTTGCCATCCGACTCACGGGGTTCAAGCATTGCTTCACCAGAAACTTTGGAAGCCCCTTCAAACACCGAGTGCTGCCAATTTTTAGTCGGCATAGCGCCCATTTCATTGATCACATTCATCAGAACTTGGGTGCCCAAGGTTGGCATGCCTTCAGCAGTAACCGGGTTACCCGCCAAAATCGCCTTCGCCGCATTGGTCGCCTCAAAAAATTCTTTCGGTTTGTCGACGTGCACTCCTTTACTACCACGAATAACCACCGCCTTAACGTTCTTTGAGCCCATCACCGTGCCCACCCCAGATCGTCCAGCAGCGCGGTGTAAGTCGTTGATAATTGCGGAGTACAGCACCCCTTTTTCCCCAGGCACTCCAATCGCGGCCACCCGTAATTGCGGGTCTTGGTGTTTGCTATGCAACCACTCATCGGCTTCCCAGACTGATTTACCCCAAATATCATCGGCGGGTAAGATTTCAGCATTATCATCGTTAATGCTGATGTATACCGGGCTGGCTGCTTTGCCCTCTAGAATAACCATATCCCAGCCGGCGCACTTCATTTCGTTACCAAAAAAACCACCTGAGTTTGAACAAGCCACCGCACCGGTTAACGGGCTTTTCGTCACCACCGAATAACGCCCTGCCGTTGACGCCATGGTGCCGGTCAATGGGCCAGTAATCAGGTACATTTTATTCTCTGGCGATAAGGGTTCGGTGGTCGGCGGTACTTCTTCTGATAGGTACTTAGTACCTAATCCACGCTGTCCAAGGTACAGTTCAGCCCACTCCATATTGAGCGGCTCCGCTTCACAAGTGCCAGCGCTCAAGTTAATTCTTAATACTTTTTTTGTCCAAGACATCAGCTATCTCCTCAAAATTTAGATTGTTTTTTAGTCAAAGCTTATTTCGCAGGAATAGCTTTTGCCGCATAATCTTTCATTTTATCGTAACCCGTCCAATTCGCGTCTTGGTAGGTAATCGCCGAGGTCGGACAAGCTTTCGCGCACTCGGGGTCACCGCCACAGAGGTCACATTTGATCACCTTACCACTGTCTGCATTATAGTTGACGGTGCCAAAGGGACAGGCAATCGTGCAAACCTTACAGCCAACACAAAGGTCATTAACAATTTCTTTTGCACCGGTCGTTTTATTCAGCTGAATAGCGTCAACTGGACAGGCGTGTAAACACCAGGCTTCATCACATTGGGTACAGGTGTAGGGAACAAAAATACCTTCCTCATGAAAGGGGAAGATTTTAATTCTAGATTTGGTCGGGTTAAAAACACCTTCCGCTTCGTATGAGCAAGCCATTTCACACTGTAGGCAACCAGTGCATTTATTAGCATCTATGACTAATGACATTTGCATAACACTCTCCTGATTAAGTTCTATTCTTTTTTAACCGCTAACAACAAATTATCCGCCGGTAACACTCATATGCCGAAAGATAACCGGTTGCTCTGATAGTTTGAAATCATGCCCCTTAGGCTTGATCTCCATGGATTCAATTAATGCCTGCTTAACACTATATAAACTAGCATCGCCCTGCCTTAACACCCGCTTAAGGTCCATCGAATGCTCCTGCCCCAAACAGAGTAATAATAGGCCTGAAGCCGTTACTCGTACTCTATTGCAGGTATCACAAAAATTATGGCTATGCGGAGAAATAAAACCGACCAAATTGTCATAACCCGCCACCTCGTAATAACGCGCAGGCCCCCCAGTTGTTTTAGAGCTTGCGAGTAACTCAAATTGTTGCTCGATATCTTGTTTTATTTGGTCACTCGAATAATAAGCTTCTGCTCTAGAGTGCTCGCTGATCGCGCCTAGAGGCATTTCTTCGATAAAGCTAATATCGAGACCCTCGTCCATCGCGTACTGCACCAAACGGTTAATCTCATCATCATTTCTATTTTTAAGAATCACCGCGTTTAGTTTGATCTTCTCAAAACCCGCCTTTTTAGCGGCTTGAATACCCGCTAACACGGTCGACAACTCACCGACTCGGGTCACTTTTTTAAATTTCTCAGGATCCAAACTATCGAGGCTAATATTAACCCGCCTCACCCCGGCGTCTTTTAGCGGCTGCGCTAATTTAACCAATTGCGAGCCATTCGTCGTGATCACCAGTTCATCAAGCCCATCAAGCTTGGCGATATTGTCCAACAAGCCCACAACCCCGTTACGCACCAAGGGTTCACCGCCAGTAATACGAATTTTGTTGACCCCAAGCTCAACAAAAGCTTGAGATAATAAACTTATTTCCTCGAGTGTTAACACCTCCTCTCGAGGTAGGAATGTCATCTCTTCACTCATGCAATACACACAACGAAAATCACAGCGATCCGTCACCGAAAGGCGAACATAAGTCACCTGCCGGCCAAACTTATCAATCAACTTATCGGTCTGTGTCACTAAGGCTGCTTCCATCTCTCTCACCTAGCGCCGCTGTTTAATATAAAGTCGTTTAATTTCACCTGCTTACCTCAATCAAGAATAACTACCAAATAGCAAAAATTATCATTACAATTAATAACTTACAAAGTTACTAACGCTATCCTCACACCTTACTCCACTTTAATTCCATAGGCTAATATTTTTGGCCTTTTGTCGGTGCAACACCCCCGCAACACACTGATTCTTTGACAAACTTTGTTTTTCATAGACCCTAGCAATATTTCATTTAAGATAGGCATAGACTTGAACCTTAAATCAAATATTCCCTGAGCCTATATGTCGCTGTTTAAAACAATACTCACCCGCTTATCCGTCTTATCTGTCGGCCTACTGTTTTCTATGGCCAGCCTCGCTTCCACGCCGAATGAAATAAGAATATCGGTACTGCAGTTCGGCACCATTAACTGGACCCTACAAACCATCCTGCAAAACCAGCTCGACACAAAAAATGGTTTCAGCTTGAAAATTCAAGCACTCGCTAGCAGCCAAGCCAGCAAAATCGCCTTACAAGCCGATGCCGCCGATATGATCGCTGCCGATTGGACTTGGGTCGCTCGTCAGCGTGGCAATACCGCAGATTACCTCTTTGCCGCTTATTCAAGCTCCGCCGGCTCGCTGATGGTTCCAGCCCAATCAACCATCACGAGTATCGATGATTTAGCCAACAAGAAACTCGGCATTGCCGGTGGTGCTCTCGATAAAAACTGGTTATTACTGCGTGCACTGGCATTAAAAAATGGCCAGGATTTAGACCAGCAGGTTAAGAAAGTTTTCGCCGCCCCACCCTTGCTCAACCAGCTGATCCAACAAGGCGAGCTCGATGCCTTAATCAATTTCTGGCATTACAGCGCCCGCCTAAAAGCCAAAGGCTACCGTGAAATCATCGGCCTACACGATATAATACGACAGCTCGGCGTTAATAAAACGGTGCCTATTTTAGGTTATGTTTTCCGCCAACAATGGGCCGACAAGCAGGCTCACACGATCAATGCATTTCTCACCGCCAGTCGCCAGGCCAGTGATTTATTATGCAGTTCAGAACAACACTGGCAGGCGATTTTACCGCTCACCAGAACAAACGACCCAAGTACTCAACAGCTACTGCGCAAAAACTATTGCGCTGGCCGTGTCAGCCATTTCCAACAAGCCGACATTCAAGCAATCAGTGATATTTATGCCATTTTAGCCAATGGTCCAGGCGGCGATAAATTACTCGGCTCCGTCAAACAGCTCGACACAAAACTATTCTGGAGCGGTAAACCGCATTAATCGCCCATGATGAATACCACCCCACGTTTGCCGTTTCTGCAGCCGCTCTTATCGCTCAGCCTATTGATCATCATCTGGCAAGTACTCGCTAGCACTCTAAACACCGTCGTATTGCCCTCGCCATTATTAGTGTTCGACGCTCTTATTGCAGCCTTATCCAGCGGCGAACTACAGCACCACCTTGGGATCACCCTCTACCGTTTAGCGATAAGTTTTTTTATCGCCATGCTGCTCGGCACCGCGATTGGGGTCGCGCTCGGCCGCCACCAAAAAACCAATGCGTTTTTTGATAGCTGGCTGGTCATTCTGCTCAACATCCCAGCCTTAGTCACCATTATTCTGTGTTACATCTGGTTCGGTTTGATTGAAACAGCCGCTATTTTTGCGGTGGTGGTGAATAAACTACCCAATGTCATCGTCACCATTAGAGAAGGCGCCAGAAATCTAGACGAAGAGCTGCTGGAAATGGCCGAGGCGTACCAATTTGGCCCGCTAAAAACCTTATCGCAGGTCATTCTCCCCCAGTTATACCCTTACATCATGGCCTCAGCGAGAACCGGCCTAGCATTGATCTGGAAAATTGTCTTGGTGGTAGAACTATTAGGCCGCAGCGACGGCATGGGTTACCAGATTCATTTATTTTTCCAGTTATTTGATATCACCAGCATCATGGCTTACACCGTATCGTTCATCATCATCATTCAACTCATAGAAATGATGGTTTTACAGCCACTCGATAAAAAATCACAGCGTTGGAAATAATCAATAGATGAACACACTGAACATCGATATAAAGAGCAAGGCATTCACAACCGCCGATAAACACACCGTCACGGTCATCGAAGACCTACAGTTTAAACTATCAAATAATGAGTTTGTTTGTATTATTGGCCCCTCGGGCTGCGGTAAAACTAGCTTGTTAAATATCATTGCTGGACTCGATAAACGTTTTAGCGGTTCGGTCAGCCTCAGTGAGGCCGGGACGCAGTTTAAAACCAGCTACATATTCCAAAACCCGCGTCTACTCCCTTGGCGAACCGTGCTCGAAAACATCCAACTCGCAAGCAATGAGCAGGCGAATAATGACACTAAAATAATTCAGCTGTTGCAACGCCTAGGGCTTGCAGACTCACTCAATAGCTACCCTCACCATTTATCACTCGGCATGCAACGCCGAGTCGCTCTAGCCCGCGGGTTTTACCGAGAAAGCGATATATTACTGATGGATGAACCCTTGGTATCTTTAGATCCACCCACCGCAAGAAAAGCACGCACGCTGTTGATTGAGTTATGGCAACAACAAGCCCGCAATGTTCTTTTTGTGACCCATGACTTAGACGAGGCCATCGAACTGGCCGACCGCTTAATTTTTATATCTTCCTCGCCAAGCCATGTGGTCGCCGATATTAAAGTTGATATCGCTCGCGGTGAACGCAGCGCAAAAAATATCGAACAATTTAAACAGCAATTAAGCAGCCAACGAACCGATATCGCTCATCTCATGTGACCGCAGCAAGAATTATCTAAGCACAAAAAAGCCGCCGTCCCTAAGGGACGGCGGCTTTTAGTTATCCAACCTTCTATTAAGCTACTTTTTTAGTCGCTTTTTTGACCGTTTCTTTCACTTCTTCGGTAACCACGCTACCGCCTTCCTGCACCAACTTAATCACTTCTTCGTTGTAAGACTTCGCATCTTCAACGAGTGTTTTACCGTCAGCCACGGCTTTTTCAAAACCACTTTGTGCGAGCTCAACTTGCTCTTTAACAAAAATATTTAAACCCGCAACATCTTTAATAGCCGTCGCCGCTTTAATTCGTGATTCGGCTAGGGCAACATATTCTTTAGTCGCTTCCTGCTGCACGGCCATCGCTTTTTCGATTTGTAACTTATTTAATTCAGCCAATTTTTTAGCTGGGGCGAATAGCGCTTCTAAGTTATTTAACATGTCATATCCTTTTGTTTATTTGAATAAATTCATTAAAGTACCGCTTTGCTGCAGTGCATTATAGACGCGTTTTGCGGCAGTGCAACAGAAAGTTTCTATATTTTTATAGACCCGCTCTCAAGCAATCACAAGCACCCAGCATCGATGATGGCTTTATTACTAGCTGCAAACTAGGCTTCCGGTCTACACTCACAGCCTATATCAACATTAAATAAACTCTCTAGACAAATACCGTTAGATCCGCTAAAACAGAGGCCTCCCTAGATTAATGAATAGAGTTTGATTATGTTTATTGCGATGAATCGTTTTAAAGTGGTATTAGGTAAAGAAGACCGCTTCCAAGAAGTTTGGCAAACGCGTGAGTCTTACTTAGATGAGGTAGCAGGCTTCATCAACTTTAATTTATTGCGTGGCCCGAGCTTAGAGGACCATACCCTGTTCGCCTCGCATACCAGTTGGCAAGATAAAGCAAGTTTTGAGGCTTGGACCCATTCCGATGCCTTTAAAAAAGTACACGCTCAAGCAGGACAAACCAAAGGCTTATATATTGGCCACCCTAATTTTGAAGGCTTCGAAGCGGTACTTTAAAGCCGGTTAAAGGTCTTTTTTGGGACCTTCATCATCGTCACGTTCAAACTCACCTTCGATGACATCCCTGTCTATATTATGTTCAGCGGGGCCTTGTTGAAAACCCTGGCTAGCCTGAAAAGCCCCAGGGTTAATTAATGGGCTATCCAGTAAAGACAGCGCAAACTTACGTCTGACAGCCGGTACTAAGCAGACAAAACCGATTAAGTCGGTGACAAAACCCGGTGTTAACAATAACGCAGCGCTGACCAATAGCATTGCGCCTTCGATCATTTCAATCGCGGGTATTTCACCGCGCGCAAGACTAGCCTGTACCCGCTGCAGCGTCGTCAGACCCTGAAGTCGAAATAAATACGCACCCAATACAGCAGTAAAAACAATTAACAAAACGGTGGGGAAAGCACCAATCGAGCCCCCTACTTGGATTAGAAAATAAATTTCTACGATAGGTACGACGATCAATAATAATAAAAAAGCAGCAAATGGATTCATAGTGATGAAGCTTACACAGGACACACCATATTGTAAAAAAACTCTTAGCATTTTTTGTAACACAAAGAACTCTCTATTTCCCAGCCGATCAATAGAGTGAAAGATTCCACCCGCCAACACGGTCTATATTGCCAGCACCTGCTTCATGCCTTCCTAGCTAAGGCCGTGAAGACGATTTAATATCCAGCCCACTCTTTGTCGGTTAAACTAAGTCCATGCACAAACGATATATTCACCCGCTTTTTCTCATTTTTTTCCTGTTATTCGGCAGTGGACAGAGCCTTGCTGGCAATGACCCACTCAGTGATTTATTGAGTGGCTTTAATCAATCCAGCTCAAATCAATTGCTCGAACCCGATGAGGCCTTCAACTTTTCTGCCTCCAGTACTAATCAACAAACTATCTCGCTCAACTGGCGTATCGCCGACGGGTATTACCTATACCAGAATAAAATTAAAGTGCGTCTATTACGGCCTACGCACCTAACCTTGGCGGCGATTGCCTACCCCAAAGGCAAACAAAAACATGATGAAATATTTGGCGACACCATCGTCTATTATCAACACTTAGAGATCCAACAAGGTTTAAGCGAGCCTCTGCAGCAAACCACCGAGTTACAGCTACAGGTCGAGTTTCAAGGCTGCGCCGACATCGGTGTGTGTTACCCACCGATGAGTAAAACCGTGAATGTGCAACTCGCCGCAACGGACTCGGCAGCCCCCACACCCCCGCAGCACGCCCTTTCAGAACAAGATGAAATTGCACGCTCACTCAGCAATAACACCCTGCTCCTGACTTGTTTAACCTTCTTGGGGTTTGGTATTTTGCTGTCATTCACCCCCTGCGTTTTCCCGATGATACCGATCTTATCGGGCATCATTATTGGCCAAGGTAAGGCAATAACCCCAAGAAAAGCCTTTAACCTATCACTCAGTTATGTCCTCGCTTCCGCGCTGACTTATGCTGTCTTTGGCATATTGGCCGGCCTATTCGGCGAGAACTTGCAAGCCAGCTTCCAAAACCCTTGGGTACTGAGTACCTTCAGCTTAGTGTTTGTTGGACTCGCGCTCTCGATGTTTGGGCTTTACCAACTGCAATTACCGGCGGCTATTCAAAGTAAGCTATCAAACGTGTCTCAACAACAAACTCACGGCTCCTTATGGGGTAGTGCCGCCATGGGTTGCCTATCGACCCTCATCGTCGGCCCCTGCGTCGCCGCCCCATTAGCAGGTGTGTTGATTTATATTGGCCAAACCGGTGACGCCGTACTCGGCGGGATGGCCTTATTTTCACTCGGTTTAGGCATGGGTATCCCGCTGATTATCATCGGCATGTCGGCGGGCAAATTACTGCCGAAGGCGGGGCACTGGATGGAACCCATCAAGCACTTCTTCGGCGTATTATTGCTGGCCGTTGCTATATGGCTGATGGAACGTATTCTTCCTGCGGCTATCAGTTTACTGCTGTGGGCCGCATTATTGATTGTCAGCGCGGTGTATTTGGGAGCCATTGATCGCCTAGCCGACAACGCAACGGGCTGGAAAAAATTAGCTAAGGGCGTCGGCGTGCTCTTTATTACCTATGGCATCATCCTAATGCTGGGTGCCGCCTCGGGTGCCAGCAACCCATTCCAGCCACTGGCTAATTTAACGTTCAATAAACAACACAGCACAGAAAATGGCCTTGCCTTCCAGAGCATAAAAAATATTGCTCAGTTAGAACGCGCCTTGAAAATCGCCGAAAAAAATCAACAACGAGTCATGCTCGATTTTTATGCCGACTGGTGTATTTCATGTAAGGAAATGGACGCCTATACCTTTAGCGACCCACGGGTCAAACAAGCACTCAGCGGGGTGCTTTTATTACAAGCCGATGTCACCAAAAATAATGCCGCTGACAAAGCTCTGCTCAAGGCTTACTCATTAATCGGTCCACCGGCTATATTATTCTTTCAGCCGGACACGAGTGAATCCAGCCAACACCGAGTTATTGGTTATATGCCCAGCGATAAGTTTTTAGCGCACTTGAGCGGCTTCACCCAATGAAACTCCGCTCTTTAGTTTTAGCGACATTATTAAGCTATGGCTTAAGCGCCTGCGATCAACCCACCCAAACTCCGCAGGAAAACAAAAAAACCAGCGCCATCAGCCCGGTTGATTTTGTATTCGCCGACCTCGATGGCAAACCACGCTCTCTTAAAGAGTGGCAAGGGAAGTTCATCGTGCTTAATTTTTGGGCCACCTGGTGTCCCCCTTGCCGCGAAGAAATACCTAGTTTCATCGAGCTACAAGAACAATACAGCGACGCAGGTTTACAGTTTATCGGTATCGCAATCGATGACGCGGTATCGGTACAGCGCTTCGCCCAACAACTGGAGATCAACTACCCCCTTCTTATTGCACAAACACAGGGCATTGAATTAGCTAGACAATATGGTAATCTCAGCGGCGCCCTCCCCTTCTCAGTATTAATCAATACCGACGGGGAAATCGTTGCACGCCATACCGGAATTCTTACAGCGGCTAAAATCATCGAGTTCAGCAAACTCAGGAAAGACTAACTCCGCCTAACTTGCTTACAACGGTCAGTATCTTTCACAAAAAAACGATTTATCTAGACTTTTTGCCTAAGCTTTGGCAAAATCTCGTGGTCGAAAAATGGCAATAGCCATATATATCATTGAGTCTATAACTTATGGCAATAATTTCCGTTATTAATGGCCCCAACCTGAACATGCTGGGCACACGTGAACCCGGCATTTATGGCGCTCAAACACTGGCCGACATCGAAACAACCTTACGCCAACTCGCGCAACAACACGGCCATCAGCTGGTTTTTTTTCAAAGCAATGCCGAACACGAATTGGTCACCAAAGTACAACAAAGCCGGCAAGATGATATCGCATTCGTATTGCTCAACCCTGCCGCCTTCACCCACACCAGTGTGGCCTTACGCGATGCATTATTAGCCGTTGATATGCCCTTCATTGAGCTACACCTATCCAATGTACACGCCCGCGAAGAATTCCGTCAGCACTCTTATTTTTCAGATATCGCCCAAGGCGTTATCTGCGGCTTCGGCCCTAAAAGTTACGAACTAGCGCTATTAGCCGCTATTTCCTTAATAGAACAAACACCAAGAGATTAATTATGGACATCAGAAAAGTAAAAAAACTCATTGAGCTGATTGAAGAGTCAGACATCGCCGAAATCGAAATTCACGAAGGTGAAGAATCGGTTCGCATCAACCGCTATTCATCAAACCAACCCGTTGCCGTCGCAATGTCACCAGCGCCTGCCGCTGCAGCAGCTATTAGCGCGCCTGCCCAAGCAGCTGCAACCCCAGCTGAGGAAACATCAGGACATCTCGTTAAATCACCGATGGTAGGCACCTTTTATTCATCACCCGCGCCTTCATCACCAGCCTTCGTGACCATTGGTCAAAGCGTACAAAAAGGTGACACCTTATGCATTATCGAGGCCATGAAGATTCTTAACCAAATCGAGTCGGATGCATCTGGCGTGGTTAAAGCAATTCTTTCTGACAACGGACAAGCCGTTGAATTTGACCAACCTTTATTCATCATCGAATAACAGGCCCTTCACATTCACCCATCGACGAGATAAATATGTTCGATAAAATTCTTATAGCTAACCGTGGCGAAATTGCATTGCGTATCTTACGTGCGTGTCGCGAACTAGGCATTCAAACCGTTGCCGTTCACTCATCTGCCGACCGCGACCTAAAACACGTACGCTTGGCCGACGAATCTGTCTGTATTGGCGGCCCAAGTTCAACAGAAAGCTACCTTAACGTTCCCGCCATCATCAGTGCGGCGGAAATTACCGATGCAGAAGCCATTCACCCGGGTTATGGTTTCCTTTCGGAAAATGCCGACTTTGCCGAACGTGTTGAGCAAAGTGGTTTCAGCTTTATTGGTCCAAGATCGGAAACGATTCGCCTAATGGGCGATAAAGTATCCGCCATTGAAGCCATGAAAAAGGCCGGTGTTCCTTGTGTACCGGGTTCTGATGGCCCACTCGATGACGACAAAGAACG
Source organism: Cycloclasticus sp. 46_120_T64 (assembly GCA_002162695.1). Lineage (GTDB taxonomy): Bacteria > Pseudomonadota > Gammaproteobacteria > Methylococcales > Cycloclasticaceae > Cycloclasticus. The sequence continues at coordinate 76,927 of MAAM01000001.1, read as the reverse complement.
CAATATTCGCATCGCCCGTGAAATCGGTTACCCGATTATCATCAAAGCCGCCGGCGGTGGCGGTGGTAGAGGGATGCGCGTAGTCCATACCGAAGCAGCCTTATTGAACGCCATCTCATTGACCAAAACTGAAGCGAAAAACTTCTTCGGCAACGACATGGTCTACATGGAGAAATTCCTCGAAACACCACGTCATATTGAGTTCCAAGTACTCGCCGACAAACACGGCAACGCTATTCACTTAGGTGAACGCGATTGTTCGACCCAACGTAAACACCAAAAAGTCATTGAAGAAGCGCCGGCTATTGGCATTAGCGAAGAGGTTCGCCAAGAAATTGGTACACGTTGCGCCAAAGCTTGTGCTGAAATTGGCTACCACGGCGCGGGCACCTTCGAGTTCCTGTATGAAAACGGCGAGTTCTATTTCATTGAGATGAATACCCGGGTGCAGGTCGAACACCCGATTACCGAGATTATCACCGGTGTTGATATCGTCGCCGAGCAGTTAAAGATTGCCGCAGGCGAACCCCTTAGCTACAGCCAAGATGACATTAAAATCAACGGCCACGCTATCGAGTGCCGGCTCAATGCGGAACATTCAAAAACCTTCGTTCCTTCACCTGGAAAAATCAAACAGCTACATATTCCTGGTGGTTTGGGTATTCGTGTCGATACACATATTTATAACGGTTATACCGTTCCACAATATTACGACTCGATGATCGGCAAATTAATTGCTTCAGGGAATTCACGTGAATCTGCGCTCGCGAGAACTAAAACCGCCCTCAACGAAACCGTTATTGATGGCATTCACACCAATATTGACTTGTTAAAAGACATCCTCGAAGACAAGGATTTTGCATCCGGCATCTACAATATTCATTACCTCGAAAAGAAACTGGGTCTGTAATTACGATGGCATGGCAACAACTAACCATTACCACAACCCCAGATTTAGCAGCGCAATTTGAAGCGCTGCTTGAACAGCTAGGCTCACTGTCCGTCACCATGACGGACGGTGCAGACCAGCCCATTTACGAACCGCCGTTGAATACCACGCCATTATGGCAACAGGTGCAGGTCACCGGCTTATTCGATGAACAGCAGGAACTCAACCAAGCCCACAAATTTTTTGAACAACACATCGACTCAAACCAGCCCTGGGATTTAAGTCTTGCGCGTTTAGAAGATCAGGTTTGGGAACGAGTTTGGCTAGATGACTTCAAACCAATAAAATTCGGCAAGAATTTTTGGGTTTGCTCGACTGAACACGAAGTAACCGAAAAAGATGCAACCGTTCTCACACTCGACCCTGGTCTAGCATTCGGCACCGGCACTCACCCAACAACCGCTCTTTGCCTCGAATGGCTGGCAAACCACCCACTACAGGGTGACAAAGTCATCGACTTTGGTTGCGGCTCGGGCATTCTCGCAATTGCCGCGTTAATATTAGGAGCAGACAGCGCGATTGGCATTGATATCGACCCGCAAGCCCTTACCGCAACCACCGACAACGCCAAACAAAACCAAGTTAGCAGCAAAATCGACGTCTACGATGCACAGCAATACCCCTCTACGCCACAAGCTATCGTAGTTGCTAACATTCTCGCCGAGCCATTGATCAACCTATCAACGAACATATCCGCGCTAGTGAAACCAGCTGGGCACTTATTATTATCCGGCATACTCGGCGAACAAGTTGAAAGTGTCACCCAAGCCTATCAAGATGAATTCGTTTTTGACCCCGCCGTTATCCAAGATAACTGGGCCTGCCTTCACGCGGTGAAAAAAGCCTAACGATGCAATACGCACAGTGTCCTCATTGTTTGAGCAGCCTGCAAATAACGGCCCAGCAGCTCAAACAAAAAGAGGGCTTAGTGCGCTGCGGGCACTGCGACGAAGTATTTAATGCACTCAGTCCACCTCAGCCAAAAAACCTCGCCAACAGCCACACAGAACAAGACGCGCTCAGCGATGAGAAACTCGCGCCCTGGGAAAGCAAGGCCCAAGCCGCTACCAATAAAAAGCCCCCTTATCGTCTCATCGTATTAATACTAGGGCTCGTTTTGATCGGTCAAGTGGGTCAGCAAAACAGCACTTGGATAAGCCAAAACATCCACCTACAGCCTTATATAAAACAATTAAATAAAGCACTTGGACTGCAGATCCCGTTGTACCGAGAACTCAATCAAATCCGCATTATTGAACGCCAACTCAGCGACCACCCCCATTCAACACAAGCCCTATTACTACGGCTCAGTATTAAGAATGCGGCCCTAATCGAACAGGCCTACCCACAAATTCGTTTACTGCTCAGTTCTGACAAGGGCGATAAGGTCGCACACATCTCGTTTAACCCACGAGATTACCTAGAGCAGAAAAGCATCGGGTTATTCCCAGCCCAGAGCAACCAAGATATCGAGTTGAGCTTCGACAAACCTGACACCAATGCTGCAGGATTCGAAATTTCGTTCAGCCATTAAGCCTTCACCACAACGCAGAAAACAGCGGCCAATTGTTGTAAAATATTCCTGTTAAAACCTCCTAATAATATTCACCCCGCATGAAAATAGGCCCTTACACCCTCAGCAATACGCTAGTGTTAGCCCCGATGGCAGGCATTACCGACCGCCCGTTTCGCCAGCTCTGTCGTGAGCTAGGTGCCGGTTTGGCGGTGTCGGAAATGACCGCATCGAACCCAGCACTTCGTAAAAACCGGCGCACCCAGCTAAAGCTCGACCACCGCGGGGAAAATGAACCATGCTCGGTACAAATCGTCGGCACTGATCCACAACAAATGGCGGAAGCCGCACAGTTTAACCAACAAAATGGCGCACAGATTATCGACATTAACATGGGTTGCCCGGCGAAAAAAGTCTGCAGCGTCGCCGCCGGATCGGCGCTTTTAAGAGATGAAGCCTTGGTCGACAAAATCCTTCAGGCCGTGGTCTCCGCCGTGGATATTCCGGTTACGCTGAAAATAAGAACCGGTTGGGACGCCGCCAGTCGCAATGCCGTCACCATCGCAAAAATAGCCGAACAAGCCGGTATCCAGGCTCTCGCCATACACGGCAGAACCCGCGCCTGTAAATATAATGGCGAAGCCGAGTTTGATACCATCAAATTGGTTAAACAATCCATTACGATTCCGGTGCTGGCCAATGGCGACATCAGCACCCCAGAAAAAGCCCGTGAGGTTCTCAAATATACCGCTGCCGATGGTTTATTAATCGGCCGTGGCGCACAAGGCCGCCCATGGATTTTCAAAGAAATCAGCCACTTCCTAGAAACGGGGGAAAGACTACCGCCGCCGCCCCTGGCTGACATAAAAAACATCATTACTCGGCATATTATTCAGCTACACGAATTTTATGGTGATATTATGGGGGTCAGAATTGCTAGAAAGCATCTTGCTTGGTATTTTAGCCACATCGATAAATCCTTATTGCCGCGTGTTAAAGAAAGTTTTTCACTGCAACTACCAGAGCAGCAACTAGACTTTATCGACAATATTTTTAACGACTTAATACAAACAAAACAGCCACGCGCATGAGTTCAGACAAACCAACACAAACATTATCCCACCAAGTAACGCAGGCATTAGAGAGTTATTTTGCCCAACTAGATGGTTCAGAAGTGGTGGACTTACACGCATTAGTCATCCGTGAGGTCGAAAAACCCTTGTTACAAGCCGTGCTCAATCACACCAAATCAAACCAATCCAAAGCCGCCAAAGTGCTAGGTTTGAGCCGTGGAACCCTTAGAAAAAAACTCGCACTCTACCAACTCGATAGTTAATCCTCACCGCGCCACTGGGTGCACAAAAAGCCGTACTTTATTACTAAAGTTTCAGCAAAAAACTACTTTTTTCGATAGAATAGCCTGTTCTAAATAGTTGGCTTCACAGCCTAAACTTATCTCACTACAGGTCACTACATGAGTAATAAAATTTCTCGCGCTTTGGTCAGCGTTTCCGATAAAGCCGGCATCATTGAATTCTGCCAGCAACTTATCGATTTGAACGTTGAAATCATCTCCACCGGTGGAACCGCCAAACTACTTCAACAAAACAATATTGCGGTGGTTGAAATTAGCGATTACACGGGCTTCCCCGAAATGATGGATGGCCGAGTTAAGACCTTACACCCAAAAGTTCATGGTGGTATTTTAGGTCGCCGTGATATTGACCAATCAGTGATGACTGAGAATGACATCAAACCGATCGACTTGGTTGTTGTTAACCTTTACCCGTTTCAACAAACCGTTGCTAAGCCAGATTGTGATTTAGCCAACGCGATTGAAAATATCGATATCGGTGGCCCAACGATGATTCGTGCCGCGGCTAAAAACCATAAAGACGTGACTATTATTGTTGATCCAGCTGACTACCAACTCACCCTAGACTCTATCAAGGCTAGCGGCGGTGTTGATGATGCGACACGCTTCAACTTAGCGGTTAAAACCTTTGAGCACACCGCACAATATGATGGCGCTATTGCTAACTATTTGGGCAGCATTCAAGAAAATGGCGAAAAAGCTGAGTTCTCTCGCACCATCAACTTACAGTTCAAGCAAAAACAAGTGATGCGCTACGGTGAAAACCCTCACCAAAAAGCGGCTTTCTTTACCGAAGATGCACCACAAGTTGGTACTATTGCATCGGCCACACAACTACAAGGCAAAGAGCTTTCTTACAACAATATCGCTGATACCGATGCCGCCTTAGAGTGCGTTAAACAGTTTGATGATTCCCCTGCATGTGTGATCGTAAAACACGCAAACCCTTGTGGTGTTGCATTAGGCGACAATATTCTAGAGGCTTACAACCGCGCTTACCAAACAGATCCCGAGTCTGCTTTTGGTGGTATTATTGCCTTTAACCGCCCATTAGACCGCGAGACAGCGGAAGCTATTACAGAACGTCAATTTGCCGAAGTTATTATCGCACCGGGTATCAACAAAGATGCCGCTGACGTTATTGCCAGCAAAAAGAACCTACGCTTGCTCGATAGTGGGCAGTGGGTAACAGCTAACTCTAACCGTCAAGATTTCAAACGTGTAAACGGCGGCCTACTGGTACAAACCGTTGATAACGAGCTTTATACGGACTTAACGGTTGTTACTAAACGCCAACCAACTGAACAAGAAATGCGCGATCTATTATTCACTTGGAATGTCGCTAAATTTGTAAAATCAAACGCCATTATCTACGGCAAAAACAATATGACCATCGGTGTTGGTGCGGGCCAAATGAGCCGTGTTAACTCTGCGCGTATTGCGGCGATTAAAGCGGAACAAGCTGGGCTTGATGTTAGTGGCTCAGTAATGGCATCAGATGCTTTCTTCCCGTTCCGTGATGGTTTAGACAACGCGGCCAATGTTGGCGTTCGTGCGGTTATCCAACCGGGTGGTTCAATGCGTGACGAAGAAGTCATTCAAGCTGCCAATGAACACGGTATTGCCATGGTCTTTACTGGCATGCGTCACTTTAGACACTAAAACAGGACAGACGAATGAATGTATTAATCGTAGGTGGCGGTGGTCGCGAACATGCTCTTGCATGGAAGGCTAAGCAGTCGGATAAAGTTGAGTTGGTTTATGTTGCTCCTGGTAACGCAGGAACAGCTGAAGAAGCTGGGCTTAAAAATATCGACATTTCTGCTGAAGATATTGAGGGTTTATTGGCCTTCGCAAAAAAAGAGCAGATTGAGCTAACGATTATCGGCCCAGAAGCCCCCTTAGTGGCTGGCATTGTCGATCAATTCAAAGCCAATGGTTTACGCTGCTTTGGCCCTAGCCAATTAGCCGCTCAACTTGAAGGGTCGAAAGCCTACTGCAAAGATTTCTTAGCACGTCACAATATCCCAACGGCCGATTACCAAAGCTTTACCGAAATAGCCGAAGCAAGCGATTACATTCGTTTAAAAGGTGCGCCAATTGTTGTTAAAGCCGATGGTTTAGCCGCAGGCAAAGGCGTTATCCTTGCACAAACTGAGCAAGAAGCCATTGAAGCTGTGAACGATATGTTAGCAGGCAATGCCTTTGGTGAAGCCGGTCATCGTGTTGTTATTGAAGAGTTTTTAATCGGTGAAGAAGCCAGCTTTATCGTTATCGCCAATGGCGAACAAGCGCTTGCAATGGCCTCATCTCAAGATCATAAAGCACGCGATAACGGTGATTTAGGCCCGAACACTGGCGGCATGGGCGCGTACTCACCCGCCCCCGTTGTTACGCCAGCTATGCATCAAACTATCATGGACACGATCATTCAGCCGACTCTTGATGGCATGATCAAAGATGGCATCCCCTATACCGGTTTTCTATACGCTGGGGTGATGATCGATGCGCAAGGCAAACCTAAAGTTTTAGAGTATAACTGCCGCTTCGGTGACCCTGAAACACAGCCGATTATGATGCGTTTAAAAAGTGACTTAACGGATCTCTGTAATGCTGCGTTGGATAATAAACTCGATAAAATAACCGCAGACTGGGATCCTCGCATGTCTGTTGGCGTTGTATTAGCGGCCGGTGGTTACCCGTTTGATTACAACAAAGGCGATATCATTCGTGATATTCCCACTGAAACTAATGATGCCAAAGTGTTCCATGCCGGCACTAAAACTATTGATAACGAACTAACGACTAATGGTGGACGAGTGTTGTGTGCTTGCGCATTAGGCGACTCCGTGCAACAAGCTCAAACCAAAGCCTATGAAGCCGTTAACGCTATCAAGTGGGATAACGTTTACTTCCGCACCGATATTGCTTATCGAGCGATTGAACGGGAACAACAATCCTAAGTATAATAATTTAAGACAAAAAAAAAGAGCTTCAATTTGAAGCTCTTTTTTTGTCTGTAAAATAAATACTAACGCTTCATCGAAGCGAAGAACTCATCATTCGTTTTGGTTTTCTTAAAGCGCTCCAGGAGAAACTCAATCGCACCCATTTCATCCATCGGGTTAAGAATTTTACGTAGAATCCATGTTTTTTGCAGAATATCCGCATCAACAAGATATTCTTCACGACGTGTTCCTGAACGGTTCACATTAATCGCTGGGTAAATACGTTTTTCGGCAACCTTACGTTCAAGGTGCAGCTCCATATTACCGGTACCTTTAAACTCTTCGTAAATAACGTCATCCATACGCGAGCCCGTTTCAACCAAGGCTGTTGCAATAATCGTTAAACTACCACCTTCTTCAATTTTTCTCGCTGCACCAAAAAAACGTTTTGGACGTTCTAGCGCATTAGCATCAATACCACCCGATAGAATTTTGCCGGATGACGGTGCAACCGCGTTATAAGCACGGCCTAATCGGGTAATAGAATCTAATAAAATAATGACATCACGTTTATGCTCAACCATTCGCTTGGCTTTCTCAATCACCATTTCAGCCACTTGAACATGGCGTGATGCAGGCTCATCAAAAGTACTAGAGATAACCTCACCCTTAACCGTACGTGACATTTCAGTCACCTCTTCAGGGCGCTCATCAATCAACAATACAATCAAATCACTTTCTGGGTTGTTCTCTGCAATAGAGTGCGCAAGGTTTTGCAAGATCATCGTTTTACCGGCTTTCGGTGGTGATACAATCAAACCACGCTGACCTTTACCAATCGGCGAGACTAAGTCGATAACACGTGAGGTTAAATCTTCGGTAGTACCATTGCCAATCTCAAGCTGCAGCCGCTCATTCGGAAACAGCGGCGTTAAATCTTTAAAAGCAATTTTATTCTTTGCGTGCTCAGGTTTCTCAAAATTCAGCAGATCAACCTTCAATAATGCGAAATAACGTTCATTATCCTTCGGTGGACGAATCTTTCCTGAAATCGTATCCCCAGTTCTCAAACCAAAACGACGAATCTGACTCGGAGAGACATAAATATCGTCTGGCCCAGCCAAAAATGAGCCGTCCGCCGCACGTAAAAAACCAAAACCATCGGATAACACCTCAAGGACGCCATCACCATGAATAGCATCACCTTTTTTCGCAACTTTTTTAAGAATTTGGAAAACAGTATTTTGCTTTAAGGATCGACCGGTGTTATCAACACCTAAGTCTTTAGCAATTTGAAGAATTTCACTTGCTGGTTTGCGCTTAAGTTCGGTTAAGTTCATATAGATTTATTTGGAATTGAAGAAAGGTATCGAAGTGCGTCACTGCACTGATAGGTTGTTATATATTTTTGAAAGTTCGCACGGCAAAACGCGTGCTTAGAGATCGTTCGACTTAAAAGGTAACACTAAAAAACACCCTCGTCTACTGTTTCCAAGACGAAGGTGTTAATTTTTAAAGATTACTATCAATAAAAGCAGCAAGTTGGGACTTAGACACGGCACCGACCTTAGTCGCTTCGACTTCACCGGCCTTGAAAACCATCAGCGTAGGAATACCACGCACACCAAAACGGCGAGGAATAGCAGGATTTGAATCGATATCAAGCTTAACAACCTTAAGCTTGCCGGTATATTCATCGGCAATTTCATCAAGAATCGGCGCTATCATCTTACAAGGGCCACACCATTCTGCCCAAAAATCCACCAAAACGGCCTGATCGGAACCTAATACGTCTGCTTCAAAAGCATCATCGCTGGTATGAACTACATTTTCACTCACTATTTCTTCTCCATTCGGTTAATACTACGCATCGCATCATCATAATAGAGTACGATATATCTTCATAGTTTAACATGAATGATCGTCTGCTAAAATGGATTTGATTATTCAGACTCCTCCTTACATTCAAACACCCCTTTTATGTCATCAACCCATTTAACCGATACAACATTTTCTTCTCTTGGCCTAGCATCAACAGTTTTGGCTGGCATGGATGAAGCAGGGTTTGAACTCTGCACACCGATTCAGCAACAAACACTGCCTATTAGCTTGGCCGGTAAAGATGTCGCAGGGCAAGCGCAAACGGGCACCGGTAAAACGATTGCATTCCTACTCGCCACTTACCACACCCTGATCAACAAGGTCGCGACGAATAACAAAAGCGGCGTCAGGGCACTGATATTAGCGCCTACCCGCGAACTCGCGATACAAATTTATAACGACGCGTTAATCATCGGTAAACATACCAATATCAAAATAGGTTTGGCCTACGGCGGCACCGATTACGAGAAGCAACGCAAAACATTAGAAGATGGCGTCGATATTTTAATTGGCACCCCAGGCCGCACCATTGATTTTTTCAAACAAAAGGTCTTTAACCTGAGAAACGCCGATGTGCTGGTTCTAGATGAAGCCGACCGCATGTTTGACCTCGGTTTTATTAATGATATTCGCTATTTATTGCGTCGCCTACCTGAACCCGAGCAACGCCTGAACCTGTTATTTTCAGCGACCCTATCATTCAAAGTGACCGAGCTCGCTTACGAGCACATGAATAACCCAGAAATGATCCGCATCGAACCGGAGCAAATCACCGCTAAAAAAGTCGTCGAATCGATGTACTACCCTGCCGAAGATGAAAAAATCCCCTTATTAATTCAAATATTGAATGATGAAAAACCTGAGCGTGGAATCATCTTTATTAATACCAAGCATAACGCCGACCGATTAAATCGCTATCTAGAAGGTAATGATTTTGACAATGCCGTATTATCCGGCGATGTGCCACAGAAAAAGCGCCAACAAATACTTCAACGCTTTCAAGAAGGCAAACTTCCGCTATTAATCGCCACCGACGTCGCCGCTAGGGGTTTACACATTCCGGCGGTAAGCCACGTCTTTAACTTTGATTTACCGCAAGACGCCGAGGATTACGTACATAGAATTGGCCGTACTGCACGCTCTGGCGCCAGCGGCAAGGCGATTAGCTTCGCCTGTGAAACGTATGCTTATTCATTGCCTGACATTGAAGCCTATATTTCACACAAGATCCCCTACTCACCAATAGACGGCGCTACCCTACCCGAGGTTAAGCCTGCCACTAAAAAGACCTACAAACCTTCTGCAAATAAGCATAAAGGAAAACCTAGGCCACATAAAAAACCTCAGCATAGAAAACAAAGTTCCTAGCTAGACGGCTTGATCTGACGCAAATCCTTAACCGCCGCAAAGTTTTGTATCATCCGCGGCGGTTGAGTACTATCCGGTTGGTCAACGGCAATCAAGTGCTGAATACCAAATTCAGCCGCCGCCGTTAACACACTCAAACTATCATCGACCAACAGCGTTGTCGCCTTATCAAACGCCTCCAGCTTGATTAAGCGTCGCCAAAAATCCTGATGCTCCTTCGGGTACCCCAAGTCATGCGATGACACAATCGCATCAAAAAAGCCCACCAACCCTGTTTTCTGCATTTTTAACAGCAAACTATCTGCATGAGCATTGGTCACCAACACGCAGCGCTTACCACTCAGTCTCACCGCCTGTAAAAATTCACGCGTATGCGGCAGCTCTTTTATCTGCTCGCACATCCCTCGTTTCAACTTAACGATATCAATCTCAAGTTCTTTACTCCAATAATCAAGGCAGTACCAACTTAGCAGCCCCTCTTGCGCTTTAAAGATAGGCCGCAACTGCTCTACCGCTTGCTCAAATGACAAACCTTGTTTTCTCGCAAAATATTCGGGCACCGCGGTTTGCCAAAAATAGTTATCGAACCTTAGGTCTAACAAGGTACCGTCCATATCCAGTAAAACCGTGTCAATCTTCGACCAATTAATCATTCCCGCTCCTTCAAGCTACACTACAATGAATCGCCAGTTAACAATAAAGGAATGCCTTATGTTTAACCACTCAAGCAAAATACTTATGCTTTGCCTCAGCAGTTTATTATTAACCGCCTGCCATAAAGCCGCTATTTTAGACGATAAGTTGGCATTAGAAACCCTACGTCAGCTGCAACCCGCGGGTTACGCCATTAATATTGTCAGCAATAACCCCAATGCTTATGCAAAAACACCCAGCGGTTGGCAATGCCGCGACATGCAAGCAGCGGTTGATGCCGAACTCATCAACTGCCACACAGTCGGCCGATCCGGCGCGTATTTAAGCTTTACCGAGAACGGCAAAAAACTCATCATAGGCGAGCCTTGGGGCGATTCAAACCTAAAAAACGCACGCGTTATAGCCGTCAGCAAACGTATCGAATCAATCAACAGCATCAACTTTACTAGCAAAACGAGCGCCATCGTCAATTACAATTGGGTTTACCAGCAGTACACCGCGTTTGCCAGCGAGCCGTTAAAAAAGCTCATTCCACTTAATACCCTGCAAAGTGCTACTGCAAAAATAGTTCTCTTGAACAAACAGTGGCAAATTCAACCCTAAGCGAGATACGACTAATACCATGAACAAAGCCCTACGACTGGAGATTTTTCAGCGCCTCAGCAAAGCCATACCCGAACCAGAAACCGAACTCAATTACAGCTCCACGTTTGAATTACTCATCGCGGTTATTCTATCGGCGCAAGCAACCGATAAAGGTGTCAATAAGGCGACCGACAAGTTATACCCCGTCGCCAATACCGCACAAGGTATTTTCAACCTGGGGGAAGCCGGGCTCAAACACTACATTAAAACCATTGGTCTATTTAACACCAAGGCAAAGAACGTTATAAAAACCTGCGAGATGTTGGTGCGCCTATACGACGGCGAGGTACCTCGCACTCGGGTGGAATTAGAAACCCTACCCGGTGTTGGCCGGAAAACGGCTAATGTGGTTCTCAACACGGCCTTCGGCGTTCCAACCATCGCTGTCGACACACATATCTTTCGAGTCAGTAATCGCACCAAAATTGCCCCTGGAAAAACCGTGCTTGAGGTAGAAAAAAAGTTAGAAAAATTCGTTCCCAAACAATATAAACTTGATGCACATCATTTAATGATTCTGCATGGCCGATATACTTGTATTGCACGAAAACCTCGTTGCGGATCCTGTGTTATTGAAGATCTATGCCCGTTTAAAGAGAAAACAATCAGCTAATTCATCCTCCGTTAAGTTTATATAGACTACCCTTAACCAAAGGCTTAAAGCTTCACGGCTAATTTATTTTACCGGCCGTTGAAAGTTTTTAGAACTTTGCATGGTCTATTAAACCGCATACAGTGATGCAGTACAAAAGATCTGGATTTACCAATCAACTCTATAATCTAAAAGGACGCCCTTATGAAAAACTTAACAAAAAAACCATTAGCCGCCGCACTTGGTGCAGCATTCGTAACATCAGTGGCTTTTGCTCCTATCGCCAGTGCTGAGACGAATCCATTCGGTGCCACAGAACTTGAAACGGGCTATATGGTATTAGCCGAGGGTAAATGTGGTGAAGGTAAATGTGGTGCCGACAAAGCTAAAAAGAAAGCCGCTGAAGCAAAGTGTGGCGAAGGCAAATGCGGCGAAGGTAAGTGTGGTGCCGATAAAGCTGAAAAGAAAGCCCCTGAAGCAAAATGCGGTGAAGGCAAATGCGGCGCTAAAATGAAAGCTAAAAAAGCAGACAAAGCTGTTGAAGCAAAGTGCGGTGAAGGTAAATGTGGTGCCGATATGAAAGCGAGTGAAGGCAATTGTGGTCATGAAAAATAAGCCCAGCTGATCCCGTGTCAAATACCTACCCGGTATCTGGGACAGGTCTCGGACTAAGGCGGGCCTTCATTGGCCCGCTGACCGAGAACCCGCCAAGTAACGTCGGCTTCTACGAACTCAGCCCTGAGAACTGGATTAATTTAGGCGGCAAGTACGCAAAACAACTGCGCGCACTCACCGAACAATTCCCGTTCGTCGCACACGGCTTATCACTGAGTATTGGTAGCCCAGATCCACTCGATACAAACTTCGTCAAAGATATTGCTAAATTCATTAAGCAACATCAAATTAAAATCTACAGCGAACACCTCAGCTATTGCAGTGATGGTGGGCATATGTATGACTTAATGCCTATTCCATTTACCGAAGAAGCGGTTATCCATGTCGCCGATAGAATCATTCAAGTACAAGACATTCTAGGTGAGCGGATTGCTATTGAAAATGCCTCCTACTACGCCGCTCCCGGCAAAGAAATGGAGGAAATAGACTTTATTAACGCCGTTATTCAAAAAGCAGACTGCCAGTTGCTACTCGACATCAATAACATTTACGTCAATAGTGTCAATCACCAATACAATGCGATTGAATTCATGAAGCAGCTGCCGGCTGAACGCATCAGTTATGCGCATATCGCTGGCCACTATAATGAAGCCGACGATATCATCATCGATACCCATGGCGCCGACATTATCGATCCCGTTTGGGCCTTATTAGATACGGCTTATGAACACTTTGGCGTCTTCCCGACCCTATTAGAACGAGACTTTAATATCCCACCATTAGCCGAGCTATTATTAGAAGTTAACACCATTGAACAAGCGCAGATACGCCATGAATCCAACAGTAAAAAAAAGCTCGCCAACGGATGAGCGGAGCTTCATTAAGACCCAGCACCGCTTCACCCAATACATTCGCAACCCCGACAGCGCGCCCGTACCCAGCGACATCGAAAAGCGACGCGCCGACATCTATCGTGACCTATTCTTCAATAACCTACAAAGCTTCTTAGCGGACAATTTTCCCGTCTTGCGAAAGGTATCAAGCAACGAGAACTGGAACGCGCTAGTGAGGGATTTTTTTTCTCGTCACCAAAGTAGCAGCCCCTATTTTTCACAAATCCCCACCGAGTTCATTCATTTTCTACAACACGAACGCGCCGCCAACGAACAATCGGTCGATGACCCTCCGTTCATCACTGAATTGGCACACTATGAATGGGCTGAGCTATTAGCAGCAACCAACGACGGCGCTGAACAAACCCGCGCCCATGTCGACAATATTGAGCAGCAACTACTCACCCTATCGGTTAACGCATACCCACTCGCCTACCAATACCCCGTACATAATATATCGCCCGAATTCATCCCCAGCGAAGTACCTGATACCGCTAGCTATTTAGTGGTTTATCGCAACGCAGACGACGAGGTTGTGTTTTTAGAAACCAACCCCGTCACCCACGCCTTACTGGAAAAACTAGCCAACAATAGCCAACAACACAGCCACGCTATTTTGACTAAACTCGCCGCTGAGATGCACCACCCCAACCCTGACGTGGTGATTCAAGGTGGTTTAAGCATCCTCCGAGATTTCATCGAACGCGGAATTATTGTTGCCGCCGGTTAAGCCCCAAACGATAACCACACTCAAGCAATAAACGACTGATACAAGCCTAGCTAATACGAATAGCTCTGGAGATTTTTAAGTAAATTACAGTCTTTCTAATGAGCTCATATGGTTAATACGCCTATAATATATTTCCTTTTAAGCAATCTGGCACCCGCATGAGCAATCCGTCCCTTTTCGATCAAGCACAACTCGTCATCCCAGGCGGGGTCAATTCCCCCGTTCGCGCCTTTAACGGTGTCGGTGGCGAACCTATTTTTATCGATCATGCGAAGGGCGCGTATATTGTCGACAGCAACAATAAACAATATATTGACTACGTCGGTTCATGGGGCCCGATGGTACTCGGGCATAGCCACCCCGTCGTTATCGATGCAGTGCAAAAAGCGGCCGAAAAAGGCCTGAGTTTTGGTGCGCCAACCATCATCGAAACACGCATGGCGGAAAAGGTTTGCAGCCTCATCCCTAGCATCGAAAAAGTAAGAATGGTCAGCTCAGGCACCGAAGCCACCATGAGCGCGATTCGCTTAGCACGTGGCTTTACTGGCCGCGATAACATCATCAAATTTGAAGGCTGCTATCACGGGCACTCTGACTCATTATTGGTCAAAGCGGGCTCTGGCGCACTGACCTTTGGCGTACCCAGCTCACCCGGCGTACCCGCCTCACTGGCGGATCATACCCTAACCCTACCCTATAATGATGCTGCGGCAATTACTCAATTATTAGCGCAACAAGGCGATAGCATCGCCTGCATTATTGTTGAACCCGTTGCCGGCAATATGAACTGCATCCCACCTGAAACCGGTTTTCTCGAGGCACTCAGAGCATTAGCGGATCAATATGGCATTGTATTAATATTTGATGAAGTCATGTCAGGCTTTCGTGTTGCCCTCGGCGGCGCACAACAACGCTATGGCGTTAAACCGGATCTGACCACCCTCGGCAAAGTGATTGGCGGTGGCATGCCGGTGGGTGCCTTTGGTGGCCGCGCTGACATTATGGCGCAGCTTGCACCAGAAGGGCCCGTATACCAAGCCGGTACCCTATCGGGCAACCCTCTCGCGATGGCCGCAGGCCTCAGCACCTTAGAACTGGTCAGCCAAGCCGGCTTTTATAATAAATTGGAACAACGCTGCCAACAATTACTCGAAGGCCTGCAGCAATTAGCCGACGAAGCAAACATTCCCTTTAGTTATAACCAAGTCGGCGCTATGTTCGGCCTGTTCTTTTCTGAGGAAAAAAATATTAGCCGGTTTGAACAAGTCATGAACTGTGACCAAGAGCGGTTTAAACAATTTTTCCACGCCATGCTGAAAGAAGGGATTTACTTAGCTCCCTCGGCCTTTGAAGCAGGCTTTGTCTCCGCCGCCCATAGCGAACAAGATATTCAGCAAACACTAGCCGCCGCTAAAATAGCCTTCGCCCAACTCACATGACCAACGTCGTTAAACCGGGGCAAAACTACAAACTCAGTCAGTATGAAAAACTGGGGGGTGAAGCGGGAGTGCGTCAGTTAGTGAGCTATTTCTATCAAGCAATGGAGAGTAACCCTAAAGCTAAACAGATTCGCGAGATGCACGCCGTCGACTCAAGCGAAGCAGAAGAAAAGTTATTCCTATTTCTCAGCGGCTGGTTAGGTGGCCCTTCCCTATTCATTGAAAAGTACGGGCACCCCAGATTACGCGCACGTCACCTACCCTTTAGCATTGGGATAGCGGAGCGCGACCAGTGGTTATTATGCATGCAGCAAGCATTAGAACAAATAGAGATTGAAAAACCGGTGCTGGATGAACTCATGCAAGCTTTTTTCAATACCGCTGACTTCATGCGTAATAAACAGAGCTAAACACGCCATCATATGATTAACGAGCTTATTAATCTCATTAGCCAATGGGTTATCGACTACCCGTTATTTTCCGGCGGCATTATTTTTAGTGTCGCCATGATTGAATCGCTGGCAATTATTGGTTTTATCGTGCCAGGGGTGGCGATTATGTTTGCGATAGGCACCTTAATCAGCAGTGGCACTCTCGAATTATTCAGCACGATCTTATGGGCTGCCGCCGGTGCATCCACCGGCGATGGGCTGAGCTTTTTTATCGGCAAACACTATAAAAAGCGCATCTATCAGCTGCCGGGGCTGAAAGGGCAACAGCCCTTATTCGATAAAGGACACGTTTTTTTCGAAAAGTACGGAATTTATAGTATTTTAATCGGCCGTTTTATCGGCCCCATTCGCGCCATTATTCCTCTCATAGCCGGTATTTTAGATATGCCGAATAAACAATATATCCCCATTAATATCATTGCCTCAGCGCTATGGGCGCCGGCTTATTTATTTCCTGGTTTATTTTTTGGCGCAGCCATCGCTCAGCTACCCCAACAACTGCTTGATTATTGGCCTTGGGCCTTGGCCCTATGTATCATTCTTATCGTATTCATAGGCCTGCGTAAAACCCGTCATCAATCATAAGATAATGACCAAGCTCCCCAGTAACAATTCTGTTAAAGCGGCCGAGCGCATCGGCTTGTGGAAGTAATAACCCTGAAAAATAGTACAGCCATGCTGGCATAAAAAACGCAGCTGCGCTTCTGTTTCCACCCCTTCGGCGACCACGTCTAAATTCAGGTTCTGCGCCATCGCGATGATCGTCGCGGCGAGTTCCGCATCGGATTGATCCACGTGTAAATCTCGTACAAAGGACTGGTCAATTTTCAGCTCATTTAACGGCAGTTTTGTCAGGTAGGTTAACGAAGAATACCCCGTCCCAAAGTCATCCATCGAAACCTTAAAACCGATGCCTGTTAGTACCCGCATTTTATCAATGGTTGTCTGCACATCACTAATCGCTATGCCTTCGGTCACCTCGAGAGTAATGCTTTTTGCTGGCACCCCCGTTTCATTCAGCAAGGCCCTGACATTCGCAACAAAAGAATCCTGCTGGAATTGCAAAGGACTGATATTAATGGACAAACGAAAGTTTCCATCAATCCCATCTTCCAGCCATTGTTTTAACTGCACAAAAGCATGCCTTAACACCCAATCGCCAATCGGTAATATCAAACCTGTCAACTCGGCGACCGGTATAAATTCTGCTGGCGAAACGCTCCTACCCTCAGGTTTAAACCAACGTAACAGGGCTTCCGCGCCTAAAATTCGGCCAAACTCATCAACCTGCGGCTGATAAAACAGCTCAAACTCATCCGCACTAATCGCACGCCGCAATTCTCTTTCCATCTGTAAGCGCGCCTCGGCTGCCGCCTGCATTTCAGGCTGATAAAAACGATAACCATCACGCCCAGCTTCTTTAGCCCGGTACATCGCCGTATCCGCTTGCATCATCAGTTCCTCAGGGGTGTTAGCCAAGCTAGGAAACGTCGTCACCCCGACACTCGCGGTCAGCTGATAGACCTCGCCTTGCACCAGGAAGCTCTTCGCCAAGACGTGCCTCAGTTTCAACATCAATGAGTGGACCTGATTTGCCGCCGCCTCGTCACTATCTTCGAGTCGACCCGACAAGATAACGAATTCATCGCCACCCAATCTAGCGACCGTGTCCTCTTTACGGAAAACTTTTTTCAAACTCCTCGCGACTTGTTTTAACAGTTCATCACCCGCAGCGTGTCCACGTGAGTCGTTGAGCGTTTTGAAATTATCCAAATCAATAAACAACAGCGCACCGTGCCGTTGTTCACGACTAGCCAACTCGAGGGTGTAGCGCATATGATCAATGAGTAAACGCCGGTTAGCCAACCCCGTTAACTCATCATAATTTGCTAACTCTTGCGCATAGGCTTGAGCTTCATCAGCCGTATCCAAGCTTTGTTGAACACGACTAAGTAAAGCATTAAAACTCCGACTCAGGCTCGCAAATTCGCTTTGGTCTTTCGCATTCACCTCCACATTTGTGCGGTAATTTTGATCCGTTTCAAGCGTCGACACCGTCGAAATCAAACGCTGTAACGGGCTTACTACAATGCGCTGCAAATATAAACTCAAACAGCCCACCAATAATAAAGCCAACGGTATCGATACCAGCAAGGTACTCTGTAATTCAGCGATCAAACGCTGATGGTGATTAGTTGACACGACGTAACGCACCGAACCCACCTGCTTGCCGGCATACATCACCGGCCGCATTAAGCTAAACTGTTCATCAGTTAGAGCAACGTTATTCGTAGGACTTCGAGGTATATCTACACCCGCCTGACCTTGTCGAGAGAAGCTCAACACAGACCGCCCCAGCTCATCATCGATCTCAGCATGCAAAATAGCCGAAAATGAACGCCACTTATGCATCACTTCAAGGCTAGCGCTGGGTAGTGACAATATAATTAGCTCGGCATACTCATTTTCTAAGGCATGGCTCAGGATCTCTATTTTCTGTTTCGCTCCCTCAATTGATTGTTCGCCTTTAACCACATACACAATAGCCGTGTAGACAATAATAATCATTATGGCCAATAACATCATTAACCATGCAAACTGTTTTTGAATACCCAAAAAACGCAATCTAATCACTCCAAACATCATAAATACATCACTCATTGCCCATTCCACGAGGCAAGCTTGAGCGCAGGCCCCATTCGTACCAGGAACCATCATAGGCCCGCACACTCATTCCAAGTTCGCGCAAGGCCACATAATTAACCGCCGATTCTAGCCCTTTATTGCAATAAACCGTATACCTTATTTTCACCGCGACACGCCGATACAACGCCGCCAGCTCTTCGACGGGGCGGAATTGAGTAAAGTCCGCGGTCAAGTTTTGGTGCCAAGGAATATTAATCGCCGAAGGGATATGGCCATATATCCCCGTTTGCGACTCATCTCCCTCATACTCAAGTGCTGATCGCGCATCAACAATCATCTCCCCATCGTCCTTAATAGCGAGGTAAACCATCAGCATCGTCGCGAGTTTGTCTTCATCTAATGAGGGTGAAAAATCACTTTCTGTTACCGCTTGCTGTCCCGTTTGTGTTCCATATCCCTGTTTACGCCAATGCTTAAAAGAGTCATTCATAATGCTGACATTACGTAGGCCAAACATTTCCAACACCCAAAACAGCCGTGATATTTCTAAATAATTATTATCGCCGTAAACAACCAACCGCGAATGCTCAGATACCCCAGCTTGAGTCAGTAAGCGGCGCATATCGCGAGTACTCGCGACTAAATCTGAACGCCCAGATTGCCGATACGTTTCATTACTTGGAATAGAAACCGCTCCTGCGATATGCATCGCCTGAAAAGCCGTCGCAGAACGTGAATCGACTAGGATGACTTCACCCTGCTCCTGCAGTAATTTCACCTCGCTCATCTCTAACAGAACTCTAGCGGTTGCCGCCGACTGAAATAAGACAGCAAGACAGCCTACAACACAAAACCTCAGCATCACTCGGCTTAACAAACTAACCCCTTTATCCGACACCCTTACTCCCCTTTTTATTTAGCCATCAGCGGCCAACTAAATATAGCAGAGGAATGGCTAGATACAAGTCACCACTCGATTCAACTCAACGCTGGGTAAATAAACCTAAAATCATCTGTAAGCGCTCCACCGCATCATCCATTTCTAATAGACGTTGGCGAATGACACCGTCCATCGGCAATATTTCACTTAAGCGATAAGCCACCCAATTAGCATCATTAAATTGTTTACTATCTAGACTCACACCCGGTTGTTGCTTTTTAATAACCGAGCGCAACATATCGGTTAAATCAACGAGCTCTTCAGGCACCGGCGTCGTCAAGGGTTCCGCTAATAACTGAATCGTCCCGCTGATCAATTGCTGCGGCGAAATGCGGCTATCTATGATCTTAAAACGTTGACAACCCACCACATCAACCATCAGCACCCCGCCTTCACTTTGGCTCCAATTAACAATTTTTGCCAGCGTACCGATTTGATAACTTCTCGCCGCGGTTCCAACTTCCTGCCCGTCAGCCAACATACATATGCCGAAAGGAACGTCCTCTTTCAAGCAGTAGCTAACCATATCCAAGTAGCGCGTTTCAAAAATCTTTAGTGATAATAAGCCATCGGGAAAGAGCACCGTCGATAAAGGAAAAAGGGGCACATCATTTAGTGGGATACGCATGATGTTTGCTCATTGGCTAATAAGTCTTCAACCGTTTGGTGAATGCCTGAAAAACCACCATTACTCATAAAGACCACGTGGTCATCGGCTTGCAGCAGTGAAAGTAACGCATCAATCAGCCCCTCCAGTGAGGTGTGAACCTGAACATTAGGCTGGGCATCGACATTCATACCCCAGTCTATGCCATCGGCTAAATAAATAAAAGCATAATCCGCCGCCCGCAACGAAGGCAATAAACTGTCTTTATGAACCCCCATTTTCATTGTATTTGAACGTGGTTCTAATACCGCAATAATCCGTTGTTCATTCAGTTTTCCACGCAGACCGGCCAAGGTACTGGCTATCGCCGTTGGATGGTGAGCAAAATCATCGTACAAGGTAATACCGTTAACCGTTGCGCGAATCTCCATCCGTCGCTTAACATTCTCGAACCGCGCCAACGCAGCGATGGCCAGCGATGGTTCCACCCCAGCGTGTTTGGCAGCCGCGATGGCCGCTAAACCATTCGCCACATTATGCTGCCCCGTTAAGGCCCATTCCACACGGCCAACATCTTGCCCAGCATAAGCCACATCAAAGCCGGTTTCACCCGCGCTAACATTGTCGACCGTCCAAGCAGCTTGCTGCTTGGGCTTCGTGCTGGTTGTTGCCAGCTCGCTCCAACATCCACGCTGTAACACATCATCAAGATTCGGCTCATCGCTGGGCATAATCAATACGCCGCTGCTCGGCACCGTTCTAACGAGATGATGGAATTGCCGTTTAATCGCCTCAAGGTCATCAAAAATATCTGCGTGATCGAACTCTAAGTTATTGAGTACGCAGGTCTTCGGACGGTAATGAACAAATTTGGAGCGTTTATCAAAAAAAGCGGTGTCATATTCATCCGCTTCAATGACAAAAAACTCAGACTCGCCCAAGCGCGCAGAAATAGAAAAATTTAAAGGCACCCCACCGATCAAAAAACCCGGTTTCAGGCCGGCATATTCCAAGATCCAAGCTAACATCGAACTGGTTGTCGTTTTACCGTGAGTGCCTGCCACCGCAAGTACCCAGCGGCCTTGCAACACATTATCCGCCAACCATTGAGCACCGGATGTATAAGGCAGACCTGAGTTCAACACCGCCTCAACCTCCTCATTGCCGCGTGATAAGGCGTTCCCGATCACCACGATATCCGGCTTTAGCGCTAGGTTAGCCGCACTATAACCTGACATCAATTCAATACCTTCAGCTTCAAGCTGAGTGCTCATCGGCGGGTAAACACCCGCATCCGAGCCGGTCACCGTATGTCCTAGCCGCTTCGCCATCACCGCTAAACCGCCCATAAAAGTGCCACAAATGCCTAAAATATGTACCTTCAAATCATCTTTTCCTAGATAATAACTGCATACAACATCTTACTGTATAAGCTGTTGCCATTTAAAGTTGAGTTCACTAAATTTCCCCGTGCTCACAAACGCTCCGTATGCGCTACAAGCATTCATTCTTAGCACCGCCACCGTATTTATATTGAAGAAACACCTTTATGAGCAAGAAAAACCCGCAAAACATCGAAGTTAAAGTTGACTGCACTTATATCCCTTCCTCCTCGGAACCGGCCGCCGCACGCTATGTTTTTGCCTACTCAATCAGTATTCAAAATAACAGTGAAACGGCCACTCAATTACTCAGCCGCCATTGGTTAATCACCGATGCTAATGGCAAAAAACAAGAAGTTCACGGAGAAGGTGTAGTCGGCGAACAACCGAATATTCAACCGGGCGAAACATACCAATACACCAGCGGCGCGGTGATTGAAACCTCAGTCGGCGCGATGCAAGGTAGTTACGATATGCTAGCCGCCGATGGCGAAACATTTAGCACAACGATCCCCGCTTTTTCCCTATCTATTCCACGCACCCTACACTGACCATAACAACATGGCGCATTATGCAATTGGTGACGTACAAGGCTGCTACGACCCATTACGCCGGCTATTAGATAAACTCAATTTCGACCCCAGCCAAGACCAACTGTGGTTCGCTGGCGACATGATCAACCGAGGCCCACAATCCTTAGAAGTGTTGCGTTTTATTAAGGCATTAGGCGACTCGGCCCGCTGTGTTCTAGGCAACCATGAATGTCATTTCCTAGCCGTTGCATACGGCCATAAAAAACCGCATAAGGCCGATACCTTTAAGCAAATCATTGAGGCTGAAGATGCCGACTCGCTAATTCAATGGCTGCGCTTTCAACCATTCTTTTATCAAGACCGCAAACTCGGTTACAGCATGTTACACGCCGGCGTTCCGGCACAGTGGTCGCTAACCGACACTCAGGCCTATGCAAAGGAGCTAGAGGCGGTTATTCAAGGCGACCAACTCCAGTCCTTTCTCGCCGTGATGTATGGCAACCAGCCAGACCTATGGAACGACGAGCTAGGCGGCGATGATCGCCTACGCTTCATCATCAACAGCTTTACCCGCATGCGCTTTTGTGACAAAGAGGGGCGTTCCGACCTAAGCTTCAGTGGAGCGGTCGGTGAACAAGAAGAACACCTCATGCCATGGTTTAAGGTGCCCAAGCGGCGAACCGCCAATGACAAAATTTTATTTGGTCACTGGTCAACCTTAGGCTTACACCAAGAAAATAACACCATCTGCTTAGATAGTGGTTGCCTATGGGGCGGTGAATTATCGGCAATAAAACTTGGCACAAACGAGGAATTCATCAAACAAGACTGTCGCTGCGCTTTGCAACCATTTTAAAGGCTGTAAGCACTCACCAATATTAACAACGACTTTATAGGCTGTTGTTAGCCTTATTTTCACTAAAACAAGCGCCTTTATTGTCATGACTAACGTGGACACTCAATTTGATTTCCTAATTATCGGCCAAGGTTTAGCGGGTAGCCTGTTAGCTTGGCGCTTAATAACACAAGGCCAGAAGGTTTTATTAGTTGACTCTTGCCGTCAACAGACCGCCTCACGTACGGCTGCGGGTTTAATTAACCCCGTCACCGGTAAAAGACTGGTTAAACCAGCTAGGGTTGAGAATTATCTCAGCACTGCAAAAAAACTATACCAAGACTTGAGTGTTTTTTTTAATGAAAAGTTCCTCTTTGAAAAACCACAACTGAAACTTTTTCGCTCTGAAGATGACATTTTACAGTGGCAAAAACGAAAAAAAGATCCCGCTTACGACGACTTTCTTGGTGAACAGTTTACAGCGGTGGATAAAAGCTTCCTAACAACGAGCTCCTTAGGCGGCTTTAACCAGAAACAATGCGCCTACCTAGACACCGTGCCTTTACTTGACAAACTTCGCCTATTTTTTATACAGGAAAATAGCTTTGTTAATGCTCAATTTAAGCTGAACGAATTAAATATTAACAGCGATCATATTAAATGGCGTGAGTATAAGGCGGCCAAACTTATCTTTTGTGATGGCCACCAGCTGCAAAACAACCCTTGGTTCTCCCCCCTTCCTTTACAGCCCGTGCAAGGGGAAATCCTTACCATGGAAACAGAGCAAGCCCTTCCTGAAGAAATCATTCAGTTTGGTAAGTGGCTACTCCCCCTTTCTAATAAACGTTTCAAACTAGGGTCAACTTGGCAATGGCAACCATTGGATGAAACACCGACTCAAGCAGCATTTAGCCAATTAACTGAAGCCTGCTATGCCGAGTTTCCACAATTAAAAGCTGCTCGACTGATTGAAACAAATGTTGGTATTCGCCCTGCAACAAAAGATAAAAACCCGTTTATTGGCCCCCACCCACAGCAGTCACAACTGATGGTCTTTAATGGCTTCGGCGCTAAGGGTTCGTTGCTAATACCTTGGTATAGCGAGTGTTTTTCACGTTACCTTTTAACGGGCGAAGCCTTACCCAAGCACGTTGATATAACAAGGTATGGCAGCCTCCTTACCCTTAGTTGAATTAGCAAAAAAATAACGCCGAAAGCTACCTCCAAGAAGGCGGAATTGCTATCGATGCGACCATGGAGAATAGTTTTGATACGGTTTTTCTGGCTGACCAGCTCACCAAAAATGAACCTAGTTTACCCATTTGATATGCAAGTAAAAGCGCTGGACGTTACCGAAAAATGCCTAAGACAAGCGAGCTTAAGCAATTATCACTGATTACTCGATAGCCATGAAAACATCCCCATCTACCTTCAGGCTGGCAAGGGAAACGCTGAAGGTACTCAAATACTACCTATCGGTATTGCAGCCTCGCGGCATCACCTCGGTCATCGCCTATACCGGAGGAGCCGAGGAAACTGCGGCGGTGAAAGCTTGGTCACAGAACAATACCGAGTCAGTATAGAAGCCTCAACGACTCCAAGAAATAGTCCAGCGGAACTTATTCTTATTGAGACGGTGGCTCGTAGGTCTAGTTATTTTTTGTCGTTAGCGTTTATTTAACCGCCGCAATTACACACGAGCATAACTAACAAATGAATAAGCGTAAGCGTGTCGCTCATCCGCCGCGTGTTCGACTCGCTCCAGCTCACGCCACTGCGCAGGGTTAATCTCGGGGAAAAATGCATCCGCAGCAGTAAACGTATGTTGAACCTCGGTAATGTATAGACGTTCAGTCAGCGGCAACATTTGCTGATAAAAATTGTCGCCACCAATGATCATCACCTCATCGTATTGTTTTGCCGCCTCTAACGCGGCTTCCACCGAATACACCACGGTAACGCCTTCGGCGACAAAGTCCTTATTGCGGGTAATGACGATATTTTCTCTACCCGGCAAGGGCCGGCCTATCGATTCAAAGGTTTTACGCCCCATCAGAATGGGTTTACCCATGGTCACCGCCTTAAAGTGCTTAAAATCCCCTGGTAGATGCCATAACATCTTATTATCCTTACCGATAGCGCGGTTATCCGCCATCGCGACGATCATTGAAATCATCAAATAGCCACCGCCGCTTTAATGCCTGGGTGGGACTGGTAACCTATAAATCCAAAGTCATCGTAGTGATAGTCGAATAAAGAATCGGCTTTGCGCGCTATCTTCAATTGCGGCAACTCATAAACGTCTCGTGATAACTGGAGCTCGGCCTGTTCGAAGTGATTGTTATACAAGTGCACATCGCCGCCCGTCCAGACAAAATCGCCTACTTCTAAACCTACTTGTTGCGCCACCATATGCGTCAGCAGCGCATAACTTGCAATATTGAACGGCACCCCCAAAAAGAAATCAGCCGAACGCTGATATAACTGGCAAGATAAACGCCCATCCGCTACATAAAACTGAAATAACAAATGGCAAGGTGGCAACGCCATATCGGGTATTTGGCCAACGTTCCACGCGCTAACAATTAGCCGACGAGAGTCCGGTGTATCCTTTATTTGCTGTAAAACCTCTGCAATTTGGTCGATACTTTCCCCTGCTGGGGTTGGCCAAGATCGCCATTGATGCCCATAAACCGGCCCTAGGTCTCCCTTCTCATCGGCCCATTCATCCCAAATACTCACCCCGTTCTGTTTTAAATACGCGGTATTGGTATCGCCATTTAAAAACCAAATAAGCTCGTGAATAATAGAGCGTAAATGCAGTTTTTTAGTCGTCACCAAGGGGAAGCCTTTCGATAAATCGAAACGCATTTGCCGCCCGAAAACGGACCGTGTTCCGGTACCTGTTCTATCGGATTTATCGGTGCCATTATCGAGAATATCTTGCATCAATGCTAAGTACTGCTTCATGACTTACGCCCTTTTATTACGCTATTAAATTGAGTTGAATAATCGTGTAACACGACTAAGCCTTGTTTAGCTCAAACAAGTCCCCAGGAAAAAATTGGTAAGCATAACACGATGGCATTTATGAGACGATACGCGAGGCCTCCGAACATTCATCCAATACCGCATAAATGTCCTGTTGCATTACCGCTAGACTCTCGACACTGAAATCATTCAATGCCAACGGCTTAGATATTCGATAACCTTGAACATAATCGACCCCTAGCTGATGCAGTATTTTAAGAACCGCATCGGTTTCCACAAATTCCGCGATGGTTTGCATCCCAACGGCGTGACCTACGTCGTTAATCGACTTGACCATCGCGTGGTCAATGGCATCTTCGTGAATATCGCGGACAAATAAGCCATCAATTTTTAGTTTATTCACCGGCAATTGTTTTAAATAAGCAAACGATGACATGCCAGCACCAAAATCATCTAAGAAAAACTCACAACCCAGACTCTGCATTTGCGCCATAAAAGTACTCGCAAAACTCAAGTTCTGAATCGCCGCCGTTTCGGTCACTTCGAAAGCGATCTTGTTATAGGGAACCTTGGTTTTAATAAAGACTGATTGCAAGAACCTTAAAAAGCCTTCACTACCTATCGAGTGTCCAGACAGGTTAATCGAACAATAACCCAAGCCATCGAGAACACCAGGTTTTTTCTGAAAGAAATCAAAGGTCCGCTCGACGACCCAACGATCAAGCTTTTCAATCAAGTCGTAACGTTCTGCCGCCGGTAAAAAGGCCCCTGGTGCAATAACCCCGCCCCTTTCCTTATCGAGCATTCTAATGAGTATCTCGATGCCGGGTTCGTGCTCTGCAGTCAACGGTAAAATGGGTTGGCAAAATAAGGCAAAGTGATTATCGTCCAAAGCTGCAGAAATTCTCGACACCCAGCTCATTTCCCCTTGTCGAGACTCAAACTCAGCATCATTCACCCGATAAACGTGCACCCTATTACGCCCAGCATCTTTTGCCGCGTAACAGGCGGTATCGGCTAGTTTTAAAGGATCAACCGCTTTAATATCCCAAACGTCCATCAGATTGATTACTCCAATACTGACACCTAAATTAAAAATAACCCCCTCATAAGCGTAACGAAACTCTTCAATCAGCACCCTAATCTCATTAGAGATCTCAAGCGCCTTATTCGCTGGGCAGTTTTCCAACAAGATACCAAATTCATCGCCCCCTAAACGCGCCAACACGTCACTACTACGCACCTTTGGTTTCACCAGCGCCACTAATAATTGCAATAATTCATCACCCGCGCTATGCCCACAAGTATCATTAACCAACTTAAACTGGTCCAAGTCCAAATATAACAAAGCATAGTCGTGGTGAGTTTCTCTCACCGTGATCATGGCCTGTTTTAGCTTCTGCTCGAACTGGCGACGATTGACTAACCCGGTTAAGGCATCATAATTAGCATGGAACTCAAGCTCCTTCGCCATAGAGCGGGCTTCAGTAACATCATGAAAAACTAAAACAGCGCCAATAATATTGCCATTTGCCTGCCGTATCGGTGCAGCAGAATCTTCTATGGATATCGTATGACCATCTTTATGCAAAAGCCCCGTATGGTTAGCAAGCCCTAAAATTCGCCCTTCCTCTATGCAACGCCGGGCGGGGTTTTTGGCCGCTTCACCGGTGATTTCATTAATAATAAAAAACACTTTCTCTAAGGGCAGGCCAATGGCCCTCGCCTCACGCCAGCCCGTTAATGCTTCAGCCACTGGGTTCATATAAGTAATATTACACTCATTATCAGTTGCTATAACCGCATCACCTATCGACTCTAAGGTGGTTTGAAAACGCTCTTTTTCTTCTAACAGTAATAACTCAACTTTTTTTTGCTCATCAATTGCAAAACCTTCAATGAGTACAGAGCTCACCTCTCCATCCTCTGAAAATAACGGTTTAGCGGCATAACGCACCCAAAAAAGTCGTTCTGCAGCACCCTCTACAACTTTAATTTGCAGCTCACGACTACTGCTCTTTCCTTGTATGGCCTCCTCAACACTTTTTTCGACAAGCGCCTTATCTGCGTTAGGAAAATTAAACCACTCTTGTTCCCACAAATATCCCCCCTGCACATCGTCTAAGCTTATACCGGCCACACCCAAGGCACGCTCATTACTAAAAATTATTCTATTGTCTAACCCAATAATGGTTATATAGTCATCAACATTATTTAATAAGTTTAAGTAAAACCCCCGTTCTGCTTTCAACATTTGACTTTTTTCCTTCAATTGTTCTGCAGCTTTCTTATACTGATCAGTTTTAATAGCAACTTGTTTTTCTAGCTCGACGGAGTGTGTAAACGCATTAAAATCACTGGTTCGCCCTTCATTAACAATTTCAGCTCGACGCATTAATGCATTAATTATTTTTTCTTTTTGCGCTAGCTTTGCCTTAAGCTGCTCAAGATTAGGCTCGCTCATCAGCTCCATCCTTCGTACCAAAGTAAACGCCCGTGAACGTTTGATTCACACTCATAACACCCAATTGCTCGCCATAACCATGGAATCCCTGTACGTTATTGTCAATCATCACGTTAGTTATTTCTGCTGTAACATCTTGCATTCTATAGTCAAATTTCCTATAAATACAATCACAAGCTAGCACCAAATTGGCTTGGCCATTGGTAGCTTGAAGCCTAGAAAATTTATCCTTAAAATTCGCTAAGGAACCCTTTGTTTTCACCGTCGATAAGACCATGCCTTCTTCAATCGCACAAAAAAATTGCAGGCCATCACTTTCAACACCACCTTTATGCCCTACTGGCGGCACAATCGCCCTAACATATAAATCACCAGCCACTTTTGCCGCTAGTGGGTGGGATGCATAAAAGTCTGCACCTAAGGTTCCCTGCTTAGCAGGCACACCAAAAGCTTCAAAGTACCCCTCAACCGCAGGCAACCCGTCTATCTCTGTGACTATTCTCCTCGCCGTATCCACTTCAGTTAAGACCACTCGCCTAGGTAACTCATCAAAATCATCAATCTTAAAGATTTCAAAGGGTAATGAGGTGGCTATATAACTAACGATAGCCGAGTTGGCTTGAAAACATCCATTTGCATACACATATGTTGGAGCAAAATAATCCCCCCCACCGGGCGAGCCACCGACCACAGGCATGGAATTAAACCGTCGATCAACAACCCCAAGTACGCGCTCAACCTTCGAGTCAATCGAATTAATCAGCACCCACGATAACGGCTGAAAGTCGTCACCTGCTTGAGTCCCCACCCGCTGTTGCAAATTAAATAGTTTTTCTGCGCTGGCTTCCGACTCAATGGTCTCCATGTCAAACACATCATGATCGGCAATAAACTGATCTGAGTTGATTGAAAATCCACTGAGCGTTCCTTCCAGCATTCCTTCCGCAGTCAGCTCACCGGCCGTAGTACAACCAATCAGCTTAATACCCGCAAATTTTTCCCTTAATGCTATTTCAAGTGTCGGCAAATCGTAATCAACTGAGCAGAAAAAAACCGCTAACTGAATATCCTCTTGATAAATAGCTGCGTATAACTCATCCACAGCCTCCAGCTCAACCTTGCTCTGAGAAACCCCTTGTTTTAAATTAAAAAAACCTTTCATCATTCCCGCCCCACTTTCAACTATGCCTATAGACCACCTAGCTCAACAAAGGTGCAATCACCAGACTAACAATCGCCATTACATTAATTAAAATATTCATCGAAGGCCCCGAGGTATCTTTAAACGGGTCTCCAACTGTGTCACCCACCACCACTGCCGAGTGGGTATCTGAACCTTTACCCCCCAAGTTACCCTTCTCAACAAACTTCTTCGCGTTATCCCATGCACCACCGGCATTGGCCATCATTAACGCCATCAATACACAGCATAATAAAGCCCCCGATAACATGCCTCCGAGTGCCTGCGCACCCATTAAAAAACCCACCAAAGGCGGTGCACTCACCGCAATAACACCCGGCACAATCATTTTCTTTAAAGCGGCCGTCGTCGCAATATCAACACAACGTGCGGTATCAGGCTCTGCATTGCCCTCAAGAAGCCCATCAATTTCTTTAAATTGGCGACGAATTTCTTTAATCATTTCAAAGGCAGCATCACCCACCGCGGTCATCGTTAGCGCAGCAATCACAAACGGAATCGTACCACCAATAAACAAGCCAATTAACACCTGTGGGTCATTCAACTCCAGTTTGAAGTCGGGTATTTGCAAAGACACAGTTTCAATGAAGGCGGTAATAATCGCCAGTGCCGCCAATGCCGCCGCACCGATGGCAAAGCCTTTACCAATCGCCGCCGTGGTATTGCCTAGTTCATCTAATGAATCGGTTATTTTGCGAGTTTCTTCACCCAAGCCGCCCATTTCAGCGATACCGCCGGCATTATCGGCCACCGGCCCATAAGCATCTATCGCCATGGTAATGCCCACCGTCGCTAACATGCCAACGGCGGCAATACCTACACCGTATAGATCGGCAAAATGACTGGCCACCGCAATCACCCCACAAATAGTAAACACCGGTATAGCTACCGACTGCATACCAATCGCCAAGCCAGAAATCATCACCGTTGCCGCGCCAGTTTCACCCGACTTCGCAATATGCTGCACCGGCGAACCGGCGGTGTAGTACTCGGTGACTAAGCCAATGATAATACCGCCCACCGCACCGGCAACAACCGCCATCCACACATAGCTGTTCACATCCATCATCAAGATGAGAAAAAAGGCGGCAATTATAAAGAGGGTGGAAGCCCCCATGGTGCCCATGCGTAAGGCTTTTTCTGGCGCTTTTGCCGCATTCTTTTTAACTAAGATGATGCCGCAAATTGAACAAAGCAGACCGATTGACGCCAAAGCCAGAGGCAAAAACATCAAACTGGCTTGCCCACCCAGTTCGGCTAATAAAACACTCGACATGGTCGATGCGATGGCGATGGTCGCGATCATCGAACCGCAGTACGATTCAAAAATATCCGAGCCCATGCCGGCCACATCACCGACGTTATCACCCACATTATCGGCAATCACCCCCGGATTACGCGGGTCATCTTCGGGGATGCCCGCCTCGAGTTTACCGACCAAATCGGCTCCCACATCCGCACTTTTAGTAAAGATGCCACCGCCAACCCGCGAGAACAAGGCAACCACCGAGGCGCCCATCGCAAAACCATGAATCGCGTGGGACGTTTCAGGGTCACTGCCAAAAAACAAATACATTAAACCCAGCCCCATTAAACCCAAGGAAGCTACTGCCAAGCCCATGATAGAACCACCAAAGAAAGCCACCGAGAGCGCCGCTTCTGCGCCATCGGTATGTGCTGCGGTAGTGGTGCGCACATTCGCCTTGGTCGCGGTATTCATTCCAATATAACCGGCCGCGCCGGACGCTAGCGCCCCGACCAAGAAACATAAAGCGGTTGCCCAGCCGAGAAAAACTAGCGTTAATATAAACAACACCGCGGCAAATAGCCCCAGCATCTTATACTCACGCCGCATAAACACCATCGCCCCCAAGTGAATCTGCTCGGCAATCCGCACCACAGCACCCTCACCTTCTGGGTATTTCATCACTAAACCATAAACGTACTTCGCGGCGTACAGGCCAAAACCACCGATGATAGGCGGCAATAGGTAGCTCAATTGCATGATTATCTCCCGAGTAAGTTAACAACATAACGCTTGTTAGAAAAACAAAGCGACTGTTCTTTTTACTACGCAAAGTAAAACACCGCAAGTATAAAACTTAATTAATCGACATACGTCTGTATAATGCGCCTCAACAATTAAAACTGAATACAAACTATAGGAAACAAAATGAGCCTTAATTTAGTCCCTTCTGGTGCAGACCTTCCACTTGACATCAACGTTATCATTGAGATTCCTTCACACAGCGACCCTGTGAAATATGAAGTTGATAAAGATTCTGGCGCATTATTTGTCGACCGCTTTATGGGTACCGCCATGCATTACCCTTGCAACTATGGTTACGTTCCGCATACCTTGTCAGATGACGGCGACCCAGTTGACGTGCTAGTTATCACGCCGATTCCTTTAATGCATGGGTCCGTTATTCGTTGTCGCCCAATTGGCGTATTAAAAATGACTGACGAGGCCGGTGAAGATGCAAAATTACTCGCAGTACCTGTTGCTAAGCTAACCCCGCTGTACAACGACGTTAAATCGTACAAAGACATTCCTGAAATCACCCTAAATCAAATCTCTCACTTCTTTGAGCACTATAAAGATTTAGAAGCTGGAAAATGGGTGAAAATTGAAGGTTGGGCTGATATTGATAGCGCTGCGGCCGAAATCACGGAAAGTGTTGCGCGTTACGAAGCCGCCGAAGTAAAACCAAACTTCTAAGCCAACGACCGACTTAATAACCGCTGGTGTTCTTAGCAAGCCAGCGGTTTTTTTGTGCCTGTTGATCAGGCTCAACAAAACATTCTTTCTTCCAAAATGGCGCCTTACTTTTAAGGTCCTCCATGATAAAACGGCAGGCCTCAAAGGCGTCTTTACGGTGTGCTGACCACGCCGCCACCAACACAATCGGCTCATTAGGCAATAACTCACCCACCCGATGTATAAGCAGCACATCCAGTAACTGCCACTGCTGTTTAGCCGAGACTACGGTCTTTTCTAGGTATTTCTCGGTCATCCCAGGGTAGTACTCAAGCAGCATCGTGTTCACCTGATCACCCTCGTTAAAGTCACGCATCGTACCGACAAAGGTTGCGCAAGCACCGTACTCCCCATCTCTATTCATTTGCTGCTGGTAATCCACGATGGATTGCCAAGGGTCAAACGCCGCTTTTAAGATCGTAATCATCTAACCGCCGGTCACAGGGGGGAAAAACGCCACTTCATCACCCGCCTTAACTGGGGCCTCCAGCTCAGCGTATTGTTGATTAACCGAGTGCAGCACAGATTGCTTAAAGGTATGCCCGCTACTCACCAAGCGCCAAACATCCGCGACGGTATGAATACCTGCACTATCGAGCTGCTGCTCGTTACAACCAAACTGTTCTCTTAAACTGGCAAAATACAGTACTTTTATTGACATGCTATGTTCGTTATCGGCTTGTGGCATAATTGAATCATACTATCATGCAATCAAATAGCTAGGATCAATAAATCAGATGTCAGAACTTACCCACTTTAATGCCGCCGGTGATGTGCATATGGTTGATATTGGCGCCAAAGCCGATACCCAGCGCACCGCCGTAACGGAAGGTTTTATTGAAATGAACATCGACACCCTACAACGCATCACCGCCGGTGATAATAAAAAAGGCGATGTACTGGGTATTGCGCGCATTGCAGGCATTATGGCGAGTAAAAAAACCGCCGAACTGGTTCCACTATGCCACCCATTACCGATTAGCCATGTGGAGATTCAACTCGACATCGATAAGCAACATTCGCGCGTTCGCTGCCAAACCACGGTCAGCACATCCGGTAAAACAGGGGTTGAAATGGAAGCACTTAATGCCACCCAAGTCGCTTTACTCACCATTTACGATATGTGTAAGGCAGTAGACCGCGGGATGACTATTCAAGGCGTGCGACTACTCGAAAAACAAGGTGGAAAATCGGGCCATTGGCTCAGGGGTGATGACTAAATGAGCTTTCAACTCCACCCGCAACTGGCCAAAGATTGCCACTATTTAGGCGACTTCCCGTTAACCGCCTTGCTGCTGAGCAAGGATGCTAACTACCCTTGGTATATTTTAGTGCCTCGGCAGGAAAACATTAGTGAGGCCTTTCAGCTCAGCGAGGAACACCAGCAACAACTCAACAAGGAATCCTTATTGCTCAGCAAAATTCTCAACGAGCTATATTCCGCCGATAAAATGAATATTGCGGCGCTCGGTAATATGGTGCCGCAGTTACACTTACACCATATTGTTCGTTATAAAACAGATGTCGCATGGCCCAACCCCGTTTGGGGTTATGCCGAGGCCCTAGCCTATAATGAACGAGCACTGACTGAACGCATAAGCAACACCTTGAAGGCATTAATCAACGGCGACTTTATCGCCCACAGCTAACTCAACTAAGCGAGACCTATTTTGACTACACCAGCCTCCGCCATCCTACTGGCAGAATGCCCCGACCAAGCCGGACTTATTGCCAAAGTGACTGATTTTGTTGCCAACAACAATGGCAATATTATTGATTTAGAGCAACACGTTGATAGTGACGACAAACACTTTTTTATGCGTGTTGAATGGCAGCTCGACAACTTCAAAATCCCCCGCGAGCAGCTGCAACAGGTCTTTGCTGAACAAGTCGCTACACCATTAAAAATGAACTGGCAGATTGCCTTTTCGGATGTAAAACCGAGGCTGGCCATTTTTGTTTCACAACACGGGCACTGTCTATTCGATATTCTAGCGCGCTACCAGTCTGGCGAATGGCACGTGGAGATCCCGTTAATTATTAGTAATCACCGCGATTACGAGTCGCTGGCTAACAACGCCGGCATACCTTTTTATCATTTACCGATTAACGCCGCGAATAAACAACAGCAAGAAAA
The DNA here is from genome assembly GCA_002162695.1 of Cycloclasticus sp. 46_120_T64. GTDB lineage: Bacteria > Pseudomonadota > Gammaproteobacteria > Methylococcales > Cycloclasticaceae > Cycloclasticus. The sequence goes on along the minus strand of MAAM01000001.1, from coordinate 42,376 downwards.
AGCTCAGCTCGATTTATTGGCGGAACACAAGATCGACAGCATCGTACTGGCCCGCTATATGCAAATTCTTAGCAAGGATTTTATCGAACACTACCCCCACCAAATCATCAATATCCACCATTCTTTTTTGCCGGCGTTCCCCGGCGCTAAACCCTATCATTCGGCGCATGAGCGCGGCGTGAAAATTATCGGTGCCACCAGCCATTATGTAACGACTGAGCTCGATGCCGGCCCCATTATTGAACAAGACATCGTCAGAATCCGCCATAATGATAATATTGAAGATCTAAAGCGCAAGGGTCAGGACAATGAAAAAATTGTTTTATCGCGTGCCATTAGACACCACTTACAACATGAGATCTTAGTGTATAAAAACCGCTGTATCGTTTTTGTTTAAACAATATCGCAACACCGGAGAACAGCATGAACAAACAAACGGGGCAATGCCTTTGCGGCAGCATCCAATATGAAATCAGCGAAGCACCGATCATCACCGCCGCCTGCCATTGCAGCCATTGCCAAAAAGCCAGCGGCTCGGCTTACTCGTTAAATATCTGTGTTGCTGAAAGTGGTTTTAGTATTCACGGCGAAACCCAGCGTTGTTACGTGGACCAAGGCGATAGCGGACTCGCGGTAAAACGTTACTTTTGTCATCAATGCGGCTCACCCTTATACACCCAAGCCGATGCCATGCCCGGCATCATGATTGTTAAAGCCGGCACGCTAGATGATACATCAGGGTTTAAACCCGCCGCCAATATCTGGTGCGACTCCAGAATGGCGTGGTTAACGGAAAATAATGACGTGCTGAATTTCGATAAGATGCCGCCAAGTTCGACTTAAATTTGCTCCGATAAAATCCAGTGAAAGGTATCGCTTATTTCTTGCAGCACATCAAATAAGTTGCTGAACGTTCGACCTGTATCTGTTTCAAACACGAGCTTTTTACTGCCATGAGCCAATACAGGCTTAATGGTACAACGTGTTAACAGTGCGCCATCAGCATCTTTCATTGGCACCGTTACCGACATAGCATGGGTGTCAAACTCGAACAAGCCGCCTAATTGATACGGCTTTCCTTGGTTATCTACGTCGTCTTTCACAAGTTCTATTAGGCGTTTCTTAAATGCATCAACACCATCAAACAAGTGGATCTGCGCTTTCTTCAGCCGTTTATCGTCTAATTTCTGCTTAAGATTAAGCACCATATTTTCTGCAATACTCGCGGAGAAGTCTTTTACTCGCGTAGACGATAAGCTTTCAAGACTTAGCGCTTCTTCAACCGATGGCGTCACATCAATAAATAAAACACCGTATTGAGTCACCTCATCTTTTTCTACAATATGGCAAATAAGCGCCTTACCTTCAATTTTTCGGTGGCCAACCGATAGTTCTATATAAATCTTTTGCAATAAATCAAAATCAAGCTCGTCGGATGTAAACGCCAAACCACTCTGGCTCACATCAATGGGCTGACAATCAACAAATGTCGAGCCACCTAAAGACTGCTTACGCACTCTAATTTGCACATCGGGCAAATGTAAGCGCGGGTCGTTTCGTCTATTTGATATTGTTTTTTTCATTATTTTATTTCATAAAAAAACCTTCCCATAACGCTCAAATGGAAAGGTCTTCATAAATTAGTTTTTACTACAGTTCAAAACAAAGTGCAATTCCACCCGTTGTACCTGTATAAACCGACGCACCACGTATTGCTCCAGTGTTATAAACACCGTCATCCTCTTTGGTATCTATAATGAGCGCATCCGCTTCATCAACCGCACTAGCACAGACAACATTTCCAGACAGTCCATTGGTCCCATTAGATACACTCAACGAACCACCTAGAGAGTGGCTTGGCAACGTCACTCCACTTCCTGTCAGAAGATTAACGGCTCTTAGGTGAGCAAAGAAGTTAACATCCTCATTTTCATCCGTACCTGCCGCCGCTGAGGCTTCAATAACGCCGTCACCGTCACCGTCACTTTTAGTTAGACTTGTATGCGTTACTCCTAAAGCATCATCTCCAGGTATTGCATTATAACGATCCCTATACGCATACATCGCTGTTGTTAATCCCTGCACATCTGTAATCACGCTACGAATTTCAGCATTCTTAATCATTTCTTGCCCTTTGAGCACACCACCCAATAACAAACCAATAATAACTAATACGATTGCTATTTCGACTAACGTAAAACCACTTTGTTTATTTAAGTTATTCATTTCCTTGTACCACCCATCCAAATATTTTTATTTTTAATAAAGCCAACTAAATATAGTACAAGAAGTTAGCAGCTTATTGTCATGTTTTTCTTAAGGTAATTTTTTTGCCAAAACCATTTTTGCAATTAACGTATTTAAATTAACCCAATCCACAATATCATCGTAATTATTACTGCCTCCGCTTGCGTACGTTTTATCGACAAAATCGGCATCGTTATCTTCATTTTCCCCTTCATCACTCCCTGAGGTTTGCGCCCAGTTTTTACCGTGTGACACGATAATCGCAGGCAAATTTGATGCGACGGCATTACCGCCTTGACTATCGAATACATTAATATCACCTGTCGAACAGATTTCAAACGATACGCCTGCCGTATCATCATCCGCGCAACCTGAACCGTCGATAGTGTCGGCAAAGCTCATATCAACACGGTAAGTGAAAGGCCGTTTCCAACCATCTATTGCCCCCACGCCTAATGTAGCCCAAGGAACGTTACCATAAACCTGCGTACACGCGGAGCCCGATATATCTTCTGCGCCATCGCTATCGGTATCAGGACATGGAAGCCGGCCATTTCTTATTGCAAAACCAACGATTGATTCTTTAATAAGCCCGATTTCGTTCACCGTCGTTTTTCTATCCAAGCTTTCTAGCTGTACTTGTAAAGGCCCCATCAGCCCCCCAATCACTAAGCCAAAAACCAATAATACAATGGCTATTTCAAGTAAGGTGAAACCCTTAATTTGCTGAACGCAGAATAGTTCCTTTCTAGGCATCATTGTCTATTTCTTCCCTTTCCCATTTCCACCACTGTTTCCGTTATTATCAGCTATACACTGACCGCCATCATTAGCGGTGTAACCGTCATCGCACACAATATTCTTACATTGCCCACCATTATTAGGTGCTTCTGTTACTAAGCAACCATATATGTCTACACAGTTACCATCAACCAAATTATATCCATCATCACATGACTGTATCAGCTCACATACACCGTTAATTAATGTATAACCGGCATCACAAACCAAGATAGAGCCGGTTATATCCGTTGTACTGAGCCATATTGATACATCATTAAAGGTGTTACCCTTATCCGCCTGTATAAAAACAGTTGGATTACTGGCTGCATTATTAACCCCACTGATAGTGTCTAAATAATTCGAGACATCATTCTTCTGCGCCGAAGAGTCCGTACTACCACACTCGCTACTGCTTCCGCTTCCCATGCCGCGTAATTGTCCCGGCAGGGCCTCTAGTGGCGCTAATATAACGGCAACAACCCCTGCATTACGCGTATTATTATCAACATCTTGAATTTCAAAATCACCATCCACCAAGCTCGCAGGCGCCACACCTTCGTAAGCTGCCGACACCACGTAACGCAAACACGCGCCACCGCCATCCCTTAACGGTTTAATCGCTAACGCTTGCCACGGCAGCCAACCTTCTGTCGTTGAGCATGAATCCGCTAACCCATCTCCAATCGAATCAGGGCAAGGTAAGGCCCCCTCGTTGCGGTATGCATAACCGACCAGTGCATCTTTAGCCTTAGCCAAAGCCTCGCTCGACACTTGATCTCGCTTAACCGTATTATCTTTTTTACCGGCCCCTGTTACCAATACGGTCGATATTGTTAGTGCCAATATAAGCATCAGAATCAACAAGGCAGCACCACCCTGCTTTTTATTCCGCCTACTGTTTATCTGCGAATTAACATTCATAGCACTGTTTATTGGTAGGCATCGACAATTTTATGATCATCGAGGTACATTGTTTGGCCGGCCTTAAAAGGCACGGAGCGCCCACTGTCACCAACGGTTACATTAACCGTTTGATCACTCTCATTTAATTTTTTGACGGTGATACCATTAAACTTTTCACCTTGTTTTGCTTGCTGGCCATTCACCCAAACAACGCCTTTCTCGCGTTTATCATGCCCCTTATAATAAAAACCATTAATCGTTAACGTATTGGGTTCACGATTCATTGTTGGCATCTCAACACCCCCCCGTTCACGCATTGCATCTATTGCTTGCCGCTGAAGGGTCGAGGTAAATAAATCGCCAAATGCCTGCGCTTGCATCGAAAGGCTGCAAAACACTACTACAATAAAGCCCCTGTTCATCGCACTCATTTATTCACCCCACTTTGGGTAGGCGGGGTAACGGTATACCAGGCTAAGGTACAGTCAATGCCAAAATTTCGCTTAATACGGCTTAACGAGATAACTCCTTCTTTTGTTATTTTGCACTCTTCTACACGAAAAATACCGGGTGCAAAATCAGACAACTGCTGAACAATCGTTGAGAAATCCGCTTCGTGTAGCAGGCCCGCTTCAATTTTCATCACGCTCACTGATAAACCTAAATTAGATTGGAAGCCAGACCCTATATTCGAAATATTCTGCTGTGGCTCTATCGAATATTTAAAGTTAGGCAATTTCAATCTTTCTGACACTTGTTTTAAAACCTCTGTCCAAGCAAGGCGATCCTCTCGGCCGTAAAAGCCTTTTTCTTTTAATCGCTCAAACCTAGTACCCATATCATTGAGTAGCGCTTCATCGTCTATTAAGCGATCAATTTCAGCATTTAACCAACCTTGCTGGCTCGTAACGCTGAGCATTTGCTGATCAACATCATCCGCATAGAAAGTGCTTAACGTTAAAATAAAAGCCGTAAAAACAATCGCCGCCAACAGCTGAATCAACTCAAGCTTGAACACTTTTATCGGCGACTGCTTAACCAGTTTCATAACAGCTCCATGGTAATTAACAAGGTGAACTCTATCGGCCTGTTCGTCGCGCCACCACTTAATGACGCGGCCATTTTCGCATTCGCACTAGCATCAATAGCGGCTTGTTCACGACTCACCGCTATAATTTCTGGCTGCTCCATTAACGCAGCCGAAAAATCACCCACCTTTTCCAGCACCTCTCGATTACCAAGCCGAGCGGGCAAAACAAGCTTTAACTTAAATTGCCTAGCCGCCTTAATTCTATCCATAAAAGGCGTGTTATCTCGCCCCCTACGTCGACGCTGGTTTTGCTGTGGCGAAGCTTCAGCTCTCGCCCAACTCAATTCCATCAGCGAAATCTCATTAAAACCACTGTACGCACGTGACAAAACCCCGAAGATCTTGTCAGGAGCGTATTGGTACACATTAATCTGTTCACTTAAATCAACAACCTGCTTCATCGTGCGCGGATCGACAACTGTCACTCTGGCATTCGCCGCTAAGTGGCTTTTATGATTTTCCAACTGCACTAAATCCGCCTGCAAGGCATCCACTTTAGCTTTTTCACCACTCGCTAAAAACCCCATAACGGTCGCCAGCATGATCGATACACTCAGTAAGCCTGCTGAACAGCGACTCATCCATCGCTTCGTATTAACCGTCTTATGTTCCCCACATAAACCGTCAGGGCGGAAGTGTGGTTTTATATTTTTAACTGTCACGCACACCACTAACAGTTCAGCCAAACTTGAAAACGACTGATGTCGACCTAGCTTTTTCTTTTGCGCAACATCCGCTAAGCTAACAGCCGACATATTTATCTTTTCGCTATCACTCTTGTATTGTAATAGCTGCGCCGACTCAGCTTCATTAAGTACTGACACCACATCAAGGTTGCTTTCAACACCTAACTGCCTGGTACCATTCAAGAAATGCCTCATCCTCTCAATTTCATTCAGTAATTGAGGGAAAACCTGTTCCGCAGTGTCACCATTTATAAATGTCATACGGCTCATCACTAATTCGCCATTTTTTATAAATGTTTGGCGGTAGGCTTTCTTACCCCGCGATACCCCTAACACCCGCGACACAATTAATGTTTGCTGAGCACTGGGCAAGGCGGCTTGAATTTCCCGCTCAAGAATAGAAATAGAGTAAACACCCGACACGTTTTGTTTGCTTTCAATTAGCGCATCAAAGACGTGTTCAACAACCGATGGCAATGGAACACCGACCAATAAATACACATCATCTTTACGGCCTTTCTTTTCTCGACGAAGGTGCTTTTTCCACGTTAAATCTGCGGTAGAAAACAAGCTTTTGCACTTCCGTTTTAACAGTAACGCCCTATCTTTGCCTCCAATATGAGGAATGGGCTCGTGTTTAAACTCTTCCCCCATCACATCCAAAAGAACACTAAAGGACTCGGGCTCGTGCTTGGACAAAAAGCGCTGGAACGCCTCGATATAATCAGGCTCAGTTAATGAGTGAGTAAAAAGCTCGGTGACACCATCACTATCTGTATCACAAAAAATGATAGAGACATCGGACAGGTATAATGCGTGTTTCGTCTGCATTACAGCTCCATGTTGCCAATTAGGTCATAAATGGGGCCCAGCACGGACATCATCACCCAGCCCAGTATCAGGCCTAAAATAACCGTCATGGCAGGCTCGATCATGCTTTGCAGCTTTTCAATAGCGTCTTCAACATCTCTATTGAAAAAATAACTCACATTAACCAAGGATTTATCAAGTCCACCTGTTTGCTCACCCACTCTTATCATCCGCATCACTAATTGAGGAAAAAGCTGCGTTCTCGCAAACGCATCTGATATACCGGCGCCTGCAGTCACTTGATTGTGAATAAATTCAATTTCTTGTTTCACATATGCATTACCCACCACGCCTTGGGTGATTCTAAGCCCTTCTAAAACACCAATACCCGACCGATATAACAGCGCAAAATTAGATGCAAAACGCGCCAAAACAATTTTCTTTAACACCGAACCAATGCCCGGCACTTCGAGCACATATTCATCGAACTTAAGCCGCGCCGACTCACTTTTCGCTAAGGTAATCTTTATGCCTATTATTAGTAAAACGGGCATAAAGATAATCAAATACCAGTAATTTACAAAAATATCCGAGACCACTATTAACAATCGCGTATGGAAGGGTAATTCCCCCCCCATATTTTCGATAAAACCAACCATCTGAGGCACCAGATAAATCATCATAAAACACAATACGGCAAACACCACAGTGCCAACAAACGCGGGATACATAATGATTTTTTTCGTTTTAGTAATCAGCTCGTCTTGCCATTTTAGCGCATCTTTTATTTCACCAAAAATAGTCGCGAGCAGGCCACTTTTTTCACCCACTTTAACTAGCTCAACCGATAAGTTACTGAACACCTTGTTAGAATTTTCCATTGCATGCGACAATGTACTACCACTTTTTATCTTTTCGACTAAATCGCCCACAACGTCTTTTAGCTCTGATGGTTCAAGTCCCTGTCTAAAGTCATCCAGTGATTCAACAATCGGCACCCCCGCCAAAATCATTTGCTCCATATAAACAAAGAAATCAATCAAATCTCTACGGGTGATCTTTTGCTGTAAAAAGTTTAACCCTCTAGATTTTGGTTTAGCTGAAATTAATTCACAACCCGTTTTTTCCAAACGTGATTCCAGGTCTAAAATATGCAAAGCTTCCATGACACCTTTAATAACCACACCGTCACTTCTAACGGCCTTATAGCTATAATTCGCCATATTATTTTAGCGTTACCGTTAAGTCGACGACTCGAGATAACTCACTCAAGGTCGTCTGCCCAGACAATATTTGTCGAACTCCATCTTTTGCTAAGCTTCTAAAACCCTTGTCTTCCGCCATTTTGATAATTTCACGCTGCGACGCCTTTTGCGCAATAAGCTCATCTAAATCCGAATCCATTCTTAATATTTCAAGTAAGGCGATACGTCCTTTAAAACCCGTTTGGTGACAGAATGAACAACCCACAGCAGCTACCAAATGTGTCAGCTGCTCACTCTCTGCGCCTAATAACTGCTTTTCAATGTCCGTAATGGCCTCGTCTTGTTTGCACTTCGGACATAGCTTTCTAATCAAACGTTGGCCGATGATTCCGATAATATTTCCAGACACGATATCCGGTAACACCCCCATATCTAACAGCCTTGGGAAAGAGCCAATGGCTGAATTTGTATGTAAGGTTGAGAAGACTTGATGACCTGTCATCGCGGCTCTAAAACCCATTTCTGTCGTTTCTAAATCACGCATTTCGCCAACCAGAATAATATCTGGGTCTTGTCTCATCAACGAACGAATACCGTCAGCAAATGTCATTTTTGATGACATACCAATGGATGTTTGGCGAATTAAGCCCATCGGGTATTCAACCGGGTCTTCCAAGGTCATGATATTGACAGACTCATTATTCAGGTGATTCAACATTGAATAAAGGGTGGTGGTTTTACCGCTACCGGTGGGGCCTGTTACTAAAATAATACCTTCAGGCCGCGCCATCAACAGCTTTAGCAACTGTCGATTATCATCGGCAATCTCTAAGCTATCTAGCGGAACAATCGACTTATCGCGATCTAGAATCCGTAATACAAAGTTTTCACCGTGAATGGTCGGCTGAGATGCCACACGAAAATCAATGGGCCGGCCCGCTACCTTAAGGTGAATCCGTCCATCTTGAGGCGCTCTCGTTTCAGCCAAATTCATATTCGACATCACTTTTAAGCGCACAACGATAGATGGCCAATATTTATTATGCAAACTTCGAATTTGATGCAATACACCATCCATTCGATAACGAACCCTTAGAAAACCCTCTTCAGGCTCAAAGTGAATATCCGATGCGCCACGTTTAACCGCATCGGTTAAAAAAGCATCCACTAAACGAACTAACGGGTGCGTGTATTCCGCAGAATCCATTCGTTGCTGAGCTTCGTCAAACTCACCCGTTTCGATTTCTCGAAGAATGCCATCAATCGACAGTTCATAACCGTAAAAATGGTCGATATTCTTCTCAATTTCCTTCACACCCGCCAATACGGGCGAGATAATAATATCCGCCGGTATAACCGCCTTAATTCTATCTAACGCGAGAATATCAAAGGTATCAGCCATTGCCAACTGAAGTACTTTTGTATCCGGCTTATAATCACAAGGCAGTACTCTTAATTGCTGAGCGAGCTTTTTATCAATAAAGGAGATGGCTTCCGCATCGGGCACCACCTCATTAAGGTCAATACTGTCTTCGCCCTGAGATTCGCCCAAGACTTCTTTCAATAAGGATTCTGTAAGAAAGCCCAGGTCAATTAGGACTTTACCAATCTGGCCACCTGTCGCCTTTTGCTCCTGCAACGCGATCTTAAGTTGATCTAAACTAATAATGCCCCGATCAATAAGCTCATCACCTATTCTTTTTTTCGGCTGCTGATCACTCATATAATTTACCCAACTCAATTAACCTGTTCTTCACTCGCTCTAAATTCAATGGCTTTGAGGCTAGCTTATTTAAACTGAGCGTTTTTTTATAGTACCTTATTGCCGCTTGATATTGCTCTAACCTATCTAGGCTAACCGCTAAATTATAGGCGTATACCGTATTGTTCGGGCTAAGCGAAAAGGCCTTAAAGTATGATTTTTGCGCAGATTTCCATTTAGATTGTTCAGCCAAGGCATGAGCCAAGGCTAGATGCGCCTCGGGATTGTTTTTGTACTTTGTGATGAGTTCTTCCAATACCTGCTGACGCGATATGGCATCTTGCTGACCATAGGTCTGCAACAAACCGATTTGCGCGGTGCTATTCGTTTCATCGATGCGAAGCACCTTTTCATACAAGTCTCGTGCGGATGATATAAAACCTCGTTGGCTTTCAATATTCGCCAAACCTAATAAGGCATCAAGCTGCTTAGGCCGCTGCTTTAACACTCGCTTATAAACATCCTCAGCTTGAGACAAATCATTTCCGAGCAAGGCATCATAAGCCTCATTGAGCTGACTCATCACCGCGGATGACACTCGTTTTCTTTTTATTAAAATCGCCGCTGGGTTTTCAATAGCTTCGTTAAGCTGCACAGGCTCTTCGGGTTGCTCTTTTGGCAACACCTTATGCTCAACAAACTTAAGTTTATCCGTGGCCTTAATACTATCAACAACAACTGCTGCCATTTCAGCCGCTGTTTTTATCTCTAACTTTTTAGCCTGCGCCTTTCTTTGTGCCGCAACTTGATCTTTATATGATATGCCAGCCACCTCTTCTTGAGGCAGCAAGAACAAGCTGACGATAGCAACTGCTAATAACACTAGAAAAACAATGCCAAACTTTTTATAAAAGGTATTTTGTGCCGGTTTTTTGCCTATTGAAAACACATCAACCGGTGGTTTCTTCGCAGCAACTGTCGGCTTAACAACTACCGGCTCAATAGCGTCCTCATCGGCAGCCTCCTCTTCTCCCACTACAGCTCGCGACTCGTTTTGTGGTGCAACTTGTTCGTCCACGGTAGCCGTAAGCGGCGCTTGATTCTCTTCAAGCGTTAACTCGGATAAGTTTGCCGGCATAGGCGTTTTTTCTACAGGGTTCTCGGCTTTCTTTTTATTTGCCTCTGCCTGCTTGAGGGCATCCAACAATAAGCTCATGGCTTACATTCCTTTTGTAGCAGTATTGTCTTGTTTGCTTAAAAACTTCTTATACTTTGCAAACTGACCGTTCAAAGAAGGCTCTTCTGCAACAATCGGCTTTAAGAAAATAACTAATTCTGATTTCGACATTTCATTATCCTTATAACTGAACAGGTCACCAAAACTCCCCACTTTAGACAGACCCGGTATGCCATCCGTACTGTATTTCCTAGTGTCTTGCATTAAACCACCAATAACCGCCACATCGCCATTTTTAACCCGCAACATAGATTCAATTTCACGCACTGAAATTTCAGGTATCAGGCTTTCAACACCACTGTTTGCCAATTCTGGGTTAGGGTCTTTAACAAATTGTAGAATACGTGAAATCGTTGGTCGTACATTAAGCGTAATCATATTTTCTGGCGACACATACGGGGTCACGCTCATCACCAAACCGACAGGGACGGTATGGATTTCTGTTTCAAATGTTTTATTAACAACATTGTCCGCGGTATCCGTTTCAACGGTAACCGTAAAGTACACGCGGTTATCAACCACTTTTAACAGTGCCGTTTGATTATTGAGCACCATCAATTTGGGCGAAGATAGCACTTTTGCATTGCCAAATTGGTTCAACAACTTAACTGTCGCGTTAACATTGTATTTACTGCCGACGTCTGAATACGTCAGCGTAGTAACCGGTGAAGCCGCCAAGTTTGCGCCTAATAAAGCCTGCGAGAAACTAAAACCACTTTCACCTACTTGAACTAAGCGACTCCAATCGACACCAGCCTGATAATCATCATTCAAATCAACTTCAACGATAGTTGCTTCAATAAATACCTGCCGCTTGACACCCGCTAACGCTAGCTTAAGGTACTTCTCGACCACATACTGCTGCTTTTGGCTGGCAAAAACACTTAAGATGCCACTTTCAGGGCTAGCAATAACCCGCGAAGCTGCTTCCGTGCTATCGGGCGTCATCGCGGCGCTGGCTAACTCGGTATCGCCCACCATTGCCGCTGCAATCTTTTCATTTTCTAATAAAATAGCACGAACATTATCAACGGTCGTTTGCCAGAAATGGTGAGCCGATTTATTATCGATACTCGTTGTCGAGGTATTACCAACCTTTGAACTACCTTCTGAGCCGCCGGTTGAGGCCACTTCAGTTGAAATCGCTATCGTTGACTGACTGGTACGCGCCAAGTTCACATAACTGACATCGTAATGCTTTAAAAATGGCGTATCTTTTACGATACGAACCACACCGCTCTCAACGCTATAGCGAATATTCGCTTGCTGACTAATACGCTCTAAAATTTGCTCGAATGTTTTATCAATCGCATTTAAGGTTGCCTGCCCATTAACCCCTTCTGCAATATCAATATCCACATGCGCATCACGCGCAATCGCAAACAGCAATGCTTTAATCGGCACATCATTAACCACCACGGTAAACACATCTTCTTGCTTAGATTGTGCTGGTGGTGCGGGTAACGGCGCTGTTCGAAGAACGGGAAGCGGCTGACCGCTAGGCCCCGCTGTCTGTTGAATATGATTATCCGACAGTATTAGTGGCGCGGGAGCGCAAGCCGTTAACATTAGAAAGCTGTAGGCTAGGAGCAAAACTGAACGAGGCGCCATAAAAAATCCATTTTTCTTTAATTTTTATTCCTTCAAATTTTAGACTAAATCAAAGGCGAATCACACCTAAAACAGAGACAATCCACACCTAAAACAGAGATTAAACCAATGTTTTTATTAAAGGTTTTCTATTTTGGAATGGCGCTGATATAGGGGGAAGACTGCGTTAGCTTTTTCGGTAAGGTATTTAACGCCTTCAATGCGTCAGAATACTGAGAAAATTCATCGTAATAAACAACGTACTCATTACCCTCAGAGCTTACCTGACTAACATGTAAACGCTCAATATCTCCCAAATTTCGCACACTCCTAAGAAACGTCTCAACTAATGACGCTTTGTCGCTGGAAGCCAACAACAAACGAATCGTATATTTCTTATTCGTTTGTTGTTTCCATGCTTCAAAGGCATCCAATTTATTCGCTAACAAGGTATTATTGCTCTGTGGTTCCGCACTAACTGATGACGCTGCCGGCATTTGCTGAACTATTCTCTTTGCCGCCATTGAGGAATCGCTCGGTTCAAACTGAACCAACCAATAAAACACGCCCACACCTAACAAAACAGCGATAACACTCAACGCCGCCGCCACCGTACTCGTGCGCGTTTTATTCTGCTCTTTTACGCCATCCTGCAGCGCGATTTTTACGTGCTTAGGCTCGACTTCTGCCTTTTTATCTAAAAACGCGGCTAAAAGCGCTTTGTCCGCCAATACATTGAGTCGGCGTAGTGTTCCGTGTGAGCTTTTTGTTAAATACTTAATGGCGCTTTGCTTAAAAACGCCTCGGCCTTGGTGACCCGCTTTCTCCAGCCTGAATGCCAAATACGTTTCAACCAATGTATGACTTAACGGACTTAAGTAAAAACTATAGGTAATTCTTTCCCTTAATTGACGAACACTCGGTGTATCAATATGTTCATCCAACTCGGGCTGACCAAACATAATAATTTGCAGCAACTTCTCGGTTTCGGTTTCCAAATTACTCAACAAACGAATTTCTTCCAAGGTCGCTAATGGCATTTGTTGCGCTTCATCAATAATCAACACAACCTTCTTGCTCTCTTCATATAACTCAAACAGTTTTTTCTGCAGCAAATGAAGAACTTGAATTGATTGTTTACTCTCATCTACATCGACACCTAGGTCATAGGCAATCGCATAAAGGACCTGCTCAGCTTGAATGCTCGGGTTTAATAAGAAGACGAATACCGTGTTATCCGACGCTTTTTTGGTCAGCATGCGCGACAGCATCGTTTTGCCACTACCCACTTCCCCGACCACTTTGATAATGCCCTCACCGGAATTTAAGGCATACACAATAGCTTCGAGAATGTCTCCGCGTTCGGCCCCTTTAAAAAATAAAGACGTATCCGGCGTAATACCGAAGGGTTGTTTTTTTAAACCGAAATATTCTAAATACATAAGGGCTAGTCTAACAGGGCTGCAGTATCATATTAAGGATAGATTCAAACTAAGAGCCAACCGCAAAATGCTGCAATTCAAGGTAGTCAAAAGGCCAAGCCAAATCTTGCTGAACGCCCTCTCGTATCACCACAGGAATTCTAGTGCCGTACCGTTCAACAAGAACATCGGATTCAACAATATCGATCACCTCAACTTGAAATTGCTCAGGCTGCTGAGCTAAAAGCTGCTGCAACAAAGCCTTCGCGTCGTCACACAAGTGACAACCCTCTGTCGTATAAAAACTTAACTCAATTGTCATCAGGATCGTACGCCAAACTAGGTGCTAACCAACGCTCAACATAATCGATGCTCTCGCCTTTACGCTGCGCATAATCTTCAACTTGGTCTTTTTTAAGCTTTCCAACATTGAAGTATTTTGCTTCAGGGTGGGCAAAGTACCAACCACTCACCGCAGCCGTGGGGTACATCGCAAAGCTATCCGTTAATTCGATACCTGTTTCTTCGGTGGCATTTAACAAGGAGAACAACGAGGCTTTTTCGGTATGGTCTGGGCACGCAGGGTAACCTGGCGCTGGCCGAATACCGCTGTATTTTTCACCGATTAACTCTTCATTAGCCAGTGCTTCTGTTGGCGCATAAGCCCAGTATTCGGTACGTACTTTTTTATGCAAGCACTCAGCAAAGGCCTCAGCTAGCCGATCCGCCAGTGCTTTTACCATAATAGATTGATAATCATCGTGATCGGCTTCAAAACGCTTAATATGCTCTTCTATGCCGATGCCTGCGGTAACGGCAAAACCACCGATATAATCATTAAGCGATGAACCTTCTGGCGCGACGGTATCGGCTAGGCAATAGTTTTTACGCCCCGGCGGTTTAATATTTTGCTGGCGTAATTGGTGCAGAACAACGCTTTCTGTTTGGCGTGTTTCGTCCTCATAAACCACCACATCATCCACCCGACTATTGGCCGGAAAGAAACCGATCACCGCACGTGCGGTTAGCCATTTTTCATCGATGATTTGTTTTAGCATCGCTTTGGCGTCTTTTAATAAGTCACGCGCGTGTTCACCGACGATTTCGTCATCGAGAATCTTTGGGTAACTACCGATCAACTCCCAAGTATGAAAAAACGGCGACCAATCAATAAATTCTGCAATCTCAGCCAGCGGGTACTCATTGAGTGTTTTTGTTCCTAAGAAACTCGGTTTAACCGGGCTAAATTCATTCCAATCTATCTCCGTTGCATTGTTACGTGCGTCTTCAATGTTTAACTGGCGCTTGGTTGATTGACGCCCTTTATGCCGTTCACGCACTTCAGCATATTCCTCACGGATTTTTTGCTGGTAATCATTATCTGGGTTTTTATCCATCAGGTTGGTTACCACACCCACAGAGCGCGAAGCATCGGTAACATACACGCTGGCCCCTTTATAATTAGGCTCAATTTTAACCGCGGTATGCGCACGTGAGGTGGTTGCGCCACCAATCATTAGCGGCACTTCAAAACCTTGGCGCTGCATTTCTTTCGCCATGTGTACCATTTCATCTAACGATGGGGTAATTAACCCACTCAGCCCGATCACATCAACATTGTGTTCACGTGCTTGTTTTAAAATCGTATCGGCAGGTACCATTACGCCCAAATCAACCACTTCAAAGCCATTACACTGCAATACCACGGCAACAATGTTTTTACCAATATCGTGCACATCGCCTTTAACGGTAGCCATCAATATTTTGCCGTTACTGGTGATCACATCACCCTTTTCTTCTTCCATAAAGGGCATTAAATAGGCAACGGCTTTTTTCATCACTCGAGCTGATTTAACCACTTGCGGCAAAAACATTTTGCCTTCGCCAAAGAGGTCACCCACCACGTTCATGCCATCCATTAATGGCCCTTCAATCACGTGCAAAGGTCGGTCTACTTCTTGGCGAACCAGTTCGGTATCTTCTTCAATAAATTCGGTTATACCCTTTACTAGCGCGTGCTCTAAACGCTTTTTTACTGGCCATAAGCGCCATTCGGCGGCTTCTTTTACCGCAGCTTCTGAATCGACATCTAAATACTTCTCCGCCACCGCTAAGAGGTTTTCGGTCGCACTTTCACCTTTGCTTGGGGTGCGATTTAGAATCACATCTTCCACGCATTCTCGTAGCTCTTCGGGAATATCATCGTATACCGCCAGCTGGCCAGCATTAACAATGCCCATATCCATACCCGCTTTAATCGCGTGATACAGGAACACCGCATGAATCGCCTCACGCACGATATTATTGCCACGAAATGAGAACGATACGTTGGACACCCCGCCCGACACCATCGCGTGTGGCAAGGTTTTTTTAATGACCCGAGTGGCTTCAATAAAATCTACCGCATAATTATTATGTTCATCAATACCGGTGGCTACGGCGAAAATATTCGGATCAAAAATAATATCTTCGGGGGGGAAACCTGCCTTTTCTGTCAGCACTTTATAAGCACGCGTACAAATATCTACTTTGCGCTCAAAGGTATCAGCCTGGCCTGTTTCATCAAACGCCATCACAATCGCTGCGGCACCATAACGCATAATGGTTTTGGCTTGATTGATGAAGTTTTCTTCACCTTCTTTTAGGCTGATGGAATTGACCACCGCCTTGCCCTGCACGCATTTTAGGCCCGCTTCGAGAATATCCCATTTGGATGAGTCGATCATCACCGGTACTACTGAAATATCAGGCTCAGCTGCGATCAAACTTAAAAAACGTACCATCGCTGACTTTGATTCCAACATGCCTTCATCCATGTTGACATCAATAATTTGCGCACCATTTTCTACTTGCTGACGCGCAACATCTAAGGCCGTTTCATAATCTTGTTCTTTAATCAGCCGCTTAAAACGTGCAGAGCCCGTTACGTTGGTACGCTCACCCACGTTAATAAATAACGAACCCTTGGTGATATTCATCGGCTCAAGCCCCGATAAACGACACTCAACCTCAAGTTCTGGGATCTTTCGTGGTGCACAATCGGCTACTGCTTGCTTCATGGCGGTAATAAATTCAGGCGAGGTGCCACAGCAACCACCAATGATATTTAAAAAGCCACTTTGCGCCCATTCTTTAATGTGCACCGCCATATCTTCTGGGCTTTCATCGTAACCACCAAATTCATTCGGCAAGCCGGCATTTGGGTGAGCACTGATATAGGTGTCTGCCACACGCGATAATTCTTCTACATATTGGCGTAATTCTTCTGCACCTAATGCGCAGTTAAAGCCAATACTAATCGGCTTGATATGGCGTAAGGAATTCCAGAACGCTTCGGTGACTTGGCCCGATAAGGTTCGGCCCGAGGCGTCAGTAATAGTGCCCGAAATCATCACTGGGTAACGTACCTGATGATCCTCGAAATACTGCGCAACCGCATATAAGGCCGCTTTCGCATTCAAGGTATCAAAAATAGTTTCGACCAGAATAATATCCGCACCACCTTTCAATAAGGCATCCATCGACTCCGTATAAGATTCCACCAACTCATCAAAACTGATATTTCTAAAAGCGGGGTCATTAACATCCGGCGAAATACTGGCCGTTCGATTGGTTGGGCCTAATACACCGGCGACAAAACAAGCGCGCCCTGGGTACTTAGCTTCGATCTCATCGGCGGCTTCGCGGGCAATGCGCGCAGACTGTTCATTAATTTCATACGACAGCTCTTGCATATCGTAATCGGCCATCGCCACTCGTGTAGAGTTGAAGGTATTGGTTTCAACGATATCAGCACCGGCTTCCAAATAGGCCAAATGAATCGCTCGAATGGTATCCGCCTGAGTGAGAGACAATAAGTCATTATTGCCTTTCACATCACTCGGCCAATCGGCAAACCGTTCACCGCGATAGTCGGCCTCATCAAACTGATACGATTGAATCATCGTACCCATCGCACCATCCAACATTAGAATTTGTTTATCTAACAAGTCTAAAAGCTGGGTATGTTTTTCTGTTTGCGCCATCTGTCGATACTTAATCAATTTTAATGACCGCATATTTTACGCCTATCACCGGCCAACAGGCACTTGTTGTTGATAAATTATTGCTCTAATATCTCTTCTTTCTGTCTCATTATTAACCCGCTTCAGCCGTTCAATGCCTAAAAAACCTATCGTCCTCAGCATATCTGGCCACGACCCGAGTGGTGGCGCAGGTATACAAGCGGATATCGAAACCCTTAACGCGCTCGGTTGCTGGCCGTGTTCAATCATCAGCTGCTTAACGGTGCAAGACTCCTCCAGCGTACAGCGTTTAATTCCCCTGGCTGCAGACGACATGATCGAACAGGCAGAGGTCTTATTTAACGACCTACCCATCGCGGCGATTAAGATCGGCCTGTGTGGTTCCTTAGCTGCGGTCACCGCGATTGAGCAGGTTCTGCGCACACAGCCTAATATTCCCGTTATATTTGACCCGGTACTGGCTTGTGGCGACGGTCGATCATTGGCCAGTAATTCGCTAATTGACAGCATCAAACAACGGCTCATCCCTCTCACAACCGTCCTCACACCCAATAGCTTAGAGGCCGCAAAACTGTGCCAACAAACAAATAGCTCTGCGCAAATGGCCAAGCAGTTATTACAGCTCGGCGCCGACTATGTACTGATTACTGGTGGCCATCAAAGCGGTGAACAGGTGAACAACCAGCTATTTCACCAACAAGGGCTTGTCAACGCTTGCCAATGGCCCCGCCAAACAGGGGAGTTCCACGGCACCGGCTGCACCTTGGCATCGGCTATTGCCGCCTTCATCGCCTTAGGTAAACCGATCAGCGAGGCAGTTGAGCAGGCACAGGCGTATACCAACACCGCCATCAAACGCGCCCAACACCTCGGCCAAGGCCAAGCTTTTCTCAGTAGATTATGACAGCACAACTCCCCCGCAATGGGCTCTATGCGATTACCCCTTCCACCCTCAAACCTGAGGTTTTACTTGAGCGGGTGGAACTAGCCTTATCCAGCGGCATTACGCTATTGCAATACCGCGATAAAAATAGCCCCGCGGCAAAAAAACTAGCGATCGCTAAGGCTTTGCAAAAACTTTGCCGACAATATCACACCGCATTCATTATTAACGATGAACCGCAATTAGCTCTCGACTGCCAAGCCGATGGAGTGCATCTAGGCCAAGGCGATGGCTCGCTCAAGCTAGCCCGCCAATTGCTCGGTGAAGACGCGATTATCGGTATCACCTGTCACCACGACTTATCACTGGCGATAACAGCTCAACAACAAGGCGCAGACTATATTGCATTTGGCCGATTTTTTAATTCACAAACCAAACCTGGCAAACCGCTGGCCGACACGGCCCTATTGCTTAAAGCCAAACAGAAATTAAACATTCCCATCGTCTGTATTGGTGGAATAAACGCGGATAACAGTAAAACCCTGATCCGCGCTGGCGCTGATTATCTAGCCGTCGTTGAGGCTTTGTTTTCCGCCACGGATATCGTGCAAACGTGCGGTGATTTTTCCGCGCAGTTTAAGTTTAATAGCAAATAACACTCTCGATAAACGCTTAACGAAGGAAGCCCTCATTAAAGTTAGGCTACTCAAACCGCATAAAGCTGACCATAACTTGATCAAGGGTCTAACTATAAAAAGCCTCTTCGCCTTCAGGCCGGGTCTTAAAACGCTTATGCATCCATAAATAATCGGCCGGGTGCTGACGAATTTTTGCTTCCAACCAATTACTCCAGTATTGGGTGTCAGCGATGTCGTCCCCACTAGGGTAGTTTTCAATAATCGGCTCAAACTCCATCACACAACCACCTGGCTCGCGATAAGCACTGAACATCAATAGCTGCGCTCCGGTCTGTTTAACGTACTGGGGAATACTGGTGATGGTTGCTGTTTGGATGCCAAAAAACGGTACGAAACAGCCCCTATTCACCCCAAAATCCTGATCCGGCACAATCGCAACGGTTCCCTTCTCGCTCAGCTTAGCCAACATATCCTTCACATCCTTACGATGAATAAGCTCCAACGGGTACTTGGCAATGGCACGTTGATATAACTGAGCTTCCAGTACTGGGTTATCCATACGACGATACATAGAGTGGTAGGCCTCCAATGTTGCCAGTGTCGAGAACATTTGACAAAGCGGGGTAAAGTGCCCCGTTAACAACAGTAGGCCGCTCTCATTGGCTACGGCTTGTTGCAAATATTCCTCGCCAATCACACGAACCGTCCCCGTCATTTTTGCGGGTGTACGCCATACCATATTAACCAAGTCAAACACCATCAATAGGGATGAATATAGGTTTTCCTCTAGCATGATCGCCTGAGAAGACGGTGTTTTTTCGGGAAAACAGCGTTCAATATTTCGCCGAATAGTACGCAAGCGGCTATTTCGCGTCGCCGCCAAACGACTCGCCAGCTTACGTGACAACGATGCTTGCCAAGACGAGGGCAGCTTGGCTAAGAGGTAACTGAGCCCGACGACCAGCCAAGATGACCAATATTTAGGTTTAAGGTAGGCTGGTTTGAATATTGATACAGACATAAAAACAAAATGGCTTAATAATTTTTGCGTCTATTAAACCCTTTAATACACTAGATTGAAAGCATCGTTAAGCACTAGGCCAATCGCTGCTAGAATAAGGAGCAGGCATAAAAAAACGCGGAACCCGTCCGCGTTTTTTTATCGAACTAGCGGTTAACTACCATTCATAGCTCGCCGTGATATAAACATTACGACCATTACCCAATACCTTCTCACCGACCGCTAAGTCATCATTACCCTTCGCGCGATTAATCGCCCCAGTATGATCAGCGTATTGTTTGTCCAAAATATTCTCGATACCCAAACCGACGTTGAAACCGACAACAGGCTCAATCTCACCTCGAATATGCAGCAAAGCATAACCGGCTGACTTTAATTCGCCGTTATACTCAGCCACATCATTTTGTGCTGAATAGGCTTCAACTTCTGTCGCAATAGACCAGTCGCCCTGCTGATAAGTCAGCTGCACACGGGTATTCAGCGGTGCAATCCGGTATAAATTATCCCCAGCATCACGGCGACGACCACGCACATAACTCACTGCACCGTCTAAACGGAAGTCCCCATCTAGCTCATAACCCCACTCAACGTCCATCCCATATAACTCGGCATCAACATTGGCAAACTGCAGTACCGTGGTATTACCACCGCTCATCACCCCTGCCACCATATTCGCCGTGGTTCCGCTAATCACTTCACCTTGAATATAGTCATTTATTCGGTGGTAAAAAGCACGTGGCGCCACATACAAACCATTCGCCGCATATTCTAAACCCGCTTCAAGTTGATAGGCCGTTTCTGAATCTAAATTAACATCTCCGATATACACACGATTATCAGCCAGACCCCCGGTCGCCTCTAGTGGAATCCACAAATAACGTTCTTGATATGAGGCTGAACGCGTCTTACGCGCAAAACCAAGCTCTAGGCTGAGTTCATCCGACACCGCGTGTCTTAAAATCGCATCAAAATCCCAGTTATGATCGGTTTGAGACAAATCACTCGCATTAAAGTTGTCCCGCAGTATTGCCACCGCCATCATCCCTGCCATGCTGCTATCAACCGAACCCGAGTCCATCTCAACACGGGTATAACGCAAACCCGTTTCCAACTCTAAGTTTTTAGCAATATCGCCTTTCCACTCAGTAAACAGACTATAACGATCGCGTTCTACGCCACTAAAGTTATCAACATAAAACATACCATTTGTCGGGTCGGTAATTTTTCCATCGTGATTAGACTGGTCGCCTTCTAGGCCTAACGCTAAATCACCGCCAGAGACCGGCATATGGTAAACCGCCGACAAACCACCGCCATCAACCAACGTTTTGTTTTGTCGGTGCTTATTCGCCATAACCCCGTTCGGACGTAAGCTGAAGTTATTCATCAAATGGCGCATATCTTGGTAATAATAAGAAACATCTAATGAACGATCTTCCCCCAAGTTAAGTGTGTAATCCGCAGAAAAAACACCCCCTCTAACCCAAATAATATCCATCGGCAACGACGGTGAACCGGTATGCCCAGTATCATTATTACTGTAGTTAATGGCTAATTCATGCGCGCCCATACGCGTACCATAACCGACGGTATAAGCGTCGCGGTCGTACTGACTAGGGTCAAGCTTACCACCATCAAACTCATAATCATCACCCTGTTCTTTGCTAAGACTGGCGTGAAAGCGATGTTGATTATTCGCATACGACGTAAACAGACTGCTGCTTAAACCGGCATCCACATCGCTATAACCTAAGGACGCTAGACCATGAAGTTCAAACTCTTCACTGGAGGCAAACTTACTCTTGCGAGATTCTGCGCTCATTGAACCACCGATCGTTTCAATCCCACTGCTGATGGGCGCAATACCACGATACACCGATAGATTATCCGTTAATGCTGCGGGAATATGGCTTAGCGGAGGGTCCATGCTATTGGGCCCAACTTCCTTCCACGACATGCCGTCAACCACGGTATTCACTCGACTGCCAAACTGCCCACGATAAGACGCTATACCTGTTAATGGGCCATTACGGTTAATATTGGCCCCTGGCACCCGTTTCAGTAGCGCGGCGGTATCTTTCAACGCACTAGAATCTGGCGCAAGACCAAACTCCCCTGGGCGTAGGCTACTGCCCTCGACAATAATCGTTTGCTTACTGTAATCAGCCGCTTGCGCCGACACTGCCATCACCGCTGCGGATAATAAACTCAATTTGAACTGCTTCATAAATCCCTTATTTTGTTTTTTTACAACAAAACAAATTTTACACCGATCAAAACAAAAGGGGGCTGCGACATATTGTCGCAGCCCCCTTTTTTTATTCAAACTTAGAGCAAGCCAAACACTCACATTGAGTCTCTAGTCTTTTTACAAATCTCAGCCATGCGACAATTTGCCACATTAGCAAAACCTAAAATTTAGACTAAGCTGTATACAACTCTTAGCGATAACCTAGCAAGCACTCTCAAACCAGTCTAGGCTATCAGCAAATCTCATAGTTTAAAGAGTTCCTCTTCGCCCCCCTGTTTCAGGAGGGCTTTTTTTTGCGCGTTATTTCTTTTTTCGCGCCGCAATACGCATACGTAAGGCATTCAGTTTAATAAAGCCTTCAGCATCTTTCTGGTTATATGCGCCACCATCATCTTCAAAGGTAGCAATATTTTCATCAAACAAGCTATCCGTCAGAGATTCACGACCGACCACAACCACATTACCTTTATAGAGTTTCAAACGAATACGGCCATTAACCGTTACCTGTGACGCATCAATCATTGTCTGTAACATTTCACGCTCAGGGCTCCACCAATAACCGTTGTAGATGAGGCTGGCGTAACGCGGCATCAACTCATCTTTCAAGTGGGTCACTTCGCGATCCAGCGTAATGGATTCAATCGCTCTATGCGCTTTCAACATAATGGTGCCGCCCGGTGTTTCATAACAACCACGCGCTTTCATTCCAACATAACGATTTTCTACGATATCGGCACGGCCAATACCATTTTCGCCACCCACTTTATTGAGCTCTGCCAACACAGTAGCGGGAGACATTGCCTGACCATTAATCGCCACGATATCACCGGCTTTATATTCAAGCTCTAGATACGTCGCTTGATCGGGTGCTGATTCTGGAGAAACCGTCCAACGCCACATATCGTCTTCCGGCTCAGTCCACGGGTCTTCTAAAATATCGCCCTCATAGGAAATATGCAGTAAATTAGCGTCCATTGAATACGGTGATTTTTTACCACGTTTCATCTCCACCGCAATACCCGCCTTTTCTGCATACGCCAACAGCGTATCACGCGAAGTAAGATCCCATTCACGCCAAGGCGCAATAATTTTCACATCCGGCTTTAGTGCATACGCACCCAATTCAAAGCGCACCTGATCATTGCCTTTACCGGTTGCACCGTGGGAAATAGCGTCCGCTCCGGTTTCGTTAGCAATTTCAATCAAACGCTTAGAAATCAATGGGCGAGCAATCGAAGTGCCCAACAGGTATTCACCTTCATACAAGGTATTAGCACGGAACATTGGGAATACAAAGTCACGTACAAACTCTTCTTTCAAGTCATCAATATAGATTTCTTTGATGCCATAAGACGCCGCTTTAGCCCGCGCAGGTTCAACTTCTTCACCCTGACCCAAATCAGCGGTAAAGGTGACCACTTCACAATCATAAACGTCTTCTAACCATTTAAGGATTACTGATGTATCAAGTCCGCCTGAATAGGCAAGAACAACTTTTTTTATTTCTTGTTTTGACATGGAATAACTCGCGCATTGAAAATATGAATACGCCAAATTATACCCGATTGAGCAGGTTTTAACCTGAAATTGAAATATCGACCCGTCTATTTAATTGACGCCCCGTTGGGTATCGGTTGGTGGCGGTTGGCCGGCTTTCACCACGGGCTCGGCTGATAATTCGTTCGGCGGTCACGCCTTTAGATAACAAATACTTTTTTATCACCGCCACGCGTTTTTTCGATACCGCCATATTAGTCTGACGTGGCCCCTCACTGTCGCTATGACCGGTTAGGACAATATCTGCGCCCGGCTTTCTTAAACTGATGTATTCCAACAAATAATCTAACTTACGGTTATCTCGGCGACTCAAACGAATCGAGCCCGAGTGAAAATAAATATGTTTGAAAGGTTCTGGGCCCGCTATTTTTAGCCGCACACTGCCCTCCGGGGTATCGACTTCTTCGGGATCACCCAATGCCATAATGTGCTCGTCCGCGACCCCTTGCTCCGTTAAAAACTGGCGAATACGCTTAACCCGCCGATTATGCATTCTACGGCCATCTTTCACCGAAAAACCATCGGTTCCAGCAATCAAGTCTATTCGCTCACCCTCGCCGGCCTCTTTGATATAGCTAACAGCCTTATTCAAAAAACGTCGGTTCTTATGCGAGATATCCGTCCCTAGATTATTAAACAAGGATAAATTTTGGTGCACCTCATTGCGGCTAAATGGCAGCAGCTTTTGCCGACACGCTTCGAACTGCTCCATCGCCTGAAGAAAGTTAATCGATGAGACGACCACATTAACCTTCTGCCCAGCCGCTTTGGCCGTGTAATTAAACGCAGGGAAGCGCCCGCTAGATAACTCCTGCAACATCCGCTCAGATAAATCATCATTAACGATAAGCCGCTGTTTGTTTGCCGGAATGCTGGCGAGCTTCAATGCTGAGGTACCATGCATCCAAACCGGCGGAGTGGAACTTAGAGTCGCCATCTTCATGGTCGGCACATAAGACTCGGCGGTTAAAACAAAACTAAGCGGTTCACCGGACCTTTGCTCAAAAACACCAACGCCATATTGCGGAATATCATGCGATAAAAAACAGCCAACCCGATTACCCGAAAACTGCCACTGAGAATGGGTAACAGTCGCCTGATATTGCTGAGCCTGCGCAGTAACCGCGAAGAAAGCCAGCGTGATGATTTGCAAGGGTTTTGTAAACGTCATGAACCGTTTATCGGCTGATAAGGTAAAAACTTGATATTTTATTAGTGCTTTAAAAACGCATTCAAATACGCCATAAACTCAAGTGGTGATTCCACGTGCGGCCAATGTCCCGCGCCATCAACCGTTTGAAATAGCGCCTGCGGGAAAAGCTTTGTCGCCGCCGGCCGATAACGCGCAGACAAGTAACTCGATTGCCCACCATTAATAAACAAACTAGGCTTGCTGAACACCTCATCCGCAGCCGATGAAAAACCCATAATCGCGGGCATGCTTTGCTCAATGCCCGTTAGGTTAACCCGCCATTGGTAAGGCCCTGCACTATTAGTCACTAGGTTTTGCAGTAAAAACTGCCGTAGACTCAGGGTGGTTATTTTCTCTGCCAAGTACTGGTCGGCTTCTTTGCGCGACTTAATGCTATCGACCGGCACATGATATAAGCCCTCTAAGACATCATCAAAATTATGTTTATAAGCCACCGGTGCGATATCGACAACGACCAACCGTTCAAACCTTTCTGGATTTGATAAAGCCAATTGCATTGCCACCTTACCGCCCATACTATGCCCGATAAGCACGGCACTATCGATACCCTGCTGTTGCATAAAGAACAACACATCTGCCGCCATTGACCGGTAATCCATACTATCCGCGTGTGCCGAAGAGCCATGGTTACGCAAGTCTACGGTGTATACGCTGAAACGGTCGGATAATTGTTTGGCAATGCCCTGCCAATTGCGCGCACTACCAAACAAGCCGTGCAAGATAATCAACGGCGGGCCTTCATCACCGTGCTGGGCAAAATTCAACTCGACCGTTGTTTGTGTGTTTAACTGCATATTATTTCTTTTTTATATATAAATCAGTAATTGAACCCGAGTGCATTTCGGCAGCAAAGCATAAGGTTTCAGAGAGTGTTGGATGAGGGTGTATGGTCAGACTCATATCGTCCACATCGGCGCCCATCTCCATCGCCAATACCGCTTCGCTAATCAACTCGCCCGCGTTCACCCCAACAATACCCGCGCCTAGGATGCGTTTTGTTGCAGGGTCCCAAAGAACTTTCGTCAGCCCTTCATCACGGCCAATGCTTAACGCGCGACCACTCGCCGCCCATGGAAACACCGATTTTTCATACTGAATGCCTTCGGCCTTAGCCACATTCTCGGTGAGCCCCATCCAAGCAATTTCCGGGTCAGTATACGCCACCGATGGAATCGTCATCGGGTCAAATGCCGCTTTTTCTCCAGCAATAACCTCGGCCGCCACTTTAGCTTCATGCACTGCTTTATGCGCCAACATAGGGTTACCGACCACATCGCCAATTGCAAAAATATGCGGCACATTGGTTTGCATTTGTTTATTAACCGCAATAAAACCTCGTTCATCAACCGCAACGCCCGCCTTATCGGCATTAATTAACGCACCATTCGGGCGCCTACCCACGGACAGTAACACACGATCAAACACTGCACTGTCAGGAACACCGTCTCCTTCAAAGCTGACCTTTAAACCTTCATCAAGCGAGTCAATAGCACTCACTTTTGCCTTTAAGTAAATATTATCTAGCTGCCCTGTTAAGCGTTTATGCAAGGGCTTCACTAAGTCTTTATCACAACCAGCCACCAACTGGTCCATCACTTCAATCACGCTTATTTTTGATCCCAAGGCATGATAAACCGTCGCCATTTCTAGACCAATAATGCCTCCACCAACCACGAGCATAGAACCGGGGATATCTTGCAATGCTAGTGCGCCACTAGAATCCATTAAACGGTCATCGTCATAGGGAAAGCCGGGGATTTTTACCGGCTGAGAACCCACCGCAATAATCGCATGTTTGAATGACACCGTTTTCTCTAAGCCATCATCTTCAACACTCACCGTATGGCTAGAACTAAACTTTGCGGAACCATGAATCACCGTTACATTTCGTTGTTTGGCTAAAGCAGTCAAGCCGCCTGTTAAACGCTGAATAATATTATCTTTATTGTCGCGTATCGCATCAAGGTCTAGCTCGGGCTTAGCGAATGTAACCCCGTGCGCCGACATATCAGCCGCGTCATGAATCACTTGAGCTTGATGAAGCAAGGCTTTTGAGGGAATACAGCCCACATTCAAACAAACCCCACCCAAGCTATCGTAGCGCTCAATTAAGATCACTTTTTTGCCTAAATCAGCCGCCCGAAAAGCTGCCGTATAACCACCCGGGCCTGCACCTAACACCAATACATCGGCTGTTAGCTCAGCGCCAGACGATGTATCGACTATTGCCTGCAACTGCTCAGCTTGAGTTGATGAAGGTTTAGCCGCTACCGAATCGGTAGTTTCCACTATCATCAGCACATCACCTGTTGATACTTTATCACCAACATTGATCCGCAGCTCTTTAACAACACCTGCTGTGCTACAGGGGATATCCATCGAGGCCTTATCACTTTCTAAGGTTGCAATACTCTCTTCTAATGCAAGATGGGAACCCACTTTAGCCATCACCTCAATCACCTCCACGCCGCCATCGACACCAAGATCAGGTACTTTTAATTCAACTAATTTTGTCATCCTGCTTCCTATAATAAAACGCGGCGAATATCGTTAAGGTAGGACGCTAAGGCCACCATAAAGGCTGCGGCATCCGCACCATCAATCACTCGATGGTCATACGTCATATCCAATGGCAGCATAAGTCTAGGCTGAAACTCGACGCCGTCCCATACTGGTTGAATTTGCCCGCGGGTAACACCTAATATTGCCACTTCAGGTGCATTAACAATAGGCGTAAAAGCCGTTCCACCAATACCACCTAGGCTAGAAATAGTCATACAAGCACCTTGCATTTGTGCCGCAGACAGCTTCCCGTCTCGCGCTTGTTTACTCACCGTCTCCATTTGTTCTGCCAACTCAAAAATACTCGTTGTATCAACATCTTTAAAGACGGGAACAACCAAGCCATTGGGCGTTGCCACCGCGATACCAATATTGAAGTACTTCTTATAAATCAGGCTCTTCCCATCCGCCGATAAGGAGGCATTAAACTGAGGGAATTGTTTAAGGGCCGCCACTAAGGCTTTCATAATAAAGGCGAGAAACGTGACTTTAACGCCTTGCTTGTCCGCATCTACTTTTAACGACTTCCTGAACGCCTCCATCTCGGTAATGTCGGCCAAATCATGATGGGTCACCATCGGCACATTGAGCCATGCTCGGCTCAGATTCGCCCCAGTTAAGCGTTTTATTTTACTCAATGGTTTTTCTTCAATCTCACCAAACTTAGTAAAATCAATACTAGGAATTGGTGGAATACCTGAGCCTGCCGCCGTTGAAGCTGCGCCTGCGATAACCTTTTTAACGTGATTTTTAATATCGTCTTTCAATAAACGGCCTTTAGGGCCCGTTGCGATGGTCACCGTTGACAACGCCACCCCTAGTTCCCGTGCAAATTTTCTAACCGCAGGGCTGGCATGAATATGCCCGGTTGATTTGGCTGTATTGGGTATTGCTTTTACCGGTGTTTCAAGCAGCTTATCTTGTCTGACTGGCTTGATTGCTACAGGCTCTGGCTGAGTCACTTCAATATCATTTTGCCCTGAGATGGTGACAATTAAGTCGCCTTCTGCCAGCTTATCACCCACCGCCACATCAATGGCCGTCACTACACCGCGAGCAGTTGAGGGTATTTCCATGCTCGCCTTATCACTTTCTAAACTCAGCAGCGCTTGTTCTTTTTCAACAAGGTCACCAACAGCCACAGCCACTTCAACCACCTCGGCTGACTCCACATCCCCCATATCGGGCGCATAAATTTTTATATCTTCTGGTTTTGTTGCCGCAGTCGCTTCATTGGCTACAGCGACCGAAGCTGGCCCCACATCTTTTTTCTCATCGGCTACTTCAAGGCGCATAACAACCACACCTTCGTTAAGCTTATCCCCTATGTTGACGAGTATTTCGGCAACCGTTCCTGCCGTAGACGCTGGAATTTCCATACTAGCTTTATCACTTTCCAATGATAATAGCGCTTGTTCAAGCTCAACGGCATCACCCACTGCCACCAGAATTTCAACCAGTTCAGCACCTTCCGTGCTACCAATATCGGGTAGTACGATATCTATTACCTTACTCATTTATCTTCCCCTTCAGCAAGCCCATTCGTATTACACCGTCCACGGTGCAGGCCCATTGGTATCTAAACTATAGTTGTCGATCGCTTGCTGTACTAATGCCGTATCAAGCTGCCCGGTATCGGCTAAAGCACTCAGCGCTGCAACGGTTACGTAATAACGATCAACTTCAAAGAAGCGTCGTAGGTTTTCACGTGTATCGGAACGACCGAATCCATCGGTGCCTAATACGGTGCAGTGTTTGCGCACAAAAGGACGAATAGAATCTGCCAATAAACGCACATAATCACTCGCAATAATAACGGGACAATCCTGCTCATTTAAGCAATCTGAAACATAAGGAATTTGTTTTTCCTGCTGAGGGTGCAGACGGTTTTCACGCTCACAGGCCTGCCCTTCACGTGCTAACTCGGTAAAGCTGGTACAGCTCCATAATTCTGCTGACACCCCCCAATCATCTTCTAGCAGTTTAGCCGCCGCAATCACTTCATTAAATATAGTGCCTGCACCTAAAAGCTGAACACTTAATTTATTCTTTTTGGTATTGGCTTGGTACAGGTACATGCCTTTAAGAATACCGTCTTCAACACCCTCTGGCATCGCAGGGTGAGCATAGTTTTCATTCATTACCGTTAGGTAATAAAACACGTCTTCTTGACGCTCAAACATACGTTTCAAACCATCGTGCATAATAACGGCGAGCTCGTAATTAAACGTTGGATCATACGAAATACAGTTTGGCACCGATGAGGCCCAGAGCAAGCTATGCCCATCTTCATGTTGCAAGCCTTCACCGTTTAGGGTCGTTCTCCCCGCGGTTCCACCCAATAAAAACCCGCGTGTGCGCTGATCTGCTGCCGCCCACACAAGGTCACCAACACGCTGAAAACCGAACATTGAATAAAAAATATAAAACGGAATCATCGGCACATTATGGGTGGAGTAGGAGGTACCTGCGGCAATCCAATCACACATACCACCGGCTTCATTAATGCCTTCCTGTAAAACCTGGCCGTTTTTATCTTCCTTATAAAACATCAACTGGTCTGAGTCTTCAGGCGTATATAACTGCCCCACATGTGACCAAATACCCAGTTGGCGGAACAAACCTTCCATGCCAAATGTTCGTGATTCATCCGGCACAATCGGTACTATTCGTTTACCGATATTTTTATCTTTTAATAAAATATTTAATAAGCGCACAAAAGCCATCGTGGTCGATATTTCACGCCCTTCAGCCGTTCCCTTTAACACGGGTTCAAACACAGATAAGTCCGGAATAATTAATGCATCTGATTTCTCGCGCCTAGCCGGCAAATACCCCCCTAGATCATCACGTTTTTTCTTCATGTACGCTTGTTCAGGCGAGTCCTCGGCAAAGGTCATATAAGCTAAGTTATCAACCTCTTCATCAGAAATAGGTAGATCAAATTGGTTTCTAAAATGCAGCAAGGCGTTATGGCTCATTTTCTTTTGCCCATGGGTGGTGTTTTGAGCCTCTCCCGATTCACCCATGCCATAGCCTTTAATGGTTTTCGCTAAGATAACGGTTGGCCTAGTGGTTTCTTCACAAGCAGCCGTATAAGCCGCAAACACTTTCGAGGGGTCATGCCCACCTCGGTTTAAATCCCAAATATCTTGATCGGAATAATCTGCCACCATCGCTTGCAGCTCTGGCGTATTGAAAAAGTTTTTGCGGACATAAGCGCCGTCATTGGCCTTCATGGTTTGATAATCGCCGTCCACACAGTCCATCATCCGCCTGCGCAGATGGCCATCCGTATCGCGTGCTAATAAAGCATCCCAGCGATGCCCCCAAATAACCTTAATAACATTCCAGCCCGCGCCTCTAAACTCAGACTCTAGCTCTTGAATAATTTTTCCATTGCCACGAACAGGGCCATCGAGCCGTTGTAAATTACAGTTCACCACAAAGACTAAGTTACCCAGCTTTTCACGCCCAGCCATGCCAATAGCCCCTAAGGACTCGGGTTCATCCGTTTCACCATCACCGAGAAAAGCCCATACTTTTCGCTCGCTGGTATCAGCAAAACCTCGGTCTTCCACGTAGCGCATAAAACGTGCTTGATAAATGGCCATAATCGGCCCCAGCCCCATTGAAACCGTAGGGAATTGCCAAAAATCGGGCATTAACCAAGGGTGCGGATAGGAGGACAAACCACCACCATCAACTTCTTGACGAAAGTTATCCATTTGCTGCTCACTTAGCCGACCAAGCATAAAAGCCCGCGCATAAATACCGGTTGCAACATGCCCCTGCACAAAGACTAAGTCCCCCCCGTGGGTTTCACTAGCGGCGTGCCAAAAGTGGTTATACCCAACATCATATAGGGTGGCTGAAGAAGCAAAGCTGGCGATATGCCCCCCCACATTGGTGTTTTTATTTGCACGTAACACCATCACCATCGCATTCCAGCGTACATACGAACGAATTTTATGTTCTAACGAGGTATCTCCAACATACTGTGCTTGCTGCGCAATGGTAATCGTATTGATATACGCGGTCGCGGCGCTAAAGGGAATATCCGCGCCGGCCCAGCGGGCTTTCTCAATTAAGGTTTCAAGCAGGTAATGCGCTCGCTCTTTGCCTTCATGTTCAATAACGGCCTCAAGCGCTTCCAACCACTCTTGCGTTTCTTGCGGGTCACTATCGCCCATCGCTAACAAAGATTTATTGCTCGTCATACTGACTCCAAATAATTAGATTGCAAAAAACAGCTTATCGGCGCTAGCAGCAAGCCCCCTCCCTAAAACTGATTTTCCACTATACTTTACAAAAAAATTGTTACACTTTATTTAAGACTAGCCCAAGCCTCTACATAAGTACAGCCGAGCGGTTGGCATAAAACATAACAGTATTTCTATCAACCTAATTAACCTACGAGAGCCACCATGGCATTGAAAACAACATCCTCACTACTCTTACTTAGTGTCGTGCTTACGCTCTCGGCAGCCGCCAACGCAGGAAAACTGTATCGCTGGGTTGATGAGAGTGGTAGCTTTTCATTTTCCGACAAGGTTCCACCGAAATATTCTCGTAAGGAACACACCCAGTTAAATGAGTCTGGCCGCGTCATCAAGGTAAAGGATGCAGCTAAAACCGCTGCGCAATTGACATTATTGAAAAAAATTAATGCACTACAAAAAACCCAACAAAAGTTATTAACCGCACAATTGGCAAAGGACGCCGCATTACTGAAGACCTTCCAGTCCACCGAGGATATTGACGCGTTAGCACGAAGTAAATCGGAGATGGTTCAGTCGCATATAGTCATCGCATCAGGACAATCAGCAACACTCAAGAAACAACTTATCTTGTACCAGTCGGTTGCCGCCAATTTTGAACGAAAGGGAAAAAAAATCCCGCAAAAATCACTGGACAATATAGCCTCAGCACGCAGCCAATTTGATAAAAATCAGCGCGAAATATCGGAGTTCGAAGCACAAAAAAAGCACTTAGACGAGCAGCTAGGCAAAGACAAAGCTCGTTTCGAGGTTCTTTCCAAACAAGGCCGTGAAAAACCAAGTATTCACCCAGAAACTATTCCTAGCTTAGTGCTCGGCGAGTTGCCTTGCTCAGTGAAAAACTGCGAAAGCTTATGGCAAAGAGCCCAACAATTTATTCAACAACAAAATTCCTTGGTGATTTATAGCTCCGACGATCTATTATTAACAAAAACACCTAAGTTCGGTAAGGATAGGGGCCTATCGCTCACCAAGCTCCAGAAAAACGGGCAGACCACGATTATGTTAGACATACGCTGCGCCAACAGCTCCATCGGCAAACGCACCTGTAAGGACGACGTGAACCGCCAGCTCAGCGAAAGCTTCCAACAACTACGCCTTTAATCACTAACCAATAAGGTGCCCATGCCTTTATCCGTCAACAGTTCTAGCAACACCACGTGTGGCACCCGGCCATCGATAATATGCGCGCTATTGACGCCACCGTTCAAGGCTTCCATTGCGCATTGAATTTTTGGTAACATCCCACCATAAATGGTGCCATCAGCAATCAGACTATTAACCTGAGGGATAGACAAACCCGTCAGCAACTCCTCATCCTTACTCAATAAACCCGCCGTATTGGTCAGCAATAAAAGCTTTTCAGCGCATAAAATCTCTGCCATCTTACCTGCCACCAAATCGGCATTAATATTATACGATGCACCATCCTCGCCTACGCCAATCGGCGCGATCACCGGAATAAAATCTCCCTGCACCAACATATTCACCACTGCCGGATCAATACTGTCTACGTGACCTACGTGGCCCATATCGATCAACTCAGGCGCCTGCTCTGAACTGGCTTGCTGCGCCGATATTTTTTTTGCTCGTATCAGATCACCATCCTTACCGGTCAAACCCACCGCAGAGCCACCGTGTTTATTGATCAGGCTAACAATTTCCTTATTCACTGAACCGCCTAGCACCATTTCAACGACGTCCATTGTTTCACTGTCGGTCACTCGCATTCCGTCGACAAAACGGCTCTTCATTCCTAGTTTTTCCAGTTGCAAACCGATTTGCGGGCCACCTCCGTGTACCACCACGGGATTCAGGCCAACTTGTTTGAGTAACACAATATCTCGCGCAAAACCGCTTTTTAAGACGTCATCAACCATCGCGTTTCCGCCATATTTGATCACGATAGTCTTACCTGAAAACTTCTGAATATAAGGAAGCGCCTCACTCAGTACGTGTGCGGTTTGGATTGGGTCAATTTTTTCTGTTGTCATTTAATTTTGTTGTTTAAGGCGTCAAGCTGGACTTAAAAAGTCAACTCTAACGCGGCATTAATTTTAAGCATTTGCTCTCTGAATAACTGTTTAATCCGCTCCAGACCTTGCTCATCATCGGCCTCAAAACGTAATACTAGTGATGGCGTCGTATTAGATGCCCGCAGCAAACCCCAGCCATCTTTGAACTCAACACGCAAACCATCTAGGGTAATAAGCTTGGCATCTTCAAAAGACGCTTGCGCTTGAAACTTCTCGACAAAACTAAAGTTTTCACCTTCGGCTAAGCTCATATTGATTTCAGGCGTCGCGATACTATCCGGTAATTCGGCAAATATCTCTGCGGTCGGTCTAAACTCTGCGGTCAAAATTTCTAATAAACGCGCGGCAGTATACAGCGCATCATCAAAACCAAACCAACGCTCTTTAAAGAAGATATGCCCGCTCATTTCACCGCCCAGCTCGGCATTATTTTCTTTCATCTTAGCCTTCATCAAAGAATGGCCAGTTTTCGACATCACCGGCTTACCGCCGTGTTTAGCTATTATTTTTGCTAGGTTACGCGTACATTTCACGTCATAAATAATATCAGCACCCGCTTGTCGAGAGAGCACATCAATCGCGTATAACATCATTTGCCGGTCAGGCCAAATAATGTTCCCTTGCGAATCGACCACGCCTAAACGATCACCATCACCATCAAACGCCAAACCAAGTTCGGCGTCTTCTTCGCGCACCTTGGCGATTAATTCTTGCAAATTCTCAGGCTTGCTCGGGTCGGGGTGGTGATTCGGGAATTCACCATCGATATCACAGTGTAGCGGTATGACCTCACAACCCAAAGTCGACAACAGCATCGGCGCAGCCTCACCGGCCACTCCATTACCGCAGTCCACGACCACCTTCATCATCCGGCCCAAACGAACATCAGCACTGACTTCGCCGATATATTCGGGCAATATCATCTGCTCTTGATAACTACCCTCGCCACTGGCAAAATCTTCTTGCTCAATACGGTGGTATAGCTGCTGTATCGCATCCCCAGACAAGGCTGTCCCAGCAATAACTACTTTCAGGCCATTATAGTTTGCTGGATTATGGCTACCGGTGATCATCACTCCCGATTGCGTGCCCAAGGTATGGGTCGCGAAATACAACACCGGTGTAGGCACTTGGCCGATATCAAGCACATCGCAACCACAATCGCGGATACCTTTCACTAAGGACTCGCTCAAGCGCGGACTATGTAAACGTCCGTCGCGCGCGACCACCAGAGTTTTCTGTCCCGCCGCCAAAGCCTCACTGGCAATCGCACGTCCGATCACGAACACCCCTTGCTCAGTCAAACTATCATCAATAATTCCGCGTATATCGTAGGCTCTAAAAATCGATCGTGGCACGTCCAACTGGGTCACTACCTCAATAGCATCGTCCTTAATAAAAATAGGGTTCGTCGTACCTTTCGTCGGAGCCGTTTTTTCTTTAATTGACTCAGCAAGCTCTAAGTCTATCTGCTGCTCCGCCTCAATAGCAGGCTCGGCCTTCGCCCTCGCTTTTGCCGCTTTCGCCACTTTTTTCGCTTTATTCGCCATTTTCATGGCCTTATATTTATCCCTAATTTCCTGCTGCCGTCCCTTATTTGTCAATACGCTAAGCGCAAACCCAGATAACAGAACCAGCACCGCAGCAATGAATATATATGCTTGTAGTTCAAGGTAACTAAACGGAGTCGTTTCAAGCTGTTTATGCAAGCCTATTCTCCATCGTGTACCCGGCACCGGCACGGCCTTAACTAAGTGAGACTTTTGCTGTGATCGATCGCCTGCAGAAAAAACCCGTGACGCACCTTGTTTTAAGCTAAAAAAAGCCGATGACTCAGCTTTGATCGCCGAATTAAAGACGTCCTCTAAGGCCGCCAACTCAAGACTGATTAACACCACCGCCAACGTTTGTTCAGCCTGAATCACCGGCGCAGCTAGGGCAATATGCTGCTGCTCACTTCTCAGCATATGTATTTCTGGCATCTGTAGTTTCTTTGAGGCAGCGGCTTTTCTCAATAAATCCAAGCCGGCATAACCCAGTGGGGGGCTTTCTGAATCATCGGTCTGCATAAGATCTGGGCGTAGCACTCTGAGTGCACTAACCTCTGGACGACCTGACCGATGCGCTGCCAGCCATTCACTGACAGCACCCTCACCAGCATTCAAACTATCGAGCAAACTAGGAGCTTGCGCCAAGCTCAGTAACTCCTTACGCCAGCGTCGTACTTCTTGCGAAATAATTTGCGCCGATTTATTCACCTGTACATTAAGCCGCTCAATCTCCATTCCCCTGCGCTGCTCGACATTAGCCGTATACCAATAGGCCGCAATACTCGTAAGGGTAAACATCAATAACAAGAACAGCTTAAGGTGTTTCATCCGAAATTAGGCCTTACCGGTATGGCCGAAACCACCTTCTCCGCGGCGGCTATCGTCAAACTGTTCAACTTGTTCAAACTCAACTCGCACAACAGGAACAAAAACGAGTTGTGCAATACGGTCCGCTACCTCAATCGTAAATTCGCTATCGCCCCGATTCCAACAGGAAACAAATAGTTGGCCTTGATAGTCTGAGTCAATCAAGCCCACCAAGTTACCCAAGACAATGCCGTGTTTATGCCCTAAACCCGAGCGCGGCAAAATAACCGCTGCTAAATTCTCGTCGCTAATATGGATCGCTATTCCGGTAGGAATCAATTGTGTGTCTCCCGGTTTAAGTAAAATGGATTGATCTAAACAGGCGCGTAAATCCAACCCTGCCGATCCGCTGGTTGCATGTTCAGGCAACGGAATTGTTTTCCCGATCCGCTCATCTAATAATTTAATCTGTATTTTTTTCATGGTATCTCTTTGCTATTAAGGCGACTAATTGTTGTGCTAAAGCAAGTTTAGGCATACTCGGTAACTGCTGCTCACCGCTGTTCCAGTACACCGATAAGGCATTCTCATCACTGTTAAAACCACCCTGCTCTCGCCCCACCCAATTAGCGGCTATCATATCCAATGATTTATTAACTAACTTACCTTTCGCGTAAGCCTCCAAGTCATCCGTTTCGGCGGCAAAACCGACACAAAAAGGCGCGTCAGGCAGTGCGGCCACAGTGGCTACGACATCAATTGTCTTAACCAAGTTTAGCTGCATCTGCGCAGATTTCTTTTTAATCTTATTATCAATAATCTCGGCCGGTGTATAGTCCGCCACAGCCGCCGCCGCGATAAAAATATCCGCCGGCTCAGACCGTGACAAGACAGCGTCAGCCATCTCACTGGCACTAATCACATCAACTCGCTCCAAGCCCATTGGCGTATCCAACAGCACTGGCCCAGCCACTAAGGTCACCTGCGCACCGGCATCAACGCAGGCCTGCGCCAGCGCAAAACCCATTTTGCCAGAACTATGGTTACTAATATAACGGACTGGATCAATCGCTTCTCGTGTTGGCCCGGCATTCAGCAAGACCCTCAAACCGGCCAATTCGCCGGTATTAAAATGCTCAACCACGGATGCCACCAAGGACTCAGGCTCCAACATCCGCCCTAAACCAATATCGCCACAGGCCTGAACCCCTTCCCCTGGCCCAAGAATGATCACCCCTTGACCATTCAGTTTATTAAGGTTTTGCTGCGTATTGGGGTCGTCATACATCGCGCGATTCATCGCCGGTGCTAACATCACCGTTTTCTCGCTGGCCAACAACAACGTGCTTAATAAGTCATTCGCCATGCCGGTAGCTAGCCGAGCGATAAAGTCCGCACTCGCGGGAGCGACTAAAATCACATCCGCCCAACGGGCAAGACTAATATGGCCCATTCCAGATTCTTGTTCAGCATCAAGTAGCTGCGTATGTACCGGAGCACCCGATAGCGCCTGAAATGTAAGCGGGGTAATAAATTCGGTGGCCGCCGGTGTCATCACCACCCGCACCTCCGCACCCAGCTTTTGGCATTGGCGTAATATCTCAGCCGCCTTATAAGCCGCCACCCCCCCTGTCACACCGAGCAATACTCGTCTATGCTGAAGTCTATTCACAATATAATTTTTTTAATGATTAAGTATTAGTCTGCCATTATGGCATACAGCACAATATATTCTAGGAACTTAGCTAGGTAGGGAATACCGCAGCATCAAGCATAGGGCTGTCTGCGTGGGCAAACTAGGCCGCATCAGCAATACACATTGCGCGCATGGAAGTAGATTCATTAACATTATCAAGGATATGATTATGTCTATAAGCGACTGGCCTGAACAAGAAAGACCCCGAGAAAAGTTACTTAGCCGAGGCCCGAACGCCTTGTCCGATGCCGAGTTACTGGCTATTTTCTTGCGAACGGGAACAACCGGCCTCACTGCCGTCGATTTAGCACGGCAGTTACTACAACAGTTTGGCTCGTTGAACGCCCTGATGCACGCAAGCCAGGCTGAGTTTTGCAAAGGCCACGGCCTAGGGCAAGCAAAATACGTGCAATTACAAGGCGTACTTGAAATGGCACGCCGTTATTTGCACGAGTCAGTCACTCAGCAAAGCGCCCTCAACAACCCTGACGACACCAAACTATTTCTACAAAGCCAACTCGCCAATCAACAACGCGAGGTCTTCGCCTGTTTATTCCTCGATAACAAACACCAGGTGATTGCCTTCAATACCTTATTTTTTGGCACCATTGATGGTGCCAGCGTACACCCAAGAGAAGTCGTCAAAAGCACGTTACAACACAACGCCGCTGCCGTTATTTTTGCTCACAACCACCCGTCTGGAGACCCGCAACCCAGCGCAGCGGACATTGACATCACTCAGCAACTCAGTAAAGCCTTAAAGCTTATTGACGTCAGGGTCTTAGATCATATTATAATTGGTCGTGGCAGCACCTGCTCATTGGCAGAATTAGGCCATATATGAGCGAAACCCAAGCAAGCGAACCGACAGTGAAAATAAGATTTAACTTTACTCTAAAGCTAGATTCTGGTATAAATTCGCACCGTTTCGCAGCAAACTGCAAATCAACTAAATTTAATTAGAGGTCTATCATGTCTAAAGTATGCCAAGTCACTGGCAAGCGTCCAATTTCGGGAAATAATGTTTCTCATGCGAAAAACAGAACCCGTCGTCGTTTCGAGCCAAATCTTCATCACCACCGCTTTTGGGTTGAAAGTGAAAACCGCTGGGTTCGCTTACGCGTTTCTGCTAATGGCATGCGTACCATTGACAAAAAAGGCATCGATGCCATTTTGACTGACATTCGCTCACGTGGCGAAAAAGTTTAAGGACTGAAAAATGAGAGATATAATCAAATTAGTTTCTAGCGCAAAAACAGGTCATTTCTATACAACGACCAAAAACAAGCGCAACATGCCTGAAAAGATGGAAATCAAGAAATTTGATCCAACCATCAGAAAACACGTAATGTACAAAGAAGCTAAAATTAAATAAGCTTCCCGTAAAGTTACTCAAAAAAGCCCGTCACTTCGACGGGCTTTTTTGTATCTCCAGCAGACGAATATAAGCACTACCCGCGTGTTCAATCACCGTCAGCGATTTTAGAAATTGCCCACCACAAGGGCCAGAAAAACACTCCCCGCTATCGATCATAAACATTGCACCGTGTATTGAGCACTGAATATACCGACCAGAACGTGTTAAAAACTGATCGGGGGTCCAGTTCAACGGCGCACCCGTATGCGGACAGCTATTCCTGTAGGCCAGCAAGCCCCCTGACTCATCACGAACAATAAAACCACCGCTAGCGCCTAGGTCACCAACATCAACATGAAAGGCCTTCGAACTCATACACGCTAAGGACTCCACCGCCAATACCTTTAGGTATAACTGCCCTTCAAACTCTACCTCTTCTTCCACCAGCCTTTTTTCCCCTTTGGCTCCTCTTCAGGAACAATAGCTTCCTCATTCGCGATCACTTGCATCGATAGAATCTTTTTCTTTAATGCTAGGTTCATCTTCTCACTGTTTTCCAGCTTAGCCTGCATCGCTACCACATCTTTTTCCGTTTGCTCACGCACCAAATCAAGCTCTGACTTAAGCGCAGCCAACTCATTGCTCTCTTCATCACTAGGCCCATCGACCGTCTCTGCTGACGATGTTTCCAACTTTATTTCCAAGTCTAACAGCTGCGTCGTTGCCGTATCCAGCTGAGACTCCAATTCAAGCACCCGCTTATCATTAGTGTCATCCTCCGCGGCGCTTGCAGCTAGTTTCTCCGCATTACGTAGGCTCTTCTGCAACACTTCTTTTTCCGCATTGAATTCATTCAGCTGGCCTTCTATCGCTTGCTTAGCAGATATCGCCTCAGCAGCCTTCCGCGAATCCTCCGCTGATTGTTGTTGCGCGCGCTCTAAAGACGGCTTCAACTCAGCAAGCTTCAACCTCAACTCTTCATCAGGCTCAGCCCCTTTTGCCTGCTCAACCTTGAGTCGGTCAAGCACCCCCTCCAGTTCCAACCTAGCGTCTTCAGACGACTGTAATTTGGCATCCCAATCGATCAACTGACGCTTAAACAGCTTATCTTCAGACAAACGCTCTGCAGAGAGACTATCAAAGGACTCCGAGAGTTTGTTATAACGCTGCTCAGCGACCTCAAGAGCCAGCTGATCATCCTGCGCATGCTCTGTCGAAATCGCCGCTTGAGCAGCCTCTTTCAACTGACCTAGCTCCTCTCGCATAGTGGCTTGTTTATCACTTGCAGACAGTGCTACGGCCTCGGCATCCGTCACTTTTACTTGCAAGCCTTCCTTATCCGCCTGCAGCACACTTAATTCTTCATCGAGTTGAAGGCGTGACGCCAGCATCTCATTTAAGGTTTGCTCCAGCTCAACGAGCCGTTTATCACTCGCACCACTTGCCGACGATTGATTCGCCGCGGCTGTTTCGAGGTCACTACAACGAGCCTCTGCCGCCTGCAAAGAGTCCTGCATCAGCGCACGAGCCTCCTCCGTTCGACGAGTCAATTCGCTCAACTCATCCTGCCCCTGTTTGAGCTGTGCCAACAATTGCTCCTGACCATCCTCGCCACTCGCAAGCTGGTCTTGTAATTCAAGCAACTGTTGCTGCGTGCCTTCTTTTGCCGTAACCGCTTCGCTTAATTTCTCATCTAGGGCTTTATAATCCGCTTTCGCCGTATCACGTGCTTGCTCTAATACCGCGCCCTGCTTCGATTCCGCTTCGCTAAATCGTTGCTGCTGTTCGTTGAGTGAACGCTCCAGGTCTCGATTGGCCTCTGCCGCTTGTTCAAGTGATGCCGTTAGCTGAAGTCGCTCGACCTCTCTTTCTTTCGAGCTGTCTTCAAGCTCTGCCCGCAACTGGCCGAGTTGTGCGCTTAACTGCTCCTGACCACCCACCCCACTCGCAAGCTGATCTTGTAATTCAAGCAACTGTTGCTTCGCGCCTTCTTTTGCCGTAACCGCTTCGCTTAATTTATCGTCTAGGGTTTTATGATCAGCTTTCGCCTTATCGAGTGATTGCTCTAATGCCGAAACCTGCTCCGCCTGCGTCGATTCGGCATCGATAAACCGTTGTTGCTGCTCACTGAGCGAGCTGTCTAGGGCTCGATTCGCTTCAGCGGCTTGTTCAAGCGAGGTCGTCAACTGAAGTCGCTCGACCTCTCGTTCTTGTGAGCTTTCTTCAAGTTCTGCCCGTAACAGGCCGAGCTGTGCGCTTAACTGCTCCTGACCATCCACCCCACTCGCAAGCTGATCTTGTAACTCAAGCAACTGTTGCTTCGCGCCTTCTTTTGCCGTGACCGATTCGCTTAATTTCTCATCCAACGCTTGATGATCAGCTTTCGCCGCATCGAGTGCTTGTTCTAATGCCGCGCTCTGCTCCGTGTGCGTCGATTCTGCTTCGCTGAATCGTTGCTGCTGTTCATTTAAGGATCTCTCTAAACCTCGGTTAACCTCGGTCGCTTGTTCAAGCGATGTCGTCAACTGTAGTCGCTCGACCTCTCGTTCTTGCGAGCTATCTTCAAGCTCCGCCCGTAACTGGCCGAGCTGCGCGCTTAACTGCTCTTGGCCATCCAAGCCACTCGCTAGCTGGTCCTGTAACTCCAGCAATTGTTGCTGCACCCC
Source organism: Cycloclasticus sp. 46_120_T64 (assembly GCA_002162695.1). Lineage (GTDB taxonomy): Bacteria > Pseudomonadota > Gammaproteobacteria > Methylococcales > Cycloclasticaceae > Cycloclasticus. The sequence goes on along the minus strand of MAAM01000001.1, from coordinate 160 downwards.
TTCTTTTGCCGTGACGGCTTCGCTTAATTTCTCATCCAACGCTTGATGATCCGCTTTTGCCGCATCGAGAGCTATCTCTAATCCCGCGTTCTGCTCCGCCTGCGTCGATTCAGCTTCGCTAAACCGTTGTTGCTGTTCATTGAGCGAACTATCTAGCTCT
>MAAM01000002.1 GCA_002162695.1 Cycloclasticus sp. 46_120_T64 | reverse complement strand
AACTGTCTTTAACAACCGTCTCGCCGTTTGGAGATGCGCATTATAGGCACTTCACAAACCAGGTCAATGCCTTTTTTCGGTTTATTTGAATATTATTTATAAGTCTTTGTTATCAATAGATTTTAGTTTCAACACAACATTAGATCTTTGCTGGCATGCGACGGCCTTATCCGTTAAGCATCAATATTAGCCTACCTACTATTGATCACACTTACGCTTGCACCCCGCGCTCAAGCTCGCCTTGTTTATCCAATACGCGTTTGACGATTTTTCCGGCAGCGTTTTTAGGTAGGCTTTCTAAAAAGATGACCTTGCGTGGAACTTCGTAATTAGCTAGGTGCTGCCTACACCAGCTGCGAATATCAGCAGCATCTGATTCATACCCCTCTCTAATGACCACGTAGGCAACAGGGATCTCACCGTGCGTTTTATCAACCCGCCCAATAACAGCTGCTTCTGCTATCGCGTCTAATCGGTACAGCACCTCTTCTATTATTCTTGGGTATACGTTCATGCCATTAACGATCACCATATCTTTTTTTCTATCTAAGATACTAAAGTAACCATCCTCATCCTCATTACCCAAATCACCGGTTAAAAACCAGTCGCCACGGAAAGACTCATCCGTTGCTTTCCCCATCCGCCAATACCCCTTCATAACACTGGGGCCACGTACTGCAATTTCACCTATCTCACCGTATGGAAGCTCTTTACCCTGCTCATCAATTATTTTCATTTCTACATTAGGTACCGGTAAACCAACCGTGCCTATCTTCCTTACTCCACCTATTGGGTTCACACATGTAACCGGCGAGCATTCTGTTGGCCCATCTCCCTCATAAATAGCCAGGTTAAACTTACTCTCAAACCTATTTAGCACATCGACCGGCATTGAAGCACCGCCAGAGATGCACATCCGCAAGGATTCAAAACGCGACGTTTTGTCATCATGGGTATTCAGCAAGACATTAAACATACTTGGAACCCCTAGAAATACCGTCGCCTTCGTTTGCTCAATGACTTTTGATAACTTATCCACCTCAAATCTAGCCATCGGCACAAAACAACAGCCGTGTGTCAACGGCGTCAACATCCCAACCGTTGCTGCAAAGGCATGGAACATGGGTAACACCAACATGACAACATCCTCCCCTTTCCGCCATTTCATGGCCTGATACACACTTGACGTATTGGCGATTAAGTTACGGTGCGTCAACATCGCACCTTTTGGTTTACCCGTGGTGCCGGAAGTATACAAAATAGCGGCCAAATCATTCTCGGCATCTATATCTACCGCAGGCAACACACCGTCATTATCGAAAATAGAGTTCCAAGCGGTAGCTTCGGTCGTCGGCTCATTAATACACAGGTCAAACATCGAGTGGTTAAGCATGGGTTTTAGTTCATCAACCGTACTTTGAAGGCTCTGATGGTAGATCAACCCTTTCACAGTGGCGTTAGTTAGCACATAACAAATCTCTGCGGCCTTCTGTAGCAGGTTAACCGGCACCACAACCGCCCCTACTTTAATGATTGCCATATAACATATGGCGAATTCAACACTATTAATGCAATATAGCGCGACCCTATCCCCCTTAGATACTGATTTTTTAACCAAGCCCAGCGCCAATTTATCAGATGCGATTTTTAGCTCACTGAATGTATACCTTTTGCCCGTATCGACAACAGCTATATTATTCGCGTATTCAGTAGCAGCTAGGTCAAAAGCATTCCCTAGGGATAATTGTTTATTCATCAATAGACTCTCTTAATGTCTTAAGTAGCGAACTTAGTCGCGTTTGGTTTAATTTTGCCAGGCTCTCTTTCACAATTGCCATCTGCTGCATTAAATTATTCACGACAAGAACTTCATGCGCAAAGGGTAATACCGCGGCGAACTCAGCTGTGCAACTCCTTTTGAATAAGCTATATATTATGACGCTCAATTCAAAGGCCGCCAAAGCCCCATCACGTCTTAACGCCTGCTCTTCTATCACCGGCAGGCATGGGTAACAATCCACTAACGCTTGAGCAAACAGGCCCGATGATTTTTCCTTAAGAAGCCGGCCTTTTGTTGATTTAACCGGCACCGAGTTAAGACCACAACTCGGTGAGCGAGTTGTTAATACGAAGCCCGCTAGTTCTTGCAAGCCTGGCAGACTTGTTTCAATAAAAGAAGTGATTGTATCTGTGACATCAAGCGAAGAATCATCACGCCCCAACATCCTTATCTCAGCGGGGAGCCTTACTAATTCAACCGGCGGTCTTGGCACAGTCAGACCCGCATCAACTTCCGGACACACCGAGACCAACTCGAAACGCTCCGCTAGTTCTTCATTACAAATGCGAGAATATTTACCAGCTCCATCGTAACGGACCCTCTGACCCTGCAAACAGCGGCTTATTCCAATCTTAATCGTTTTCAACGGTTGGCCTTATAAGAAGTAATTTATAAACTCAGCCTATTCCATACAGGGATTATTTATCAGGCGTAGAGCAGGTAGTAATTTGTTAGCTCATTAGCCGCGATCACAACCGCAGCCTGCATCAGTGAAAGCAGCTCCAACTCCCTTTTGACAGTCACTGTAGTAGCCAGTTAAAACATGATAAACGTACGGGCTACGAAAGCTGAACATCGTCAAATCAAGCAAAAAACGCCACTCTATACGAAAGAACCATCTATCGAAGAAAAACAATGACAAAATCGTGTGGATTTATGGCTTTTCTCAGCTGTATATAGCCTGGAAACACAACTGAGGACAGGTTATTTGAACCCCGTATAAACTAAAAGTTCAGGCCAAGACTGGACTGAACTTTTAGAGTTAATTATTTTACAATGCGCAACGCGGGTTGCTTAGGCGCAGTTTTAGTCTTCGGCGCCGGTGGTTCCGGGTCATTATCTGGTGGCAGGTCAATACCAAACTGCTCATCAAACATCATTCCCTTACCATTCTCCTTAGCATAGGCCGCTAATATCGCGTTTATTGGTACATATATATTTTCCGAACGACCCGCAAAACGCGCTGAAAATGAAATCGCATCATTATCAATAAACCAGTTTTGAATCGCGTCTGGATGCGTATTGAGTACGATCCTATCATCAGAAATATATGACTGAGGAACCTCTACGCCTTCATAAATAGCATCAACTAAAAGGTACGGGGTAAAGCCATTATCGACAATCCAATCGTACAGCGCTCTAACCAAATAGGGTTTTAATGGACTCATCTCAACAACAAGTTTAAGAAGCCATTAACTCATGACTTTCCATCATGTCACGCTCTTCACTGCTCAGGCTCTCTCTAAACGTTTCACGAGATGTCACCAAGGCTATGTAGTTCTTAATCGCCACAGCTTCCTTAGGGAATTCGATGCCATAGAGAGGTAAACGCCATAATAAAGGCGCAAGAACACCATCAACTAATGAAAACTCATCACTCAAGAAATACTTATTCGCCTCAAACAAAGGCAACGCAGCAATCAAGTTTTCACGTAATAGCTTTTTAGCTTTTGCCGCTTTTTTCTCACCGGCATTGATAACGTCATCTAACAATGTATACCAGTCTTTATCAATTCGATGGATAAGTAAGCGAGAACGCGCTCTCGAAACAGGGTCAATCGGATATAAAGGTGGATGCGGAAAACGCTCATCCAAATATTCCATAATGATTCTTGAGTCGAATAAAGCCAAGTCACGGTCGATAAGAATAGGCAAGGTGCCGTACGGGTTCAACTCCTGAAGGTCCTCAGGAAACTCTTTACCGTCAACAAATTCAACATCTGCTGAGGCATTCTTTTCACACAAGATAAAACGCGCTCTATGACTATAGTGACATAAAGGGTCAGAAAAAAGTGTCATGATTGATTTTCTATTTAGTGCATTTATCATTGTTTCTTCCAGTTTATTTAAAACAAAAAAGAGCTTTGCGGTTAGACAAAGCTCTTCAATTAAAGATCAAACTTTATTTAGTGAATGTCTTTCCAATACTCTTTTTTCAGGAAGTAAAAGATAACAATCATTAAAAATATGAACGCTAAAACCTTGCCACCCAAACGCTGACGTTCAAGTTTAGCCGGCTCACCCATATAAGTCATAAAGTTGACCAGGTCATGCATTGCTTGATCATACTCTTCGGCATTCATACGGCCAGCCTGAGCAATTTCCAACCCAGAGATAACACTACGAGTATTACCGTCTGCGCCTTCAACATCTTTATAAACTGCACGCTGCAAGCCTTGTAAATCGGCTAACACATGCGGCATACCTACTTTAGGGAATAACAAGTTATTAACCCCAAACGGGCGAGACTCATCGATATAAAAACTTTTCAAGTAAGTATACAACCAGTCAGAACCTCTAGACCTAGCAATTAAAGACAAGTCGGGAGGGTTAACACCAAACCAATTTTCCGCATCTTCAGCTCGCATTGAGATTCCCATCCCATCGAAGATTTTCTCACCGGTAAACATCAGGTTTTGCTCCACTAACTCAGGTGGAATAGCCAAGTCTTCAGCCATTCTAGAGTAACGAAGCTGCTTAGCCGAGTGACAACTTAAACAGTAGTTTACAAAATATTTCGCGCCTCTTTGTAGTGATGCCTTATCACTCAAGTCAACGTTTGCTTCTTCTAGATGAATTGAACCACTCGAGGCAAATACTTGCGGCGACAGTAGCACGCATAAAGCTATTATAATTTTTTTCATTTCTCGTCCACCCTCTCTGGAACATATTCATCTTGAGCCAAGTTGGAATAGAATGGCATCAGTAAGAAAAATGCGAAATAAACTATCGAAAAGAACCTTGAGAAAAATGTTCCTACCGGCGTTACTGGTTGCATACCGAAGTAACCCAAACCAATAAAGCTGATAACAAACGCAACAATCGCAGCTTTAAACACGGGCCCTCTATAACGTATTGATTTATTCACGCCTCGATCCAACCAAGGCAACAAGAATAAAACAACAATCGCCGCACCCATGGCCACTACTCCTAAGAACTTATCAGGAACCGCACGCAAGACCGCATAAAATGGCGTGAAATACCACACTGGCGCAATATGATCAGGCGTTTTCAACGGATTAGCCGGTATGAAGTTCGCGTGTTCAAGGAAGTAACCGCCCATTTCAGGCATATAAAAAATAATCAGCGCAAAGAAGAACAAGAATACGGCTACACCGACTAAATCCTTCACTGAATAATATGGGTGGAATGGAATACCATCCAAAGGAACCCCTTTGTCATCCTTATGCTTCTTAATCTCAATCCCTTCAGGGTTATTTGAACCCACCGCGTGTAGGGCTACGATATGCATAAACACCAAGATAACCAGCACCAATGGAATAGCAATAACGTGGAACGCAAAGAATCTATTTAGGGTGGCATCCGAAATAACGTAATCGCCTCGTAACCACAAAGCTAGATCTTCCCCAACATAGGGAATTGCACCGAATAAAGATACGATCACCTGTGCACCCCAGTAAGACATTTGCCCCCAAGGTAATAAGTAACCCATGAACGCTTCAGCCATCAATGCGACATAAATAATCATGCCGAAGATCCAAACCAATTCACGAGGTTTTTTAAACGATCCGTAAATCAAACCACGGAACATATGTAAATACACCACCACAAAGAACGCCGAAGCCCCCGTTGAATGCATATAACGAATCAACCAACCCCATTCAACATCACGCATGATGTACTCAACCGAATCAAACGCAAGTTTTGCATCGGGTTTGTAATGGATCGTTAGGAAGATACCGGTAATAATTTGGTTAACGAGTACCAACATCGCTAACGAGCCGAAGTAATACATCCAGTTAAAGTTTTTTGGTGCGTAGTATTCAGCTAGGTGCTCATTCCACACCTTCGTTACTGGAAATCTATCATCCATCCAACATAACGCATTTTTCAACATGCCACTCATTATGCTTGCCCTCCTTCTGAACCTATTATAATTCGGCTATCTGTGATGTATTCATGCGGCGGAACAACTAAGTTCAACGGCGCAGGTACACCGGCAAACACACGGCCGGATAAATCAAATTTCGAACCATGGCAAGGGCAGAAAAAGCCGCCTTTCCATTCAGGACCTAAGTCCTCAGGTGCCACTTCAGGTCTAAATGTCGGTGAACAACCTAGGTGAGTACAAATACCAACGGCTAAAAACACTTCCGGCTTAATCGATCTGCCACTGTTTTTGCATGATTCTGGCTGCTCAGACTCGTTAGATTCTGGGTCACGCAGGTAATCACCCTCTGCGTTCAATTCTGCCATGACTTCCGGAGTTCGCTTCAATACCCAAACAGGCTTACCACGCCATTCCACACGAATCAATTGCCCGGGTTCTAACTTAGCGATATCCGCTTCAACCGGCGCACCGGCTGCTTTCGCCCGATCACTAGGGTTCATTGATGATAAAAATGGTACCGCAACATACGCCGCACCAACACCCGTTACCGCAGTAGCAGCAGCCGTTAAAAACAAACGCCTACGCTTATCTACTACTTGTTCGCTCATTAAACCCTCCGTAAAATCATCGCCAATTGCTACCGTAGTTCCCTCGACAGCTCTTATTTGACGTGATTCTAGCATATTTATTTAATTTATTGGGCGCACCGCAAGGCTCCCCACCGATAAAACACGCAAAAACTTTAGCTGCTAAACAGCTAATTATTTAGTGTTTAATATAATATTCAACTGCTTACAAAAAAGTACATTCTCTTCCGCTGAACCGACGGTGACCCGCAAACAGTTATCTGGCAAACCACTCACCACACCCATTTTTTTAATTAACAGCCCAGCTTCTTTCAGCGCTTCAAAAACACGTTCGGCCGAATCATCAAGCAATGTAAACAGAATAAAGTTAGCCTTGCTTGGGAACACCCGAATACCTGCAAACCCCGTCAATGTCTTCAATAATTCTTCACGCTGCTGACAAATCACCGCCGCCTGCGCATTCAATACATCAATATGCTTAAATGCAAAACTAGCCGTCAACTGGGTAAAACTGTTTATATTATAAGGCAGGCGTATTTTCTCTAACTGCTGCAAAGTCTGCTTGGCACCCACAAGAAAACCCAAACGAAGCCCAGCAAGACCTAATTTTGACACCGTTCGCATGACCAGCACGCGCTCTAAACCTTTAATTTGATTTAAGTAGCTCTTATCGGCGAAGGGCTGATAAGCCTCATCAATAACAACCAAGCCGTCGCTAGCCTCGATGATCGCCAGTAAATCAGCGTCATCAAATAAATTCGCGGTCGGGTTATTCGGGTAGGCCAAAAATATAACCGCCGGCTGGTGTTGCTTGATTGACGCTAGCATCGCCGGCATATTTAAGCTGAAGTCGCCATTTAACGGCACCCCAACAAACTCCACACCCAAAGACTTCGCAATATGTTGATACATCACAAAACTAGGGGTCGGCGCCATCACACAGACGTCCTTTTTCATCGCCATAATGATCAGCTGGATCAACTCATCCGAGCCATTCCCCAACACCACCTCGAGTTCATCGTCCACCGCAAAGCATTCGCGTAACTGCACAACCAGTTCGGTTGCCGCGGGGTCAGGGTAGCGATTAGGCTCGACACTCGCCATCAACTCAAGCCACTGATCCTTCATTTCAGGCGGCCAGCTAAAAGGATTTTCCATCGCATCAAGCTTTACCATACCCGTTGCGACAGGCACGTGGTAAGCACTCATTTGCTTGATTTCAGGACGAATAAAGTCGTCTATATTCAATTTATTTTGCACCTTATTTAGTTCTTTAATTGACGGAATTCAGCAGATCGAGCGTGTGCATCCAAGGACTCGCCACGCGCGAGAACAGAAGCTGTTTCAGCCAAAACTGAGGCGCCTTGCGCACTGCAGTTGATCATACTCGATCTCTTTTGAAAATCATAAACACCCAAGGGTGAGGAAAAACGCGCCGTTGCCGAGGTGGGTAATACATGGTTTGGCCCCGCGCAATAATCACCAAGCGCTTCTGGCGTATAGCGACCCAGAAAAATAGCCCCCGCGTGTTTTATTTTTTCCGCCCAAGACTCAGCGTCATCGACAGATAGCTCTAAATGCTCTGCTGCGATGGTGTTCGCAAGCTCAATTGCCTGCTCTTCGCTTGCAGCATAAATTAACGCCGCCCTAGATTCTATCGAGGCCTTAATGACATCGGCGCGAGCCAGAGTCGGCAATAGCCGCTCCATACTGCTTTTCACCGCATCAATAAAGTCTAGATCGAGTGATATTAAAATTGATTGGGCGTTTTCATCGTGCTCAGCCTGCGAAAACAAGTCCATCGCAATCCAATCGGGATTGGTTTTTCCATCGCAAATAATGAGAATTTCAGAAGGGCCTGCCACCATATCGATACCGACTTGGCCAAACACCATCTTTTTTGCCGTCGCCACATAGATATTACCAGGACCGACAATTTTATCGACTGCCGGCACCGACTCCGTACCATAAGCCAACGCCGCTACCGCTTGCGCGCCACCGACCCTAAGAACCTTATCAACCCCCGCTAAATAAGCGGCTGCCAACACAATATCATTCAACTCACCGTTCGGCGTTGGGCTAACCATGATAATTTCTGCCACTCCCGCCACTTTTGCCGGAATCACATTCATCAACACCGACGAAGGATAGGCCGCCTTGCCACCGGGCACATACACACCGACTCGCTCAAGCGCTGTCACTTTTTGCCCTAGCTGATTGCCCAGCTCATCGGTAAAACCCCATGATTCTAAGGCCTGATGCTCAGCATAAGTCCGCACCCTATCCGCGGCAGTGGTAAGCGCCTTAATTTGCTCCGCCGGCAGAGACTCCCATGCTGCTTTTAACTGTGACGACTCAATCATCACATCAGCGGCCGTTATCGGCCAGCGGTCAAACTGCTCGGTATAAGCTAATAAGGCTGCATCCCCACGCTTGCGCACATCGCCGATAATCTCAGCCACACGCTGATAAATGGATGCATCGTCCTCAGCATCCCAGGCCAGCAAATCCTTCAATGACTCGCTAAAACCCGCATCCGACACCTTTAAGGTCCTGACATTCATCTCTTAGCGCCTATTCGTTACAGCGGTGTCCAGTTTCTTAATCAAAGACTTTATTTGCTGATGTTTCATCTTCATCGAAGCTTTATTAATAACCAGCCTCGAACTGATATTCATAATAAGGTCGAGTGGCTCCATACCGTTTGCCTTCAAGGTGTTACCGGTATCAACCAAATCCACGATACAATCAGCCAAACCGACAATAGGCGCCAGTTCCATCGAGCCGTACAGCTTAATCACCTCGATTTGCTGACCTTTCTTGGCAAAATACTGTTCCGTTAACGAAACATATTTAGAGGCCACCCTAATTTTCCCCGATGGCAGGTCTTGCCCCGTCACAATGGCCGTCATTAAACGACACTTGGCAATATTTAAATCCAAGGGCTCGTACAAGTTGTCGCTATTATGCTCAACCAATACATCCTTACCCGCGATACCCACATCGGCCGCACCGTATTCAACAAAGGTTGGCACATCGGTTGCCCGAATAATCACCAAATTAACCTCTCCACAAACACTCGGAACGATCAATTTTCGGGTTTTCGCTAAATCCTCGGAGGGCTCAATTCCAGCCTCCGCCAGTAATGGCAAGGTATCTTTTAAGATCCGGCCTTTTGAAATGGCAATTGTTAACATGACTTTTTAACTCGGTACTCGGCGAATTGAACCACCCAGTAGAGCTATTTTCTCCTCAATACATTCATAACCACGATCGATGTGATAGATACGCTCTATCACCGTTTCACCCTTAGCAACCAAACCAGCAATCACCAAACTCGCCGACGCCCGAAGGTCAGTCGCCATCACCGTTGCGCCCTGCAACGATTCCTTGCCCTCACAAATCGCCGTATTACCTTCGAGCTTAATATCCGCACCGAGGCGCTGCAATTCATGCACGTGCATAAACCTATTTTCAAAAATCGTTTCGGTAATCACCGAAGTCCCCTCCGCCAACGTATTCAGCACCATGAACTGGGCCTGCATATCCGTCGGGAAACCAGGGTAGGGCGCGGTCTTGAAAGAAACGGCCTTCGCTCGTTTGCCATGCATGTCCAGCGTTATCCAATCCTCACCTACCGCAATATCTGCTCCCGCCTCAACCAGCTTAGATATCACCATATCCAAGGTCGATGGGTCGACATCTTTTAGCTTGATTTTACCCGCTGTGGCCGCTGCCGCCACCAAGTAGGTACCCGCTTCAATCCGGTCTGGCAAAATATCATAGACTAGACCTTTGGTTGCTAGACTAGTAACCCCTTCTATCACCAACGTATCGGTACCGATACCGCTAATTTTCGCACCCAACGCGTTCAAGAAATACGCCAAGTCGCTAACTTCTGGCTCACGCGCGGCATTTTCAATAATGGTTGTGCCTTCTGCTAGCGTCGCCGCCATCATTAAATTCTCGGTACCGGTCACGGTCACCATATCGAGCACTAAACGCGCACCTTGCAAACGCTCACAGGAAGCATGGATATAACCATTTTCCACACGAATCTCAGCACCCATCGCTTCTAAGCCTTTCAAGTGAATATCCACTGGACGAGAGCCAATCGCACAACCACCTGGTAATGACACTTCAGCCTTACCATAACGCGCCAATAACGGACCGAGCACGATAATCGAAGCACGCATAGTTTTCACTAACTCATAGGGTGCTTTAAAAGAACTAATCGTCGAGTTATCCACTTCGACACGCATCTTTTCATCCACCGATAACTGCACACCCATCTGCCCTAACAGGCTCATCGTGGTGGTAATATCGTGTAAATGTGGCACATTACCGACCACCACTGGGTGTTCAGCTAATAACGCTCCTGCCAGAATCGGCAAAGCGGCGTTTTTCGCCCCTGAAATACGAATATCACCCGCAAGCGGCCCGCTACCTTGAATAATCAACCTATCCATCTATCTCTATACCTACCTTATTTACCTGTTCTTTAACTAACGGTAAGACTTGTTCCAGCCCACCGACTCGCGCAATATCTAGCATTTGTTGCGGCACACCCTTAAAACTTATCGCCTGAGAGGATTTTTTTGCCATCGACATCCACTCGACGAGCAGGGCCAAACCAGCACTATCCACTTTTTCAACCGCACTCAGGTCAAACACCAGTTCTCCCTCGCCATTAAAAAAAGCAGTCGAGTTTTTTAACAAACCAGTCACTTCAGCAAAACCCAAGCGCCCCGACACCGCGATATCACCCCGGCCACGTTCACTCAATTGCATATCCGCCATCAACAAGCTCTCTTATCTATCATTCGTCTTCAGAGTCAGAACTAAACAAGAACTGACCAATAATTTGTTCTAACACCAAGGCCGACTGAGTCAACTCAAGCATACTACCTTGTTGCAATAACTCATCTTCGCCACCAGCTTCTAAGCCAATATACTGTTCGCCTAACAAACCGGCGGTCAGAATACTGGCACTACTATCGCTAGGCAGCTGGTCATATTTAGATTCAATCTGCATCGTAACCAAGGCTTCAAATGACTCTGAATCGAAGTTAATCGCCGTTACCCGACCAATCTTAACCCCTGCTATAGATACAGGAGCCCGCACCTTCAGACTCCCTATGTTCTCAAAACTCGCCGTCACCTCGTAGCCTTCATCACCGTTCAGTCCGCCTAGATTACTAACCTCCATAGACAGAAAAAACATCGCGACAAAACCCATCGCTACAAAAAATCCCACTAAAATCTCAATCGATCTTGATATATGCATACTAGATATCTCCAAACATCAATGCAGTTAAAATAAAGTCTAACAATAAGACGGCAAACGCCGAATGAACCACCGTACGGGTGGTTGCTCGACTCACTCCTTCCGAAGTGGGAATCGCATCATAACCCTCAAACACGGCAATCCAAGTCACTACCCAGCCAAAGACGATACTTTTAATCAAGCCATTCATAATATCTTGATTAAAGTCGATTTTTGCTTGCATCTGCGACCAGTAGCCGCCTTCATCGATACCCAACAAACCCACACCGATGAAATACCCGCCTAAAATACCAACCGCACTAAATAAGGTCGCCAGTATCGGCATTGACAACAAACCCGCTAAAAAACGCGGCGCCATAATTCTTGCGACCGGATCCACCGCCATCATTTCCATGCCTGATAGCTGCTCTGTCGCCTTCATCAAACCAATTTCTGCCGTTAGCGCCGAACCGGCACGCCCAGCAAATAAAAGCGCAGCAACCACGGGCCCCAACTCTCTAACTAAGGAAGCCGCGACCATTACCCCGAGCATCCCTTCCGCACCAAAATCAGACAGGGTATAGAAACCCTGTAATGCCAGCACCATGCCAACAAACAGTCCCGCAACCACGATTAATGAAAAGCTAAGCACCCCGACCGAGTGTAGCTGCGCGACCAATAAACGAGGCCGAACCAACACACTCGGGATACACAGTAAAATATTAATGAAAAAAACCGCTCCACGTCCTAAGCGCTCAAACATACCTAGCGAGCGAGCACCTAGACCTTGCAAATAACCAACCATTACACCACCCTCATCTTCACTCGTTTACACCCAATAAATCACTCGCATACTCGCGCGCGGCATAATGAAAAGGCACGGGGCCATCAGCCATTCCCTGCATAAATTGCTGCGACCACTGCGATTCGGATTGCGCCAAGTCCGCTGGCGAACCGTGGTCAACAACCTTTCCATTCGACACGAGGTAGACATAATCGGCGATCGCACAGGTTTCCTGTACATCATGGGAGACGACAATGCTAGACAAGCCCAGCGCATCATTTAGCACCTTAATCAGCTGCACCAACACCCCCATCGAGATAGGGTCTTGTCCGGTAAACGGCTCGTCATACATGATCATCATAGGATCCAAGGCTATTGCCCTCGCTAGCGCTACTCGCCTCGCCATACCCCCAGATAACTCAGACGGCATTAAATCTCTCGCACCACGCAACCCCACCGCTTGTAACTTCATCAGCACTAGATGGCGAATCATCGTCTCGGGCAATTTTGTATGCTCACGCAACGGGTAAGCGACATTGTCAAACACCGAAATATCGGTGAGCAACGCTCCACTTTGGAATAACATACCCATTCTTTTTCGCAGTTTATACAATTCAGCGTGCCGCAGCTTATGGACATCACGCCCATCCACTTCAATCGAGCCTTTGCTCGGTCTCAATTGCCCACCGATCAGCTTCAGCAAAGTTGTTTTGCCGGTGCCACTAGGGCCCATGATCGCCGTCACCTTGCCACGCTGGATATCCATATTCACCCCATCGAAGATCAACTTCGATCCACGCGAGAAATGAACGTCTCTAATTTTTATTAAGGGTTTATTCTCTGTCACTTCCAATTTCCTATTTGCCTGCATTGCCACTAAAATTGAGCCCAACGCATATTGCACAATGAATCGGACATTGTCCCCACCTTATTATTGCGCGTCAATCTGAACTTTCACTATTGTAAAGCATCTATCACCTAAACACCCAGACAGCCATGTTTGTGCGCTAAAGCTATTTTGTGCGACAATAAACACCGCTGTAACCAAACTATCCCCCCATACTTATGCTAATCAACATAGCTGCGATACTAGCCGGCTTCGTCTTTTTAATATTTTCCGCTGATTTTTTTGTTAAAGGCACCTCGGCTATCGCCCGAAACTTTGGCATATCACCGTTAATTATCGGCCTAACCATCGTAGGACTAGGCACCTCCGCCCCCGAAATGTTGGTGGCGGCAATGGCCTCGGCTCAAGGCAATGCAGGCCTGGCAATGGGTAACGCCATTGGTTCAAATATTGCGAATATCGGTTTAGTACTAGGCACCACCGCCCTGATTGCCCCGATTCTAATTAAATCGTCCATCCTCAGGCGAGAGCTACCTATTTTATTAGCGATATCCATAGCGAGTTATTTACTGGTCATAGACGGCGACTTATCACGTATAGATGGTCTTATCCTGCTATCTGGGCTGATTGCTTTCATGTACTGGTTACTGCGCAGCGCTCGACAAAGCTCCCCCCAGCACAGTGATGCACTTGAGCTTGAATTCAGCGATGAAATCCCCGCCGACCTGCCGAACTTAAACGCCTTCTTATTCTTTCTTGCCGGCTTAGTTGGGCTTATCGCCAGCTCAAAGCTACTGGTCTGGGCGGCCGTCAATATTGCGGTCGCATTTGGCATCAGCGATTTAGTGATCGGCTTGACCATTATCGCCATCGGCACCAGCTTGCCTGAACTGGCCGCCTCGGTCGCCAGCGTACTTAAAAAAGAACCCGACTTGGCGATTGGCAACATCATCGGCTCAAACGCCTTTAACTTACTGGCCGTTTTTTGCTTACCCGGCCTCATCCACCCCTCCGCGGTAGAGTCAGCACTCATCACTAGGGACTTTCCGCTGATGCTCGGTTTCACTTTATTACTGTTCTTCTTCTCCTACAGTTTTAACGGTCAACCCAAAATCAATCGTTTAAAAGGCGGCGTGTTTATGCTACTTTTCTTCGCCTACCTAGGCAAAGTGTACCTAGATACCCTTGGATAATCGCTCATTACAGAAAGAGAAGCATGCCCATTAACAATCAACAACGAGACAAACTAAAACAACTCGGCATGGCGGTGGTTAACACCGAAGCTGAGGCCATCGCTGGCCTACGCCACCATATCAACGACAACTTCGCCCACGCCTGTCAACTGATGCTCGCCTGCGAAGGCAAGGTCGTGGTCATTGGGATGGGGAAATCCGGACATATCGGCAGCAAAATTGCCGCCACCCTCGCCAGCACGGGAACCCCTGCATTTTTCATTCACCCAGGTGAAGCCAGCCATGGCGACCTCGGGATGATCACCAAAAATGATGTTGCCATAGCGCTATCAAACTCGGGGGAAACCGGCGAGGTACTCAGCATTCTTCCTATTATCAAACGCTTGGGTGTGCCGTTAATTTCGATCAGCGGCAACCCTACGTCGACGTTGGCCACCCTCTCCGACGCCGCGATTGACGCTAGCATCGAAAAAGAAGCCTGCCCATTAGGGCTCGCCCCAACCTCTAGCACCACCGCCGCCCTAGTCATGGGCGACGCACTCGCCATCGCCCTACTCGAAGCACGCGGCTTTACCGAAAAAGACTTCGCTTTATCGCACCCTGGCGGCAGCCTTGGGCGACGCTTATTACTGCACGTCAGCGATATCATGCACCAAGGTGACGATATCCCCATCATCGAACAACAGCAACTGGTCAGCGCAGCTCTATTAGAAATGACTGAAAAGAAACTCGGTATGACCGCCATCGTTAATTCAACGGACGAACTCGTTGGCATTTTCACCGATGGCGACCTTCGACGCATGCTAGAAAACAATACCGACATCCATAATACCGAAATACGACAAGTGATGACCGCGGGCGGCTCAACCATCGGCTCAGGACGCTTAGCCGTTGAAGCCCTCCAGCTCATGCAAGATAAACAAATAAACGCGTTATTAGTTATCGACAATAAGAAACTAGTGGGCGCACTCAATATGCACGACATGCTTAAAGCGGGACTCTCATGATTGAATTAACAACCGACTTCCAACAACGCGCGCAAGCCATCAAGTGCGTCATTTTTGACGTAGACGGGGTACTGACCGACGGTAAATTATTTTTCGACCTCAATGGCCAAGAGTATAAGTCGTTCCACGCACAAGACGGCCAAGGCCTCAAACTTTTACAACAAAATGGCATCGACGTTGGTATCATTTCGGGGCGCTCATCGCCTATCGTAACAAGACGCATGGAAAACCTCGGTATACAACACGTTTACCAAGGGCAAGAAAACAAAACGGCCGCCTTTAATGACTTATTGCAAAAACTAAACTTAGGCCCCGAGCAAGTTGCTCACGTCGGCGATGATTTACCCGACCTCGCGTTAATGACACGAACCCGTCTCGCCATTGCCGTACACGACGCCAACCCATCTATCCTCCCCTACTGCCAGGGGCAAACCAGCCGAGCAGGTGGCCACGGCGCCGCGCGAGAAGTTTGTGACGCTATCTTAAGCGCGCAAGGAAAACTTGAACTCGCCGTACGCTTATTCAGCGATCGCTAGATAATCAAGATGAATTACTCAGCTAAAATTGTGCTCTGCTTGCTCGCCGCGATAACGTGGTGGCTGGCTTTTATGCAACAAACTGAGCCTGAAACAGTCACCCGTAAAAGCCATCATAAAATAGATTACTATTTGAAAGACTTTGACTCTCGCAGCATGACCTTAGACGGCGAGCTAAAACAGCGTATCCGCTCAGAGCATATGCAACACTTTGTCGACGACGACAGCACCGAGCTGACAAAACCAATAATGACGATGTATTCAGCCGATAAACCCGATTTAAACATTCAAGCCGATACCGGTTATATCTCTGCCGACGGTGAGTTAATCTTGTTGAACGGCGCCGTCCATATCCAACGTAGTGCGCTAAAAAATATTGCTCCGCTGGAAATCGACACGCATAATCTGCGTATCCAACTACCCAATGACTTCGCTGAAACTGATGAGTTCGTCACCATTAAATCTGCCGGCAATACGATTCAAGGCATCGGTTTACGCGCCCATTTTCGCGAACCCATTAACATTAAAATACTAGAGAAAGTAAAAGGTCACCATGAAATCAAATAAGTTAACCATTACCTTTATCGTACTGTGTCTATGCTCTTCTCCATTATGGGCGCTGAGTTCAGACAAAAACAAACCGGTAGAAGTGGAAGCCGACAGTTTCAACCTAGATGACGCTAAAAAAACCACCGTTTACTCGGGTAACGTCATCATCACCCAAGGCAGCATGGAAATCAGCGCCGACAAAATGACTATCTACGGTGCCAGCGGCGCAACCGACAAGGTCATCGCCACCGGCAACCCGGTTAAATTCAAACAACAACCTGACGGCCAGCAAGGGCTTATTCGCGGTGAAGCACGCCGGTTCGAGTACCTCGTCTCAAAAGACACCTTGGTGCTCATCAATAAAGCCACCTTATGGCAAGCCGGCACAACCTTTTCCAGCGACCGAATTACTTATGACAGCAAGCGCTCAATAGTCAAAGCAGGCGATAAGAGCTCGGCCTCAAAACGCGTCAAGATAACCCTGCAGCCCAGCAAATAAACATGAGTACCCTACGCACACAAAACATCAGCAAGCAGTTCAACCAACGCAAAGTTGTCGACCAGGTTAGCATTAACGTCAAGAGCGGCGAAGTCGTCGGCTTACTCGGGCCTAATGGCGCGGGCAAAACCACCAGTTTTTACATGACGGTTGGCCTCATCAAACCCGATAGCGGACAAATTTTCCTCGACGAGCAAGACATCACCGACAGCCCAATGCACGTACGAGCTAGGCAAGGCCTTGGTTACTTACCTCAAGAAGCGTCTATTTTTAGAAAGCTCAGCGTAGAAGACAATATTCGCGCCATCTTACAGACCCGTAGCGAATTATCCCCAGGACAGCAAGAATTAGCACTGGATGAGCTATTAGGCGAATTTGGCATTAGCCACTTGCGTACACAAAGCGCACTGGCTCTATCTGGCGGGGAAAGAAGACGCCTAGAGATTGCACGCGCTTTAGCCACTGAGCCGCGTTTCATTTTACTCGATGAACCCTTTGCTGGAGTTGACCCGATATCGGTCATCGACATTCAAAAAATAATCCATCACCTATGCGAACGTGACATTGGCGTATTAATCACCGATCACAACGTGAGAGAAACCTTAGGCACCTGTGATCGCGCTTATATCCTCAACAACGGGGCCGTCATCACCGAGGGTTCAGCCGACGATATCATTAAGCACCCTGAGGTGCGTGATGTTTACCTAGGTCACGAGTTCCGCATGTAATTTTTTTCAAATTAATAACCGCTTTATTAAATATGGTCTAGACTTATTAAGTATGAGATGTAAGCAAGTTTTAACACCGAGTAATAACAGGTACGACCAATGAGGCAATCCCTTCAGCTCCGCGTCGGTCAGCACCTAACGATGACGCCACAACTGCAGCAAGCCATTCGCTTATTGCAATTATCGACCGTTGAATTACAGCAAGAAATTCAAACCGTGCTCGATGGTAATATGATGTTGGAAGTCCCTGACGAAGAAGCCCCTCCACATAACGCCGACGCCGAAAAAAACAACAGCCCTAGTGAGGAAAAAACCAGTGAGGGCTCACAAGAACAACTACCCGACGAGCTCGCCGTCGATACCTCATGGGATGAGATATACGACCTAAGCCCAAGCCCTGGACTCAATCAAACATCCGACCACAGCAGCCAGCCCCAGCCCGACCCTGGGAGTATTAATGCGGCTAAAAAGACCCTAAATGACCACTTAGTGTGGCAAATGGCATTAACCAATTTTTCTGACACCGATCGCGCCATCGCCACCGCCATTATCGATAGTATCGACGCTAACGGTTACCTAAAAACCAGCATCGAGCTCATTCACCAGCACTTGAGCGAACAGCTAGAGGAATTAGAACTCGATGAAGTGATCGCGGTATTGCATAAGGTACAGTCATTCGACCCCCTAGGCGTCGGCGCGGAAGACCTACAAGACTGCCTATTAATTCAGTTAAAACAATTGCCCAGTAACACCCCTTATTTAACGCAGGCCATTGAGTTGGTCAGCGAGCAAATGGCCGCCCTTGGTGCACAGGATAGCGCCAAACTAAAACGTAAATTACAAGTTGACGATGAAACACTCAGCAACATCATCAACTTAATTCAACAGCTCAACCCTCGCCCAGGATCTGGCGTCGATGAGAGCAGCGTGGAATATATTACCCCCGATGTCTACGTCAACAAGGTTAAAGGCCAATGGCGTGTATCCATTAACGGTGAGATTGCGAGTAATATTCGTATCAACCCGTATTACCAGACGTTAATTAAACGGGGTGATAAAAGCGCTGATTCACAAACCATGAAAAACCACTTACAAGAGGCACGTTGGTTTTTAAAAAGCCTACAAAGCCGTAACGAAACGCTAATGCTCGTGTCACAGGAAATCGTTAACCGGCAACAAGAGTTTCTTGAGCACGGTGCCATCGCGATGAAACCGATGGTGCTCAGGGATATTGCTGAAACCGTAGAGATGCACGAATCGACGATCTCTAGGGTCACCACCAATAAATACCTACACACACCCAATGGCATTCATGAGTTAAAGCACTTTTTCTCTAGCCACGTATCGACCGATAGCGGCGGTGAATGTTCAGCCACCGCGATCCGGGCTTTCATTAAAGAATTGGTTAATAATGAAAACCCTAGAAAACCGCTCAGCGACAATAAAATTGCCGTTATACTTGGCGAAAAAGGCATCAATGTGGCGCGTAGAACCATCGCAAAATATAGAGAATCTATCGCTATCCCAGCTTCTAGCCAGAGGAAACGCATCCTCTGACGTATATCGAAACCACAACAGGAGAATAATATGCAATTAGACGTATCAGGACATCATGTTGAAATCACCGATGCTATTCGCGAATATACCCAGGGTAAATTTGGCAAAATAAAGCGCCATTTCGATAAAGTCATCGATGTACATGTGATCCTATCTGTCGAGAAATTAGAGCAAAAAGCCGAAGCAACGATTCAGTTGAACGGCAATAAAATTTTTGCCGAAGATACACAAGAAAACATGTATGCGGCTATCGACACACTTGTCGACAAATTAGACCGACAGGTCATGAAGCATAAAGAAAAACAAAACGCTCACCGTTAAACTAACCAGGCCGGCTAATTGCCGGCCTTTTATTATTTATGAAACTAATCATTGTTAGCGGCCTGTCTGGTTCAGGCAAAAGCATCACCCTAGATACCTTGGAAGACGCGGGGTTTTATTGTACCGACAACCTTCCCCTGCCCTTATTAAAAGACTTTTCCGGGCTACTCAAACAGTCCGATAAACACTTATTTGATAAGGCTGCGGTAGGTATCGATGCACGAAATGAAGAAAGCTCGCTCAACCAAGCCAGCCAACTGATTAAACAACTACAAGACGATCACATCGATTACGAAGTAATATTTCTACGTGCTAGCAAAGAATGTCTACTCAAACGCTTTAGTGAAACACGCCGCAAACACCCCTTATCAGATGACAACACCTCCTTAGATGAAGCTATTGATTTAGAGCGAGAGCGGCTGAGTTCAATTGCTAGCCATGCCAGCATCCAAATTGATACCACCCACACCAATGTTCACCAATTGCGTGACATTATTCGTCAACGGGTATGCCGTAAAGACGGCGCGGATTTATCACTGCAAATCATGTCATTTGGTTATAAACACGGCGCTCCGAATGACGTCGATTTTGTCTTTGATGCTCGCTGCCTACCTAACCCTTATTGGGACCCCGCCTTACGCCGTTTTACGGGCCAGGACCCCGAGGTGATAGATTATTTAGATCAGGCTGATCTTGTGCAAAGCTATTTACACGACACGGCTCACTTTTTAAATCGCTGGATTAAGGCGTTTTCAAATTCAAACCGAAATTACCTTTCCATCGCGATTGGCTGCACCGGCGGCCAGCATCGCTCCGTTTACCTGACCGAGCAACTCGCCAAAAAACTCAATAAACACGGGCATAATATCATTACCCGTCATCGTGAATTAAGCTAAAATGTTTCGGTTTTATTTCAGCTGAGACACTCACAGAAAATGCCAACCACGCCACAACACGAAAACACACATGAGCACCTGCGGTTACTCGCCGGTAGCCTCGATAGTGGCGCATTAACGCAAACAAAGCTGCAGATAAACGAATTACACCCCGCAGAAATCGCCAACTTATTAGAGTCTTTACCGCTACAAAACCGGCGGATTATTTGGGGTTTAGTTAACCCTGAGCTAACTGGTGACATTTTAGTTGAAGTAAACGATGAGGTTCGTCTAGGTCTCATCGAGCAAACCGATGATAAAAACCTCATTAGCGCGGCCGTTTCATTAGAAACCGATGACTTAGCGGATATTTTTGAGGATCTTCCCCACGCGGTACTACATGAAGTTGTTCGTTCGATGTCGAACCAAGATCGGCGGCGGCTGCAATCTGTTATGTCTTATGACGAAGATAGCGCCGGCGGTTTAATGAACTTAGACATGGTGTCGATCAGACCCAATGTTAATTTAGACGTGGTTCTGCGGTACCTCAGGCAACGCGGCAACCTACCCGACAATACCGACAAATTATTTGTCGTCGACAGAAATGACCGCTACCTGGGTGTGCTTAACATTTCAGACTTGATAACCAGCAGCAGTAAAAAACCGGTTGTGGAGGTGATGGAAACCGAAGAAAAAGCGCTCTCGCCGACCTTATCGGCTAATGAAGTTGCGTTGTTTTTTGAAGATTACAACCTCGTTTCAGCTCCCGTCGTCGATGATAACAATCGCTTACTCGGCAGAATTACCGTTGATGACGTGGTCGACGTTATTCGTGATGAAGCCGACCGCTCAATTTTAAGCATCGCTGGTCTTGATGAAGACGACGATATGTTCGCTCCCGTCACCAGAAGCGCCAAACGCCGCGCCGTTTGGCTGGGGATTAATTTATTTACCGCCTTTCTCGCCTCTTGGGTGATTGGCCTCTTTACCGCCACCATTGAACAAATTGTCGCACTCGCCGTGCTAATGCCTATTGTCGCTAGCATGGGCGGCATCGCCGGTAGCCAAACCCTAATGTTAGTGATACGTGGCATTGCGCTCAATCAAATTGGGGATACCAATTCACGCTGGTTACTGTGGAAAGAGCTCTCTGTCGGAGCGCTCAACGGTGTCGTCTGGGCCGTTGTCGTCGCGCTGATCACCGCAGCATGGTTTAACAGCCAATCACTCGGCCTGCTTATTGGTGCTGCCCTCATTATCAACCTAAGCTTTGCAGCCCTCGCAGGAGCAACGATCCCGCTGACCCTGAAACGAATGAATATCGACCCTGCGATCGCGGGCGGGGTTATTTTAACCACCGTTACCGATATTATAGGTTTCCTCTCATTTCTCGGTCTAGCGACCATATTCTTGACCTGACATCGCTAAACAGCCCCTAGCTAGCGTAACGATCGGAAACAGCAATACGCGAGAGACCTCAATATAACGACGATGACCGTGCGGCTTCACTTGAAATAACGACGGCAGGTAAAAATCAGCTCAAAGACTCGGTTGTAGGCACAGTTCATTTAAACAAGGAAACGGCACGGCTACCTGCGTTCACTACGTTATAGCAAGGCCTCCGCTTAATTAACGAAAGGCCTGCACACCCGTTAACGCACGAGCAACCAATAATTTCTGAATCTCAGTGGTACCATCAGGAATCGGCGCAATAATCGCTTCACGTGCTAAACGCTCCACAATAAATTCTTTTGTTACCCCGTTCCCCCCGTGAATTTGCACCGCATCACGGGTCGCTTTAACGGCAATCTCGGTGGAGTACCATTTAGCCATCGCACACTCTTTATCACTGCGTAAACCTAAATCAATCATTTCGGCAGCACGCAACGTTAACAATCGAGCCGCATCAATTTCCGTCGCCATCGTGGCAATTTTATCGGCAATCAATTGGTGCCCAGCAATTTGTTTGCCGTGCTGGGTACGTTGCTGGCTATACTTAATCGCCTCATCCATTGCTCGACGCGCCAAGCCATAACCCCAACCCGCCATATGGCACCTTGCTCGTTCAAAAGTCACTAAGGTATTCCTAAGCCCCATGCCAATCTCACCCACCGTGTTCGACACGGGCACGCGCACATCCGCGAGGAATATTTGTGCGGTTGATTGTCCATTCAAGGCCATTTTAGGAATACCTCTCACCTCATAACCGTGTTCTTCACGATCAATCAGAATATGGGTTAACTCGCCGTCGCCGGTGCGGCAGGTACAAACAAAAAAGTCTGAATACTCACCATTAGAAATCCACGTTTTCTCACCATTGATAACCCACTCATCACCATCACGTACCGCACGCGTATTAACTGCCGCAACATCTGAACCAACATCAGGTTCAGAAATACCCACACTGGCAATCAAGTCCCCCGCTAATAAACCCGGTAAATAACGTTGTTTAATCTCCTCAGAGGCCGATTGAATTAATAAATCAGCCGTCACCACATTAATAAGAATAGGCACGGTCAAATCACTCGAGGTGTAGGCAACTTCTTCGTATAAGCGTAAATGCGTTTGCCAATCCAAACCTAAACCACCATATTGTTCTGGGTGAGGCGCATTACCTAAGCCAAACTCAGCTAGCTTTTTCAGCCAAGCCCGCATCTTTTCTTTAGGAATAAACTCTTCGCCGTGCGCGATAAATTCTGGCTCAATTTCATTATCTAATAACTTGCGTAAGCCACTAACAGCAATTTGCTGCTCTTCTGTCATTTGGAAACTCATTCTTAACTTAACCTTCTTTAGTTTTTCTGAAAAATATTGATCGCCACAGCAGCTTCTTCGATGCCTCTTATTCCACCACTGTTTTCATGAATGGCCGTCGTTGCTCCAGCCACTTGACGTTGCCCTGCTTCACCGCGTAACTGACAAACCAACTCATGGATCTGCGCCAAGCCTGTCGCTCCTATCGGATGCCCTTTTGATTCTAAACCACCCGAGGTATTGACCGGCACGCGCCCACCAATACTAAAATCACCGCGCTCAGCGGCAGGCCCCGACTCACCAAAACCCACAAGGCCTAAGTTTTCAACGTGTATTAACTCGCCCATTGCCGTTGCATCATGCACTTCGGCCACATCAATATCATTCGGGCCGACCCCGGCTATCTCATAGGCTTCTTTAGCCGCTAAGTGTTCACAGTGTAAATCAGCTCGGTCAGCTGGGCGGGTTGTTGCACTTCGTACAACGGTTGCCAGTAATTTAATGACACGTTTTTTATCCGTACCTAGTTTCTTTAAACCGTCCTCATTACACACCAGCACGGCAGCAGCTCCATCGGAGATGGGCGCGCACATCGGTAACGTAAGCGGATAGGTAATCGCTGGTGCCGCTAAGACTTCATCAATACTATAAGACTTACGATACTGCGATAAGGGGTTGTGCACTGAGTGCTGGTGGTTTTTTGCACAAATCGCCGCAATTTGTCGCTGCGTCGTACCATATGTTTGCATATGCTGACGGCAAAATGCCGCATACACCGTCATAAAAATACTATAGGGTCGTTCCGACTCATGCCCCGCTGGGACATCAAATTCTGCCGACGCTTTAAGCAATTGTTGGATGTTTTCTTCTGGTGTATCGACATCCCAGGCCCCATCAAACACCGAGAACATTCTAGACTTGTCCGCTATATTCATTTTTTCGGCACCAACGGCTAGCGCAACATCACAAGTACCGGCTAATAACATTTGCACCGCTAAGTAAAAGCCCGATGCGCCCGATGCACAGGCATTCTCCACATTAAAAACAGGAATGCCTTCAATACCATTTTTGTGCAGAGCTATTTGCCCCGGGATCAGCGTTTGCCCTTGTAAATAACCCTGGGTCGATGCGCTATAAAAGGCGGCCTGAATATCCTTTTTCTCACAGCCCGCATCCAACAAGCTGGCATCTATCGCCTCACCCACTAAGCTCGCCATAGAGCGCTCTAAATACCGTCCAAAAGGCGTCATACCCACGCCTACTACATATATATTACTCATAAATGCCTATAAAGGCCTTTGCACAAAATATCTTCCGCGCAAAGACCTCCTATTAATTATTTGTGATTGATAGCGAAATGTTCGTTATGCTGCGTTTAATGTCCTTTGAAACGCGGTTTTCTTTTTTCAGCAAAAGCACGTAGGCCTTCATCCATATCGAAAGAACGTTGATGTTTACGTAGCATCACTTGCTCATGTTCCAGCGCCTGATCACGACTTTTATCGAGCGTCGCATTGGCGACTTCCTTCATTCTTTGCAAGGCAATAGGGCTATTCTGCGCGATACGCTCAGCCAAGCCTTGAACCACCGTCGTCAGTTCATCGTCGTTAACCACTTGATTAACAAAGCCATAGGCTTTCATCTCATTTGCGGTTAACGTTTCCCCAGTAAACAATAAATATTTAGCAACATTATGCGGCACCAATCTAGGCAATACGGCAGCGCCACCCCCCCCCGGATACACACCAAAATTCGCATGCGCATCACCAATTTTTGCTGTCTCCGCAGCAATAACAATATCCGCACACATCGCAGTTTCTAAACCACCCGCCAGGGTCATACCATTCAGTGCCGCAATCACCGGTTTGGGGAAATCACGTAATAGCGCCCAAACATTATCAGATACACGATCGAGGAAATCCTGCTCACCCGGTTTTCCATTAGCGCTTTCAAGAACTTCTTTTAAATCCGCGCCAGCACAAAATGCTCTACCCGTGCCGGTAATGACTAACACCCGAATGCTCTCATCGGCGGCAATTTCTGGTAAATATTGCTCAAATAACTCTATCATTTGTAAATTAATAGAATTCATTGCTTTCGGTCTATTTAATGTCAACCAAGCGACGGGGCCGCGTGTTGTATACGTTAATGCTTTATCACTCATCTTTTTTTGCTTTCCTTATTATTAAATTGAAGCCTATTCATTAACCAATTCTTCGTCCAGAATCTTGCCAATACTTCTCTCGTACATTACGGCGTAACACCTTACCAACGACGCTCATCGGCAACTCATCGACCAATAATATTGTTTTCGGTGCCTTATAAGAACCCAGTTGCTCTTTTACAAAGGCGATCAACTCTTGATGATCCAACGTTTGCCCTTCCCGTAACATTACTTCCGCATGCACCGCCTCGCCCCATTCATCATGCGGCACGCCTACAACTGCCGACATAAATACCGAACTGTGGCCGTTAATAGCCGATTCAACCTCGGTGGCATACACATTAAACCCCCCAGAAATAATCATATCTTTCTTTCTATCAACCAAGAAAACATAACCCAGTTCATCCTTATAACCGACATCGCCTGAGCGCCAGTAACCGTTAGTGATTTCTGCTGCCGTTTGCTCTGGGCTATTCAGGTAACCTTGAATGGTTCCTCTGGAACGAACCCATATTTCCCCCACCTCGTGAGCATCGAGGGTCTTTCCGCCGTCATCTTTAATAACCAGCTCAACGCCAGCAGTAACACGACCAGCAGACGCTAAACGGGTCTTAGCCTCGGGTGTTTCCACTCGGTGGTCGAGCTTACTTAATGACAGAGCAATAGCCGGGTGCTCGGTTGAGCCGTATATTTGAATGAAGATATTGCCGAATTTTTGTTGTAACAAGGAGAGCTTGGCTGGGCTCATTGGGGCCGCGCCGTAGAACATCGTCTGTAAAGAGCCGAGGTCAACGTTGCCTGCTTCAGGCAATTCTAAAAGCCGATATAAAATAGTGGGTACTAACATCGCGCTGTTAACCTTTTCTATTTCAATGGTTTCGCAATAACGCACTAAATCAGGTTCATTCAGGGTTAAATTACAGCCCCCCGCATAAAATGCCGCCAGCCACAATAAACCACTGCCATGGCTGATGGGTGCAAGGTGCAATAAGCGAGTTTGACCATTCCACACTTTATCTGGCTGAGCGTAAAAACTGTCACGAATTGATAACCAATTATCGACACAATACATCGCGGGTTTACCCTTGCCGGTGGTCCCCCCGGTGAATCTAATTAAGGCGACGTGCTCACGGTCATCTATTTCGATGCTGGGGTTATCATCCGATACACCGTCCAGTAAGTCCCAAAAATACTGCACTCCTGCCTGTGGTTTATCCAAGGGATCCATACAAACAATCAGCGCACCTTGCTGCTTAAGCATCTCGGCATGGCTAGACAGCAATGAGTTCTCAACAAAAACCACCTTCGGTTTAACACACTCCAACTGCCAGCGATGCTCTTCGATAGAGTCTCTATAATTTGCAAAAGCGCCCGTCGCATCACCTTTAAATATCGTGGTGACGTGCAATAAAGACATATTATCGTTATCAAGAATATTCAAAAAACAATCACCGTCGCGGAGTGATAGTTTATCGCGCATCATATTGACGATTTGGTTAGTCAATAAGTGGAACTGCTTAAAGCTGTAACGACGGTTACGCTCTACATTCACAATGGCTTCACTATCACCGTGCTGATAACACAGGGACTGGAAGTGATCACTAAAATTTATTTTCACCGGCAACGCTCCTTATTTATGAATACCTGACAACCCCACACTTTTCTGCCGTTTCAATACGCAGTATTCGATGAGGGTCGCCTCTTAATCAATAAGAGACCGTTGCACGAAAGTTCTTCCGTTCAACGATCTCAACAAGTATGTTGTAGCAAAAAATAGCCCAATACCCTATGTCACAAACGATCAACTGACCATTCAATAAAACTACTGTTTGTTAGATACACAAGGCAAAAAAAACCCGCCTCACTCAATATGAGACGGGGTATCTTTAAATAGTTAGCTGCCGGCTAGGGTCATTTCCGCCACTAAAATAGAACCTGTGCGGGTATTGCCCCTTAACTCAACATCATTACCCACGGCGATAATAGACTGATAAATGTCTTTTAAATTCCCCGCGATGGTCACTTCTTCCACAGGAAATTGAATTTCTCCATTTTCCACCCAGTAACCCGCCGCGCCGCGTGAGTAATCGCCAGTGAGCGTATTAACGCCTTGACCAATGAGTTCGGTTACCAATAAACCTGTGTGCATTTCCTGCAACATCTGCTGAAAGTTTAACTCGCCCGCTTGCACGGTTAGGTTATGTACGCCCCCTGCATTGGCGGTACTTTGCATACCCAGTTTTCGTGCCGAATAGCTGCTTAATACATAAGCTTGTACCACCCCCTGCTCGACGATATTCCGCAATGCGGTAGCAACACCTTCGGCGTCATACGCCGAACTGCCCATTGCTTGCGGCAATAAAGGTTGTTCATAGATGTTAATAAAATCAGGGAAAACTTGCTGCTGCAAACTATCCAACAGAAACGATGATTTACGGTATAAATTTCCGCCTCTAATCGCCGAAATAAAATGCCCAATCAAACCACCACTGACTTCGGCGGCAAACATAACCGGACACTTTCGAGTACTAATTGAGCGCGCACCTAGCCGTTCAACCGTACGTTTTGCCGCCATTTCCCCCACCTTCAACGCTGATTCAAGGTCCGACGCTTTACGTGCAACGGTATACCAATAATCGCGCTGCATGGTATCGTCTGAACCACCAATCACAGAGCAACTCATACTGTGGCGACTCGCTGGGTAGCCGTGGTTAAAGCCCAAGCTATTAGCCAATACACGCGTGCCTTCAAATGACTGAATGCCCGCACCTTCTGAATTAGTAATTCGTTTATCGTAAAATCGCGCCGAATTTTCACACTCGATCGCCATCTCGATGGCTTGTTCCGCGCTAACAGCCCAAGGGTGGTGTAAGGATAAATCAGGGAAATCGGTCGCCAGTAAGGTCGCATCAGGCAAACCTGAATAGGGATCGTCTTCGGCATAATGAGCAATAGAACACGCCGCACTGACCATATCTTTAATCGACGCCATATCCAGCTTAGTTGAACTCGCCGAGCCCTTCTTCTGCCCTTTGTATACGGTGATGCCGACGCCTTGGTCCTTATGAAACTCAATCGTTTCAACTTCGCCTAAGCGCGCATTAACCGACAGGCCTTGGCCGACGCTAATCGCGGCTTCTACTTGATCGGCCCCTTGTTTTTTAGCTTCACTTAAAATGTCTTCCGCAATATTTTTTAAGCGTTGAGTATCTTGTTCGTCTATTTGCGATGCGTGAGCTGCCTTAGGCATGCGTACCTCCTACTGTCAGTGAATCTATCTTTAATGTTGGCTGGCCTACACCGACGGGAACGCTTTGCCCATCTTTACCACAGGTACCAACACCACTGTCTAGCTCAAGATCATCACCGACCATACTCACCTTAGTTAATACATCGGGGCCATTACCAATCAAGGTCGCCCCTTTTACTGGTTTAGTAATTTTTCCGTCTTTAATTAAATACGCCTCACTGGCTGAAAAAACAAATTTACCCGAGGTAATATCCACCTGACCACCAGCAAAATTAACCGCGTAGATACCATTTTTCACCGATGCTAAAATGTCTTCAGGATTACTCTTACCCGGCAACATATAGGTATTGGTCATTCGCGGTAATGGCAAGTGCGCATACGATTCACGCCGACCATTACCGGTCGACTGGGTTCCCATCAAACGCGCATTCATCTTATCTTGCATATAACCCTTTAAAATGCCGTTTTCAATCAAGGTGGTGTTTTGACCCGGTACACCCTCGTCGTCAATGGATAAAGAGCCTCGTCGGTGCTCCAGCGTACCGTCATCGACCACCGTACACAGCGATGAAGCCACTTTTTCACCGATCATACCGCTAAACGCCGAACTACCTTTACGGTTAAAGTCACCCTCTAAACCGTGACCGATCGCTTCATGTAACAAGATTCCAGGCCAGCCTGGGCCGAGTACCACGGTCATATTACCTGCCGGTGCATCAACCGCCTCGAGGTTTACCAAGGCCAGACGTACCGCCTCACGGGCATAATCCATCGCACGATCTTGTTCAATGAAGAACTCATAACCATGACGACCACCGCCACCTGATCCACCCTGTTCACGCCGACCTTTTTCCTCCACGATCACCGACACGTTCATTCTAACGAGCGGGCGAATATCGCTGCTTAAACGACCATCTTCAGTCGCCACCAAGATAACCTCATAAACACCAATCAAACTGACGGTGACTTGTTCTACACGAGAATCTATTTGCCGCGTTTGCTGATCAATCTTTTTCAGCAAGGCGACCTTATCTTCCCGGCTCAAGGTGCTGAGTGGGTCTAGTGGACTATATAGCGCTGGCACCTTGTTTTTTGACCAACCTTTAATCGTTCCTGATTGACCGTGAGCAGCGATTGCACGAACACTTTTAGCCGCTGCTAATAAATTGGGCAGTGCTAATTCTTCGCTATAGGCAAAACCCGTTTTTTCACCACTCACCGCGCGTAAACCAACGCCTTGTTCGATATTGAAGTTACCGTCTTTAACAATACCATCCTCCAATAACCACGATTCGCTACGTGACGATTGGAAATAAATATCGGCCTGATCAATAGAAGACGACAGTAAACTGCCCATCACCGTATCGATATCGTTAATCGAAAATCCCGCTGGGGTTAAGATTAAGTTTTCTGCTTGTTGAATTAAATCGCTCATTGTTCTCTCGCTATTGCTAAACGTCTATGCTTAATGACAGGGAAGCTCGTTCTAACCTTATTAAGTTGTGTTTTTGTTAGGCGTACTACTGCGATGCCGCTACCGCTGTTAAGTTCAGCCAGCACCTCGCCCCAAGGGTCGACAATCATACTATGTCCATAGGTTGAACGACCATTTATATGCAGGCCACCTTGATTTGCGGCGATCAGGTAACAGCTATTTTCCAATGCCCGTGTGCGACATAATAATGACCAATGCGCGCGCCCAGTCACCTCGGTGAATGCTGAAGGTGCAACGATCAATTCAGCACCCTGTTGTAATAATTGGCGATACAATTCAGGGAAGCGTAAGTCATAACAAATAGATAAACCGAGCCGGCCAAAAGGGGTATCCACCACCACCGTTTGCTCACCCGGCAGAAACGTATCAGACTCACAGTAACGCCCCGTCTGATCAGCCACCTCGACATCAAATAAATGTATTTTATAATAATGCGCCCGCTGCTGGCCGCCATCGTCATACACGAGGCATGTCGCATAGACCTTATCTGCGCAAGCCGAGCGTATTGGCAAAGACCCGGCGACAATCCAGCAACGGTATTTTTTCGCTAAGCGCGCGAGAAACTCTTGCACCGGCCCCGCCCCTAAGTCTTCGGCTAACTGCAATAACTGCGTCGACTGCTTCGGCATTAAAGCAAAGTTTTCGGGTAATACCACCAGCTGCGCCCCCTGGCCAACCGCCTCGACCAGCAAGCCCTCTAGCTGTACTAAGTTCTGCTGCAACACATCGCTTGATACCATTTGTAACGCCGCGACCACCCAGTCGTTCACTGATTCGGTAACACCGGCGTCACTCATTGAGCGGAACCTAAATTCAGCACGGGGCTGAGCACATTATCGACCATGCCAAAAATCTTACCACCCGGCTTGCTGAGCTGTTTGATGTTCGGGTCTTTCCAAGGCCCAGTCACCCGATACTGGTAACCGACGAGTTTATTGACCGTTTTACCGGCAATTTTTTGCACAATAAAAACCGCCGCCCCGACCAAGGGGCCACCGGCAAGCGCACCCGCCAAGGGCAGGCTTTCGGTGGTTTTTGGGGTCACCGTAATCAATTGATCCAAGTCTTCTGCCGCCAGTCCAACACGACCCTGGAAGTCTAGGCGCACAGCGGGGCTTTCCAAATAAAAACGCTCGGTCACCGCCTCCCCATCGTTAATAAGGACACGCCCTTTAATTTTATCGAAACTCAGCCCTCTTTGTACTAAATCACTAAAATCTAATTGCAAGCGGCGCTGTAAGGTACTTAAGCTCAATAAACCAAATATTCGGCCAATACCCGGTTCCACTTCTAATAAACGCCCTTGGCCAGAGTTTAGCTTAGCAAAACCACTGAGGTGGTCTTTTGAAAAGTCCGGTGGTCCACCCGGCCAATGCAAGTCAAACTCCACCTCGGTCGGCGTAGCTTTCAGCTTATCGCTAAGCCCCATATCGTCTAACAAATCCCCTAACGATTGAGTATTCAAACGCCCTTTCAAAGCTGTTCGGCTATCACCATCAGTGATCTCCCAAGCCCCCGCCGAATTTAACTCATCACGCGCAGACAACAAACTAAGCCGCTGAATGATCAAACCATTATTTTTCTGTCTAAGCTGCAAATTCAATTGGCCTAGGTTGTTATCGCCAATAAAAAACTGCTGACTTCGTATGTCAATATTCGGCACCTCCGCAGGGCTTAAAGGCGATGCCTCTGACTCACTAGCTAGGCTGCTAGGCTCCGCCAAACGTAACCTTTCTAAATCCAACTTAATTCGCTGTTTAGCCGATAAGGTATCGGGAAAATGATATCGCCCCTGGATAATAGGGCTGCTTATTTTTCCTGACCATGCCGAATTTTTATGCTCTCCACTGAGTTTGATACTCGTAAACTGGCTGTCTAACCAGTGCAGTTTATCCACCGTCAAATCCAACTGGTTAAACCCCTTATTTGTCGAGGGACTAGCTGCCTCAAACGAAACGGCATTTTTCCATGCCGCTAGCTGCAAACTTTTAATATTACCCGATAAACGAATACCCGGCTTAGCCGGCAAAATGGCCTTGCCTTTGCCAAAATGTATATCGGCCTTATCTAGGCTAAACCCCTTATTGCGTTTATCGATAAAACGAAGTTTAGCTTTCGCATCAGTACCATAACTCACCATCAGCGGTAATGTTTTAGCCCGCAAGCGAGTCTCCAACTTAAGCCGGCGTGTGGCGTTTTGATTCTTCCCTAGCGGCGCGGGTAAATTAATCGCGATACCGCGTAATTCACTGCTGAAACTTAAGCTTGCCGGCGTGTTTGCCTGGGCATACGGCAGATTGAGCTGCAGTCGAGCAACACTACGGCCAGTCACTTTCTGCCATATCGCCGCCGGGTATTTATCCGCTAGGCTTGCCACATCAAACTCACCTTGCGCAGTAATCTGCGTCTGCTGCTTAGCGGTCTGTATCGCCACTGCAACTTTTTCGCCGAAAATACTCGCACTCAACTGATTCGCCTTTAACCCCATATCGTCGTAATGAAGCCGACCGTCGATACCTTCCAGCGCTAGATCGAAACCTGGAAATAACATCCTATTATTAGACAAATTTGCGTTCACATTAACCGAGCTCTGCGACTGCTTTTGCAAACCAACATAGATATCTAAATCAATACGTGCAGGCCCCGACACCGTTGTATGCAGCAGTAAGTCCTGCATTCTTTCATTGAGCGGCGATTGCGCAAAAAACTGGTATAAACCGCTGATATCGTCATCAATTCGTCCCAGAATATGCAGCTGTTCCGCCGTTTCTAGGTCATCAATACTGACCGTGGCGTGCTCAATTTTATTGCCCGAAATAGTGCCCTGAGTGGCACGTATAGTGAGATTACTATTGTGAAATTCAACCTCAGCCGCGCCCCCCAAAACTTGCGGCCAGCCCTCGGCATATCGCAGCGCGACCTCTTCGGTATTAAATAACACTTGAAACAGGCCCTGTTTATTTCGATAGGGAAACTCAGCAAGCGGCCCTTTCAACAAGAAACCGCCTCCGCTAATACGACCTTCCGGAAAGGCTTGATCTAACCAGTTCACAACCTTATCCCCCATGATACCAACGGGCAAATATAACGGCGTAAAACGTGCATCCGCCTGCGCAAAATTCATTTGCATATCTATCTGCGGTTGGCTGCCGTCAGCGTTGAGCTGAACCTTCAGCCGGGTATTCGTTTTTAAATGTGGCGTATCCACACTTAAATTTTTACTATCGATCAGCCACCCCATCGCGCTACGCTGCCAGTGCAGCTGCCCTTCGAAAGCATCCAATGCTATCGGGTCGCGGAATAAACCTGGAAAATAAATACTGCCGTGCTCGGTATCGATATCCAGCCAACCCAGCGCCTCGCTTGAACAAGCCACTGCGCTAATGTTTTTCAGCTGGGGAATATTAGCAGCCGCGGTACTCGACACCTTGTGCAAACGACCACAGGCCGACCAAGCCGTTTGCTCACCTAAGCTATTCAGCTTGAACAGCACTTTTTTCAACTCACCACTAGGTGCTAATTGAGTCAGCATAGCGCTCGCCTCGGGTTTCAATGAACCGGCGTGACGCGCAATATACGATAGCGCTTGCAAGTCTACGGTATCGGCTGCGAAACGTAAGTTTTTCGTCTGAGCTGTCGGTTGACGATAACTGAAGTTCAGCGCCGTTTTTGGCTGTACTACGCCATTCGCTTGGAACATAAAATCATCCAGCTGCAAATCCCAGCCTTGCTCTGCTTGCTGCCAAAGCAACTGGCTGGCTATATCGTGTAACGCCAATTTAGCACCTGCCACCGCCATATTCGCTTGTTTAAGCTGCAAATAGCCCTTCACCTGCGTTAAACGAGCGTCCTGCCAACGGCTCCATAACTCAACATCGGCCTGCCCCTCTTTTAGGCTAAAACCCTCTAACTTTAAACGCGATAAGTAGGTCTGCAAATCGACTTGCTTGGCCTTGAAATAACCGTCCGCACGCCAATTATCGCCCGACAAAACATCACCCATCGCATTAATCGACAAGCTGAAGGAACCACCTTGCGGAAGCTCTGCGCTCAAACCCAAGTTATGTTGTTCGGAGCTATTTTGAAATACAAGCTGTGCATTGCGTAAATTCAGATTCGGCACATCACGCGTATCATCCTGCCAAATAAGCTGACTATTTTTAACCTCAAACAGCCCCTCGGCCAATAACCATGAGAAATCTGCCGAGGACTCACTGGCTTGCCCATCAAGCGACAAACCTTCGATGGATAAATGTCCATCGGCAAACCGCCGAATCGATAAGCGGGTATCAATAATCGTCGTTTTATACGGGCTCATACGCCCTGATAATAGATCAAATAAATCAAACGACAAACGAATCTCAGCGATGTTCAAGGTGCTCGCTTGCTGCTTAAATTTATCGAGGCGGATATTGGCTAAGCTAATCTGCGGCCTAAAGCCATCTAAGCGCGCCGCCATCTTGCCAATGCTAAGGTGCAACCCCGTTTCTTCGCCTAAGTACTGCTCCAAGTCATGTTTATAACTCGGTAATTGCAATAGAAAGAATCGTGTCAGCAACACGATAATAGCCAAGCCGACGAGAGATACCGTGCTGAACCATAATACAGAGTGTTTAAATAAACGCACCTTACTCATTTATACACACCAAAATCTATACCAACACCACGTCATAACGCTCTTGGCTGTATTGGCTCTCAGCTCTAAAACGAATATTAATGCCCACGAAGGCTTCCAAATCGGCGAGATTGGTTGATTCCTCATCCAGCAACATATCGACCACGTCATTAGCAGCCACCACCAACAGTTCTTTTGCTTCATACTGTCGTGCATCGCGAATAATTTCTCGGAAGATTTCATAACAAGTGGTTTCTGCAGTACGCACCATCCCAGCACCGGTACAGGTCGGGCAGGTTTCACACATCACCCTTTCTAGGCTTTCACGGGTCCGTTTTCGGGTCATTTCCACCAAGCCGAGCTCGGATACATTGCTGATCGTATACTTGGTATTATCCTTATTCATCGCCTTTTCTAAGACATTTAACACCGCCGATTTATGCTCTTCATCCTGCATATCGATAAAATCAATGATGATGATACCGCCTAAGTTCCGCAACCTAAGTTGACGAGCGGTGGCTTGCGCCGCCTCCATATTGGTCTTAAAAATGGTCTGTTCTTGGTTGCCGCGGCCTAAATAACTACCGGTATTAACATCCACCGTGGTCATCGCCTCGGTTTGATCGAACACTAAGTGACCGCCCGACTTAAGGTAGACCTTACGCTCCAACGCCGCCTTGATATCGCTCTCGATGCTGTACAGGTCAAATAAGGGTCTAGCCCCCTTATATAACTCTAACAAGGGCTCCACTTCCGGCATGAATTTAGTCGAAAACTCTAACATTCGATCAAAATTCAGCTTCGAATCGATCACTATTTTAGTCACCGAAGATTGGTATAAATCCCGTAGAATTCGCAACGCTAATGGTAAGTCTTCGTAAATCAAACCACGTTTCACTTCGATTATTTGCAGACTGATAACTTCCCATAATTTATTGAGGAACAACATATCCGCACGAATACTATCCTCGGCTACCCCTTCAGCTGCTGTTCGCGCAATATAACCACCCTCATAACCTTGGGCTTTAAAGACTTCCATGCAACTCAATAAACGCTCACGATCCTCTTCATCTTCTAGCTGCTGAGACAACGCCAGCTTATCTGAATAGGGTAAAAAAACTTGATAACGTGAGGGGATCGATATATTCATCGTCAAACGTGGACCTTTGGTGCCCAGTGGCGCTTTGAGGACTTGCACCACAATATGCTGCCCTTGTTGCAAGAAGCGTTCGATGCCCTTCTCTTCGCTCGGTTCTTCGCCATTCACCAACACATCGGTCGCGTGTAAAAAGCCGGCTTTCGGCAAACCAATATCAACAAAAGCGGCTTGAATTCCGGGCATCACCCGACACACTTCACCTCGATACAGATTACCAACGGTATCTCGTTTACGTTCGCGCTCGATGATGAGTTCTTGCAACACACCATTTTCTAACACCGCCACCCGTGTTTCTGGCGGCGTAATATTAATCAGAATCTCGTCACTCATTCCCTTCCCCGAAGATTTTTTATTTTAATTATGGTGTTACGTTACTCGGCTAAGCCTCGCATCGTTACTGAAAATACTTAGCCTATCGATCTTACTCTTATTACAAGATTGTATTGAGTAATCTATCGACGAAATAAACATTAAACCCTCCATGCTAAGCAGGGTGTTACTGCCTCAGTCAGGCGTCAAAATAGTATTCGCCTAAATTTTCTAGGCTGATCACAGAAGGCCGAACAAGTGCTAATAGAGCCAACAACCATACTACAAGAAAACAGAGCTATTAAAGCTTAAAACCCTGTTGTTTTAGTAACTGACTTGTCTCGTAAATAGGTAGGCCCATGACGCCTGAAAAGCTACCTTCTATTCGCTTAATAAAGACCGCCGCCTTGCCCTGTATGCCGTATGCCCCTGCCTTGCCGGTTGATTCACCACTCGCCCAATACCACTCGAGCTGTTGCTCATCAATCATACTAAAGCTCACCTCGCTCTGACACACGATACACAGTTCTTCGCTACCGATGATCGCCACCGAGGTTAAGACCGTATGGCTGCGACCCGATAAACGCCTTAACATATCGAATGCGTGCTGTTTATCCGTCGGCTTACCCAGAATATCCGCCCCCACGATAACCGCCGTATCTGAACCCAGCAATAAGGTATCGACTGCCGGGTAAAATTTCTTGGCCGCGCGAGCCTTCTGCAAAGCCAGCCGCCGCACATAGGCTTCCGGCGATTCGCCTGCATCCACGCTCTCATCAATATCAACCGCTTTAATGTCGAATTCGAGTCCCATTTGTTGCAATAACTCGGCGCGCCGTGGTGAGGCCGAAGCCAGTATTAATTTCATCAAAAAAACCTATTCTCGGTGGTAAGGGTGGTTATTCATCAAGCTCCAACCCCGGTACAGCTGTTCAGCCAAGACAACTCGCACCAGAGGGTGCGGAAACGTCAACGCCGATAAACACCATAGCTGATTCGCTCGTTGCAAACAGGCCTCGGATAAACCGTCGGGGCCGCCAATAATTAATACAATCACCCCATGAACACCTTGCCAGCTGGAAAGTTTAGCGGCAAGATCGGCGGTTGACCATTGTTTACCTTTAACTTCTAAGGCCACCACATAATCGCTATCTTTAAGCGTCGCAAGAATCCGTTTGCCTTCATCTTCAACCACTTTGGCCAAATGACTTTGTTTAGTACGTTTTCCAGGGGCTAGTTCAACCAGCTCTAAAGAACACTCCCGAGGCATCCGTTTGGCGTATTCTTGGTAACCGCTAGTGACCCAGGCTGGCATTTTTTGCCCTACCGCTAGAATTTTCAGTTTCATATAAAGTACAGTTGTTGGTATAAAAAAGGCGGCTCATTTGAGCCGCCTTAGATGAATCAATACATTAAAGACTATCTATTTTCAATAGCTATTAACGAGCTGACTGCGCAGTTAAGGTTATTTCTACACGTCTATTTTGTGCACGACCTTCTCGTGTTGAATTACTCGCAACCGGGTTTTGCTCACCCGCGCCCATCACATTAAAGCGTTGTCCCATAATGCCTTGTGAACGTAAGTAGCTCGCCACACTCTGTGCGCGCTGCTCAGACAAACCTTGGTTATACTGTGCATCACCCACGCTATCGGTATGCCCAACTACGGTAATCGAGGTATCACTGTATTCCTTAAGAATAATCGCCACCGAATCTAACACTTGGTAAAAACCGGCATTAATGCTGGCGCTATCGCTACGGAAGGTGACGTTGCCCGGCATATTCAAAATTAATTGATTACCGACACGAGTAACACTGACCCCTGTTCCTCTGAGACGCTGGCGTAATTTAGACTCTTGCACGTCCATATAATAACCAACACCGCCGCCGGCTGCCGCGCCTAATAAAGCACCTTTTAACGCCGTTTTCCGGTCGCCTTTCATAGCCCCGATAATCGCACCACCCACTGCACCAATACCCGCGCCTATAGCGGCCTTACTGCTTTGCTGCTGCTCGGTATATGGGTTCACCGTCGTACATGCGGTGAGTGATAATAATAAAGCTGCGACCACGCCGATTGATAAATATCTTGTTTTCATAATATATCCCTATTTCGTAAAAAACCGCTGAAAATGAGCATCGTCCACTCCAGCATTAAAAAATAAACTTATCCTAACCCTATTAGCTGAACAAGAAATGAACCTTATGCTTGCGCCTCAACGTTCCATATTTTTTCTAACTGATAGAATTCACGAATCTTCGCTTGCATCACGTGCACAATAATATCACCTAAGTCAACGAGTACCCATTCTCCCGCATCCATACCTTCTACGCCTAAGGGTATTAAGCCGCTCTTCTTCGAAATAATAGCTACTTCGCCGGCTAGTGATTTGACGTGTCTGCTCGATGACCCAGTAACGATCACTATCTGGTCGGCAAACGAACACTTACCTGTCACATTGATCACTTCAATTTGCTGGCCCTTTTTATCATCCAAGGCATCTGTGATCGTCGTTAGCAACTGCTCACTCATATGTTTAAGTCCTATATTTATTAATGTTAACGCGTATAAAAACCGTGTTGATGAATCAAAGCCCAAGTATTTTCTGGGAGCATTTGTTCAACCGGTTCGTTTGTTTTCAATCGCCGCCTGATTTCTGTCGCCGATATATCTATCGCACTGACTGGAAGCTGGTAAATTTTACCATGTGTTAGCTGTTTAAGTTGCGACTTATCGGTCGTGATATAGGGTTCTATATAATCATTGAGCGAATCGCCCAGTTGATCGGAAAAACCTGCCCGCGTGGTAATCACAATATGCGCACATTTAATAATGTCTTGCCAGTGCTGCCAAGACATAAAACTACTAAACGCTTCTGCGCCTAAAATTAACAATACGCTACTATCGCGGTGGGCACCTTGCTGACGAATCGCGCGTAAGGTATCAACCATATAACTCGGACCTTGCCGCTGTAACTCACAATCGTCGGCGATTAACCGTGGATACTGCTGCAACGCCGCTTGCAACAACAAAAACCGATTCTCTGCCAATACTTCAGGCGGCTTTCGGTGAGGTGGCGTAGCGGATAAAACCATCCTGAGTTCATCCAACTGCAAGTAATCCCGTACCTCGGAGGCCGCGCCAATATGCCCCAAATGAATCGGGTTAAAAGTGCCGCCATAAATGCCGATTGAATGCGAGCTCACCGAGCCCTACTCCGTGGAGCAGCCGTTAAACACATGTTTTATTGACGGATATGTCCGTCACCTAACACAATATATTTTTGCGTGGTCAAACCAATCAAACCGACCGGGCCTCGCGCGTGTAATTTATTGGTACTAATACCTATTTCCGCGCCTAAACCATATTCAAAGCCATCGGCAAACCGTGTCGAGGTATTCACCATCACCGAACTAGAATCCACTTCACGTAAAAAACGCATTGATCTGGCATAGTCACTGGTAATAATCGATTCAGTATGTCCCGAACCGTGCAGGTGAATATGGTCCATCGCCGCGTCCATATCAGCCACAATGCGTACCGATATAATCGGTGCTAAATATTCTTCATCCCAGTCAGCCTCTTGCGCGACAACACAACTGGGTAAAATTTTCCGAGTCTGTTCACAGCCGCGAATCTCAACGTTCTCTGCTTGATACATACCGGCTAATGCTGGCAATACATCCTCAGCGATAGCTTCTGCAACCAATAGGGTTTCCATTGTATTGCAGGTGCCGTAACGCTGTGTTTTAGCATTAAAGGCGATTGATATTGCCATCTCTTTCTCGGCCTTATCATCAATGTAAACGTGACAAACACCGTGTAAATGTTTAATAACCGGAACCCGAGCGTCTTTACTAATGCGCTCAATCAGCCCCTTACCACCACGAGGAATAATCACATCGACAAATTCATCCATACGGATTAACTCACCCACCGCCGCCCGATCGGTGGTGGTTACCACTTGCACCACATCCGCCGGCAAACCCGCCTCAACCAAACCCTTCGCGATGCAAGCTGCTATCGCTTGGTTAGAGTGTTTTGCTTCCGAACCACCGCGTAAAATACTCGCATTACCTGACTTAAGGCATAACGCCGCCGCGTCGGCGGTTACATTAGGCCGAGATTCATAAATAATCCCGATAACCCCTAAAGGCACTCGCATCTGCCCTACTTTAATACCCGATGGGCGCGAATTTATTTGGCTAATTTCTCCCGCAGGGTCAGGCAATGCGACGATCTGTCTAAGGCCTTCAGAAATGGCTTGTACGCGCTCCTCGTTCAGCGCCAAACGATCCAGCAGCGCGGCATCCAGCCCGTTATCAACCCCAGCCGTCATATCTTGTTTATTCGCCGCTAAAATAACGTCTTGCTGAGCGTCGATCTCATCGGCAATGGCGTTTAACGCCTTATTTTTCATACCTGTATTGGCATTCGCAATGACTCTCGCCGCGGCCTTAGCACGCTGCCCCAAGCCTTGCATATATTCAATTAACTCACTCATGTTATTACCCGTATTTAAAATTTCATCTTGCAACAAGACGGTATTGTTCGATTCTTTTTGGCTCACAAAAGGCCAAACATATTTGTTCAATCAGCAACCATTCATCACCTTTACCAACACCCTTACTGACCCGTTCGGCCTGAGCACAGGCTTGTATCAAGCCTTGCCATTGCAATAAGCTCCCACGCGATAAGGCTTTTTTGTAAATCGCCTTTTTAGACTCCCACACACGGTGTTTTTTAAATGTTGCGTCACTGCGTCCAGAAGTTTGCCGCTCAAAACTTAAACTGACCAGCACCCGTAACTCGCGCAACAAGGCCCATAATATAACCGGCGTCGCTAACTTCTCACCTTGCAAGCTTCTTAACACGTGCACGGTGCGCACCAAATCACCGGCTAATAAGCTATCGGCTAAGGTAAAAACATCGTAACGTGCGTTATCAGCGACGGCACTTAAAATATCGTCGGCCGATAAACGCACTGCGCCGTGTAAGGCGTGTAATTTCTCAATTTCCTGCGCCGCGGCCAGTAAATTACCCTCGACGCTGTCGGCCAATATTTTAATGCCTTGTTGATCAGAGCTGAGCCCTTTTGTTTGCAGACGCTGCTGCAACCATTGGTAGAGTTTCTGCCCCTGTAAAGGCCACACTTGCAGCACCACACCGTGCTGGTCGATTGATTTAAACCACTTGGTGTTTTTTGACGCCTTATCCAACTTGCCGGCAATAATAATCAATAGATTATCGGTCGACAATTCGGCCAGCACTTTCTCGATAACTTTAGAACCGTCCCGCCCGGGCTTTGCCGTCGGTAGGTTCAACTCAATTAAATTCCGTTCGGCAAATAAGGACTGGCTAAAGCAGGCCGCAATCAATTGATTCCAATCGAAACGCCCCTCAACATGAAACACTTCACGATTAAGAAACCCCGCCGCCCGCGCTTTTTTACGGATGTAATCAACCGCCTCACCCTGCTGCAAGGGTTCATCACCGGAGACAAAATAAACCGGTGCCAGCTGTTTATCAACCGCCGCTGTTAGCTGCTTAAGCTCTAATTGCATACACTAATCGGTGTCGTTAACGCTGCTCTTGAAGTATCGCGTTAACGTTCAGCGCCTGTACACGACGTAAAATTTGCTGTGCGGCATCACGCTTTAAATCACGCTTAATAATATCTGACTCATTTGAACGACCAATTACATCGTTTTCATCGTCGATAAAATCACGGGTTAACAATAAACCTTCCTTCTCAAGCAAAACCGTACCATCAGCCATAACTAGGCTATACACCACCGAGTACTCTATTTCAGACTCTCGCACCTTGCCGCGCGAATCCACACTCAGGGTGCGGCTGTCTAACTCTTCTTTATTGATCGTTAAGATCGCATCGGCATCGGCGGTTCTGCTCACCACCTCTGCAGAAAACGCTAACATTTCATTTAAGTCATCTCGTAAGTCAGCACCTTGGCCACCCACAACATAAATCTTCTGTAACTCAGCCGGTAAATTAAACGC
Source organism: Cycloclasticus sp. 46_120_T64 (assembly GCA_002162695.1). Lineage (GTDB taxonomy): Bacteria > Pseudomonadota > Gammaproteobacteria > Methylococcales > Cycloclasticaceae > Cycloclasticus. The sequence goes on along the minus strand of MAAM01000002.1, from coordinate 10,647 downwards.
CCCGCGTAATTTAAAACCACAGGCGGTCAATACGACGGCCAAAACAGTTAACAACAATACCGCACGAGAGGCGCGGAAGAATTTAGTATGTGAGTCGATCATAGACATTCCCTTAGATTACGATATTAACCAATTTTTTCGGTACCACGATAACCTTGCGCACCGCCTTGTCAGCAATAAACTTGCGAACATTCTCTTCCGCCAGCGCCAGCTCTTCGATACTTTGTTTATCTGCGCTGGCCGCCACGGTGATTTTACCGCGTAACTTACCATTCACCTGCACCATCATTTGTATCTCATCCAGCACTAAAGCCGAGGCATCAAACGTTGGCCACGCTGCATCAAGCAATGCGTCACTGTGTCCCAATGCTTGCCATAAGGCGTCACAAGCATGAGGAATAATCGGCGACAACATCAACACGATACTATCTAAACATTCCTGTCTCAAACCTTTTGACGCGTCGGTTGCAAAATTGAACTTGGAGACCGCATTCAACAATTCCATATTCGCCGCAATCGCCGTATTGAAGGTTAAACGACGGCCGTAGTCATCTTCCACCTTACTTAAGGCTTCGTGAACTTGACGACGCAAAACTTTTTCTTCACCGCTCAAATCAGCCACCGAATAAGCACTCGGCAAGCCGGCATCCACGTGTTCTTTTACCTGCCTCCATAAACGACGGATAAAACGGAATGAGCCTTCAACCGAACTATCGGACCACTCCAACGATTGTTCTGGTGGCGCGGCAAACATGGTAAATAAGCGCACGGTATCGGCACCATATTTTTCAATCAAGCCTTGCGGATCGACGGTGTTACCCTTCGATTTTGACATTTTGCTGCCATCTTTCAACACCATGCCTTGGGTCAGTAGGTTTTTAAACGGCTCATCACACGTCACTAGACCTTCATCACGTAGTAACTTGGTATAAAAGCGTGAATACAATAAATGCAGAATCGCGTGTTCGATACCACCAATATATTGATCAACAGGCAACCAATAGTTAGCGCGTTCATCCAACATCGCTTCGCTATTATCGGCGCAGCAATAACGAGCAAAATACCATGACGACTCCATAAACGTATCGAAGGTATCGGTTTCTCTTTTTGCCTTGCCGCCACAGCTTGGGCAATCGGTATGAATAAAGGCTTCGTGTCGCGCTAACGGCGAACCAACACCTTCAAGCTCTACATCTTTTGGTAATAATATCGGTAATTGATCATCCGGCACGGGCACGGTGCCACAGCTATCACAATAGACCACCGGTACCGGTGTACCCCAATAACGCTGACGTGAAATACCCCAGTCACGTAAACGGTAATTAACTTTTTTCTCACCCTGGCCTTTCGCGCTCAAGGCCTCGGCAATCGCATCAACGGCTTGCTGGAAGTCTAGCCCATCAAACTCGGCTGAATTAACCAAGCGCCCTTTGCCAGTAAAAGCTTGTTTTGAGATATCAATCTCATCGGCTTTATCGCTGCTAATAACTTGCTTAATGTCTAGGCCATACTTGTTAGCAAATTCAAAATCACGCTGATCATGCCCAGGTACCGACATTACCGCACCGGTGCCATAATTCATTAATACAAAGTTCGCAATCCAAACAGGAACCACCTCACCGGTTAAGGGATGAACCGCTTTAACCCCCGAGTCGACACCTTTTTTCTCCATGGTTTCCATCGCAGCTTCCGATGTTTCCATGGTTTTACATTCGTCAAGAAAGGCGCTGACCTCAGCATTATTTTCCGCCGCGTGGAGGGCAATCGGGTGTTCAGCGGCAACCGCCACATAGGTAACACCCATTAGCGTATCGGGTCTGGTGGTATACACAGACACAGCCTCTCCACCGCCCACTAAATCAAAACTAAGTTCAACCCCCTCAGAGCGACCAATCCAGTTTTGCTGCATGGTTTTAACTTGTTCTGGCCAGCCTTCTAGCTGCTCCAGTGATTCCAGTAATTCATCGGCATATTTTGTAATGCGCATAAACCACTGTGAAATTTCACGTTTTTTCACTTCATTATCACAACGCCAGCAGCACCCATCAATCACCTGCTCATTGGCCAACACGGTGTTACAGTCTGGACACCAGTTCAACGGTGCGGTCTTCTTGTACACCATATCTTTTTTCAATAGACGGGTGAAAAACCACTGTTCCCAACGGTAATAATCATCGTTACAGGTGGCGAGCTCACGCTTCCAGTCATAACCAAAACCGAGTTGCTTTAACTGGTCACGCATATAGTCGATATTATCGCTGGTCCAATCACCCGGGTGCACACCGTGTTTCATCGCTGCATTTTCAGCTGGCAAACCAAACGCATCCCAACCCATCGGCTGCATCACGTTTTTACCCTTCATCCGTTGGTAACGGCTAATCACATCGCCAATGGTGTAGTTACGCACGTGGCCCATGTGCAAACGCCCACTGGGGTACGGAAACATCGACAGACAATAATATTTTTCTTTATTAGCATCTTCTGTTACTTCAAACGCACCAGTCGTTTGCCACTTCTGTTGAACACTGCTTTCGATCAGAGAAGGTTGATATTCTTCTTGCATTTTTTTACCGTCGGACACACTATTTAGTAAGGATGGGTAGAATACCTTAGCTACCCCTAAATCTAAAGTGATATTACACACGGAGGCGGTATGAATAATCCTATGCAAGACAAATTACTACAAGCGTACGACACCATGCTCGAACGACTCCACAAAGCCGTTGAGCACGCCGAACATAAAACCCTACCCTCGATTGAAGAACAACTTAAACAAGCCAAGGAAAAAGCGATTGAACTCGGCGAATTAAGTCGCGATGAAGCCGATAAAGTAGCGGACTATCTGCGACGGGATTTAGACGATGTTTCGCTGTATTTACAAGAAACTAAAGCAGAGTTTTCCGAGTGGTTAACGTTCGAATCGGCGCTACTAGAAAGCAAGATGGGCGAATGGCTGAACCTAGTCGCCGATAAAACCAAGTTAGAGTGGGATAAAATCAAACTGCGAGCAGTCAAATCTCAGCTCTACCACTCGGGCGAGATTATTGGCGCGGGCAGCATCGAGTGCATCGCCTGCGAACAAACCCTCAACTTCAAAAAAACCGGGCATATTCCACCGTGCCCAAAATGCCATAAAACGGAATTTAAACGCCAGCACGCTAAGGAGCCCAGCGCATGAATAGAGTCATCTTCAACAAAAAAGGCGGTGTCGGAAAATCCACCATCACTTGCAACCTAGCGGCAATCAGCGCCTCGAAGGGGCAAAAAACCCTCGTCATCGACCTCGATACGCAGGGTAATTCCAGCCAATACCTACTGGGCGACAAAGCGGCTGACACCACCACCAGCCTTGCCGACTTTTACGCCAGCACCCTCAGCGTCAGCTTATTCCCGAAGGACTTTAGCGAATTCATCTATCCAACCGCTGTTGATAATTTATACCTGATGCCATCCCACCCAGAGATGGATAATTTGCACGCAAAACTCGAATCACGTTATAAAATATACAAACTAAAAGAAGCGCTCAATGCGATGGACGAGTTTGACAATATCTTTATCGACACCCCGCCTGCACTCAACTTTTACACTCGCTCCGCACTCATTGCCGCAGATCACTGCATTATTCCGTTTGACTGCGATGCTTTTTCCAAACAAGCCCTGTATTCCTTATTGGAAACGGTGGATGAAGTGAAAGCCGACCATAACCCAGAGTTAAACATTGAAGGCATCGTCGTTAACCAATTCCAACAACGCGCAAAACTCCCCACTCAACTGGTGGATGAGCTACTGGCTGACGAACTCCCCGTATTTAATACCAAACTGTCCTCCTCAGTTAAAATTCGTGAATCACACAGCGCCGCACAACCGATGATTCAATTCGCGCCGACCCATAAAGTAACCGAGGAATTTAAACGCCTTTATGAAGAGCTGTTATAAGCAGCTATTTCAAATTGGCTGCTCGACGGTTTGCCCGTTTTCGAGAAGGAAAGGCTAGCGGGCATTCTTAAATACCGCGAACAGTGTGGGACGGATTGATTGCGTGGGTTGGGCTGGTTTGCTTTGAGCCTTAAACCCATCGAGCCTGAGCCCATTGATTCTCTTTTTTATTGAAGCTTTAAAGATCACAATATACATGACCCCTTTTTTATAAAGAATAAATTTATAAGAAGGTGCTTTAAATGACCGAGTGCTTAAAGGGCTATGGAGCCAAACGTATTGTTTACCTAACAGAAACGCAGTATTTAATGGCTGAGAAAGGGTGAATCAGTAAGGCACGCTTAAGAGCATGAAAAACATAAACCATGCAGCTCTATCGTTAATGATGTTGGCGTAAACCGTGTCTTTTCGCTCATGGTGAATAATGTTTTATAAACAGATGAGGCGTCAAGTTCAAATGCACTTTTACAGGCATCACAAATTAAGATAACTGATTGATGCTTTGTTTCGGCTTGCATGCAACCAATAAAAGCATTGAGTGATTCTATTTTATGTACCAGTCCAGCTTCCATCAAAAAGTCTAAGGCGCGGTAGATGGTTACCGGTTTCGCTTTAGCATCATCTTCCTGAAATAAATCCAATAACTCATAAGCGCCTATCGCCTTATGGCTAGAGCAAACCAGTTCCAGAATACGTCGACGAATAGCGGTTAAGCGCATCCCTTGATCTGCACAAATTTTTTCTGCGGACAGTAATGTTTGGCTCATGCAGAGTTGATGGTTATGGGGTTGCTGTAAAGCTTTTTCGTCAACAAGTTTTTTCATATTAGAATGTTATTTTTGCACCTCATCCTGGTTCGGGCGCATGATCTTTTAAAAATTAAGTGGAACTCCGAATGGTTTCATTTAATAAGTGACTACCTTTCACAAACAACAGAGCGTGACAGCTTTCTTGAAAGCTGCCCGTTATAATTAATATTTGCATCCAGTAACAAATAACCTTTTGAGAGTGTTTCATTATCCCCTATTTAAGTCTGTTTTTCTGCTTGATTGATATTCCTTCAGAAACCCTTTCATAACCTGATGACACCTGAGTAAAAAGCTCAGGTGTCCCCAGCATAATTTGATTGATAAGAGTCTATTTCCATTTGATTGTGCCTATAGAGGTATTTCTACCGAGTTTTGAGGCGACAATATAACCTAGCGAAATAAGCCTTAGTCATGTGATGGCTTAAGTCGTTTGCTGTTCTTTTGTACCAAAAAATCCTGATAACAAAGCAATACAAGCAACCATCCAAACGATGAGTGCGCCACTCGGTAAGTCTAAAATAGACGAAGCAATCAGTCCTAAGCCATAGCCTAAGGCACCAATGATGTAGGCTATAACGAGGGATTTTTTTGCAACATAATGACGACTGCCCAATGCTGGGATAATAAGGCTGGCAAAGACCAAATACACGCCGATAAGTTGAACAGAGCTGGTGACTGCCAAGGCGAACAATAAATAAAACCCCATTCGTTGATTAAGCTTGAAGACAAACCACATCAATAATATGAACCCTGTTACGGCGGCTAGGGGAATAAGCTCTGCCCAAGTAACCCATAAAATTTGCCCTACCATGAGTTCTTTAAGCTGTTCGCCACCGTGAGGGTTGTTGGCCAATATTAAAATGCTGCCAGTTGCGGCTAATATAAAAGAAACACCAATCAATGCCTCTTGAATCTGCGGCTTATACTTGTTTAATAAGCTTAACCCAAAGGCGCCCAGCAAAGCACTGCTGATGGCGATCAGCTGAACTTCCCATCCGTGGGATTCAAAACCAAGCCGCGTTGCTAAAATGACGCCAAAACCAGCGATTTGCGCAATCGCCAGGTCAATAAAGATGATGCCACGTTTTAGCACCTCTTGACCCAATGGGACATGGCTTGCTAATACCAGCAGGCCAGCGAAAAACGCTGGCCCTAAGATACTTATATCTAAGCTCTCTATCATTCTTGCAACTTTAAAAGTTGGTTTAATAGTCGGTCAAACCAATGAGTCAAGGTCTCGTCTTTTGCTGGGCTAAAAGCAAGCTCAAGGGTCGGGATACCGGTTTTTTTGGATAACCAGTTCGCTGCTTTGTTATCTTGATAGTTCGCATAAACAATCACTTGAGCGGGGCTTTTTTCTAAACCCAAAATCAATGAACTCAAATGGGAGCTGGTAGGTGGAATGCCGGGTTTAGGTTCTAATACCGCCACTTGATTTAACCCTAGCCAGTGCTGAAGATATGTCCAGTTTTTATGATAGACAACAATAGGCTTTCCTTTTAAAGATTGCGTACGCTCTGTCCACTGAAGGATCATGTTTTGCCAGTGTTGGGTAAACAATTCTAATTTCTTTTCATAATCTGAACTGTTTGCGGGATCAAGCTTGGTCAATGTGTGACTTAGTTTGTTAGCAATTTGCTGTAGCCGAACGGGGTCAAGATGAACGTGTGGATTCCCAGCTGCATGTATATCACCTAAACTGCGGTCTAACACAATAGGCTGATCCAATAAGGAAACATAATCTGTTGCTATAAAATAACCCGCTTGTCCTGCTTGGATGTTTGGATTACCGGATTTACGTAGTAACAAGGGAAGCCAACCAACTTCCAGCTCTGCACCGGTACAGACCAATAGCTCAGCTCGGCGTGCTTTAGCAACCAAACTGGGGCGAGCTTGAATATGGTGAGGATCTTGCTGATTTGTTGTTGCCGTATAGATATCCAGATGTTCGCCACCAAGTTCATTCGCCAGCGAGGCCCATTCAGGTTCGCAAGCAAAGACTTGAAGCCCTGCATATAGCGGGTTACTAAGAAACAATAAGGAGATAAGCAGTATGATATTTCTTTTAACGTATTTATTTAACATGTGAAACCTCCTTAGTATTGATGAGAGCCGTGGCTACCCAAACTATAGGTGTACTGCAAAAATAGTTGGTTATCCGTATTGTCATAGGATTGATCCCGATTGAATTGCAAACGGATACGGCTAAATTCACTTGGCAACCACTCCACCATTGCGCTGTAACGTTTTGGGGTGTGACCTTCATTATCTAAACCAGCTTCTTCTAGAATATCAGCATCTGCTCCTGAGTTACTGCTGTCCAGCTGGTCGTAGCGTAAACCTACGCGCCATTGCGGCTTAAACTGATGCACAGCTTGTGCATACCAACCGTTTTGATGGCCATCATAACTTGTTGCCTCTAAGGGATCACTGTTGAGCATTGTTATTACACCCTCTTCACGGCGATCAAAATACTCGAACTGGAATTTAAAGTTTTGCTGGCTAGGGTTGCCGTTAGGCGCCCATTTATAGACAAAATCAAGAGAATTGATTTTACTTTTTCCGGTAAATGAAGGTGTCTCAACCTCTTCCTCCCCCTCATGCTGGTGACCCCCACTGGTTCTACCATCAATATCGTTGGCTTGCCAATGATTCAGCCCTAACAACCAACTATGCTCAATACCAATGTCACCACCGATATTGGCAAAGGCCGTCCAGGCGCCGACATTACCTGACTCACCGCCTGCGGGGAAACTGCTACCTTTAAAAGCTTCGGCACCCAGTTGTAAAAAGGTATCTGTCGGTGCGATATAATTGATCTGCAAACCATCGTCAAGTAACTGACTACCAAATAAACCGCGATAAATAAGCGGCGCATCGGCAAAGTCCCAAGCATGTTCATGTTGTTCGTTTAAATAACCCATTGCCGATAAAAAGCGCCCAGCTTTCACGGTTACGCCATTGCCTAAACCCAGTGTTTGAATAAAAGCCTCCTCTAACTCGATGTCAGTGCTGCCTTCATGATCATGTAAAGCAATGGTCGCTTGACCATAGAATTTATCATCGATATTGGCGCTGGCAACGATTTCAGTATGGCCCAATGAAATACCTTCTTCACCTAAGCCCGACTCCCCTCCTAAGGCAAACCCCGGTAGTTCATACTCACCCGGTTTATGACTAAAGCTTGCGTATCGGCCATCTAGAATTAAGCTGATCGCGGGGTTAAAACTGTTTTGAGTTTTAAGGGCAGTTTGAGGCGCTGAAGATTTTTTTACGGTTTCTTCAATCTGTTTTACTTTAGTTTTTGCATGTGTCGCATTGTTTTCAGCGACCTTTAACCGGCTTTCTAATGCTTGAATACGCTGTTCGTAATTTAGCTTTAATTGATCCAGTTGTTCTTTGAGTGAGCTAAGGTCATTAGCCGCTAAAACTGGATGCGAGTATGAAAGGGCAAGTGCAACACTGGCCGCGAGTATAGTAGTACGCATAAAAAATCTCTCTTTAATAGAAAATAAATTGGCGCAGCCCAAAGGGAGCGTCGATAGTCAGTTAGTGATTAAATTCGGAGAGAAGGAGGTGCGCGAATGCTGTAAAGGGCGTGAGCGTGAAATAAGAAGGTGCTGGTGAAATTTGCCGAGTTGTTTAGTTGGACAAGGGGCTTGGTGCTTGTGTTGCAAGCAGACATCAGTCCGTCTTTTGATTGCTCAAGCGCAACATAGGTTTTACAAGCCTGAGCAGCCTCATGAAATGGGTGTTCAACTGAGTGAGCAAGCGCAGCATACTGCCCTATAAGCAAGGTAATGCTTATAAAAATTATTTTTAACGAGATGTGTTGTTTGTTAACTATCAAAAGAGCTCTAGTGTTGTCATCATTAAATCTTTGGAGTGGTCAATTGTCATCAGTATTCAGGCAATACTTTTTTTGCCGAATGAGTCCTTCTACACGTTACCTTCCCCGCCATTTATTCGAAATATTTTTTTCTTGCAATAGCGTCTTTTTAGCGACTAACCGCATCAATATTATTCCACTGAATTGACAGCCTGCTCGAACTTCAGACATCTATTCTTATTTAAGCTACTCATCGGCGCTAACAGACATTTAATAAACTCTCTTGAGTGTTGAGGCTCCAGATGGTTGCGCCATTTAAAAATTTGTCAGTGGACTATTGCATAATAAAAGATATGATATAACATATCATTAGGTATTGTTAGTCTAGCTGAGAATATCTTTCGAGCTAACGCTTTAAAAGAGTATTTATTATAAGGAACCAATTTAAGGAGCCGTTAGGATGAAGAAAGGAGTAATAACAAAAATTTGCAAATAATTGCCTTAGCGGAGTGTGTTGTTTTCTGTTTGTTTGAGAGCCGAATCATTGCGCCGTGAGGATGACCCTCAACAGGAGGATCATTGATACGCGCTTGCAGACACACCCATAGTCATTAAGGGTAAGCAGGCTCTAACTGTACTAAAAGCGTATTCAACAACGATAAGTATTAAGAGGGAACTGTGAACACGCAACAGATCATTGATCGAGCAGAACAACACTGTAATAAGCAAGGCAGCCGTCTTACTAGCAAACGCAAACCGGTGCTTGCGGGTCTATTACAAGCGGATAAGGCGCTCTCTGCCTACGAACTGCTGGACTATTGCAAGAACCAATGTGGCGCAAATATTCCAGCTATGTCGGCGTACCGTATTTTAACTTTTCTAAAGAGCGAACAACTGGCGCATAGGCTCAAATTGGCAACAATAAACCTGTCACATCGCTTGCGACCACGCAGTGCCATAGTTTTTGAACTGCGGGCAATGCCAACAAGTGAAAGAAATCACCATTAACCATTAACCCGTTAGAGCTAACGTGTAGAAGAGGCTGGCTTCCATTTGCGTAGTCCGCCGCTGGAAACAGATCGTCTTTGCTAGCACGGTATGACTAACACGGCCTAAAGCCATTAACTAAGAAGGAAATTATGAATAACTTAAGAGGTCTAGCTGATAAGTCAGCGATAGCGCTATCGGTACTGTGCTCGATCCACTGCCTGGCGATGCCGCTGGCTATTGTATTGCTGCCCTCTGTTGCAGCTATGCCGCTGGAGGGTGAGGAATTTCATTATTGGATGCTAATAGCTGTGTTACCGCTCAGTACCTATGCGTTAACCATGGGTTGTAAAAAACACCAGCATTATCGGCTGCTTTTTATTGGGTTTGTAGGCCTATCGATTCTTGTTTTCGCGGTTTTTTTTGGGCATGATCTGCTGGGTGAAACGGGGGAAAAGGCTCTGACAATGATCGGCGCCACAATTCTGGCACTTGGCCACATAGGCAACCACCGTCTTTGCCAACAGCAGGAACGCTGCGCCTGTCCTGAGCCTAGCGAAAACGACCATTAATCCAAATGCCCTGATACAGCGCCCATTTTTCAAAATCTAGAACATCCCCCTATAGACCCTGTGATATTAACAATATAAAAATGGATGCTTTGAGTGCGCGCCCAAATGCATCTGTTAATCATGTCACTTTTAACGACCTAACTTAAAACCACGCAGATTTTGCGCGCTCTTTTAAATAATTTGTTAGCGGTGGGGAACGTAGCCGATATTGGCATTATGTTGGGCCTTAAAAACTGAACGCTTTTAAAGCTTTTCGACACGTATCCATACAGCTTACCACTCCTTTTTCGAAGGTAAGCCTACTACTTAAAGGCGTGAACTCAACATAATTTTATCTATCGAACTGAAATAGCGAATATTTAATTGTAAAATACACATGACCCCTTATTGTTTTTATTGTTTTTTTCGCGCGTCGTTTTGATATTTTTGTTATGTGTTGATTTGACCAGAGTTTAATTTATAAGAGCTGTTCTTTTTGAAGCCCATTTTTTTATAAAAGCCTGATGCGCTAGTA
>MAAM01000013.1 GCA_002162695.1 Cycloclasticus sp. 46_120_T64 | reverse complement strand
GGAAGTGAAACCGCTTAGCGCCGATGATAGTGTGGCAGTAGCCATGTGAAAGTAGGGAACCGCCAGGCTTTTACACCAAAAACCCGCTCAATGAGCGGGTTTTTTTTTGACTGAAATAAATGTATAGCGGAATTAAGCGCTCTTTTATCAGACTGAATGCTCTTCGCTTACTCAAGGGGACGGGCTTATGGCTTTATTTTTAGCTTGTTGGGTTCTCTTTTACGTCATTAATCATAAAAAACGGCTTTATTACGCTATTGTCGATGCCAAAAGGCTGCCCCGTTTCTTTGTATTATGCGATTTTTTGTGACTTACCAAGTCGGCTTAATGCTCTTTCCTTATTCAACGATAGGGTTTGTTACTTACTAAGGAATAATCTTTCGTAGGGAAGTTATAATTTTTTCTCCTTTTTCTCCTTTTTCTCTATAACCGACTCATCGTGATTTTTTCAAAACAGTTAAGGGCCTACCCTGTGTTTTAGGGTGTAGAGTATCTCCGCGATAATTAACGCAATGACGGTGCTATTCAAGCACTCAGGGTTGAATAGAGAGCTGTTTCTTATGCTTTATTAAGCTGCAACCACAGAGTATAAGAGGAGGCTGAAACTTAAATAACTTCTAATGCTGGTCTGTAGAAGAAAATGTCTGATTAGACCGCTGTTTATACCGTTGTGTTTTAAACTGGGAATGGGTTGTTAGCTGGCAGCCTTATCGGGCTCGAAATGATGGGTTACTAGGCACTGTATTTGGCATTAAACCAGCTTATGATCGAATTTTTAGGCTGATTATCGGACTTCGTTTAACGGGGAGTGACATAAAACTATTTACAGTCTCTTTTTATTGCTTACGAAAATTAGTCAGACTATTTTCTAGCTTAGAAATAAAACCCCAAGTTGATTGAGAATTGCTGGGCGTCATTTTTTTCATATAAGAAACGTATGTCTGTGTTCTGTGCTAAACGTTGACGCGCCTCAAACAGGTAATTATTGTTAAGTCCGCCTGAGCCGTCTATTTGTTTTGGCCGTTCTATGGCTAGCCTCATATTAAAGGTGTCTGTGATATGGAAGTGGCTGAGTAGAGCAGCCCTTATAAATAAATTTCCGCTCCCTTGACGATTATCTTGAATACCTGCTCCGCCGTAAGCAGAAATCGACACCTTAGTACCTAAGTTCGTGCTAAAACCATAATCACCCTCTAAACGACTGGTTAAACAGTCTAGGCAGTTGAGGTTTTTTTGCCTGAGCCCAAGTCTTATCTTCCAAGCCTTTCCAGTATCTCCGAGTAAGCTATTCTGATGGTTGTTTGCACTTTCAATTTTTATCAGCTCTAACTGGTTAATATGAACCTGGTCCTGTTGAATAAATAGCTTTACTTCAGCCATGGATAAGGTAGAGTTTTTTAGCTGACCAGCGCTGCCATCCAAACCATCATAATAAGCGGGCCGTAAGGATAACGACAGTCCATCGCCATAATTTTCATTGTGCGTGACACCAATGCTTACGCGACTCGATTTACGGCCGTTATGCGGTGGTTCAACAACGGGTGTCAGTAAACGGCTCTTAGCCGGTGGTAACTTGAAGAGTTCGGTGATGGCCTTATGGTGTTGATCAATGGCGTCGTCCTTGCTTAATATTTGTGCGGCATTGGCATATTGATAATAATCAATGAGAGTATCTAGAACATTAGCTTTAGATGTGGGGCTTAAGGCAGCATATTGTTGGTGATTTATCGGTTCAAAATGAGTAGAAAAATCCCCGATGACACTTTTCTCTGTTGTCTCCAGAGCATTATATTTTTGATAAAACCTTGCCTGCCTTGACGGTCGGTACTTAACAGAGCGCAATAAGCTGACCTCATCGCTGCCATTGTTATCTAAGTTTTGTAATAAGGCTCTAGGAAGGGTGAAAAATGGATTGTTTGGATTGATCTTTGTGTCATCGATAATTTCAATGAGTTCTGCTAAACGGTATGCACAATTACGTTTAAAGAAATAATAGGTATAACGTTTGCCGAGTAATTCCCATGCGTGTGCGACGACAAATTGAACCTGAGAATGAGTTAAGTTTAATTGATACTCCCATAAATCCCGCAGTTCTAGCTCCCCATAATTTTGGTTGTGAAAATAATAATCCGTTTGGGTGAAACCACCGTCATAACCGCCAAATATACCTTTTGCGATATAACTAACAGGGTTTTCATCAGCAGGAATAATAGCGCCATAATTAATACTGGGGTCGGTTAAACTCGTTTGTCTATCTACCTTGCTGGTATTTAACTTTAATAATATATGTCCGTAGTAGGAGGCAGGATTGTCTAAGAATCCTGAGGCGTAAACCAAACTTAGTGAGTTGATTGAATGATTTAATGTCCATGCTGAGAAGCGCTGACAGTCAACTGTTGGAAAAGGGCTAGGGTCTATTTTTAAGCTTTTTTTCAGCCAAATAAATCGGGCGGGGAATCGGCATTGGGCGTGAGAGTTGCTGTCGCTAGCGGGTACTGGCTTGTTGAATGCCTGTAATGTCGCTTCAAGTTCCTTACTTGGGTTGTTTTTCCCCAGCGCAGAATTAAAAAAATCATCGTCATGGATAGCGCTGATAAATTGACGCGTATTAAAGTAGTGCTGTTCGTAGTGTAGAAGTTTTAACCAAACGGGGTGTTGGCTGAGCTTAATATCATTGGCCTGCTGTATTAAGGCGTCGACGGTAGATTGTTGAGTGTTCGCGCTGCTAATGCTTGGAACTAAGCAGATAAGGAATAGAGCAAACCTTAATAAGTGACAGTTGATCATGCGTGTTTAAGCTAACTGAAAATATGGCGAGCAACTGCCCGCCATATTTTGGTGTGTTAAATAGTGCAGCTTGCGGTTGCCGATGTGAGAGCTGAATAATAATCGGATGCTTTTTCGCTTAAGTCTTTCTGTGCGTATGATGCAGCGGATATTGTCTGGCTAATACTATCACGGACGTCTGCAATAACACTCGCTTGTGCATGAGATGCGCAGCCCTCTATGTCAAGTACGGCGACTAAGTGTTCACCATCGCCTTTAGCGATGTCTTCTATTAAGTTAGGGTAATTATCAATGATGAACTTAGCGGTTTTTGCGTGAATATTTGAGCAGGTTTCAGGGCTCATTGTTGCCGAAGTGACCGCCGTCGTACCTAAATCCCAAATGACGTTGGATATTGCTGCGGGTATATGGTGATTAGGAAAGATGGCTGCGCCAAGACCACAATCTCGGTATGGATTCGGCCCGCTACCTGCTTTTTGGTGTCCATGGCCTGCAATGGCTGAAAAAGATAAGCCTAAGGTTAAGACGGTTAATAGGATTGATAGTTGTTTTTTATAAATCACTTGATACAGCTCCCTGTGGGTTATTGTTTATATATTAAATCTCACGCGTAAAAACGCAGCGTGATACTAACACGTTATGCGGGATGGTTTTATGGCTTCTTCGGTGAGTTAATACGTTTAACTTAGCGCTTTCTTAGCGCGTTTATTAGCGAGCATTATCGGCGCACACTGGTGTTCATCCTGGTAAATGACTTCGCACTCTAGGCATTGTATGCATTCGTTATAATCGATTTCGCCTGATTTTTTAATCGCTTTTATTTCACAGCGAACAGCGCACACTTGGCAAGGTTTACCACAGTCCGACCGGCGATCCAATTGTTCGAATAAGTGGAAGTAGCCGAGAATGGCCAGACCCGCCCCTAAGGGGCACATATAGCGGCAATAGAATTTATGAATGAACATACCTAGCGCGAGTAAGCCGGTGGCAAATAAAACGAAATACCATTCACGGTCAAAGACGAGGGTGATACTGGTCTTGAAAGGCTCAATTTCTGCGAGGGTTTGTGCCCAAGCTAGGTCGTAAAAACAAATGATCAGTAAGCTGATCAGAATCAAGTACTTTATTTTCTGTAAGGCGAAGTGGCTGCTATCTTTAATGCGCCATTGCGGAAATTTTAAGCGCTTGGCAACGCTAGATAATAACTCTTGTAGTGCACCAAAAGGGCATAACCAACCGCAAAATAGCCCCCGCCCCCATACGAATAAACTGATGAATGTGTAGATCCAGAGGATAAATAAAATCGGGTCTAATAAGAATACGCTGAAATTAAAACCATCGCGCAGGGTTAATAGTATGCTGTAAATATTAACCACGGAGAGCTGCCCTTGGGCGTAATAACCAATAAAAAACAAGGTGAACAGCATAAAGGCAAAACGGCCGTATGTGATCACTTTAGGGTGCTTAGTAAAACTATGTTGTTTAATAAATAATAGACTTAACAAGCACAGTGAAAGCAATGTAATGCTAATCTCTAGTGTTTTAGAGGCCCATATTCGTTGCCATATCGGTATCCGTTTCTGCTCGCTAATCTCTGGGTGGAAAAATAGTTTTGCCGGAAGTTGATGGCTGCTAGATAAATTAACATTATCGCCTAATAAATGGTTTTGTCTCAGGTCGAAATTTAGTTTTAACTCAACCGGCAAACTCGGGTCAAAGCCGCCATTGCCCTTGATCGCAAACAAACGAAAGTTGTCAAAGTTCTTGATTCCTTCGGGCTGCTGTTTATCGTAAAAGCGGTAAAATGCTAGGTCGCGAATGAGCATCGGCAAACCGTTTTGGATAATAGCCATCCGAGTTGGAATTTTACCTGCGCGAAAATCATCTTCTAAATAACTATAAGGCCCCCCCGACATCACGGCGATGGCGTGTTCACCGTTTTCCAAGCTGCTCAATAAACGTTGGTAGTCCTCGTCACCAAGCAGGTTTTTACCGATGCTGGGGGCGTTGAGGTAGGCATAATAAAGGTCGGTTACCGGTTGGTTATCGTTACTTTGCGCAAAGCCGTATCCGGGGTAGTCGGCTAGTGGTCGATCTAGCGCCTGCTCCAAGGCTTGACGTGAAACCGGCCAATGGGCAATGAGTTGCTGATCGATTAACTGCTGCCAGTTCAGTTCCTCAAACACTTCTGGGCGCACTTGTGCTGCGACCGACTGGGTGAATTTGCCGAGTACTTGGCGGGCGACTTGTAAGGCTGCGACGAGCAGGGTGTCATTGGTGGCAATCACCGACACGGTGGCTTTGGTGACCCCATCAAAAATCACCGTGCCTTCACCGGCAGAAGATTGTGAGCGGGAGCGGCTGCTGTCGACGATGATTCTTTCGGCAACGCTATGGTCTGTATATTGCGCGAGGAATGTCTCTAAGGCGGTAATGCCCAGCCCATGCATAAAAATGGGTTCGTGCTGGAATAAGACCCGCACGCCGATAATGTTGCCCTCAAGATCAATGCCGATCAGTAGATTGATGATATCACCGGCAAAACCTTGAATTTGAATGAAGTCTTTGCTCTCGAAGGCGTAACCGATGGTTTGAAAGGAGGAGTAAACCGGCCAGACATGGTTGTCGGTGGTTTTGCGTTCTATGCGGCTAGCGTTAACGAAGATATCGTGTATAAGGCGCTCTACCCTTGGGTTTTCAATGCTGCTATCCCCTTCAGGGAGCAATTCAGCGTTGGCATAAAATGTTTGGCTAACGATTAATAGTGCAAAAATAACGCGTATTATTTTAAGTAATGAGGGCATATTTATAAGAACTATTCGGCGGAGCGGGTCAAGCATCTGAGTATAATGTTTATTTCTATTAACGAAAGCTTTTACTGACAAGAGGTCGGCAGAACAATGAATAAAAAAGATTTTTCACACGTGTTAGAACTGGCGGTAAGGTGGGGCGACGCCGATGTATATGGGCATATTAATAATGTTTCTTTTGTACGTTACGTCGAATCGGGGCGTGTTGCCTATGTCGATGATGTGATGAATTTGAGCCTGGTGGCCAATATGGATGCTGCTTGGGTACTAGCGGATATTCAGTGTTCGTTTTTACAGCAAGTGGAATACCCGTGCCTACTCGAGGTGTGTACGCGAGTGAAGAAACTGGGCAATAAAAGTATCACCCTCGAAACGGGTTTATATCGGCAAGGGGAATCTGAACCCGTATTAAGCAGCGTTGCGGTGATGGTATGGTTCGATTTCAAAGGGCAAAAGTCGGCTAATATCCCAGCAGAACAACGCGCTACGATCAGCCAGTATGAAAAGGTTTTAGAGGAAGCATGACACTTGATGAACTGAACCTCGATACAAGTTATATAGAGTGTTTGCCGGCAGACCCACAGGCGGCTAACTTTCCTAGGCAGGTTCACGGGGCGTGTTTTTCTTGGGTGATGCCGACGAAGACGTCGGCGGCGAGATTGTTGGCGTATTCCGCCGATGCGGCAGCACTGCTCGACTTAACGGACGAGGATTGTGCTAGCAAGACCTTCAGTGATGTGTTCTCCGGTAATCAACTACTAACGGGCAGTAAGCCCTATGCCACCAGTTATGGCGGGCACCAGTTTGGTAATTGGGCAGGGCAACTGGGGGATGGTCGAGCCATTAACCTGTGCTCGGTGGTTAATCAACGTGGTGAAAGTTGGACCCTACAATTAAAAGGCGCAGGGCCTACGCCGTACTCAAGAACCGCCGATGGTTATGCGGTGCTGCGTTCATCGCTGCGAGAATTTCTCTGCAGTGAAGCGATGTTTTATTTGCGGGTGCCAACAACGCGGGCGCTGAGCTTGATGACCACTGGCGATACGGTGGTTCGCGACGTGTTATACAATGGTAACCCACAGCCAGAGCAGAGTGCAGTGGTGTGCCGGCTCGCGCCATCCTTTACCCGTTTTGGCCACTTTCAGTATTATGCCGAGCAAAGCCTAGAGTTACTCAAAGTATTCACCGATTACACCATTCAAAGCAGCTTCCCTCACCTAGGTGCACCGGATAAAGCCTGTTATATCCGCTGGTTTAATGAAGTATGCGAAAGCAGTTGCGATATGGTGGTGGAGTGGATGCGCGTTGGTTTTGTGCATGGGGTGATGAATACCGATAATATGTCCATATTAGGCCTGACCATCGATTACGGGCCCTATGGTTGGCTTGAAGCCTATGACCCTAGTTGGACGCCTAATACCACCGATGCTAATGATCACCGCTATGCGTTTTCCCAGCAAGCAAAAATAACCCACTGGAACCTATACCAGTTGGCGAATGCCATTTACCCGTTGATTGAAGAGACGGAAGGGCTGGAGCTAGCGTTGCGCAACTTCGCGGAGCGGTATGCTAGGCAGTGGTTATTGATGATGAATAACAAACTCGGCTTTGTTACCACACAACACGAGGACGAAGATCGACAACTGGTTGAGCAATTACTGGCATTTTTTGCCGTGTATGAAACGGATATGACGATTTTCTTCCGCCGTTTAGCTAAGCTTGATCCTGCTGGCGAGTTAGATTTCGAGGAAGTGGTGCAGCAACTCAGCCCGGCTTTTTATGAAGAAACGATGCCCGAAGCGATACAGCAGACGCTGCGCGATTGGTTACAAAATTATTGGCAGCGCTGCCAGCAAGCATCGGCGACGGCAAGCGAGCGGCGTGAATTAATGAATAAAACCAACCCTAAATATGTGCTGCGTAATTACTTGGCGCAGCAGGCGATTGAAATGTCCGAGCAGGGTGATCAAAGCTTACTGCATGAGTTATTAGCCGTATTAAAATCACCCTATGATGAACAACCCGAAAAAGAACACTTCAACCAGAAAAGACCGGACTGGGCAAAACATAAGGTCGGTTGTTCAATGTTGTCGTGTAGTTCTTAACGTCGCTGTCGGCGGGCTTTCGCTCGTCTCGATTACTCTAATAATTTAATTGTTTAAAACCTATGGCTATCAGTTCTACGATCAATAAAGTCTCGTTAAATATCGCTAATATGGATACGCATTATTATGCCGACCATGAGTTAACCGTTGCGCAACACCCCTCAGAAACCGATTTTCGTTTTATGATGCGGCTTATCGCCTTCGTCTTAAATGCCGATGAACGGCTGAGTTTTACCAAAGGGCTCTGTAGTGACGATGAACCTGAACTCTGGCAAAAATCGCTGACCGATGAGATTGAACTCTGGATTGACTTGGGCCAGCCCGATGAAAAACGCATTCGGAAGGCTTGTGGTCGTGCTGAACGGGTGATCATCTACACCTACCACGAGCGTAAAGCGAGTGTTTGGTGGCAACAGCAACAACAAAAATTAGCGCGTTTTAATAACTTAACGGTAAAACACATTCACGCCGAAGGGGTGGAAACCCTGGTCAAGCGTAGTATGCAGCTGCAATGCAATATTCAAGATGGTGAGGTTTATTTAACCGATGCGGAACAGAATATTACCGTTTCTGTTAGCGCCTACTAAGGCCTATATCGGCTTGCAGTGATTTGATATAATCGACTGCCTCGGCACTGGATTTACGTTCCAGCCAGCTAACTAAAGGACATTTATGGAAACCCAACACTACGTCGTTTGTGCGCTTTATCATTTTGTACGCTTAGACGACCACAGCGCTTTAAAGCAACCGCTATTAAAGCTGATGAACCACCACGGAATTAAAGGCACCTTATTACTTGCCGCCGAAGGCATTAACGGCACGGTTGCCGGCAAGCGCAAAGCGATTGATCACCTGCTCGAATGGCTGAAAAATAAGGATGAGTTTAAAAACCTAGTCTGTAAGGAATCTTACGTCGACTCTCAGCCCTTTAATCGCACCAAGGTTAAACTGAAAAAAGAGATCGTCACCATGGGCGTCGAAGATATAGATCCGAATGATATCGTCGGCACCTATGTGAAGCCTGACCAATGGAACGACTTGATTAGCGATCCCGAGGTGTTATTAGTGGATACCCGAAATGATTATGAAGTGGCGATTGGTACATTCAAAGGCGCGTTAAACCCAGCGACAGAAACCTTCCGTGAATTCCCTGAGTATGTGAAAAATAACCTAGATAACACACAGCACAAAAAAGTAGCGATGTTTTGTACCGGTGGTATTCGTTGTGAAAAGTCGACCGCCTACCTCAAACAGCAAGGTTTTGGTGAGGTCTATCACTTGGAAGGTGGTATTTTAAAATACCTAGAAGAAGTGCCGGAAGACAACAGCCTTTGGGAAGGTGAGTGTTTTGTGTTTGATAACCGCGTGTCGGTTGACCATCATCTAGAAAAGGGCCAGTATGACCAGTGTTATGGTTGCCGTATGCCGATTACCGAGCAGGATAAGCAGCACCAACACTACCTACAAGGCATCAGTTGTCACCATTGTTTTGAAAAAACCGATGCCGAGCAGAAGGCGCGTTATATCGAGCGTCAGCACCAGATTGAATTGGCAAAAAAACGCGGTGAACAACATATCGGCGGTGAGATGGAAGAATTGATTTCGCAGCACCGACAAGAAAAAATTAACAAGAAAAACTCGGCACAACAACAGGAGAGTTAAATGAAACGTGTATTGATAGTGCTTAGTTTATTAGCCAGCTCGGCTGTCGCGAGTGAATATCAACCGCGAGCCGGAGCCAGTGGTGCGCAAATATTTTCGGATGCCTGTGCGGCTTGTCATGGTGCCGATGGCAGTGGCAAGTTTGGTTTGTTTTTGGGTTTAACCGGTTCAACCCTGATGCCGGATGAAATGAAAACCGTCATTCAACAAGGGGGTACGGTAATGCCCGCATTCAGCAACATCCAAGGTAAGGAATTAGACGCACTGGTGTCCTATGTGCGCTCATTGGGCGCGGTGATTGCCAGCGGTGATAAATAATATGTTGATTGATGTTCAGAAAGACCCGATTGGCACGGCCCTGCTCGATTATTATCACGCTGCGGAGGATACGCCGATTCAGGTGAAAATGGATATCGCCGAAGACGATACCCTAGCGCCGAGCTATTTTTTTAGAACCTATGAACAGTGTCCAGAACTGGAGCAGCTAGCCCTGCAGCAGGCAAGGGGTAAGGTATTGGACGTCGGTGCAGGTGCGGGTTCGCACGCGCTGTACTTACAACAACAAGGTTTGGATGTCACCGCCCTCGATGTATCTCCTAAATCGGTGGAAGTGATGCGTCTACGCGGGGTCAATGAGCCTGTTTTGATGGATTTTTATGATTATCAGCAAGGACGTTTTGATACCCTGATGTTTTTAATGAATGGTATCGGTTTGGTGCAAACACTGGATGGTTTTAGCCGTTTATTTCAACACGCCAAAAAGTTACTCGCGCCACAGGGACAAATCTTGCTGGATAGCTCAGATTTGATTTATATGTTCGAACAGGAAGATGGTTCGTACGTAATCGACTTAAATGAGACGTATCACGGTGAAGTCGAATTTAACTTGAGTTATAAAGAGGTGAAAGGCGATGCGTTCAATTGGTTATACGTGTCGGAAGAACTGTTGCAAGACGCGGCGGAAGAGAATGGTTTTGATTGTGAAATCATTCAACAAGGCCCGCATTACGATTATTTAGCGCGATTAACCCTGCGTGATTAATAAATTCTTTGCCGCAAGTGGCGTTAAGTTTAATAAGGAGTTAGTGGTGGAACAGGATAGACATAACCAAGTGAGTATTGTTGATATTAAAATGCCGTTTTTATCGATGGTGATATTTTTGGTTAAGTTATCCATTGCGGCCATCCCCGCGTTTATCATTATGTCCGTTGTTTTTACGACCCTATTCGCAGTATTTGGCGGTGTGCTACGAACAGGGTTTATGTATTAAGCGTTATAGCTTGAAGTGAAGACCGACAACTGGGCCTTTGGTATGGGTATTGGCCTTATTTAGGTAAATATCCATATAACCCACATTAATAATCACGTTTTTAGTCGGCATCCATTTTACTCCAGCGCTGAATAAAGCAATGGTTAAATGGTCGTCTTTGAAGTCGTAAAACGGTTCAAACTCAGCGTATGGAATCAGCATTTGATTGTTTAACTTCATCGGCTGCATTACGGTAAAAGCTGGGCGGTAGCGAAAACCACCGGATAATTCCCCCATTCTATATTCAACACGAGACCTGTGCTTGAGTACCCAGTCGCCGAGTTTGGTGCTATAGGTTAACGAAGCACGTAGGCGGTGATCTTCTTGAATACCCGTGTCTTCACCTTGTTTGGCAAAATAACCAAAATAACCGGTTTGAAAAACCGCACCAAAATCAGTTTTTTTAGCGACGACAACAGAGGCTATTTTACCTTGAAACTCCTCTTGAATCGTGCCGACAACACCAATCAGGGTGTGCCCCGAATCTAATTGTTTAGAGGCGGATAGGGTATTGAACTGCATACCTTCGCCGGCAAAGCTGCTGGTACAAAGCATGCTTAGCGTTATAACGAGTGCTAATTTAATCTGTCGGCAGTGGCTTAAAAGAGGTGTTTTATGTGTCATGGTTATTTTTCTATATTAATGTTGAGTGGCAATGTTTAGGGCCTTGCGCGTAGCCTTTTGGAATCTGTGGTGCGGCTTGTTAGTCGGCACCTAGGTTGTCACGCATGGTTTGCAGTGCGCTCAATAATTGTGAGGCCTGCTGTTCATCTAAACCCGCCAGCGCATCGGCTTGAATGGCGTTCGCGGTCTGTTTAATCGAGTTTAGAATGGGGGGTGCTTGTTTGGTGATGAATATCTGGTGTGCTCGTCGATCATTCGGGTCGGGTCTGCGTTCGACAAAACCATCTTCCACCAATTGGTCGATTAAACGGGTCAGCGTGATCGGCAGTATTTCTAACATCTCTGCTAAGTGGCTTTGTCGAATCCCCTCGTGACGAGCGGCATAAACCAGCGCTCTGGCCTGGGCAAGGGTCAGGCTACTGCCCTCAAGGTGCTTATTAAATGCTCGGCGCATCATGCGCGAAACGTCGGCTAATAAAAAACCGAGCATATCTTGTGGTGTCGACATTATATGGGATGTATATAGTAAGGAATACTTATTATATGTCTTGCTGGTAAGTTTCGTCAAATGCAAAATTCATCGCTGTTCTGTCCAAGCAATGTAGACTATTGGTTTATATATTATTGTTGGGGCGGGTTTTGTTTGTTTTTACTGATACAGGTGCGCTGGGTGAGTGTTATCAGTCAGCGTAAAATCATCCATCTGGATATGGATGCTTTTTTCGCCTCCGTTGAACAGCGAGATAACCAAAAACTGCAAGGTCTACCCGTCGTTGTGGGTGGGCAACCTGATAGTCGCGGGGTGGTAGCGGCCTGTAGTTATGAGGCAAGACAGTTTGGTATCCATTCAGCAATGCCAAGTTCTAGGGCTCATCGTTTATGCCCGCAGGCAGTTTTTGTTGCCCCTAGAATAGAGGCTTATCGCGCCGTATCGGTGATTATTCAGCAAATTTTTAGGCGTTATGCCTCCGAGGTGGAACCCTTATCCCTCGATGAGGCTTATCTCGATGTGAGTGATAGTGAAATGTTTGCTGGTTCGGCAACCCACATAGCACAAGCGATCAAAGCGGAGATCCTTGAAGAAACCCAGTTGGTGGCATCGGCAGGGGTTTCGTATAACAAGTTTCTCGCAAAAATTGCCTCCGATATGGATAAACCGAATGGCTTATATGTTATCAAACCTACTCAGGGCGAGCGCTTCGTGGCTGATTTGGCAGTGGCTAAGTTTCACGGGGTGGGGCCTGTCACCGCCGCGAAAATGCATCGTCTCGGTATTCAAACGGGGCGTGATCTACGGGCCAAGAGTAAGCAGCAACTACAGGCTGCATTCGGCAAATCGGCTGAGTACTTCTATAATATTGCCCGCGCGATAGACTTACGGCCGGTATGCAGTGTGCGGCGGCGTAAATCCTTGGGCAAGGAAACGACCTTTACCACGGATATTGCCGATATTAATGTCTTGCGTGAACAACTGATTGAGCTTTCCGATAAACTCTGGCAACGATTAGAGCGAGATGACTTGCAGGCTAAAACCTTCACCTTGAAGGTGAAGTATGCGAACTTCCGTCAAATTAGTCGAGCGCTGAGCGTCGCTCAAACAATTAAACAGCCAAGCGAAATGCATGCGTTGCTGCTTGAGTTGTTGTTACGGGTAGAACTTGGCCAGCAAGCGGTACGTCTGCTTGGGGTTACGGCGAGTGGTTTTGCAGAACAGGGTTTAGCCGACAATCGAGGGCGGCAATTAGAACTGTTCGATGTTAGTGATAAGCTCTGAGGTGAGTTTACGACCCTGATGTTTAAATAGCAGCCTACTTTGTAGGCTGTTTTTTGGCCGATTGTTTATGACCAAATTCAGCCATCGGGGTGAACTTTATCGCTTGGCTGCGGTTGTTGCTGGCCTCGTTGTTTTCGATGTTGAAAGTGCGCACGCCGTTGATCATCGCCGACACATCACTACCACCCGCCTTATAATCATGCCAAACCACTGCGACAATATGCAATAAGCTGAAAATGAGTAGGGCATCGCTGGCAAATTGGTGCAGTGGCATTGCGGGCCAGCCGAGTAGAAATCCCCCTTCGATTAGCAACACCCCGCTGATGAGCAGGCCAATTAATAACAGGTAAACAGCTAGGTAAATGGGTTTCCAGAAAGGATTTTGTGCATACCAATTGGGGAGTTTGGTTTTGCCGAGTAGCGCGTAAAAACGTAACATGCCGAGCATTGTCCGTAGTTCGCGAGCCTTCGGTAATAGATAGCTAAGGCGTTCATGCGGCTGGCCAAAAAACATCAAACTAATGCGTATGCAGAGCCCGGCCATTAACAAACCGGCGGCGTAGTGATGGATGTTGGCAGCGTGTTGGGCGAGTACGGGGCTGTGTTGAATTAAGCTGCCGGTGCTGAGTAAGGCAAGAGTGCTGAGGCCGATGAACAGGTGGCTAAGGCGAAACCAGCCGCTCCAGATAAGAATACGTTTGAAATTTTGACTCATGTTTGATGGCCTTTATGGGCTTATAGATAGGGATGAAAAGCAGGCTTGCCGGTCACTTAAAAAACGATCAGGTGCAAAATGCCACGCAGGCACAAGCCAAATAAAGCGCCGTATACCGCATAACGAAGAATGCTGCCGAGTCGCTTACCCACGGTGGCAAATACTGCGACGCCGGCAATATCCAGCGGGTTCAGTACAAAACCGGCCATCCGATTGAGCTCTAGAGGGCTGAGTAAACCTTGCTTAATGAGATCAATGGTGACCCCAGTAAAGGCAGTACCACCGGCGATGAACTTGGTGATAATCGGCAGCATCGCGGTTTCTGGTAAACCAATAAAACCCAAGGCAGGGGCCAGAAAGGTACTTAAGAAGTCGATCGCGCCGACCGCCTTTAAGCTATTAACCAGTAGCAGCGCCAAAATCAACATGGGAATCATGCCGATGGCAATCTTAACCCCTTCTTGGCCACCGGCTACCAATATTTGGATAACCGATGATGGGTGATCAGAGGGGGTGGGTGAAGGGGGGACGTTTTGGCGGGCGTCGTTATTAGCGAGGTGCCGGCACAACACATAATAAGTGAAGGCTGCCGCGCATAAGCCACCGAATAAGGAACTACATAATGCGAAACCGAGGTCTAGGCCGACCGCCGATAAGGGAAACGAAGCGTTGGCCTGAGACATCGTCATCACCATGGCTAAGGTTGCGGCGATATGACGGCGAGAGGTGTTGCCGTTTTCCATTAATAACAAGCTTGGAATCGGCGCGGCAAAGCTGACAAACAGTAGCTTGATCATAGCAAACACACCCAGTCCCGGAATGCCGAAGATATGGGTGATCGGGGAGAGCTTATTCACGATAAAACGGAGCGCGCCTTTTGCTTCCAGTAATTTCATGAGCGCGAGCATCACCACCATAATCGGCAGCAGAATGTATAACGCCATATCCAAGCCGGTGCGCCCAGACTCAATAACTAATGAGATAAATTGTTGCACGGTGTCGGTTCAGCCAATGAGGTGTGGAGAAGGGGATTCTCGGGCGATTAGTATGCCGGATTGACGATAGGCTGGCAAATGAAACAACGGGGGGCTTTATAGCGGTGCCTAGCCAGTACTCCTAGTCGGTACTGGCTAGGCTTGCGGCTTATTTATTGAGCTTCTTCGAGAAAGGCTTTTATCCACATTTTACACAGCGGCGAGCGCACAATATCTTCAACGTTAAACTCAATGATCGGGATGGGCAGTTGGCGTCGATCAATCATGCTAATGATTTTATACAGACCATTGCCGCCGTCTAAATCCGATTGCATGATATCGCCGTTGATAATCACCCGTGAGTTTTTGCCAATACGGGTCACAAACATTTCAATTTCTTTATAACGGGTGTTTTGCGCCTCATCGAGAATAATAAAAGCATCGTTAAAAGAGCGTCCGCGCATGGTTTCAAACGGCGCTATTTCTAAATTACCGTTTTTTAACATCGTTTCATAACACCCCGCGCCTAATTGCTGTTTGATAATATCGGTAAACGGCGCGACCCAAGGCGCCATTTTCTCATTAATACTGCCCGGGAAAAAACCAAGCGATTCGGAGGGGCTAACATTGGGCCGAGTGAGGATAATCTTGTCAATCTCACCGTCAAAATACATCCGCGCCGCCATACTGGCGGCAATATAGGTTTTGCCGGTGCCGGCGGGGCCCATGACGCAGACCATATCGTTTTCAATAATGGCCCGCATATACTGCTTTTGAGATTCATTTAACGGAAACAGTTCAGGGCGATTCTCGATAGTTAAGAATTTCTCTTTTTTACGGCGAGCACTCATAAAAACATCTCCGGTAGATTTAGGGTTTAAGTAAATAATATTCATACGTCAGACGACCGTGGCTGATGAAGTAGGGAGCATCTAGCAAGCTGATAGCGAATACAGCGCCTAGTTTGACGGGTGCTAAAAGATACCCTATGGACGTCAATAGGTGGTTTAAACGGCAAGGTCTTACAATTCCATTCGCTAATCATAGGGCAACAGATTAGAGGCCCCGTGTGACGAATTGATGAAACTCCGGTGACAATTCCCCGGTGAGTAAATGACAGAATTTTCAATGATTTATAGAAATAAATAGGAGATACGGATAAAATCGCCACTCAAAATTTAGACCTAGATAGTAGTTATGAATAAACCAGTTGAATTGTTAGCCCCCGGTGGTGATGTAGAGGCGATTAAAGCCGCGATTGTGGGCGGCGCGAATGCGGTCTATTGCGGCCTCGACATGTTTAATGCGCGTAATCGAGCGAGCAACCTGTCTTATGATCAGCTGTGCGGGGTACTGCGCTTGGCGCACCAGCACGATTGTGAAGTGTTTCTCACCCTCAATGTGGTGATCTTAGAGCACGAATTTGCCAGCCTGATTAAGTTGCTCAATAAACTGGTTAACTCCGGCATCGACGGCATTATTGTGCAAGACTTCGGTATCTTTCATTTGGTGAAACACCACTTCCCCAGTTTAGATATTCATGCGTCCACCCAGATGACCACCCATAACGAAGGGCAAATTCAGTTACTGGGCAAAATGGGCGCGTCACGGGTCAACCTATCGCGAGAGCTGAACCTAGCCGAAGTGAAGTCGTTAACCTCGTTAGCGCACCAGCATCATCTGCTCACCGAAGTGTTCGTACACGGTGCTTTGTGTATTGCCTTTTCAGGCCAATGTTATTCCAGCTCGGTTAGCGTGGGTAACTCGGGGAACCGTGGCAGTTGTAGCCAAGCCTGCCGTGATGAATATGAAACCACCGCCACGGGGCATAACTTCCCGTTAAATCTAAAAGATAACTCGGCCTATTTTGACTTGCCCGAACTGATCGAGGCGGGGGTCGATTCATTAAAAATTGAAGGGCGCATTAAAGGCGCGCACTATGTGTATACCGTGGTGGATAGCTGGCGCAAGCAAATGAATAATTTTGCCGACAGCGGGCAGTTACTCAGCGATGATTCAAATTTACATAAAGTCTTTAACCGTGACTTCACCAACTCGTTTTTAACGGGCAACCTTAATAAAGAGATGTTTACCGATAACCCGCGTGACCATAGCGTTGAACACGCGGTGGTTAGGAGCCAAGCGGTGTCATTAGTGCAAGTGCAACAAGCCAAACAAGCCTTGTACGATGATCGAAACAAATTGGGCCAAGACCTCGCCGGTAAAATTAACCACCTAAGCATCGAGAAGCCCCGTATCACACTGGCTTTTTCCGGCCAATTGAATCAGCCACTTCGCCTGACTATCGACGTGACCAGCGATGCGGGTAACAGCCTGCAAACCGCCACCCTACACTCAACATCCCACTTGCAGGCGGCGGGTAAATCCGCGTTAGATGAGGCAACCTTAGCAAAACGCTTTAAAAGCTTTAATAACGCCCAGTACACGTTAAACAGCCTAGAGCTATCGGCCTTAGGTTCGGCCTTGAGCATACCGTTTAAAGAACTGGCGGCGCTGAAAAATGACGCAGCATTTTTGTTGAATGACTCGGTCGACCTTGTGCCCAACGTAGACGTACCGCGCTTAACCAAACACCCTAAAATAGCCGAGGGCAACAGCAAGCCAAGTTTGTCGATCCTTATCGCCGACGAAGAAGACGCCTACCTAGCCGATGAAACTGACGCCGACATTTACTTTAAACTGCCCGAAAGCTTTAAAAAAGACTGCGATAAATACATTGATTTACTGCTGCGAAATCCTCGCTTTATTCCGTGGTTCCCAGCGGTGTTGATTGGCAAAGACTACCAAGAGGCGGTAAGGATTCTGCAGCAGGTTAAACCCGCGCGCATCGTCAGCAATAATACCGGCGTTGCCTATCAGGCCGTCGAGTTGGGAATAGACTGGATTGCTGGGCCATTTATGAATACCACCAATTCGTATGCCTTATTAACCCTGCAAGAAGAACTGAGCTGCAAGGGCGCGTTTATTTCCAACGAAATTAACCGCCTGCAAATCAAAAACATCGCGCGGCCTAAAAACTTCAAACTGCTGTACAGCATCTATCACCCGATTCTAATGATGACCAGCCGCCAGTGCTTCTTCCAGCAAACCGTTGGTTGTAAAAAACCCACCATCGAAGACGGTTGCATGCTGAAGTGTACCAAAGCGACCACCATTACCAATGTCAAAGGCGTCTCCTTTTCAATCGACAAACAAAAAGGCGGCTACCCCAGCATTTATAACCACGAACAATTTTTAAACGTCGACGCCGTTAACGACCTAGCCGACTTGTTCGATGAATTCTTTATCGACCTCACCAACATCGGTGCAGGGTCTAAAGGGCAGCAAAATAAATCGCAGTTACTGAAACACTTCGAAGCCTTGCTACAAGGGGTGGGTGATTCGGCGGAGCAGCTAGAACAGATGGTGCCGATTGCAACGAATGCGCAATATCGGCAGGGCTTGTAAGAGCGTTTCCTGGAGGGGGGGGATTATTTTCTTTTCCAATGAACCGTCTGCATTTTTCTGCGGCCTCTGCTAAAACGATTTTTTCGCTTAACGTCAGGGAGCGCAGTTAAAACAAGGTCAGCGTTTCATTATCCATTTCTTCTTCAGGTTCTTCGACGCTTTCAGTAACGCTCGCTTTTAATGCCTCATCAATTTGTTTTAGAGTCACTGCAAATTCACTTTCAAGATTAATACCTGATTCGAAAAGAGAGTTAACTTTGCTATCGGCGGCTTCAACAAACGCGTGGAGAGCATTTTCTTGTTCAGTCGATAAACTCAGGTTCATGAACGAACCTTCAAACGACTCCCTAACCGTCGCTAAAATAGATTGGTTTGAAACTCGTTGCGACTCATAGTTTTTACTGATATTTACTACCGTTGATTCGATCTGACTGATGATGTTAAGGAGGTTTTCTCGTTGTGTATTGACGGTCATTGCAGATTCTAGCGCTTTAACTTTAGAGTCGGCACCTTGCCCAATAATGGCCACGTGATCTCGAATTCGACCATGAAAGTCTGGGTTATCAAGTGGCATGTTTCTCACGATAATACTGACGTATG
Source organism: Cycloclasticus sp. 46_120_T64 (assembly GCA_002162695.1). Lineage (GTDB taxonomy): Bacteria > Pseudomonadota > Gammaproteobacteria > Methylococcales > Cycloclasticaceae > Cycloclasticus. The sequence continues at coordinate 85,964 of MAAM01000013.1, read as the reverse complement.
GGAAATTAACCGCGGTACGTTGACCAAAGTCAACTAAGCGACCTTGATTGCGGACATATTCAAACGCGCTATCCTCAAGTGGGTTTTCTACACCGTCGGTAAAATATTGCAGCTTTTCATCGTTGACGATAATTTGCATGGCCACGTCTAACCCTAAATCTTGGTGTGCCTTAATCACCTTTTTTGCTAAGGAGTCATAATTAGCGCAGAGGCAGATGGCTTGTAAAAAGTGAACAACGGTGCTCATTTCGCCCATCGATGTCATGATCTCCATCGTCGATAGGGTCACATCGCTGACTTCTTTTTTTGTTAGATCAAGCGTTTGCTTGCGTTTAAGTGTGGCCCTTACCTTAGCTTTTAGTTCACTTTCTTCGAAAGGTTTAACAACATAGTCGTCGCCACCTGACGCATAGCTATGCAGCCGTGTTTCAATAGATGTATCAGCAGAAATAAAAATAACGGGGGTGTGGTTTAGTTGCGAACAGTCTCTAATCTTTTCGCAGGTTTCATAACCGTCTAAATTAGGGGTCATCACATCGAGCAAAACTAAGTCGGGCGGTGAATTACGTGCGGCATCTAAACACGCTTGCCCTGATGCTAGAAAACTAAGTTCATAGCCTTCTGTATGTAATATGTTTTTTTCAATCAGCTGCTTACCATCACCGTCATTGACACAGTAGATCTTAATAGGGTTACTCATCTGCTTTATTCCTTTACTTGTTATAAATAACAAACATACGGCGATCAACCTTGCCCTAATAAAAAATCAAGCAAGTTCAACGACGGCTTAATACGTTTTTTATTCTATAGCAGTAAATATAGAGGATATTTCAGGGCTGTCCTGTTTTACCGGCAGTTTAGATGAATTTAGTAAGTCGAATGAACGACGGCAGCCAGAATGCTTTATTTAGCATACTCACCCAATTGTTCCGACAAGCGCCTCACCACGGCGTTAATCGTGGAGCCAAAGTAAAAACGCGGGAAATCCTCTGGGATCTCGGCGGTGTAATGAGGAATATTGGCGGTAGCGCGTAGAGTGTTATGTTTGCCAGCCATCTCTTTTATATCGACAGCCTCAGCGGCGTCTTTTCCGTACAAAATGTTTACCCATTGAGTGAGGAGGTCTAAACAGACTGTTTCGCTGTAACTCGCTTCATTGAGCCCGTGGCTATGCCATAACGAGTCCAATGAATTGCTGGTGTAGGCGCTTGCCAGGGCTGTTTTATGTTGTTGCTGTAATTGGTATATCTTGTAGCGGTGTAAGCCAGCCGTGATGGGGAGCAATAACAGTATGCTAACGACGCGGATCAATGCGGCCGGCAGAGCCAGTATTTGTTTTACTCGGTTAGCCGGTGTTTTTTTCCATTGGCTAACATCGCGTAAGCGACCCAGAGGCTTCTTAAAAACGACTCTGTTTTTGTCTGCGGCACGGTTTGCTGCTTTTATTCTCAGCTGTGTTACCGCCTCAATACACTGTGCTTCTTTATGGCTATACATGTTTGCTGGCGTTTATAAGTTTAAGCCTTTTTGCGCGGGTAACCATTTGTCCATCACCAACTGTACGCGGCCGATACCGAGGTTTTTCACCCATTTTGCGCAAGCATCTATGGTGGCCCATATCTTGATAGAGCCTTTGAGTGTGGTCGCGGTAACCACGTCATTTTTGGTGACGATGTTGACGTGTATGGCTGCGCCATGAGCAACAATCTGAACTTTTTTTACCGCGCCGGCATCAACCAGTGCTTTGATGGTTTTTTCATTCATCAGCGTCACCAAACAGGGTTTGTTGTTCGGGAATGAAGATGCCTTCTTGCTCGCAGTGTGTACGAATGAGCATTTCTATCATATTGGCTACGCTGCGGTGTTCCCTATTTGCGGCGGCTTTAATCGCTTCTTTAATGGCAGGGTCAACGCGTAAATTAAGGGTTGTGGTTTTCTTCGGGGGCATGAAGCGGAGGGCTTGGTTGATGTGCGGCCAATGTAACGCATGTGTGATTGGAATGATACGCGTCTAGGCTGAATATTTTAAGTTGATGCGGGGTTTCGCAGGGGTTGGAAAAACGTTTGATTATTGCGGCGGTAAGTTGTTTGTTAATAGCTGGTGTTCAGAGTGTGTATTAGGCTGTTTGTGCGGTGCTGAGGGGTTGCTTTGAATTTTATGGTGCAGGTTCTTCGTTAAAACGATTCGTCGACGTAACGGGCTTGTGTGTTCCTTGTGTGCAGGCGGTCAGCTGAGTTCGCCCCGCGATTGATGGCTTATTTGTAATAGACCTATGGCTATGGTGCGCGAGCTAATCCTTTCTTTTATATAAGGTGTTATTAAATGGTTGTTTTAGCATCCCACCTAATGTGTTCCATGGGGTTTGTTCAAACTTATCGCTTAAGCCAAAACGAATATTTTGTGGATCGTGTCTTACCGTATAACTGGCAAACAAACGATCCCAAACGGAGAGCAAGCTGGCGTAATTAGAATCTGTTTCTTGCGGTATATGCGAGTGATGTACCCAGTGCATGCGAGGGGTCACGATAAAGATGCGCAGTACCTTATCTAATGGTGCAGGTAGCGCGATATTGCTGTGGTGAAACAAGATGATGGGTAACAAAATTAATTCATATACGAGTACTTGGCTCATGTTCAGGCCGATCAATGGCAAAATAAGTAACCTAATCGCGCTGGAATATATAATTTCGACGGTATGAAAGCGAACTGCGGAGCTGGCATCCATGGTCGCATCTGAGTGGTGAACGGCGTGAAATCGCCATAAAAAAGGTATCGCGTGGTTTATTCTGTGCCAAGCATATTGCCAACCATCAAAAACTAGCAGGCCTATGATGAGTTCAACATAGGGCCCAAACGTTAACCAGTGCAGTAAACCAAATTGCTGCTCAGCTGCCCAGTTGGTAACAGCCAGTAGCAAACTGGCGAATAGTGCCCCCGCCAGTACGGCGTTGAAAACGCCCAGTGCAATATTAGAGGCATCGTGCTTTAACCGGCCTTTTTGTAAGTGAAACATGGGGACTATTGTTTCTGCCGCCCATAATAAGCTCAGTGTTACGCAAATGAGTATGGGCTTTAATATAGGGTCTATTTCAAGCATAAACCATGATAACTGAATAAGTATATGGGGTGGCAGGCATCCGCCATGACTCGGATGAAAATTCCTAGCTTTCTCGTTATTTTGTTTTTGCGGTGACTCTTTTATTGGGTTTGGTAATATGAAAAGCCTGAGGCTATGTTGAGACTTACATTGAAAAAGCAACGGAAGAGGGCGGTTGCGATTAGCCGCTCAGGTTTAGCAAGGCTTCATTTGTTGATGAGGTTACTGCTATGGAGGTGAGGCGATAGGACGTTTATTAAAGCTTGTGCGGGTGTCTGGCCAATAAGAAGTTTGTGGGTAAACACGCGGCGTTCTTGGGCGTGCCGAGGAAGATAAAAGACATCGCTGGCAGCAAGCTTTCTTCTTGCCTGAAACAAAAAAAGCCCCTGAGAACAGGGGCTTCATATGTGTAATGGCGGACCGGACGGGACTCGAACCCGCGACCTCCGGCGTGACAGGCCGGCATTCTAACCAACTGAACTACCGGTCCGCAGTTCAAACATGCATAACCATTTATTATCACGCAAAAAATGGTGGGTGAAGAGGGGATCGAACCCCCGACATTCGCCTTGTAAGGGCGACGCTCTCCCAGCTGAGCTATTCACCCGCTCTGTCTGAAGGCGTGTATCTTAATGAATATTTCTGGTGGGTCAATCGTTATTTGCTAAATAATCGATAAATCCTCGAAAACAGCTGTTTTTGGCTTATTTTGGCGAGTTTTTCGTGTTTTAGTTTGGCGGGGAGGGTAAAGCAGGCCTTTTGTGGTAGAAGGCTGCTGAATGTCGGCAGAGGCTGCCTTTTCTGTTCGTGCTGTGCTGTGACCCAGTCGCCACAATGTAATGAGCTATGTCGGGGATTTGTGCGCTAGCTCTAATATCTGAACTATCTAGCGCGTTGCCCATCACAGTAGTAAGTCGATTTACCTATACTGGTTACTCGATTTAACGTGCCTTGGTTGTTAATAAGCGCTTAAGAACTACCGGAATATAACTATGCTTGATTGGATGAAAAATATATTTGGCAAAAAAGCTTCTGTTCAGCAGTCGTCTCGATTTATTGCAGAGACGGAATTAACGTATGTGCGATCGGAACATCTCAGTTTAGGGATGTACATCGCCAAGCTTGATTGTCCCTGGTTAGATTCGCCGTTTAAATTACAAGGTTTTAATATTACCACTGAGCGAGAACTGCAGGTGGTGCGAAGTCGTTGTCATCACGTGTATGTCGATCGTACTCGGCAGAGTAAGTTGAGCCTTGATGCGAAGACGACGGCGGTTGGTAAAGCGGTTGTCATTGGCACGGCGAGAAAGAAAAAAGGTTCGTTTGAAACGGAAATTGCCCGTGCAACGACGACCTATTTAGATACAGGGCGTTTGGTGGCCGATTTTATGCAAACGGTTAAAGACGGCGGTAGCATCGATAGTAAACAAGCGAAAGAGGCAGTTGCTTCATCGGTTAATAGTATTTTGCATTCACCTGATGCCCACCTTTGGTTGACCCAATTAAAAAAGAAGGATGAATATACTGCTCAGCATAGCCTTAATGTCTGTATGTTATCGATCGTACTGGGTCGACATATTGGTTTGCCGGAGGGTGAGCTTAGAAACCTTGGGATCTGTGGAATGATGCATGATATGGGTATCATGTTGATACCGTCGGCCATCGTTAATAAAACAAGCGAGTTGACCGAGGAAGAATCGGTCATTATGAAAACCCATACGACCTTAGGGGCTGAGCTGTTGAAGTCTAGTACGGATATGTTTCATGGTGCGATCGAAACGGCCTTAACCCATCATGAACGGATCAGAGGGCAGGGTTATCCGCGGGGGCTAACGGACGCTAAGGTGTCGTATTATTCTAATATCATTGCAATTGTCGATACCTACGATGCCTTGACCAGTGATCGAAGTTATAGAAAAGGCATGACCCACCTTGAGGCGACACAGGTTTTATACCAGCAAGCAGGTGAGTATTTTGATCATGTATTGGTGAGTAAGTTTATTGAAAGCCTCGGTGTGTTCCCACCGGGCTGTTATGTGCAGCTAAGTGATGACCGTGTTGCTTTGGTGTTGGAAGCGAACGATGAGTCTAAACTGCGGCCTAGGGTGTTAACGGTGGTGGATAAACAGATGAATTCGATCGAAGAAGTCAGCGTGGATCTAGATACGGTGTTGCTGGATGCAAGAGGCCAGCCCTTGCAAATTCAAAGCATTGTCAATCCCGATATGTTCAATATTGATAGACTGAAACACTTTAATGAGAGTGCTATTGGCCGAGGTTTGGCGATGGCGGCGGCTTAGCCAACAATACTTTAATAGCGACTAAAGCTGGGGCGGTCAGGGTGAACCTGACCGCCCCAGCTTTTATGTCTTAACGTTCTAGTTTTTTGTATTTGATGCGTCTAGGTTGGTCGGCCTCTGCGCCCAATCGTCTTTTAAGGTCGGCCTCGTAATCTTCGTAGTTGCCTTCAAACCAAACAACATTACTGTCGCCTTCAAATGCCAGCATGTGGGTGGCAATACGATCTAAGAACCAGCGATCATGCGAGATAACGACCGCGCAACCTGGGAAACTCAATAAAGCTTCTTCGAGAGCACGCAGGGTTTCGATGTCTAAGTCATTGGTCGGTTCATCCAGCAGTAAAACATTACCGCCTTCTTTGAGGACTTTGGCTAGATGCACGCGGTTGCGTTCACCACCAGACAGATCGCCGATGCGTTTTTGTTGATCCGACCCTTTGAAATTGAAGCGTCCGGCGTAAGCGCGAGAAGACGTTTCATAGGTGCCAACGGTAATTAAGTCGTTGCCTTCGGATATTTCTTCAAACACGGTTTTGTCGTCGTTTAGGCTGTCGCGTGATTGATCGACGTAGGCGAGTTTAACGGTTTCACCTATTTTTATTTCACCATTGCTAGCGTCTTCTAAACCGCCCATCATTTTAAATAAGGTTGATTTACCTGCGCCATTGGCGCCAATAATGCCAACGATTCCACCTTGCGGTAGTTTGAAGTTAATGTCGTCAAACAGTATGCGGTCGCCAAAGGCTTTGCCTACATTAACCGCTTCAATAACGGCGTCACCTAGGCGTGGGCCGGGTGGGATGTATATTTCTTGGGTTTCGCTGCGTTTTTGGAAGTCTTTTGATTGCAGGTCGTCAAAACGCGCCATTCTAGCTTTGCTTTTAGCGTGACGGCCTTTAGGGTTTGAACGTACCCATTCCAGTTCCTTTTTAATCGAGCGCATGCGTGAGGCTTCCGATTTCTGTTCCTGTTCAAGGCGTGCGTCTTTCTGTTCTAACCATGACGAATAATTGCCTTCCCAAGGGATGCCGCGCCCGCGATCTAGTTCTAAGATCCAACCCGCAACGTTGTCTAAGAAATAACGGTCGTGGGTCACCGCAACAACGGTGCCGGGGTAATCGTGCAGGAATCGTTCTAACCAAGCAACGGATTCGGCATCTAAGTGGTTGGTTGGTTCGTCAAGCAAGAGCATGTCGGGCTTTGATAACAGCAATTTGCAGAGCGCGACGCGGCGTTTTTCACCGCCGGATAGTTTGCTGACATCCGCATCCCAAGGCGGTAGGCGCAAGGCGTCGGCAGCAATTTCCATGGTGCGTTCGGTATCGTGTCCGTCGCTGGCTTGTAAGATGTTTTCTAATTCGGCTTGTTTGGCGGCTAGGGCATCAAAGTCGGCATCGGGTTCTGCGTAAGCAGCATACACGGCATCGAGTTCTTCTTGTGCCGAGGTGATGTCGCCCAGTGCTTCTTGAATGTTGCCGCGTACGTCTTTCGTTTCATCGAGCTGCGGCTCCTGTGATAAGTAGCCTATCTTAATGCCGGGTTGTGGCCGCGCTTCGCCCTCTATTTCGGTATCCAGCCCTGCCATGATTTTTAATAGGGTCGATTTACCTGAACCGTTTAAGCCGAGTACGCCAATTTTTGCGCCGGGGAAAAAAGACAAGGAGATGTCGGTTAGAATTTTGCGTTTCGGTGGTACCACCTTGCTAACGCGGTTCATTGAAAATATATATTGAGCCATTAAATGTCCGTTAAGAATTGGTTTTATGCGCAGTAGTATTACCGAGCAATGGTCTTATTAACAGTGCTACTTGTGTTTTTGTCGCTATATATGGCGCTTTAAGCACAACATCATGTAAAATAATGGGTTTCAATAATTCAGCAGCCTTGTTTATGGGGCTTGCAACAGCAAAAAGGCGACTAAATGTACAACAAAAGTATGACGATTGAAGGGTTTGATGATGAACTTTGGGCTTCTATTCAACAAGAAGAGCAGCGCCAAGAAGATCATATCGAGCTAATTGCATCTGAAAACTACGCTAGCCCGCGTGTTATGCAGGCTCAAGGCTCGATGCTAACCAATAAGTACGCTGAAGGTTATCCTGGTAAACGTTATTACGGCGGTTGTGAGTACGTTGATATTGCTGAGCAATTGGCGATTGATCGAGTAAAAGAATTATTCGGTGCGGATTACGCGAATGTGCAGCCTCACGCCGGTTCACAAGCGAATGCGGCGGTCTACTTTGCGTTGTTACAAGCAGGCGATACTATTTTAGGCATGAGCTTGGCACACGGTGGGCATTTAACCCACGGTGCTAAGGTTAACTTTTCAGGCAAGATTTTTAATGCGGTTCAATACGGTTTGAATGAGCAAACGGGTGAAGTGGATTACGAGCAAATTCAAGCTTTGGCGAATGAGCATAAACCAAAAATGATTGTTGCTGGTTTCTCTGCGTACTCACGTGTGATGGATTGGCAGAAATTCCGTGATATCGCCGACTCTGTTGGTGCGTATTTGTTTGTTGATATGGCGCATATCGCCGGTTTAGTGGCGGCGGGTGAATACCCAAGCCCAGTGCAAATTGCCGATGTAACCACCTCAACAACACACAAAACCTTACGTGGCCCACGTGGTGGTCTTATTTTGGCTAAGGCTAACCCTGAAATTGAGAAAAAACTTAATTCAATGGTTTTCCCTGGCACTCAGGGTGGCCCGTTAATGCACGTTATTGCGGCAAAAGCGGTCGCCTTTAAAGAAGCGTTGGCACCTGAATTTACCACTTACCAAAAGCAAGTTAAGGTGAATGCCAGCGCGATGGCTGATTTGTTTATCGAGCGTGGTTACAACATCGTGTCAGGCGGAACCGATAATCACTTGTTTTTAGTGGATTTGGTGGATAAAGGCTTAACTGGCAAAGTGGCAGAAGCTGCGTTAGAAAAAGCGAATATTACGACCAATAAAAATTCCGTGCCTAACGATCCTCAGTCTCCTTTCGTGACTAGTGGTATTCGTTTGGGTGCACCGGCGATTACGACACGTGGTTTCAATGAGCAAGACAGTAAAGACTTGGCGGGTTGGATGTGTGACATCCTAGACGACGTTGAGAACGAAGCTGTGCAACAAACGGTCAAACAGAGCGTGTTGGCTATTTGCACACGTTTACCTGTTTACGCTGACTAAGGCTTTTTTCGATGCAATGTCCTTTTTGTGGAGATAGCGATACTCGGGTTATTGACTCTCGCCTTGCCGGTGAGGGTGATAGCGTGCGTAGGCGTAGGGAATGTGTTGCTTGTAAAGAACGTTTTACGACGTTTGAAACGGCGGAACTTAATTTACCGCGAGTGATCAAAAGCGACGGTGTGCGTGAGCCGTTTTGGGAAGAAAAGCTAAGCGCGGGTGTATTGCGTGCCTTAGAAAAACGCCCTGTTAATAGTGAAAACATTGATGCGGCGCTGAGTCGAATCAAGAAGAAATTGCTGTCATTAGGGGAACGTGAAATACCCTCGCTGAAAATTGGTGAATTGGTGATGGATGAGCTACAGGGCCTAGATAAGGTGGCTTATATTCGTTTTGCATCGGTGTACAAAAGTTTTGAAGACGTGAATGCGTTTAGAGAAGTGATTGACGCATTGGAAAAAGAAAAGTCTGTAGATACGCCAGTACTACAGGCCGTTAAAAAGCGATAAATAATCATGGTTGAGTTTAGCGCTAGCGATCAGCTGTTTATGGCGCAAGCCTTAGAGCTTGCGGCAAAAGGGCTATATAGTGCGAAACCTAACCCCTGTGTGGGCTGTGTGATTGTTAAAGATGATCAAGTGATTGGCCAAGGCTGGCACCGTCAAGCGGGCGAACCGCACGCTGAGGTGCATGCGCTGGCAGAAGCGGCGGACAATGCGCGTGGCGCAACGGCCTACGTGACCTTGGAACCTTGTAGTCATCACGGTCGAACACCGCCATGTGCGGATGCATTATTAAAGGCTGGTTTGGCTCGTGTGGTGGTGGCTATGCAGGACCCGAACCCCTTGGTGTCGGGTCAAGGTGTGGAGCGTTTGCGTGAGGCTGGGGTTGAAGTGGCTGTGGGTTTATTGCAGCAACAGGCCGAGGTTTTGAATGAAGCGTTTTGTCATAAAATGATCAGCGGCAAGCCGTTGATTGTTGGCAAGGTAGCGATGAGTTTGGACGCTAAAACAGCAATGGCTTCGGGCGAAAGCCAGTGGATAACGGGGGCTGAATCCCGTCAAGATGTGCATCGTTTACGCGCCCGCAGTGATTTGATTATTACCGGCATTGCGACCGTATTAGCCGATGATCCGCGGTTAACCGCACGCGATGGTTTGGCCGGTTTAGCGGTAAAACACGCACGAATTGTGGTGCTGGATAGTCAATTGAGAATGCCGCTAGATGCCGCGTTGCTCACTACGGATACTGAAGTGACGGTGTTAACGAGCTGTGCTGATGAGTCAAAAATACAGGCTTTGGGGACAGCGGGTTGTCAGGTGGTTGTGCTGCCTAGTGATGATGACGGTCGTGTCGACTTGGCTGCGGTGAATGCATGGTTGTCTGAACAAGCTATTAATAGTGTGATGCTGGAAGCAGGGGCGGTACTCAACGGTGCCTTGCTGAAGGCGGGTTTATTAGATGAGTTAGTTGTTTATATGGCACCGAGTGTTTTAGGTGTGGATGCCCGCAGTGCATTTGAAATCACAGGTATTGACCGCTTGGCCGATAAGGTTCAGCTGGCGTTACTAACGGTGGATGTGTTGGGGCAGGATATTAAATTGAAATACAAGATCAAGAGAGAGTCTTAGATGTTTACCGGTATTATTCAGGCGATTGGACAAATTAAACGCGTAGAGCAGCGTCAAGGTGATGTGCGCTTAACGGTAGCAACAGCGGGCTTGGATTTAGCCGATGCCGCCTTGGGGGATAGTATCGCGGTTAACGGCGTGTGTTTGACCGCGGTTGAGCTGAGTTCAGGACAATTTGTTGCCGATGTTTCAAATGAAACCTTATCCACCACGACGGTCGGTGATACCGCGGTGGGTACTCGGGTTAATCTAGAGTGTGCGCTGCAAGCACAAACACGTTTAGGTGGGCACTTGGTGAGTGGGCACGTGGATGGGGTTGGCAAGCTGATTGAACGCAAGGCCGACGCACGTTCTGTTCGTTTTACTTTTGCGATGCCCGTTGAAATAGCCCGTTATGTGGCGCAAAAAGGGTCGATCTGTATTGATGGTATTAGCCTAACGGTCAATACCGTGGATGATGAGTCTTTCTCGGTCAATATCGTTCCGCATACCTTGGAGATGACCACCTTGGGTGACCGCCAAGAAGGTGATTCGGTTAATTTGGAAGTTGATGTGATCGCGCGTTACTTAGAGCGCTTGATGATCGGCGGCAAAAAAAGTGAAGCAAGTGTCGACTACGAAACCTTGTTGCAAAATAGCGGCTTTATTAAATAATACAAATGGATGCTGGCTTGAATCGGCTACAATGTCGCCAAATAAAAGCCAAGTAATAGAATATGAATAGTACACAAGAAATTATTGATGACCTGAAACAGGGCAAAATCGTTATTATTATGGATGACGAAGATCGCGAGAATGAAGGCGATTTGCTGATGGTTGCTGAGCACGTAAGGCCTGAAGATATTAACTTTATGGCCAGTTATGGGCGTGGTTTAATTTGTTTGACGTTAACGCGTGAACGTTGTCATCAACTGCGTTTACCCTTAATGGTGAACGATAACCAAGCGGCTTATTCAACCAATTTTACGGTTTCGATTGAAGCGGCAGAAGGAGTGACAACGGGGATTTCAGCGGCCGATAGAGCAAAAACGGTCTTGGCGGCGGTGAAACCTGATGCGAAACCGACAGAGATTGTGCAGCCTGGGCATATTTTCCCATTGATGGCGCAGCCGGGTGGGGTGTTAACTCGAACCGGTCATACCGAAGCGGGTTGTGATTTGGCGCGTTTAGCGGGCTGTCAGCCAGCAGCGGTGATTGTGGAAATTTTGAATGACGATGGCACGATGGCGCGCCGTGATGATTTGAAGGTGTTTGCGGAAAAACACGACCTGAAAATTGGCACCATTGCTGATTTGATTCATTACCGTATTCAAAACGAAAAAACTATCGAACGCGTGAGTAGCTGTGATTACCCAACTAAGTTTGGTGATTTCAGGTTGCACGCATTCCAGGATCAAATTGATAACAGATTGCACTTGGCGTTGACCTATGGCGATGTGGTAACCGATGACCCGGTGATGGTTCGAGTTCACGCAAAGAGTACCTTGGCTGATTTGCTGCAATCAAAAGATAATCATCACTTGCCGTTAGCGGATATGATGGAAAAGATTGTTGCCGATGGTCGTGGTGCTTTGGTGCTTATTCGCAACGAAGAAGATGATCAGTCAATTGTTGAATTTATTCATAATCAAGAGCTGAAAGAAAAGGGTGTTACCCGCACCGCAGAACAGCAGTTGGTAGACTCGCGTGCGGTCGGTGTTGGCTGCCAAATTTTGTCGGAGCTGGGCATTAAAAAATTAAAACTACTGGGTAAGCCAACGAAGTTTAGTGGCTTGGCTGGTTTTGGAATTGAGATTGTGGAGCACGTGTCCTTAGAGGACTAGTGTTAAACACGGTTGTACGCTAATTATTAACATATTTGGGATGGATTTATGTCGGACGCAAAAGTAATTGAAGGTAATATGACGGTAAGCGGCGGACGCTTCTGTTTGTTGGTAGCACGTTTTAATAGTTTTATTGTGGATCAGTTGGAAGGTGGGGCGATTGATACCTTGCTGCGCCACGGTGCTAAGATCGAAGATATTGAGATAGTACGCGTTCCGGGTGCATTTGAAATGCCATTAGCCGCTCAACGTATTGCTGCCAAAGGTAAGTACGATGCAGTGATCGGTTTGGGTGCGGTTATTCGTGGTGGCACACCACACTTTGAACACGTTGCTGGTGAAGTAACGAAAGGTTTAGCGACGGTTTCGTTGCAGTCTGATATTCCTGTTGCGTTTGGTGTGTTAACGGTAGATTCTATTGAGCAAGCGATAGAAAGAGCGGGAACTAAGGCGGGCAATAAAGGTGCTGAAGCGGCTTTGTCGGCGATCGAGATGGTTAATGTATTACAGGTGATAGACGGCGAATGAGTTCGCCTAAAAGTAATGCTAGACAGGTGGCGCTTCAAGCCTTGTATCAGTGGCAGGTCACTGATCACGACTTGTTAACGCTTAGTCGTCAATTTGAAGCAGACCCAGAAACACCGAAATACCATAAGGCTTATTTTGAAGTTCTCGTGGGCGGGGTGATGGATAATTTGCAGGAACTGGATGCGGCTATTACTGAATTTACTACGCGTGACTTCGAGAAGATTGATCCTATCGAAAAAGCAGTGTTGCGTTTGGGTACGTTCGAGTTGCTCTTTAAGCCAGAGGTGCCGTACCGAGTCATTATTAATGAATCGATTAATTTAGCGAAAAGCTTTGGTTCAGAAAAGAGTCATGCTTATGTGAATAGTATTTTAGATAAGCTGGCACAGAAGAACCGTGCGGCTGAAATAAAAGCTAAAACTAAGAAATAAAGATAGTCGTAGGCGGTCATGGCGTTAACTGAGTTTTCTGTCATAGGTGAGTTTTTTAAACTTGATGCCGCCTATGGTCATTCTCCGGTTATTGGTATCGGGGATGACTGCGCGATTTTAGATGTACCTGCCGGCTATCAGTTGGCGGTCAGTACCGACACCCTCGTAGAGGGGGTGCATTTCCTGCCGGGTAGCGACCCCGTGCACTTGGGTCATAAGGTGCTCGCGGTAAACCTGAGTGATTTGGCCGCGATGGGGGCGACGCCTGCTTGGGTTTCGTTGGCGATTACCTTGCCGAATATAGATGAACCTTGGTTGGCGGCTTTCACTGAAGGTTTTTTTGCCTTGGCGAGTCGTTACTCCTTGCGCTTGATCGGTGGGGACACAACGCGTGGGCCCTTATCAATTACAATCAATATCATGGGTTTACTGCCAACGGGGCAGCGTTTGACACGATCGGGTGCGTGTGTGGGTGATGATGTTTATGTGTCGGGCGCGTTCGGTAATGCCGGTTTGGGTTTATTGAAGGCGCGTTCAGGTGCGGCTGACCTAACTGATGTTGATGTGGCTGCCTACTTAAGGCCGCAACCCTGTGTGGAGCTTGGGCAGGCTTTGTTATCGGTGGCGACCTCTTGTATTGATATCTCGGATGGTTTGTCGGCCGATATGAATCATATTCTGTCGGCTAGTCATGTGGGGGCAAGCATTGAGCACTCTGCGGTTCCTTTAACTAAGTCGGTGGTTGAGCACGTAAAGCAGTTGGATGATGTTTTTTGGCCCTATGCTACGGGTGATGATTATCAGCTGTGTTTTACCGTGCCGGCGGGTGTTGATGTGGGTTCGCTAGAAAAAGAAGGGCGGACTAAAATAACAAAAATTGGTGTTATTGAAGAAGATCTGGGTTTGCGGCTGGTTCAGCAGAGTGGTGAAAGCCGAGAGTTGAATAAAGGTTATGAGCATTTTGATGAATAAAATACCGACATTTAAGCAGTTATTATTAAACCCAGTACAGATGTTAGCGTTTGGTTTTGGTTCGGGTTTGGCGAAAAAAGCACCGGGTACCATGGGAACCTTGGCAGCTGTACCTATATATTGTGCGCTGATGGCATTGCCAGCAGCTTATTATCTGCCGGTCTTGTTACTGGTGTGCGTTGCTGGTATTTGGATTTGTGGGCAAGCGGCTAAAGAGTTGGGGGTGCATGATCACGGTGGTATTGTTTGGGATGAGATTGCTGGTTACTTATTAACGATGTATTGGGTCGACTTTAGTTGGCAGAATGTGCTGCTGGGTTTTGTATTGTTTAGGTTGTTTGATATTTTAAAGCCTTGGCCGATTAATTGGGTGGATCGAAGGGTTGGTGGTGGTTTTGGTATTATGCTGGATGACCTTCTTGCAGGGTTGATGGCAGCGGCCTGTTTGTATGTATATATGAGTTATATTGCTTAATTACTAAAATAAGTGAAATAGGGCTTGTAATCGTTCTATGATCTGGGTAATATACTGCTCACAAATGGACGCGGGGTGGAGCAGTTTGGTAGCTCGTCGGGCTCATAACCCGAAGGTCGTAGGTTCAAATCCTGCCCCCGCTACCAAGATATAGAAGAGGCCCCGTCAGGGGTTTTTTTGTTTCGGCGATATGCTGTTTTAGCATATGAGAATCGAAAAAATAATTGGGCTATTAGCCCTTTTTTTATACGTAATGGATAAGTAATGAATCAAGCACCAGTCAAAATATTAGAACTTATCGAGCCCATTGTTACCGGGCTGGGTTATGAATTCGTCGGCGCGGAGTTTAGCGGACAGGGGAAGTCATCGATATTGCTGGTATATATTGATTCAGAGAATGGTATCTTAGTGACGGATTGCTCGAAAGTTAGTCACCAAATCAGCGGTGTGATGGATGTTGAAGATCCGATCAGCGGGCAGTATCGGCTTGAGGTGTCATCACCCGGTCTTGAACGTCCGTTATATACCTTGGCTCACTTTGAGCGTTTTAAAGGTTCGCTAACTAAGTTAGAGTTACGTCAAGCTACATTAGAAGGACAACGGAAATTCACCGGTGACATACTCGATGTTAAGGGTGATATGGTTCATTTGCACGTCGACGAAGAGGAGATTGAAATCCCATTTTCGTTGATAAAAAGAGCAAAACTTGTCGTTAAATTTTAAAAAAATATTCAGGGTTTAGAATGGCTAATAAAGAAATTTTGATGGTTGTTGATGTCGTCTCTAATGAAAAAGAGATCGACAGAAGCGTTCTTTTTGAAGCAATTGAAGCTGCGTTGGCGATGGCCACTAAAAAGCTCTATCAAGAAGATATTGATGTACGTGTAGAAATCGATCGGTCTACCGGTGATTACAATTCTTTCCGTCGCTGGGAAGTGGTTGAGCATGATGCCGAGTTTGAGGATGGTTTAGAGAACCCCGATGCGCAAATTTTATTGGCCGATGCTCAGCAAAAAGATGCCGAATTAGTCGTTGGTGACTTCATTGAAGAGCCGGTTCAGGCTGCTGAGTTTGGTCGAATTGGTGCGCAGGCTGCAAAACAAGTTATTGTGCAAAAGGTAAGAGAAGCCGAACGTAAAAAAGTATACGAGCTTTATAAAGATAAAGTAGGTGACTTGGTCACAGGCGCAATTAAGCGCATCGAACGAGGTAACGTGTTTATCGACCTTGAGGGTATGGCTGACGCGATTATTCCACGTGAAGAAATGATTCCTCGTGAGGCGGTTCGAGTAGGCGATAGAATTCGAGGTTACTTGAAAAGCGTAGACGAAGTGACGCGAGGCCCACAGTTAACCGTTACCCGTGCTGATTCTGATTTATTGATTGCCTTATTTAAGTTAGAAGTGCCAGAAGTTGGTGATGGCCTAATTGAGATTTTAGGCGCAGCTAGAGACCCAGGTTCACGTGCTAAAATAGCAGTGAAGTCTAGGGATCAGCGTTTAGACCCAGTCGGCGCATGTGTTGGTATGCGTGGTTCACGTGTACAGGCAGTTTCGAATGAGCTGTCAGGTGAGCGTGTTGATATTATCCTGTGGGATGAAAATGAAGCGCAGTACGTGATTAATGCGATGTCGCCTGCCGATGTTGTGTCGATTGTTGTGGATGAAGATAACCACAGCATGGACGTGTCAGTTAAAGACGATAGCTTATCTCAAGCGATTGGTCGCGGTGGACAAAATGTTCGCCTGGCGAGTGAATTAACGGGTTGGACGCTTAATGTAATGAGCGAAACACAAGCCGACGAACGAGTTGCCACAGAAACTGAAGGTTACGTGAAGCAGTTGATGGATGATATCGATGTGGATGAAGACGTTGCCTTAATTCTCGTGCAAGAAGGTTACACCAATGTCGATGAGCTTGGCTTTTCCGAACTGGAGGAGTTGGCACAAATCGAAGAGTTTGATGAAGAAATTGCTGATGAAATTCAGCAACGAGCTAAAGATGCGTTGTTAATTAAAGCGATTGCATCTGAAGAAGAGTTGGAGCAACACGAGCCCGCTCAAGACTTGCTAGAGATGGAAGGTGTCGGACGTGAGTTCGCATTTGAATTAGCGAGTAAAGGCGTGGTGACGATGGAAGATTTGGCTGAGCTGGCAAATGATGAGCTGCTTGAATTGGTCGATATAGATGAAGAGCGTGCAACTGCACTTATTATGAAAGCACGTGAACCTTGGTTCGCTGAGTAAGCAGTAGAAAACTGGAGAAAGAGACATGGCCGATATTACAGTTCAAGACTTAGCGAAAGTTGTTAAAACCACCGCTGAAAAGTTAGTCGAGCAATTAAAAAGCGCAGGCGTTAAGGGTAAAAGCATATCCTCAACCTTGAGTGAAAGCGATAAAGTTAAACTATTGTCGTATTTACGAGAAAGCCACGGAAAGTCAAAAAAAGACGAATCCGTACCAAAGAAAATGACCCTAAAGCGTAAGCCGACGGTGACTGAGTTGAAGCAGCCTAAACAAGGCCGTGGAGCGGGTTCTGTTAGCATTGAAGTACGCAAAAAGAAGGGCGGTTCGCGCTCTGCTGATGAAATTGCAACCGGTTTGAGTTCGAAGGAATTTGCCGAGGCAAAACAAGCGGCTGAAGCACATAAACAGCTAGTCGCTGAAAAAGAAGCCGCGCGTGATAAAGAGCGTGAGCGACTCGGTCAGCCATCAGGGGCGGAAGAGTCTGCTGAGCTTGCGCGGCAAGCCGAAGTAGCGGCGGCGCAAGAAGCTAGCGATGCGAAAGCAGCGGCTCAGAAGGCGGATGATGCGGCTAAACAGGCTGAGGAAAATACGGCTGCTGAATTAGCTAAAGAGCAAACGGCTAAGGAGCAGCTCGCTCAGGAAGCGCTGGCTAAAGAAGAGTTAGCTAAGAAAGCACTAGAGGCCGAGCAGCTAGCAAAGAAAAATATATTAAAACCTTCTAGTCGAGTAGGTCGGGTTGTGCAGCACGCCAGAAGTGTGCGTAAACCGGTTCTTTTTGAAGCTAAAAAAGAAGAGAAAAAGCCAGTCGTTGTTGCGAAAAAAGCAGTTGAAACACCTGCGGCTAAAAAGGCAAAACCTGCAAAAGATCTTAGCCGTAAGCCGGATAAGAAAAAAGGCGGCGTGGTTGCTGGCGGAAGAACCTTGCACGTTGACTCTAAAAAGGGTCGTCGTAAGAAGAAGGGGACTTATAAAAGTCGAGATATCCGTGTGGCGTCAGATGGCAAACATGGTTTCGAAGTCCCAACAAAAACAATTACCTATAATGTAGAAATTTCAGAAAGCATTATTGTGTCGGATCTTGCTCAGCGGATGAACGTGAAAGCGGGTGAAGTGATCAAGACCCTGATGGGCTTGGGTACAATGGCAACGATTAACCAGCCATTGGATCAAGAAACGGCTTCTATCGTGGTAGAAGAGATGGGGCATACCGTTGTGCTGCGCAGTGACGAAGATATTCAGGCGGAACTGTTAGCCGACGTGATTCAGCAAGATGGTGATGAATTACCGCGCGGTCCAGTTGTTACGATCATGGGGCACGTCGATCACGGTAAAACATCCTTGCTTGATTACATTCGTGAAAGCCGTGTGGCAGCGGGTGAATCAGGTGGTATTACTCAGCATATCGGTGCATACCGAGTGAAACAGGGTAATAGTATGGTGACCTTTATTGATACACCGGGTCACGCTGCGTTTACCGCAATGCGTGCACGGGGTGCAAAAGTAACCGATTTAGTTATTTTGGTGGTTGCTGCTGATGATGGTGTGATGCCACAAACAAAAGAAGCCGTTGAGCATGCTCGTTCAGCGGGTGTACCGATGATTGTTGCGGTTAACAAAATGGATAAAGACGGTGCTCAACCTGACCGTGTTAGAAATGAGTTGTCGCAAATTGAGGTAACTCCAGAGGATTGGGGTGGTGACACCCAGTTTGTTAATATTTCAGCATTAACCGGCGACGGCGTGGATGAATTGTTAGAATCTATTGCCTTGCAGGCTGAGTTATTAGAGTTAACTGCACCAGTCGATGTACCCGCAGTCGGTAGTGTGATCGAGTCACGTTTAGATAAAGGACGTGGTGCAGTGGCAACCGTATTGGTGCAAAAAGGTACCCTTAAAATGGGCGACTACATTGTTGCTGGTGAAGCTCATGGCCGTGTTAAAGCGATGTTTGATGAACACGGTAAGGCGATTAAGCTGGCGACTCCTGCGGTGCCTGTAGAGGTGCTTGGTTTATCAAATGCGACTGAAGCCGGCGTTGAAGTGTATGCTGCGCCGAATGAGCGTAAAGCGCGTGAAATTGCTGAGTTCCGTCAAATTAAAACAAGGCAAGCTAGACAAGCTAAGCAGCAGGCAGCTAAGTTAGAACAAGCCTTCTCGCAAATGGAAGAGGGTGAATTCTCTACCTTGAATGTACTCATTAAAACCGATGTGCACGGTAGCTTGGAAGCGCTGACCAGTTCGTTGTTGAAGTTATCAACGGATGAAGTGAAGGTTGCAGTGGTTGCTGGCGGCATTGGTGGTATTAATGAAAGTGACGTGAATTTAGCGGCGACTTCGGATGCTTTAATTATTGGTTTTAATACCCGTGCCGATGCGAGTGCGCGTCGAATGATTGAAAACCGAGGCGTTTCAGTGCGTTATTACAGCATCATTTATGATGTTATCGATGACGTAAGAGATGCCTTGTCTGGCTTGTTAGCCCCAGAAATTAGAGAACAGATCGTTGGTATTGCCAATGTACGGGATGTATTTAAATCACCTAAGTTGGGTGCTATCGCGGGTTGTATGGTGACCGAGGGTTATGTTAAACGTGATTTGCCTATTCGTGTGTTGCGTGAAAGCGTGGTTATTTACGAAGGGCAACTTGAGTCGTTACGACGCTTTAAAGATGATGTGCCTGAGGTTAAGAACGGCATGGAGTGTGGTATCGGTGTTAAAAACTACAACGATGTTCAAGAAGGCGATCAAATCGAAGTCTTTGAACGTGTTGAAGTAAAGCGTAAACTGTAAGTTATGGCTAGAGAATTTCTAAGGTTTCAGCGGGTAGAACGTCAGTTACAGCGTGAGTTGGCTGAGGTTCTGCAGCGCGAAGTTAAGGACCCGGAAGTCGGTTTTGCGACGGTGAGTGGGGTCGAGGTGACTAAGGACTTGGCGATTGCTAAAGTCTATATCAGCGTGTTAACGACCTCGCAGCAAAATCAAGATAAGGCGGCGAGTATCGTTGCGTTGAATCGGGCGTCTAATTATATTCATGGCATCGTTTCTAAAAGAATGCGTATGAGAATGGTTCCTGAGTTGCGCTTCTTCTTGGACGAATCAATCGAACAAGGTATTAAAATGGATGCGTTGCTACGGGCAACTAATCCAGAAAATGAGAAATAAAACGTGGCCCAACGAATTAAGAAGGGTCGTGATATTAGCGGTATTATTATTTTAGATAAGCCGCTAAATATTTCATCAAATCACGCTGTTCAGCGTATCAAACGCCTTTTTGGTGCTAAAAAAGTCGGTCATACGGGTAGCTTAGATCCCTTGGCCTCGGGTGTATTACCTATTTGTTTGGGTCATGCAACGAAGATTTCACAGTACTTATTGGCTTCCGATAAAAGTTACCAATTTACTATGCAGCTTGGGCAAACCACCACCACGGGGGATGTTGAAGGCGATATCCTGCTTGAACGCCCTGTTAGCAAAATAGACCTCAATCAAATCAATGCCTTGTTGGATTCATTTCATGGTGTTATTCAGCAAGTACCGCCGATGTATTCGGCGTTAAAGCATAATGGTCAGCGGCTCTATGCCTTGGCGCGAGCTGGGCAGGTGGTCGAAAGGCCTGCGCGTGAAGTGACGATCAAATCATTGGTATTACTCAGTCACAGTGCCGATAGTTTGACCCTTGAAGTTTGCTGCACGAAAGGAACTTATGTGCGGACTCTCGCTGAAGACTTGGGTGAAGCCTTGGGTTGCGGTGGACATGTGACTTTTTTACGGCGGATCAAGACAGGACCCTTTTTGCTAAATGACTCGCTGAGCTTGGAGCAACTTGAAGCGCATGCGGGCGATTGGCCGGCACTTGATGACTTGCTGTTGAGTTTGGATGTGGCCTTGTTAGACTACCCATCAATTAGCTGTAGTGAACAGCAAAAGAGTGATTTATGTATGGGGCGTCAAGTGGCTTTTGACGGTCTTTGTGAGGAACCGTTAATTCGTTTGAATAGTCCAGGCGGAGAAATATTTGGTTTAGGTAAGTGGAGTGGCGTGGCTCAATTAGCCCCCGTTCGGATTTTCGCCTAACGCCCTCAAGTAGATGTTTTATCTTTGTGCTTGTGAGCCTCTTGTGTCAAGAGTACAATGCATTGTTTTTTAAAATAATATAGTCGGAGTAAGAAATATGTCGTTCGGTACAGAACAAAAGCAAGAAATTGTTAAAGAATATGCGTTATCAGAAGGTGATACAGGATCTCCAGAGGTTCAAGTTGCTTTGTTAACGGGGAGAATCAATCATTTGACGCCGCATTTTTCTGAGAACAAAAAAGATCATCACTCACGTCAAGGACTATTAAGAATCATTAATAGACGCCGTAAACTTCTTGATTACTTAAAAGGTAAAGACATTGAGCGTTACCGTGCACTAATTGCGCGTTTAGGCTTAAGAAAATAAAGTTAATTAATAGGCAGGCATAAATAGTGAATCTAGTAAAAAAAGAATTTCAATTTGGTGACCAGGTTGTTAAGTTTGAAACGGGCGAAGTCGCTCGCCAAGCTGATGGCGCGGTACTGGTAGAAATAGATGGAACCATTGTATTGGTGACAGCTGTTGGTAAACGTGAAGGTGGCGAAAATAATTCGTTTTTCCCATTAACCGTTAATTACCAAGAAAAAACCTATGCTGCGGGTAAAATCCCCGGTGGTTTCTTCAAAAGAGAAGGTCGTCCAAGTGAAAAAGAAACACTAACTTCACGACTCATCGATCGTCCAATTCGTCCTTTGTTTCCTAAGGGTTACAAAAACGAAACGCAAATCATCGCAACGGTTGTATCGTTAAACCCAGAAGTTGATCCTGATATTCCTGCCTTATTAGGCGCTTCTGCAGCACTGGCCATTTCTGGCTTGCCATTTGATGGCCCTATTGGTGCTGCTCGTGTTGCTTATATTAATGATCAGTATGTATTGAACCCAGTTAAGTCAGCGATGGAATCATCTAAGCTAGACTTGGTTGTTGCGGGTACTTCGGATGCTGTATTAATGGTTGAGTCTGAAGCTGACTGTCTTGCAGAAGACATTATGCTAGGCGCTGTGACTTATGGTCATGAGCAAATGCAAGTGGCTATTCAAGCAATTACTGAATTGGCTGAAGAAACGGGTAAACCTCGTATGGAATGGGTTGCTCCTGCAACTGATTTAACTCTGGCTGAAAAAGTTTCGACATTGGCAACAGCCGGTATTGAAGATGCTTATACGATTCTTGTTAAGCTAGATCGCCAAACTAAGTTAAAAGAAGTGCGTAAAGAAGTGCTTGCACAACTTGAAGACGAGAATACGGATGAAGTAAAAGATATTTTTGCTTCACTTGAAAAGAAACACGTAAGAACGTTAGTGCTTTCTACTCAAAAACGTATTGATGGTCGTGATTTAGCGACCGTTCGTGAAATTTCAGTACGTACAGGCGTGTTACCGCGTGTGCACGGTTCTGCATTATTTACTCGTGGCGAAACTCAGGCCTTGGTTGTTGCAACCTTAGGTACTGATCGTGACGCACAAATGATTGATGCGGTTGAAGGTGAGTATCGTGATCACTTCATGTTGCATTATAACTTCCCTCCATATTGCGTTGGTGAAACTGGTTTTGTTGGTTCACCTAAAAGACGTGAAATTGGCCATGGTCGTTTAGCAAAAAGAGGCATGCAAGCAGTATTACCAAGCCAAGAAGATTTCTCATACGTATTGCGCGTAGTGGCTGAAGTAACTGAATCTAACGGTTCTAGCTCAATGGCAAGTACTTGTGGTACAAGTTTGGCGTTGATGGATGCGGGTGTTCCTACTAAGGCGCCTGTTGCTGGTATCGCTATGGGTCTGATCAAAGAAGGCGAAGACTATGCTGTGTTGTCTGACATCATGGGTGATGAAGATCACTTAGGTGACATGGACTTTAAAGTGTCTGGTACAGATGCGGGTATCACTGCGTTGCAAATGGATATCAAGATCAAAGGCATTACTAGTGAGATTATGTCTAAGGCTTTAGATCAAGCTAAAGAAGGTCGTTTACATATTCTAGATAAGATGAATGAAGTGTTAGCGACACCTCGTAATGAAATGTCTGATTTCGCACCAAGAATCTTAACGCTTAAAATTGACCCAGCTAAAATCCGTGATGTGATTGGTAAAGGCGGCGTAACTATTCGTGCCATTACCGAAGAAACTGGCGCTGCTATCGATATCACTGATGATGGTTTGGTAAAGGTTGCTTCTGTTGATCGTGTAGCGGGTGAAAAAGCCCTCAAGCGTATTGAAGATATTACCGCTGAAGTTGAAGTTGGTCGTATTTACGAAGGTAAGGTTGTTCGTTTAATGGACTTCGGTGCATTTGTATCGATTTTACCGGGCAAAGATGGTTTGGTTCATATCTCGCAAATTTCAGAAGACCGTGTTGAAAAAGTTAGTGATAAACTAGCTGAAGGCGATGTTGTGAAAGTTAAGGTTCTTGAGGTAGATCGTCAAGGCCGTGTGCGTTTAAGTATGAAAGATATCGACTAATTCTTATTCGTTCTGCTTTATTATGGATGGTTGTCGCGTCATAAAGAAATATCCGAATCGTCGTTTGTACGATACGGAAGTTAGTAAATATGTCACATTGAGTGATGTGCGTCAGTTGGTTATTGATCGAGAGCCGGTTATGGTTATCGATGCTAAAACAAAAGAAGACCTGACGCGCAGCGTATTGTTGCAGATTATTCTGGAGCAAGAAGAAGACGGTAACCCGATTATGAGTGCGGAAATGCTGGAGCAATTAATTCGTTTGTATGGGGATCCCTTTCAAGCGAATTTTGCAAGTTACTTGGAGAACTCGGTTAAGTTGATTGCTGATCAGCGATCGAAGGCTAGAGATAATTTGGGACAGGTAATGGATCCGTTCTCGATGATGACTTCACTTGCCAAGCGCAACATGGAGGTTTTTAAAGAGATGCAAGATGGTCTATTTAAGAATGTGGATTATCCACCGGCAGATGACGATAAGAAAGAATAGTATTAATGAAAAGGCCTCTTAACGAGGCCTTTTTTTTGCCCGCAGCATAAAGCCCTCAAATGAATTTCAATGAAAGAATGCTTGTGGTGAGTTTTACTGATTAAATAGCGTGATGAATGAGGTAACAACGATAGCTGCATTTGATAGCCAGCAATTTCTTAAAACACTGACCCAAAAGCCTGGTGTTTATCAAATGCTCGATGGGCGCAACCAGTGTATTTATGTAGGGAAGGCAAAAAACTTACTCAAACGGGTGAGTAGTTACTTTAATGCGAGTGCTAAGGATAGTAAAAAACGTGTGATGGTGTCGCATGTACGGCAAATTGAGGTGATTGTTACGCATACTGAGGGTGAGGCCTTATTACTGGAAAATCAGTTGATTAAGCGTTTCAGGCCTCGATATAATATTTGTCTCAGGGATGACAAGAGCTACCCATTTATTTATCTTTCTGACCAGCAACAGTTTCCGCGTTTAAGTTTTCATCGTGGCGGCAAGGGCAAGCAGGGGCGATACTTTGGCCCTTACCCGAGCGCAGGTGCGGTGCGCGATAGCCTACATGTTTTACAAAAGTTGTTTCCCGTTCGGCAGTGTGATGATAGTTTTTACGCCAACCGTTCTAGGCCCTGTCTGCAGCACCAGATCAAACGCTGTACAGCTCCCTGTGTAGGTTTAGTGTCCGCGGAGGATTATCAGGCCGATGTGGCTAATACGGTATTATTCCTCGAAGGTAAGAATAAGCGCTTAATCGATTCCTTGGTGGAAAAGATGGAGCTGGCAGCCGCTGCCTTGGACTTTGAAAAAGCGGTGACTTACCGCGAACAGGTATCGCAGTTGCGAAAGATCATGGAGCGGCAATATGTCAGCGGCGAAGCGGGTGAGGTTGATGTCATTGCTTGTAGCGTGGAGGGGCAGCTTGCGTGCATTCAAGTTTTTTTTATTCGTCATGGTCAGCATATTGGTAAACGCAGTTTCTTCCCCAAGATGCCGGCAGGAAAAACGGCGGCCGAAGTGTTGAGTGCATTCGTGTTGCAGTTTTATTTGGAAAAGAAATTACCGAAGACGATAGTTTTAAGTCATCCATTAAATGAGGCGAAATTAACCCAGCAAGTTTTCGATGATAAAGCGGGGCGGAAAATAAACCTTGTGCATAAACCGCGCAGCGAGCGAGCAAAGTGGTTGAAGATGGCGCAAAATAATGCCGATATGGCATTGAGCCAAAAACTACAGAGTCGAGAGAATACCCAGGCTCGTTTGGAAAAACTCAGTTGTTTATTAGAATTGAATACGACGATTCAACGTATGGAGTGCTTTGATATCAGTCATTTGCAAGGCGATCAAACGGTTGCCTCCTGTGTGGTTTTTAATGAGGAGGGGCCGCTGAAGGCCGACTACCGACGCTTTAATATAAAGGGGATTACCGCCGGGGATGATTATGCCGCACTAGCTCAGGCGGTGAGTCGGCGTTATCTACGAGCAAAGAATAAAGAGCATTTGCAGCCGGATGTGTTGATTATTGATGGCGGCAAGGGGCAAGTGACGGCAGTCGTCGAGGCGTTGAAAGCAATTCAGTTTGACGATGTATTTGTTATTGGTGTCTCTAAGGGTAGTGATAGGAAGCTTGGGATGGAGAAAATTTATCGCGCTACGGATGGGCGGGTGTTCGTTTTTCCAGCGGATGAACCGGCGCTGTTATTGCTGCAGCAGATTAGGGATGAGGCGCATAGATTTGCAATTAGTGGGCATAGGCAGCAGCGCGGTAAGCTTAAGAGTAAGTCTAGTTTGGAGCAGATTGAGGGTTTAGGCCCTAAGCGACGCCAGTTACTATTGAAACAATTTGGTGGTTTACGTGAGATTCAAACGGCGGGAATCGATGATCTATGCACGGTCGATGGGATCAGTGTGGCCTTAGCGGGTCGAGTTTACGATTTTTTTCATGACGGTTCAGCTGAATAATGATGTTATTATGAATGAAAATTAGTCTACTTCTGAGCTGAATGATTCTTAATATCCCAACAATACTCACCCTGCTACGCATTGCTTCGATTCCGGTCATCATGATTGTTTTCTATTTGCCGATAGAGGATGCAAGGCTGTGGTGCTCATTGCTCTTTATCGTCGCCTCGCTGACCGATTGGTTTGATGGATTTTTAGCCAGAAGGTTGAACTTACAGACGGCATTTGGCGAATTTCTCGACCCGGTCGCCGATAAGTTGATGGTGGTGGTTATTTTGGTGTTGATTGTGCAGGCCGACCCCGCTATTTATATCGCTATACCCGCCGCTATTATTATCGGCCGCGAAGTGTCGGTTGCCTCCTTAAGGGAGTGGATGGCTGAGTTAGGGCTGCGCTCAGTTGTGAAGGTGTCTTGGATAGGTAAGTTTAAGACCGGTTTTCAAATGTTGGCGATATTGTGTTTATTATTCAATATGGATTTGTATGGCTTACCGGTCAGAATGCTAGGTTTGGTGTCTATTTATATAGCCGCAACGCTGACGCTTTGGTCTATGTGGCAGTATATTCAGCTGGCTTTGCCACAATTTAAAAAATAATCGACATTGGTGCTTGACAGTTTGTCGCAAATCCTTAGAATACACGACTTCAAAACAACGCGGGAATAGCTCAGTGGTAGAGCACAACCTTGCCAAGGTTGGGGTCGCGAGTTCGAATCTCGTTTCCCGCTCCAAGTTTTAAAGCCGTGATTCCACCGCGGCTTTTTCTTTTTTAAGTCCCCTCTGGCTGAGTGGCAGAGTGGTTATGCAGCGGCCTGCAAAGCCGTGTACAGCGGTTCGATTCCGCTCTCAGCCTCCAAAATAGTTAATTCTTTCTTATCAGTAATTAGCCTTTTTACGGTACAATCTAGCAATAAAATTCCCAATCAAACGTTAGGCTGAAAGCACTTGCTTCGCCCGTTGTTTGGAGAGTCGAAGATCAACAATTGCTAAAAGAACCCTTAAGAGGATAGGATTGAATGAGTTCAAAAATTATTTATACATATACTGATGAAGCGCCTTTATTGGCGACCAGTTCGCTGCTGCCAATAATTAACACTTTTACCGCATCGGCTGGTATTGAAATGGAGCTGAGTGATATTTCACTTGCAAACCGAGTTTTAGCGTTGTTCTCAGATATATTGCCCGCAGATCAGCAAGTCGAAGACGCTTTAGCTGAGCTGGGGAAGTTAACTCAGGATCCAAAAACAAATATTATAAAATTGCCTAACGTTAGTGCATCTATTCCTCAGTTGAAAGATGTGATTGCCGAGTTGCAAGCAAAAGGTTTTGCTATTCCTGATTACCCTGAAGATCCAAAGACGGATGAAGGGCTGGCTTTACAGGCAACCTATGGTAAAGCACTGGGCAGTGCAGTGAATCCAGTATTACGTGAAGGTAACTCTGATCGACGCGCTCCGAAGGCGGTAAAAGAGTATGCACGTAAAAACCCGCATTCTATGGGGAAGTGGAGCCAAGCCTCACGTACCCACGTGTCGCATATGCATGATGGTGATTTCTACAGCAGTGAGCAAAGTTTAACGCTTGATAAAGACTGTAACGTTAAAATCGAATTTGTTGCTAATAATGGCGATGTGACGGTGCTAAAGGAAAAAACAGCGCTGTTGAAAGGTGAAATCATCGACAGTATGTTCATGAGCAAGAAGGCTCTCTGTGAGTTCCTCGAAGAGCAAATGGAAGATGCGCGGGAAACCGGTGTGATGTTCTCTTTCCACGTGAAAGCGACGATGATGAAGGTTTCTCACCCGATTGTGTTTGGTCATGCGGTGAAAATTTATTATAAAGACCTGTTTGCTAAACACGGAAAGTTATTTGATGAGTTAGGTGTTAACCCTAATGATGGTTTAAGCAGTGTGTATTCGAATATCGAGAAGCTTCCTGAGTCTGTAAAGGAAGAGATCTTAGCCGATATGCACGCTTGTTATAAATCTCGTCCTGAATTGGCGATGGTCGATTCTGCAAAAGGAATCTCTAACTTCCATACACCGAATGAGGTGATTGTTGATGCCTCTATGCCGGCGATGATTCGTGCTGGCGGAAAAATGTGGGGCCCCGACGGTAAGCTAAAAGAGACGAAGGCCGTTATGCCAGAGAGTACCTTCGCGAGAATTTATCAAGAAATTATTGATTTCTGTAAAACACACGGCGCTTTTGATCCAACCACGATGGGCAGTGTGCCGAATGTTGGTTTAATGGCGCAAAAAGCCGAAGAGTACGGTTCGCACGATAAGACATTTGAAATGAAAGCCGATGGTCGTACGCGTATTGTTGACGACGAAGGCAATATCTTGCTCGAAATGGCGGTTGAAGAAGGTGATATTTGGAGAATGTGCCAAGTTAAAGACGCGCCTATCCAAGACTGGGTTAAATTGGCTGTTAATCGTGCTCGTTTATCGCAAACACCGGCTGTTTTCTGGTTGGATGAATACCGTCCGCATGAAAATGAATTGATTAAAAAGGTTAAGTTGTATTTACAAGATCACGACTTGGACGGTTTAGATATTCGTATCATGTCGCAAACCAGAGCGATGCGTTATACTCTTGAGCGTATTTTGCGTGGGCAAGATACTATTTCTGTTACCGGTAATATTTTGCGTGATTACTTAACCGATTTATTCCCGATCCTAGAGTTGGGCACAAGTGCCAAAATGCTATCAATTGTGCCGTTAATGGCGGGTGGTGGTTTATTTGAAACAGGGGCTGGTGGTTCTGCGCCTAAGCACGTTAAACAGTTGATTGAAGAGAATCACTTGCGTTGGGACTCGTTAGGTGAGTTTTTAGCGCTGTGCGCATCCCTCGAGCATACCGCTGTGACTGAAGGCAATGAAAAGGCTGCACTACTAGCCAAAACGTTAGACTTGGCTACGGCTAAGTTGTTAGACACCGGTAAATCACCGTCACGTAAAACCGGCGAGCTAGACAATAGAGGTAGTCATTATTACCTAGCTTTATATTGGGCCGAGGCTTTGGTTGAGCAAAACGAAAATGTAGAGCTGAAGGAGTACTTCAAACCGTTAGCGAAAGCATTGGCGGATGGTGAAGAGCAGATCGTTAGTGATTTGACGACTGACCAATGGCATGCGGTAGATTTGGGCGGTTATTACTTGCCTGTGGTCGAACAGACTAATACGATTATGCGCCCATCTAAGTTATTTAATGAGGCTTTGGCAACATTAGATTAAGCTGACTAGAGTTGTTCATGAAAACCTGATAGCCGCCTCGGCTATCAGGTTTTTTTATGCGCGTTGTGTTGAGTTGGGCTGGTTTAGTCGGCCACTCTCAGTGAGCTGCGCTTCTTGCGCTGCTAATTAATTGAGTGTAGTTGCTGCCTTGTGTTGGGAAGCTTGCGCTACCAATTTTTGTGCGCAGCGTTAAGTTTGTGCCATCAGCCAATAAAAAGGGCTGTGCTAAGTCTGTTTTTAACTTGCTGGCAATTGTTTTGGCGTGTTGCTCGCTGGTGTCGACTGATAAGTTGGCAAAATTCATCCCATCTAGGTGTGCGTAAATATCAGACTCACGTGCCTTGCTCAGTAAAATTTGGCTAATGGCTTGAATGACCAGTTTACTTTGTTGTTCGTTAAGTTGGGTGTTGACCGCTTCAAAAGTAATGAACAACATGCTGGCTTTGGCTTGTGTTCTTGCGCTGAATTCAAGTAAGTGTTCGGTTTGTTCGCTAAAGGTGTCTGCGTTGGCTAGGGTGGAGATTTCATTTTCTTTACTGATGGACATACGGCTCTCAATTAAATAAACAGATAGGCTAAATAATGGCATATTTATGCTGATTTACTAGGGTGTTTAGCAGTTATTTTAATATCGGCTGATTGAGCTGCGACAAATTGACGCGGGGGCTCGTTGTTAGAATAGGATGCTGCTAAAGTGGGCGCAATTAATTAATGAGCCCTAGTATGAGCAGTTTAAGCCGGAAAATATTCACCTCTTCAGCAGCAGATGAGGATTTGAAGCGATTATTGTCGCTGCGTGTTTTGAGTGTGGCTGGGCAGTTGCTGGCGATATTGGTGGCTGTGTATTATTTAGACATCTCTTTACCGCTGGCTCCCTTGTTTTATATTCTTGCTGCGTTGTTACTGTGGAGTTTGTTTAGTTGGTTATTTTTAAAAAACAACCATAAATACACAGTCAATGGTTTCTTCTTGCAACTGCTGGTTGATGTCGCTTCACTCAGTGCAGTGTTGTATTTTACCGGCGGTGCGACCAATCCTTTTGCATGGTTTTTATTGCTTCCACACAGTGTTGCCTCGACCCTGTTATCGCGTAACTATGTCTGGTTGATGGCGTTAATAACATCGGTATCGTACAGTCTGTTGGTATTCTATTATCAGCCCTTATTACACCTTGATCATCATTTAGAAATGGGTGCGGGCGAACACTTCAAGGATCATGTGATCGGGATGTGGCTGGGTTTTGTCTCGGCGACTATTTTGTTAGCGCATTTTGTCGCGGGGATGGCTGAATCATTACGTAAAAGGAATGAATTATTATTGGAAATGAAAGAACGAATTTTTCGTGATGAGCGAATTGTTGCCCTCGGCACACTCGCGACGGGAGCGGCACATGAGTTAGGTACTCCCTTGGGTACGATGGATATCGTGGCTCATGAGTTGGCGTTAGAGGTGCAGCAGTCAGGTGATGAGGCGATGCACGACAAATTGACGATTATTCAGGGGCAGATCAAGCGTTGTAAACAAGTGTTACTGAGCATCACCGAGTCGGCAACAGCCGATAAATATGAAACGGGGCAGGTGGTCGCGGTCGATGAATATATTAAGGCGGTGATTGCGCAGTGGCGTATTTCACACCTAGGAGTGGGTTTGCAAGAACGGGTGATTGGCAGCGGGTCGAAGCCAACTATTTTGTCCGATGTTGCGCTGACCCGAGCGTTAATTAATATCTTAGACAATGCCGCGCAGGCTTCCCCTGAATACGTGATGATTCGTTTGAACTGGAGTGATAACGATATGTTACTCGACGTGGTTGATAGGGGCGCGGGCATGGACCCTGCGCAATTAGCCAAACTGGGATCAGACTTGATAGGCTCAACAGAAAAAGGTTTGGGAATCGGGGTCTACCTGAGCAAAGCCAGTATTGAGCGTATTGGTGGTGAGGTACAGTGGAATAACGGGGAACGCAGTGGTGTGCGAGTGACGATTAAAGTTCCTTTAACAATTTAGTAGGCGGACGTTGGATGAATGATGATGCAATAAAGATGTTGGTTATTGACGATGACGAGGTGTACTGTTCGGTGTTAGCCGATGCATTTAAGCGGCGTGGTTACGATGTGGCCACGGCGAATACTGAGCAGCAAGCGATAGATAAAATAAATCAATTTGAGGTTGAGCTGGCGGTCGTGGATTTGCGTTTAGGCCAGAGCTCTGGTTTACAGTTGATTAAGTTGCTTAAAGATAAGGATCAAAACACGAAAATTGTGATGTTGACCGGTTATGCCAGTATTGCTACTGCCGTAGAGGCGGTGAAGTTGGGGGCAACCCAATACCTAACCAAGCCAGCTAACGCGGATGAAATCTTGTCTGCCCTAGCGCAGCAGGGTGGAGACATAGGCGTCTCACCGGCGGCTCAGCCCTTATCGGTGAAACGCTTGGAGTGGGAGCATATGCAGAAGGTGTTATTGGAGTGCGAGGGGAATGTATCGGAGGCCGCTAGGCGTTTGAATATGCATCGCCGAACCCTGCAGCGGAAATTAGCCAAGCGGCCTGTTAGGCAGTAAGCCACGAACCTCTATAAACCACGTAACCATTTGGGTACGAGCTGAATGTCGCCAGCGGCGGCTAGCTGGAGCTGGTTTAATAAAAATGTTTTATCTCTGGGCAGCTCTCCTTTCAATGGTAAGGCATTAGAGGCGTGGTTGGAGCGGAAGGTTAACGATTTTTGTGGTGATACTAGGGCAATCAGTAAGGCTTGTTCCTGCAGTAGTTGGCTATCGTTTTGCGGCGCATAGGTTTTTCCTTGGCGCTTAAACTTTGCCAGAAACTCTTCTTCGATGGATGGGTCGAGCTTCAGCTGCAAGGTGGATAGGTAGTTTAGTTGTAGCTCATTAACGAGTTTGGCGGTTTGTTCGATATGTTGTTGCCAATAGTGCTGACCACCGAGTCCAAGAATAATGGTTGCAGAGACCTCCGTACCGGATGTTCGCGCCTTATCGAGGCCAGTTTTTATGAGCTTAGGGGTAGCGCCCTTGGTGATACACTTTAATAACTCTGCGCAGCCGGTTTCTAGGCCGTAATATAAAAGCTTTAACCCCGCTTTTCGTAAGCTTGTTAACTGTTCGGTCGATTTATTCAATAAATTACTGGGGAGGGCGTAGCTACTCACGCGCTCAAGTGCTGGGAAGTGCTGATAAAGCGCCTCTAAGATGCTAACAAGGCTGGCGGTGTCTCGGACTAGTGCGTCACCATCCGCCAAAAACACGCGTCGGGTTTGCGGTTGCGCATTGGCCATCTGTTTAATCTCGGATAGAACTTGTGTTAGCGGTTTCTCCGCAAAATCTTTTTCGCGGTACATCGAGCAAAAACTGCAGCGGTTGAAGCTGCAACCTTCGGTTATTTGCAAGATAATGCTGTGGGCTTCGGACGGAGGACGGAAGAGAGGGTAGCTATAATTCATGGTTAATATCGTAAAAAAGGCTATTTATTGTAAATAAAGTATAAAAGTTCATTGTCCCTCCTTGATTGATGGAACGCAATGGTGGACAATCCTCATCCTAATTTGCACCAACGAACAATGGTGACTCATGTCGGTCCCCTCGCAACGTGAAGTCGTGAACTCCGCCAGGCCCGGAAGGGAGCAACGGCAGCGACGGAATCGTGTGCCGGGGTGTGGCTGGCATGAGTTACCACCCATTCATTAGCCCATCTGGCGCTAAAAAAATCGCACAATTACTTCAACGCTTTGTTACCCTATTGAACTATGAGTTATAAAGTATTTGCAAGAAAATGGCGTCCTTTAAATTTTGCTCAAGTAGTTGGGCAAGAGCACGTGGTTCGAGCTTTAGTTAATGGGCTAGAACACGACCGTTTACACCATGCTTACCTATTTACTGGCACGCGTGGAGTCGGTAAAACGACCATTGCGCGAGTCTTAGCTAAAGCACTGAATTGCCCTAACGCGCAGGCTGCAGAACCTTGTGGTCAATGTGATACCTGCTTGGACGTAGATCAAGGTTGTTACCCCGATTTAATCGAAGTGGATGCGGCCTCTAGAACGGGTGTCGATGATACCCGTGACTTGCTGGAGAACGTGCAATATTCACCCAGTCGAGGCAAGTACAAGGTGTATTTGATCGATGAAGTGCATATGTTTTCTAAAAGCAGCTTCAATGCGCTGCTGAAAACCTTAGAAGAGCCCCCTGAACACGTGAAGTTCCTGCTCGCGACCACTGACCCACAAAAAATGCCGGTCACGGTGTTATCACGTTGTTTGCAGTTTAATTTGAAGCGTTTGTTACCTGAGCAAATTGAAGGGCAGTTTAAGTTTATCTTAGCGGCTGAGGGCATCGAGTATCAGAACCAGGCCACTGAGTTATTAGCACGCGCTGCCGATGGTAGTATGCGCGATGGCCTGAGTTTATTAGACCAAGCCATTGTGCATGGTAATGGTCAGCTAAATGAACCCGATGTACTGGATATGTTGGGTAGCGTGGCGCGGCAGCCGGTACTCGATCTACTTGAGGCCTTGTTAACAAAACAAGCTTCGCAAGTGTTAGACAGCATTCAAGCCTTAGACGAATTCGCCCCCGATTACGCCGAAGTATTGCAGTCCTTATTATTGTTTTTGCATCAAATTGCCTTATGCCAAATAAGCGGTGCTAACAACAGTGATCAGACGCTGACGGATCTGGCGGGGCAATTAAGTTGTGAAGACGTGCAGTTGTATTATCAGATTGCTTTGATTGGGCAAAAAGACCTGCCGTTAGCCCCGAACCCTAGGGTCGGCTTCGAAATGGTGTTATTGCGTATGTTGGCTTTTGCGCCAGCAGAAATGCAGGCGAGTCGAGACGAGCCGCTTGCGACTACGGCGCCCACGCCGCAACCAGCAGTTCAAACACAGCCACTGGTTAATACGGCTGAGCGCCAAACAGCACCGGTGTCGGCCAGTAATGATCGAGCTCCAGTCGCCGATAATACCGTGCGAAAAAAAGCCCCTAGACTGACTATTCCGGAAAAAAAAAGTCCTGAGAATCTGACGCCATTAACAACCGCAGCGACTCAGCCGGCGGGTAGCGATAAAAAAAAAGAGCCGAGGATAGCCACTGAAGCGGCACTCGAGTGGCAAACATTAGTGTTAAGCCTAGGTTTAGATCCGATGACCCTGCAGTTGGCTAACAATGCCAGCTTGTTGCGGCTTGATGACAGCGAGTGTGAGTTGTTGCTGATGGGTGGCCACGTATCGTTAAATAAAAAATCAGAACAGAAGTTACAGCAGGCCTTATCGGATCATTATGGTCGCAAGTTGCAATTAGTGTTAACTGAAGGCGCTAAGGACTTATTAACACCGAATAGCATCACCAATAAAAAAGTAGCCGACAGGCAGCAACAAGCCGAGCAGGAAGTGATGAGTCACCGCTCGGTACAGAAAATTACCGAGTTGTTCGATGCCAAGGTTATTGACGGCTCAATCAAACCAGTCGATTAATAAAGACAGTACGGAGAAAAAAATGAAAAACCAATTGGGCGATTTAATGCAGCAAGCGCAAAAAATGCAGGAAAAAATGCAAGAAGCGCAACAAAAACTCGCTGAGTTAGAAGTAATCGGCGAGTCTGGTGGTGGCATGGTTAAATTAACCATGACCGGTAAACACGAGGCACGTGGGATTAAAGTTGACGCGAGCTTGTACGCGGAAAATGATCAAGAAATGTTAGAGGACCTGATTGTTGCGGCGATTAATGACGCGGTACGCAAGGTGGAGACTGCCAGCAAAGATAATATGTCTGGTGTGACCGCCGGTATTCCTCTACCTCCAGGTTTTAAACTACCGTTCTAATGCAGTTTGAGCCGGTTCTCCACGAGTTAATGCAAGCATTACGCTGTTTGCCTGGTGTAGGGCAGAAAACGGCGCAGCGGATGGCGTTTCATTTATTAGAACGCGATCGCCAAGGGGCTTTTAAATTGGCACAAAGTTTGGCCGACGCGGTGGATAAGGTCTCTCATTGTGAGACCTGCCAAACCCTCACCTCATCGGCCGTGTGCGGTCTGTGTTCGGACCAGCGCCGTGAACAAACATTATTATGTGTGGTTGAAACCCCCGCCGATGTGATGGCGGTGGAGGCGGCGACTTCATTTAAGGGCCTGTACTTTGTACTGAATGGGCGTTTATCTCCGTTAGATGGTTTAGGGCCTGCGGATATTGGTCTGGATAAATTATCGGCAAGGTTTCAACAAGGACTGATTGAGGAGATTATCTTGGCGACCAATCCGACGGTTGAAGGTGAAGCAACGGCGCATTACATCAGTGAAATGGCGAAAAAATACGCGATTAAAACAACCCGTATTGCGCACGGGGTACCGTTTGGTGGCGAATTAGAATATATTGATAGCGGAACCCTGTCACATGCGTTCTCTGGGCGTAGCGAAGTTTAAAAGGAGTTAAACGATGAGTGATTGTTTGTTTTGTAAAATGGTTACGGGTGATATTCAACCCGATGTGGTGTATGAAAATGAGTCGGTGTTGGCGTTTAGGGATTTAAACCCTCAGGCACCGGTACACATTTTAATTATTCCCAAAAAACATATCCCAACGCTGGCCGATGTTGACCCTGCCGATGGTTTGTTATTGGGCGAGATCATGCTAGCCGCGCAAAAGGTCGCGCAGTTAGAAGGTTTAGCCGACGCAGGTTACCGTACAGTATTTAACTGCAAGCAAGACGGTGGACAAGAGGTGTACCATATTCACCTGCACTTGATGGGTGGGCGTTCGATGCGCTGGCCGCCGGGTTAGTAACTGAGCTTACCTCGTAGTTTTAGGTACCTTAAATAACGTGTGTTGGCGATTTTACCCGTATCTATATTGTCTTTAACCGCGCACTTCGGTTCTTTTAAGTGCATGCAGTCAGAAAACTTACATTGCTCCGCATATTGGCGAATTTCTCTAAAACCATAAGCTAAGGTCTTCTCGGTAATATGGGCGAGGCCAAAAATATTAACTCCAGGACTATCAATAATATCGCCACCTTCGGGTAGTTTGTAGAGGGTGGTGGCGGTGGTGGTGTGTTTTCCCAAGCCCGAGGCTGTTGACAGAACTTTTGTTTGCAGTTCTAGATCGGGCAGTAAGGCGTTGGTAATGCTTGACTTGCCGACGCCAGATTGTCCCACCAAAATGCTGGTTTCATCGCGTAAGCGTGCTCTTAAGGTGTCGAGTCCGGTTTTTTCTTCGGCGCTGACCTCGATAATTTCATAGCCGATAGCCTTATAAATACCTATCAATTCATCGGTACGTTGTCGAGACTCGTCATCGAGCAGATCGACTTTATTTAACACGATTAATGGGGCGATTTCTTGAAATTCACAGACGATCAGGTATTGGTCTAATAACAAGGGGTCGATATTGGGTTTAACCGCAAGAATAACCACAATTTGATTTAAGTTGGCGGCGACCGGTCGAGTGTTACCGTTTTTTGCCGGTCTTGAGAGTAGCGATTTGCGTGCTAATATTTTTTCTACTCGTCCCGCTCCCTCTTCGGTTTGTATCCATTCAACATAGTCACCAACGGCGGGCTGTTCAAGCTGGCTACGTTTTTTGCAACGTGAGGTGACGCCTTCGTTATTTTCTACGAGTAGCGCCTTACCCAAATGCGCAACGATGCGCCCTGTCAGCAATGGCGTTAACATTTAGCGAGGCTCTTAAGGTGGTTAATTCTCACGCCTGCGGGGGGGTGGCTATGGTGAAAACTAGAATAAAGAGGGTCGGGGGTCAGCGTGCTAGCGTTCTCACGGTATAGTTTGACCAAGGCTTGAATGAGGTATTCGGGTTTACTCATGGTGCTGGCAAATGCGTCGGCTTCAAATTCAAATTTTCGTTGGTAATAACTAGAAATAGGGTGAATGAAGGTGCTGAAAATTGGACTTATTAATAAGAACAGTAATAAGGCACTGGCATCGGTAATTTGCAGTACCGCTAGACCATCAAAAAACCAGTTTTGTTGTTTCAGCCAGCCGAGTAGAGCAAAGGCGGCGAGGGTCACTAGGCTAGAAACAACCATCTGCCTACGTACGTGTTTACACTTGAAGTGGCCCAGTTCGTGTGCGAGTACCGCCTCAACTTCATCGGCGTCGAGCGATTCGATCAAGGTGTCGTAAAAGACGATGCGTTTATTATTACCGATGCCGGTGAAATAAGCATTGCCGTGGCCGGATCGACGAGAGCCATCCATCACGTAGATACCCTTGCTATTAAAACCACAGCGCTCAAATAAGTGCTGTATCTTGTTTTTTAGCAGCTCATCTTCAAGTGGGGTGAACTTGTTAAATAAAGGCGCGATCAGGGTCGGTACTAACCAGGTCATAAAAAAAGTAAAACTAACGGTTAATACGCCTGCGTACAACCACCAGTAATCACCCATTTCTCCCATCACCCAGAGTAGGGCGTAAATGAGCGGACAACCGATGATGAGCATTAACGCGAGTTGTATGAGTTGGTCTTTAATGAATTGCCCTGTTGTCGTGCGGTTAAAACCAAACTTTTGTTCGATTTTGAAGGTTTGGTAAATATCAATCGGGAGCTCAATAAAGTATGAGAGGATAAATGTCGACATGATGAGGCAGATACCCGCCAAAATGTCACTGCCAATATAGCTTTGTGACATTGATAGCAGTAGGTTAAGCCCGCCGCCCAAGGTCAGGATGATTAAAATAGCGCTGGAAATTAAGGTGCTGATACTCGCTATATTCGTTTTTGCAATCGTGTAGTCGGCGGCTTTTTGGTGAGCCTCTAAGTCGATTTTGCCAACAAAATCATCGGGAACTTGCTGGCGATGTAACATGATATGTCTACTTTGGCGGGCGTTTAACCAGAGTTTGAGTGATACCGAGCCGGTTAAAAAAAACAAAAAAAGATAACTGAATTCATTCATAATTATTAATATACGGTAATTAGTTTTTATAACTCACAAAAGGTACGTTGGATGACGATAAACAAACAAAACTTAATATGGATCGACCTAGAAATGACCGGCTTAGAGCCTGCCACCGATTCTATCATTGAAATAGCCACAATTGTGACCGATAAAGAGTTGAATATATTAGCCGAAGGCCCTGTTCTTGCGATACATCAGTCGAAGCAAACGATGGATGGAATGGATGCATGGAACCAAAAACACCATGGGCAATCCGGCTTGATTGAACGAGTGTTAAACAGCCCGTTGAGTGAGGCTGATGTTGAACAACAAACCATCGACTTTTTAAAGCAGTGGCTGCCAGAGGCTACGTCACCGATGTGTGGCAATAGTATCTGTCAAGATCGACGTTTTATGGCGAAAAGCATGCCAAAATTGGAAGCGTTTTTTCACTACCGTAATTTAGATGTCAGCACGTTAAAAGAGCTGGCATCGCGCTGGGCACCAGAAATCATGTCGGGGTTTAAGAAAAAGGCGACGCATCAGGCTTTAGATGACGTCATCGAGTCGATCGACGAGCTAAAATATTACCGTCAAACGTTTCTTAAATACTGAGTTTAGGTTTCGGCGTGGTAACCAACCCGTACCGCACCCCAATGTCGGCCATTGATGAACAAGGGGACCGACATGTCGTGGCAAATTTCGCCGGTGTCGCGTTTATAAGTTTGCAATAAGGGGGCCTGTGTATTGTTGCCGCCGCGGATACTGACGGGGTCTTGAAATAAACGCTTGCTACGACTGTGGATTAAATCTGTTTGATAATTGCCGGTAGGGGCTTTTGCAAAGGCATTATTATGTGTCGGTATATAACCATCCTTATTGGCGACGGCCGCAAACATTAGGCCGGGTCTATTTTGTAGGTATTTCTCTTGGATACTGGGTAGGTTCCGGTCACAAAAGCTATCAAATTGGGTGCTGTATTTTTCTGGGTTGGTGCCACTGATAGCTTGGTAATTGGTATCAAATAACTGGCTTTCGGATAGCTGCTGGCTTTCTATGGCGGTTTCAAATAGTTGTTGGATTTCAGTACCCATGGCAACCGCGTAGTTTTTAACCTCATCGTGAGTGCCCCCTACGTTAAAGGCGGACAGGTCATTATAGATGCGCTCTGAGATGGAGGCTAAATTCATCGCTTGGGTGGAGGCAGTAACGGATTCTTTTTCGGTATTCTCGAGGTCACCGCGGACTTGTTCAATAGAATTTGAAATTTCGGCGGTGGCTAATACGTGCTCTTGGATCATATCTTGAATATCACGGGCTTGGCTTTCCGATGCAGAGGCCTCGGTATTAATGCTGGCCAATGTTTGGCCAATTAAGTTTGTTTTATCGACGACCTCGTCAACATCGCCGACCAGCTTGCCCATGATATTGGCGGCGGTTTCGGTCTCCCCGCGAATTTCAGACAACATTTTTGCGATATCACTGGTGGCTGAGGCAGTTTTATTGGCGAGCTCTCGAACCTCGTCGGCAACTACTGCAAAGCCGCGACCGTGCTCGCCGGCGCGAGCGGCCTCAATAGCGGCGTTTAAGGCCAATAAGTTTGTTTGTGCGGCCACCCCATCGATAACATCGGTGATGGATTGAATCTGCTCGGACTTGGTTTTTAGCGCATTGATTGAGGTTGATGTTTCTTGCACTTGTTGCTGGACTTGACTAATGGTATTGGTGGCTGCGCCGATGGCACCTTCGCCTTCAGTACAGGCGGCGTGGGTGCGTGCCGCGGCGTCAACTGCCTGCGATAACATGCTGGCAATTTGGCCGGTGGATTGGGAAATCTCCTCGGCGGCACTCGATATCTGGGTGGCTTTATCGGCTTGATTTTGAATGGTTTGATTTAAGCCATCAACAAAACTCGACACTTCGGCAGAGCCAATGGCGATGGTGTTACCACTTTTGCCTAGATTGCTGGCTAACAGTTTGAACTCATCGAGGTGCTTATTGAGTGCTTGGTATAGCTGGCTTAGGAGGGGGTTTTGCTGGATTTTTTTTACTTCAGTGTCATCGATTTCTTCGTTATTGTGTAAGGCATTTGCGATGGCTGTCAGGGACTTCGAGCTAGGTCGTAAGATTAAGAAAAAGCTGGCTAGCTGGCTGCAACTAACCGCAACGGTGGTGATGATCACGCCACTCATTAATGAGCCTTCGCTGAGGTAACTGATACTTAAACCAGCGGCCAATGCGGTGATCAGACTCGTGCTGAACGTGCTGAAGAGTTGGGTAATAGAATAGGCGTTGTCGTTGGGCATGTTACCTCTCCCTGTAAAAGTTGAGATGGACTAGCTAAGTGTAGTTGATACCTTAGGATTTTTATGCTCTTGGATGCTTATAAAGTGAAAAAAATACGGCCAAATTAGCTCGGGATTATGTTGTTTTTATTCAACAGACTTGCAGGTGGGGTGGCTTAGTCATATGCGGCGGTTACCCTAAACTTAAGGGCTGGTATTAGGGGGTTAGAAAAGGCGATAAAACTAAGCGTTTTGCTGGCTCGTTTGCTTAAGTTTTATCGCCAAATATTTCTTAGTGCTTGCTTAGGTTTCGGCGGTATAACCAATTCGTACTGCGCCCCAGTGCCGGCCGTTGATGTATAAAGGAACAGACATATCGTGACAAATCTCACCGGTATCTCGTTTATACGTTTGTAACAGTGATTCTTGGGTATGCGATCCGCAGCGTAAGCTCAGTGGATCTTGGTAGAGGCGTTTGCTGCGACTATGAACCAAATCGGTTTCATAATTGCCGGTGGGTGGTTTGGCAAATATATTATTATGAGTCGGTAAGTAACCGTCTTTATTAGCCGTCGCCGAATACATTAAGTTGGGTAGGCTTTTTAGGTACCTCTCTTGAATGCTAGGGAGGCTTCTATCACAGAAATCATCGAACTGGGTACTGTACTTTTCTGGGTCAGTGCCCGCAATGGGCTGATAATTGCTGTCAAATAGCTTACTTTCGGTGATTTGCTGATTTTTTATGGCACTTTCAAATAAATTTTGAACTTCGGCGGTCATTTTTATGGCCGCATTTTTTACCTCGTTGTGAGCGCCATCGACATTAAAAGCCGATAGGTCATTATAAATGTTCTCTGAAATAGTGGCTAAATTCATCGCTTGCGAGGAGGCGTTGATCGACTCTTTTTCGGTGCTCTCGAGGTCGCTGCGGACTTGTTCAATAGAATTTGAAATTTCGGCGGTGGCTAATACGTGTTCTTGGATCATTTCTTGAATATCACGAGCCTGGTTTTCAGATGCCGAGGCTTCTGCGTTAATGGTTGTTAAGGTGTGGCCGATGAGATTTGTTTTATCGACGACCTCGTCAACATCGCCGACCAACTTGCCCATAATAGTGGCGGCTGTTTCGGTTTCCCCGCGAATTTCGGCTAACATTTTTGCGATATCGCTGGTGGCTTTAGCTGTTTTATTGGCGAGCTCTCGTACCTCGTCGGCAACCACCGCAAAACCACGGCCGTGTTCGCCGGCGCGAGCGGCTTCGATGGCGGCGTTCAAGGCTAATAAGTTTGTTTGTGCGGCCACCCCATCGATGACCTCGGTAATGGATTGGATTTTTTCAGACTTGTCTTTAAGTGCATTAATTGAGGTCGATGATTCTTGTACTTGTTGGTGGACATTGCTAATTGTATCGATGGCGGCATTGATGGCATCCTCTCCTTTGTTACAAACGCTATGGGTTCGCGCTGCTGCATCCACAGCCTGCGATAACATGCTGGCTATTTGACTGGTGGATTGAGATATTTCTTCGGCGGCACTAGAAATCTGGGTGGCTTTATCGGTTTGGTTTCGAATGGTTTGATTTAGGCTGTCAACAAAACTGGATACTTCAGCAGAGCCAATAGCGATGGTGTTACCACTTTTACCTAAATTGTTGGCTAATAGTGTGAACTCATCGAGGTAGTTATTGAGTGCCCGTTGTAAGTGGCTGATGAGCGGGTTGCGTTGAATCTTGGTTAACTCGGTACTATGCAGTTCTTCGTTACCCTCTAAGGCAATGCTGATGTTGGATAGAGATCGGTGGCTGGGGCGCAAGAGTAAAAAAAAGGTGAGAAGCATTGTCGCACTGACCGAGAGTGCGGCAATGAGCGCGGCACTCATTAATGAGCCATCGGTGCTGGCGCTGACGCTTAAACCAAGGATGATGGCGGTAGCAAGGCTAGCGCTGAAAAGACTAAATAGGTGTGTAATAGAATAGCTGTTGTTGTTCATGGTTCCCCTCGTGGAATCTTTAAAGTTATTGTGGAATCTTTTAAATTATTATTATTTATTCAGCCTTATAACGGCTAATAAGCTTAAAACTTTAATGCTGTATTTATCGAGAAGGTAGCTGGTAGAAGGGAGGGGG
Source organism: Cycloclasticus sp. 46_120_T64 (assembly GCA_002162695.1). Classification (GTDB taxonomy): domain Bacteria; phylum Pseudomonadota; class Gammaproteobacteria; order Methylococcales; family Cycloclasticaceae; genus Cycloclasticus. The sequence goes on along the minus strand of MAAM01000013.1, from coordinate 43,757 downwards.
CGAAGGAAAGCTTATTTATTGTTTGTTTTGTTGCTGCTGAATCGCCCAGGCAACGTGTTCTCTAATAATCGGCTCTGGGTGCTGAGCGTACTTATTTAATGCCTTTAAAATTCGGTTGTGCTTGGGGGCGTTGCCTAAGGCGATCGCAATATTCCTAATCCAGCTAGCATAGCCAATGCGCCGAATAGCGGAACCTTCGGTTTTTTTTAGGAAGGTTTCTTCGTCCCATTGGAAAAGTTCAATGAGCTCAATATGATCTAAATCCTGCCTAGGCATAAAATCTTTTTCATCGGTGAGCTGGGCAAATCGATTCCACGGACAGACTTGCTGGCAGTCGTCACAGCCATAGATATGGTTGCCCATCAAGGGACGGAATTGTTCTGGAATAGAGCCCTTTAATTCAATGGTTAAATACGAAATGCAGCGCCTAGAATCGACCACATAAGGGGCGATGATCGCCTGAGTTGGGCAAATGTCAATGCAGCGGCGGCATTCTCCGCAATGCTCCTCAGCGGCTTGGTCGATTGGTAATGGCAAGTCAACGTAGAGTTCACCAAGAAAGAACCAGGAACCAGCGTCTTTATTCAATACGTTGCTGTGTTTACCAATCCAGCCCAAACCGGCTTTTTGCGCAATCGCCTTTTCCATGACGGGGGCGCTGTCGACAAAGGCGCGGTAACCAAAAGGCCCTATTATTTGTTCGATCATATCGGCGAGGCGTTGCAGCTTTTTACGGATCACCTTGTGGTAATCTCGGCCCAACGCATAACGAGAAATGTAGGCTTGAATAGGGTCGGCCATGCGCTCGTTGGTCTGCTTCATGGGTTCCGGTAGATAGTCCATTCGACAGGAAATGATGCGCACCGTGCCGTTGTGTAATTCGGCGGGGCGAGTACGTTTAGTGCCGTGTTTGTGCATATAGTCCATATCCGCGTGTAGTCCTGCATCCAACCAGCGGTTTAGCTGGATTTCTGCATCGGATAATTCGGTGTCGGTTATGCCTACCTGTTGAAAGCCGAGGGACTCCCCTAAGGTTTTTATTTTTTGGGCTAGTTGTTGTAAATCGGACTCGTTGTGTATAGGCATGGAAGAGACTCGTTAGTCTAAATGGGCTTCTTGTATTAGCATCGCTCGGTAGTGACGACGACTAAAAACCCGGTTTTGCTATTATTCGTCGATCATTGTAGATGATGGCCCGTTTCCTCGGGTATAAATTAGTATTTCTATAAGCTAACAACAGGTTTTATGTAGCGAATCTAGCTGTTGAGCACCTTCGCTGATGATTGGCCTGAGCCGTTAAAGCGCGGCTAAAAGAATAGTTTGTTTGCGGCAAGCTTTACTGAGATGGATTAGAATTAAATGAGTTCTTTAAGAGGCTGTCTTTATCATGTCATTTCCTATTTTTAGTGCAGAACAAGTCCGCCAAATGGAGCAGCAGGCGATGCAGCAAACAGGCGTTACGGCGTTTGAGTTAATGCAGCGAGCTGGGCAGGCGCTTTTCCAGCAGCTACAGCAAATGCTGATTAGTAATCAGCTAGTGCATGTCTTTTGCGGGGCTGGGAATAATGCCGGTGATGGTTATGTATTGGCTCGTCTGTTGCTTGAAGCGGGCTTTAAACCTCGGGTTTATGCGTTGCTGGAGCCGAGTCGTTTGGGCGGGGAGGCTTTGCGCGCGATGCAAGATTACCAGCAGTTCGGAAAATTAATTAGCCAGTTGCCGGCCACGCTTGAGCCGGGGGGCATCGTTGATGCATTGATTGGCACCGGCTTGAGCAAACCCTTAGCTGGGGAATACTTGGCCGCGGCACACTTGATGAATAACTCTGGCTTGGTTGTTTTGTCGGTTGACTTGCCTTCAGGTGTTGCTGCTGACACAGGGCTTGCATACAACGGCGCTGTGCGTGCCGATACCACGCTGAGTTTTGTTGCCTTAAAACGTGGTTTGTATACGGCGGATGGGCTGGGTTATGCCGGTGAGGTGTTGCTTGATGATTTATCGCTGAGCCAATGTGTGTTGGCTGGGCAAGTGGCTGATGCGCAACTGTTGGTGTTTGAATTACTGAAAAAAAGTTTGTCTGCCCGCGCGAAAAATAGTCATAAGGGTGATTATGGACATATTTTATTAGTGGGTGGAGCCACGGCTTATAGTGGTGCTATTCGCTTAGCGGGGGAAGCATCGTTACGCGCGGGTGCTGGTTTGGTGAGTATTGCTACGAGGCCCGAACATGCAGCCTTCATGAATATAAATAGGCCTGAATTGATGTGTCATGGGGTGAGTTCAGCGACTGACTTACAGCGGCTGATGGAGCGCTGTAGCGTGCTTGCGATTGGCCCGGGTTTGGGGCAAACAGACTGGTCGCAGGAATTGTTTAGTGCGGCTTTAGCCTTAGATAAGCCGATGGTGATAGATGCCGATGGGCTTAATTTATTAGCGAAGACAGCAGAAAAACGAGATAATTGGGTATTAACACCGCACCCTGCGGAGGCGGCTCGTTTATTATCCTGTTCAACGGCGGATGTACAAGGTGATCGATTTGCCGCCGTTAGGTGCTTGCAGCAGCAATATGGTGGCGTAGTGGTGTTAAAAGGCGCGGGTAGTCTGATTGATGATGGGCAGTTGATTTCGGTGTGTACTGCGGGTAACCCGGGGATGGCATCGGGTGGTATGGGCGATGTGTTGACCGGTGTTATTGCCGCCTTATTGGGCCAGCAATATAATATCTCGGTGGCGACTAAATTAGCCGTTATGATTCACGCGATGGCTGGCGATCGTGCGGCGCTAAATGGCGAACGGGGACTGCTGGCGAGTGATTTAATGCAAGCAATAAGAGAGTTAGTGAATGATTATTAAAGATGAACAGGCGATGTTAGACGCGGGCGCGAAACTGGCGTTGCAGCTTCAGCCTGGGATGTTAGTTTTTTTGCAAGGGGATTTGGGGGCGGGTAAAACCACCTTGGTTCGCGGGGTGTTGCGAGGTTTAGGCCATCAAGGCGCCGTTAAAAGCCCAACCTATAATTTGGTTGAGGCCTATCTGATAAATGAGCAGACGTTGTTCCATTTTGATTTATACCGTTTGATGGATGATGAAGAGCTGGAATACATGGGGATGCGTGATTACTTAAATAAAGAGTCAATTTGTTTTATTGAGTGGCCTGATAAAGGCGCGGGTTTTTTACCAGAGCCGGATATGTTGTTGGAGATAAAGATTAACGGTTGCCAGCGGGAACTGTTAGTATCGGTCGCTTGAGCTATATGAAAACACATGGGTAAACAGGGGTTTATGCTGCTGTTCTCGAAAAAACAATAAGTGATTAGGGGTTAAGGTTTTAGCTTGATGAGAAGGAATACACAAAACACGGGTTTGTGGTGGCTGATGGCTGGGTTAGTTTTACTGCTCACCTCATCGCCTGTTTTGGCGGCGACAAAGAACAAACTAGAGTCTTTGCGTTTTTGGACCGCGCCCGATCATTCACGTTTAGTGTTAGGCATCACATCGACGGTTGAGCATAAGGTGTTTGCTTTAGATAACCCGCCTCGTTTAGTGGTAGATTTAAAAAACATCAGATTTGCGGCCAATTTACCGGTTTTTCCAAACGATCATAAGGTGTTGAGCTTGATGCGACAGGCTCCGCGAAATAAGCGGGATTTACGTATCGTGTTGGATCTGAAAACGCCGGTTAATGTTAAGAGTTTCCAGTTGAAACCGAATGCTGATTATGGGCAGCGTTTGGTGATTGATTTGTACCCGGCTAAAAACAAGTCTTCGAGCCAACCTGTGGCACTTAAAAAAGTGACCCATTTGTCGAAAAATAAAAAGTGGGTGGTGGCGATTGATGCCGGGCATGGCGGGGAAGACCCCGGTGCAAAAGGTTATCGAGGCACCCGCGAAAAAGTCGTGGTATTGGCGATTGCTAAAAAACTGGCCGTGTTGATCAATAAACAACCGAATATGAAAGCCTACTTGGTGCGCTCGGGAGATTATTATATCGGCTTGCGTAAACGGATGGAAAAGGCACGTCGGGCGAAGGCTGATTTGTTTGTCTCTATTCATGCCGATGCGTTTAAAGATGAGCGGGCAAGGGGCTCGTCAGTGTACGTACTGTCAAACCGTGGCGCCAGTAGTGAGGCCGCTCGTTGGTTGGCGAGCAGTGAAAATGCGGCCGATTTAGTGGGTGGGGTCAGTTTAGATGATAAGGACGATGTGCTGGCGTCGGTGTTGTTGGACCTCTCGCAAAGTGCTACCGAAGATGCTAGTGCGCGGATGGCGACGGAGGTGTTGAAAAACCTCAAAGGCCTGGGGCATATGCATAAAAAACAAGTACAGCGAGCGGGGTTTATGGTGCTGAAGTCACCGGATATCCCGTCGATTTTAGTGGAGACGGCGTTTATTTCCAATCGGAAGGAAGAAGCTAAATTACGCCGTCCTAGCCATCAGCTGAAAGTGGCCAAGGCCATCTTGAATGGGGTGAAAAGCTACCTGTCTACTCAGCACTTACCCAGCACACCGCTTAAGCAGCGTGCAAAGTCTAGTTATAAAATCAAAAAAGGCGATACCTTGTCGGCCATTGCAAAGCGTTATCGGGTGTCGTTGAACTCGCTTAAAAAGTTGAACGCGATGCGTAATAGTAAAATTCGCATCGGACAAATTATCCGCATACCTAGCTAGCTTTTTTTTCGATACAATGTGGTTCCGGTTTTTTATCCCTATTCTATAAAGTAGCTAATCGTTTATGTCCATAAAACAACTCCCCCCTCAGTTAATCAATCAAATTGCTGCGGGTGAGGTCATTGAGCGCCCCGCGTCTGCGGTGAAAGAGTTGGTTGAAAACTCCTTGGATGCGGCCGCGGCCAATATATTGATTGAGATAGAAGAAGGCGGCTCGCGTTTAATCCGAGTGACGGATGACGGCTCGGGAATTTCTAAGGCCGATTTAGGTTTAGCACTGTCACGCCATGCGACCAGTAAAATTGGTTCGTTAAATGACTTGGAGTCGGTGTTAAGTTTTGGTTTTAGGGGCGAGGCTTTACCGAGCATGAGTTCGGTTTCTCGTTTAACGCTGACCTCTAGGCAGGCCGAAGAACGAGCCGCTTGGGTGGTTAAGGCTGATGGCACGGAAGAAGAGTTGGAGCCGGTGCCGGCGGCGCATGCGATAGGTACGTGTGTGGAATTACGCGATCTTTTTTATAATACGCCAGCACGTAGAAAATTTCTTAAAACCGATAAAACTGAGTTTTCTCATATCGAAACGGTGATTAAACGAATGGCCTTGAGCCGTTTTGATGTCGGTTTTAGTCTGAAGCATAATCAGCGACAGCTGATTGATTTACAGCCGGCCTTATCTAGCGAGCAAAAAGACCAGCGAGTGGGTTTGCTCTGCGGAGATGAATTTGTTGCTCAATCGTTACAATTGGATGTGGTTAATGGTGATTTAGCCCTGCAAGGTTGGGTTGGCTTACCGACTTATTCGCGTTCACAGGCAGATATGCAATTCTTCTACGTGAATGGGCGCTTGATTCGCGATAAATTGATTAATCACGCGGTTCGTTTGGCCTTTCAAGATGTATTGTTTCACGGTCGTCACCCCGTTTATGTTTTATACCTCAGCATCGACCCCAGATTGGTCGATGTGAATGCGCACCCAGCCAAGCTCGAAGTACGTTTTCGGGAAAGCAAAGCGGTGCATGATTTTGTCTACAGACGGGTTAAACAATTATTAGCTGATGCGAGGCCGGAAGACCATTACGCGGTTAAAACCATGCAAGCAAGTCCGCAGGCCACCAGTGAAAACTACCCAACGATGCAGCAGCGTTCGATGTCGATGCCAATTGCTGAACCGGCGAAGGCTTACGGTGGCGGGGTGCCTTTTAGTGTGCCAACGGCAGCGCATAGTCGTGCACCGCTTGGGAATGTTACAGCTGATTATTCGGCGGATACGATGCCACAGCTGGGTTTTGCGGTTGCCCACTTACATAATACCTATATTCTCGCCGAATCGGATCGTGGTCTAGTTGTGGTGGACACGCATGCCGCACACGAGCGTATCGTGTATGAAAAATTAAAGGCTCAGTATGACGCGGGTGAGATGCCGAGCCAGCCCTTATTGATTCCGCAGAAGCTGCAATTGAGTGATGAAGAGGTGGTGTTGTTTGAACAGTATCAAGCGATGTTGGCGGAGCTCGGTGTCGAGTTGAGTGCTGCGGGGCCGAATACCGTATTAGTGCGATCAATTCCCGTATTGCTGGCACAGGAGGGTGCCGAGAAGTTAGTACGTGATTTATTACAAGACTTAGCTAAAACTGGGGAAAGCGATAGCATCAAACTGGCCTGTTATGAAGTCTTGGCGAGCATGGCTTGTCATGGTTCGATACGCGCTAACCGCCGTTTAACGATCGCTGAAATGAATGTGTTGTTGCGCGATATTGAAAAAACAGATAACAGTGGTCAGTGCAACCATGGGCGGCCAACCTGGGTTTTACTGGATGCCAAGCAATTGGACTCGTTGTTTTTAAGGGGGCAGTGAGGCCGATGCTAAAAACGGAATTAACGCGGATTATTTTATTGATGGGGCCAACCGCCTCCGGTAAAACGGCATTGGGTGTTGAACTTGCAAAAGAACTGAATGGTGAAATTATTAGCGTGGATTCGGCCTTGGTTTATCGAGGGATGGATATTGGTACGGCAAAACCAGACTTAGTCGAGCGACAAGGGGTGGTGCACCACCTGATTGATATTTTAGACCCCAGCGAGGTTTTTTCTGCCGGACAATTTAGGCAGCAGGCGCTGTCATTGATTGCTGATATTGCGGCGCGGGGCAAGGTGCCCATTTTGGTGGGTGGTACGATGTTGTACTTTCATGTGTTATTGAATGGGATGGCCAAATTACCGGATGCGGATGCGGCTATTCGTCGGCAAATAGATCTACAGGCCGAGACTGAGGGATGGCTTGCGGTGCATCAGCGTTTGCGTGAGGTGGACCCCGTGTCGGCGCAGCGAATTCACTCAAATGATACACAGCGCACTCAGCGTGCGCTGGAAATATACTTATCCTCTGGGCGTAGCCATACCGATTGGCTCAAGCAGCAGGCTGAGCAGGTGTTACCCTTCGAACCGCTGAAGTTTGTCATCGCGCCGAGTGATCGAGCGATATTGCATGAGAAAATTATTTTAAGGTTTGATCAAATGCTACAACAGGGGTTTGTTGATGAGGTGAAGGCCTTGTTTGAGCGGGGAGACCTGGACTCGACGATGCCTGCCATCAGGGCGGTGGGTTATCGTCAGGCCTGGGCTTATTTGCAGGGCGAGTGCGATTCGACTGGTTTTCGGGAAAAAGCTATTATTGCGACTCGGCAGTTAGCAAAAAGGCAGTTTACTTGGTTAAGAAAGCAACACGATACAACTTGGCTTGAAACGGGGGCTGACTTCGTTCAAGATAAGGTTTTGCAGTGTTTTATGGAATAAAGCGTTTGCTTGGGTTGAAATAGCGTTTTGCTGTCGCCATATCGCTCGTAACATAATTATATGACACATAACAAAAAGGAATAAACATGTCTAAGGCGCATAATTTACAGGATAGTTTTTTAAATACACTGAGGAAGGAGCACGTTCCGGTGTCTATTTTCTTGGTGAATGGCATTAAGCTACAGGGTCAAATTGACTCCTTTGATCAATACGTGGTTATCCTTAAAAATGCGGTTAACCAAATGGTTTATAAACACGCGATCTCCACGGTTGTGCCTGGGCGAGCCTTTAATATGGCGCGTAATGACGAAGAAGCTTAGGCAGCTAAGTTTATAATAGAGTCGGATTTATTTGATGGAATTATTTGATCGCCCCGATACGGGTGAAAAAGCACTGATTGTTCACTTATCTATTAATGAAAGTTTTTCAGCAGATGATCTAGACGAGTTTATTCAGCTGGTTGAGTCGGCGAATGTTGAACCCGTTATTACCGTGAAGGGTTCACGAAAAACCCCCGATTCTCGGTATTATGTTGGCAAGGGTAAGTTGGAAGAGGTCAAACATTTATTGCACGAAACCTGTGCCGATGTGGTGTTGTTTAACCATTCATTAAGCCCGAGTCAGCAGCGTAACTTAGAAAAAGAGCTAGAGGTTCGAGTGCTCGATAGAACCAATTTAATTTTGGATATTTTTGCTCAACGAGCACAGTCATTCGAAGGTAAGTTGCAGGTTGAACTCGCTCAGTTACAACACTTGTCAACTCGTTTGGTGCGCGGTTGGACCCATCTGGAACGTCAGAAGGGCGGTATCGGTATGCGTGGCCCGGGTGAAACTCAATTAGAAACCGATCGGCGATTGGTCAGTCAGCGGATTCGACAAATAAAATCACGTTTACAAAAGGTTGATAAGCAGCGCGAGCAGGGGCGACGTAGTCGGCAACGCGCCGATGTGCCGACGGTCTCTTTGGTGGGTTATACCAATGCGGGTAAGTCGACCTTGTTTAACGCCTTGAGTGACTCGTCTATTTATGTGGCGGATCAATTGTTTGCCACCTTGGACCCAACGCTTAGACAGGTGAAGCTGCCCGATTTTGGTGAGATAGTGCTCGCCGATACGGTGGGTTTTATTCAAGACTTACCGCATGAATTGGTTGCGGCATTTCGTTCGACCTTGCAAGAAACGATAGAGGCAGACCTATTACTACACGTGGTGGATGCGAGCAGCCCTAATCGGCAAGAACAGATCGACGAAGTTAATTTGGTATTGAAAGAAATTGGTGCCGACAGCATTCCGCAGTTAATGGTATATAACAAGGTTGATCGCTTAACCGCGGTTGAGCCGCACGTTGACCTGGATGATGCTGGACAGATTAAAGCAGTTTGGTTATCGGCGATGATGAATGAGGGTGTCGGCCTATTATTAGATAGTTTGTCGACACATTGCCACACCGATACGACACGTCGATCATTAACCTTGAAACCGCATCAAGCTAAGTTGCGGGCGGCCTTGTTTAATCACGCACAGGTTATTAGTGAGGTGACGGAAGACAATGGTGACTGCCTACTCGAGGTGGTTATTGCTAATAAGTTTAGCTATTTACTGAAAGACCTATAACGCCGCCAGTAAAACTGCGTGTATTAGTTCTTGCTTACACCTCGGTACCCACCTAAAATCTACTATTCATTTACTATAACTCAATAATGAGGTTTAACTATGTCTTGGGATGACTCGGATAAAGATAAAAAGAAAGACCCATGGAGTGGGCGAAAAAAAGAGCAGCAACAAACCCCACCCGATTTGGATGAGATAGTCCGTTCCTTGCAAAACAAGTTAGGCGGCATTTTTGGTGGCGGTGGTTCTAAGGGGAAGGGCTCTTCGACGAAGGATGGACCGGGCGCACCCTCAGGTTTAAACATCGGCATATTACTGTTGGTCGGAGTAATCGTTTGGTTAGCCTCGGGTATTTATATCATCGATGAGGGGAATCGAGGCGTGGTTTTACGTTTTGGTAAATATTACGAAACAACCATGCCTGGGCCGCATTGGCGTTTTCCAAGCCCGATTGATAAAGCAATGATCATCAATGTCGATCAGCAGCGCTTTATTGAAATTGGTTACCGTTCAGGAACTAACCAGCAAGCGGTTAGCAGTATTCGTAAAGAAGCGTTGATGTTGACCGAAGATGAAAATATCATCGATATTCAGTTGGCGGTGCAATATAAAGTGAAAAGCGCACAAGATTACATCTTCAACGTACGTGCGCCAGAAGTTACCTTAAAACAGGCGACTGAAAGTGCATTAAGAGCTGTTATTGGAAAAAATAAAATGGACTTCGTATTGACTGAAGGCCGTAGCGAGGTGGTAGCGAAGGTTGAATCAGCCTTGCAAGTCATGTTGGATGACTACGAAACGGGCCTTATTGTTACCTCAGTTAACTTGGTAGAAGCGCAACCACCTGAAGAAGTTCAGGGAGCCTTTTCTGACGCGATTAAAGCGCGTGAAGATGAACAGCGTTATATCAACGAATCTCAAGCCTATTCAAACGAAATAATTCCTCAGGCACGTGGTGCTGCGTCAAGAATCGTACAAGAAGCCGAAGCGTATGAGCAGCGGGTTATTGCTGAGGCGACTGGTGATGCGTCTCGTTTTGATCAATTACGCACGCAATATGAGCTTGCGCCAGAAGTGACTCGGAAGCGTTTGTATTTAGAAACCATGGAAGATGTGCTGGGGAATTCTAGGAAAGTGATTATGGACGTGAAAAACGGCAATAATATGATGTATTTGCCGATTGATAAATTGATCAAGAGTTCAACGGCAAAACCGGTGGCAACGAGTCGTTTTATCACACCGCCAGAAAAAACAGCGCCAGTTAATACCGGGCGTGATACCAGTTATAGAGATAGATCAGCGAGGGCTAGATAATGAAAATTAACCCACTTGTAATTTTTGTCTTGGTTGCTATCGTTTTTGTCGGCGCTAATAGTATGTTTACCGTCGATCAGCGTGAGAAAGCGATGGTGTTCCGTTTGGGGGAAATCGTTAACACTGATCTTGAACCCGGCTGGCACTGGAAGGCTCCGTTCATCAATAATGTGCGTAAATTTGATGGCCGCCTACAAACACTCGACTCTAGACCCGAGCGCTTTTTAACCTCAGAAAAGAAAAACGTTATTGTTGATACCTTCGTAAAATGGCGAATTTCTGATGTCGATAACTTTTATCGTGCGGTTGGTGGTGATCCACGCCAAGTTGATACACGGCTTAATCAGTTCGTTAAAGAAGGTATGCGGGGAGCTTTCAGTAAGAAAACGATCCAGCAGTTGATTTCGGTCGGGCGTGATGAGATTCGTCTTGACCTCGTGCGTGATATGAATGAACTCGGTAAGGGCTTGGGTGTCGATATTATTGATGTACGTATCAAGCGAATCGACTTACCAGAAGAAGTGAGTAACTCTGTGTATAGACGTATGGAATCTGAGCGTGAGCGAGTGGCTCGTGACTTTAGATCCCGTGGTAAAGAAGCCGCTGAAAAAATTCGCGCCAATGCTGATAAGCAAGGTGAGATTATTTTAGCCAATGCGTATAAAGAGTCTCAGCAGTTACGTGGTAAAGGTGATGCCGACGCCGCGAAAACATATGCCACGGCGTATAACAAAAATAAAGAGTTTTTTGCTTTCTACCGTAGCCTTGATGCCTATCGTAAAAGCATGGGTTCGGGCAATGACCTGATTGTGTTAGAGCCAAACTCTGAGTTTTTCAGATACTTTAAGAAACACTAGGTTATAAGTAACTTCGATGTGGCAGGGGAATAACTGATGGCGTGGCAAGATCTTTTTGCGGCGTTGGCGCTGGTATTCATCATAGAAGGCATTGTGCCTTTTATGAGCCCTGACTCATTGCGTAAAACCTACCAGCGCATGCTGGAAATGAATGATCGGGCCATTCGGATCACCGGCCTGGCCAGTATGCTTGCTGGTGTCATATTGCTAACGTTGATACGTTAAGGTTAAGAAATTAGATGTTAAATGAAAATAATTGGATGTTACCAGAAGGCATAGAAGAGTTACTGCCGGAGGACGCCGCTAGATTAGAAATTATTCGTCGTGAATTGCTGGACGTATTTCAAACATGGGGTTATCAATACGTGATCCCGCCGATGGTTGAGTATTTGGATAGCTTATTGATTGGTACCGGTAATGAATTGGCACTGCAAACCTTCAAATTAACCGACCAAATTAGTGGTAAAACCTTAGGTGTTCGAGCTGATATGACGCCACAGGTTGCACGTATGGCCTCGAATCATATTTACCAATCGGCGCCGGTTCGTTTGTGCTATTTAGGCTCAATTTTACAAGCACGGGGTGCTAAAATAGCCAAATCACGCAGCCCGATGCAAGTCGGTGCGGAATTATATGGCAGTCGTCATGTGAAAAGTGACGTGGAAATTATTCGTTTAATGCTTGAAACCTTGGCGACGGCGGGAGTGCAAGAGGTTCACTTAGACCTTGGGCACGTGGCCATTTTCCGTGGCTTGGCTAAATCAGCCGCCTTATCGAGCCAACAAGAAGCCGAGTTATTCGAGGTGTTACAGCGTAAAGCGACCGATGAACTCGAACAATTATTGAACTCGTACCCATTAGACAGTGGCTGGCAGCAAGCTTTTAATAGTTTGTTAAGCCTCAATGGTGACGAGTCGGTGTTACAGCAGGCAAAAAGTAGCTTGGCGATTGGCGGTGATGAAGTTATTCATGCCATTGATGAGTTACAAGAGATAGCGGCTTTATTGCAGCTGATGTACCCCGCGTTACCGTTGTACTTTGATTTGGCAGAACTGCGTTGTTATCAGTACCAAACAGGGGTGGTATTTGCCGCCTTTGTACCGGGTTTCGGTTCAGAAGTAGCCCGCGGTGGACGTTATGATAATTTGACTGGGCAGCGAGGAAGCTCCTTAGCCGCCACTGGTTTTAGTGCGGACATTAAAGTGTTGGCTCGATTGAGCTCCTTGAGTGAAATAGCGCAAAAACAAATTATCTTAGCGCCAGATGTCGCCGATGCTGACTTGTACGAAACTATTCGTCAATTGAGGGCGTCGGGGAACATCGTATTGCAACAATTACCTGATGAAACCGAACCACCGGTGCATACGGCACGCTTAGAAAATATTCAGGGGCAATGGCAGCTTAGTCAATAGCGCGATTGCACCTACCTAAAAACGTTAAATTCAGATAGAGAAATAGAATGGGAAAAAATGTTGTCATAATTGGCACCCAATGGGGTGACGAGGGCAAAGGGAAATTGGTCGATTTATTAACGGATGATGTTGCGGCGGTAGTACGTTTTCAAGGGGGGCACAATGCGGGCCATACCTTGGTCATCGGCGATAAAAAAACCGTTTTGCACTTAATTCCATCAGGAATTCTCAGGGACGATGTTAATTGCTTGATTGGTAATGGGGTGGTTCTTTCCCCGGAAGCCTTATTAACCGAAATGGCGGTATTAGAAGCTGCTGGGGTGAATATAGGCGGACGTTTGCAAATCAGTGAAGCCTGCCCATTAATTTTGCCGGTGCATATTGGTTTAGATTTAGCGCGTGAAAGAGCGCGAGGCAATAAAGCGATTGGCACGACTGGACGTGGTATTGGCCCAGCTTATGAAGATAAGGTGGCGCGACGCGGTGTGCGTGCGGGAGACTTATTAACCCCGGATGTTTTTGCCGAAAAATTAAAAGAGTTGTTGGATTACCATAACTTCGTTTTAGAAAATTACTATAAAGCGGATGCTTACGACTTCCAAGACACCTATGACCAACTGATGCAGCAGGCTGAACATATTAAGCCGATGCTGATTGATGTTGCGGATAAACTGCATAACTACAGCCAGCAAGGTGAAAACATCTTGTTTGAAGGCGCTCAGGGTGCCTTACTGGATATTGACCACGGTACATATCCTTATGTGACTTCTTCAAATACTACGGCGGGCAGTTCTGCCAGTGGTAGTGGTATGGGGCCCTGTGATATGGATTATGTGCTGGGCATTACCAAGGCATATACCACACGCGTGGGCAGTGGGCCCTTCCCAACAGAATTGAATGACGAAGTGGGGCAGTACCTAGGCGAGAAAGGCCATGAGTTTGGCGCAACAACGGGCCGTGAGCGACGTTGTGGTTGGTTCGATGCAGTGTCTTTACGTCGTTCAGCGCGACTTAATAGCTTGAGCGGGATTTGTTTGACTAAGCTTGACGTGATGGATGGGCTGAAAGAAGTTAAGATCTGTACGGCCTATAAGCTAAACGGTGAGTTGATTGATGTGCCGCCGATTGGTGCTGAAAAGTACGCACAATGCGAACCCGTTTTTGAAACCATGCCGGGTTGGCAGGGGGAGACAGCTGGGCGAAAATCAATGGAAGGGTTTCCTGACGGGGCTTTGGCTTATGTCAAGCGACTAGAGGAACTGGTCGGGGTGCCGATTGATATTATTTCGACCGGGCCCGAGCGAACGGAAACGATCATTCTGAATAATCCATTTTAAGTTAATAAAAACGCCCTTTCAGGGCGTTTTTATTGTCTGATCGTTAATTTAAACAAGCTAAGTGATTGAAAGCGGTGGTTTTAAAGTGGCATTGATTGAGGTATAGTACTGGGCCAACTGAACGCTTGTTCAATTAAATAATAATACAAAACTCGGGTGGGGAGACTTGATGGCTAATATGCAAAACTACGACGAAACTAAGGCAAACTTCGCGTTAAAGACAGCAGATAATTACAACTTTGCTTTTGATGTTATTGATAAACAAGCCCGTGAGGCCGACAAGTTAGCTTGTATCACCGTCGACGGGAGCGGTGAAAATATCAAGCACTATCAGTTCAGTGATATTGCTAAATTATCTAATCAAGTGGCGAATGGCCTTATCTCCTTGGGAGTTAAGAAGTCCGAACTCGCCTTTGTGATGATCCCCCGTGTTATCGAGTGGTATGGCATCATGCTCGGTTGTTGCAAACTTGGCGTGGTCACCATGCCTGGCACGAACTTGCTGACCGCAAAAGATATTGAATACCGTATTAATCGCTCAAAAGCGACTATCGCCATTGTCAGCGCTGAGAATGCGAACAGGGTTGATGAAATAAAAAATAATTGTCCTAGTTTAGAAAAATTAATCGTCATTGGCGACGAACGTGAAGGCTGGATCAGCTATCAACAATTAATCGACAAGACTGCAGAGACTCTAGATAAATCTCAATTAGCCGACAGTAAAGCATCCGACCTGATGATTGTTTATTTTACGTCAGGCACCACCGGTATGCCAAAGATGGTGCCAAGGGACAATGCCTATGCGCACGCACATATCATTACCGGTCGGTATTGGTTAGACCTTAATCAGAATGATATTCATTGGACCTTGTCTGATACCGGTTGGGCAAAAGCAGCCTGGGGTATGTTGTTTGCGCCTTGGCAAATGGGGGCAGCGCTGGTGTTGTTTGATGGCACGGGCTTTGATGCCGAATTGCACCTGAAACTGATTGAAAAACTTCAAGTGACGACCTTTTGTGCGCCGCCGACGGTGTATCGAGTCTTTGCGCAAATGGATTTAGCGGCATTTAAACTATCCTCAATACGTCACGCAGTGGGCGCTGGCGAGCCTTTGAACCCTGAGGTTATCAAGGTTTGGAAAGAGGCAACCGGCTCAGCTATTTATGATGGTTACGGGCAAACAGAAAGTATTAATATCGTGGCAAATTACCCGTGTTTAACGGTAAAACCAGGCTCTATGGGCAAACCCGTACCGGGTGTCGATGTACAAATTATTGATGAAGATGGGCAACTCGTGGCGAACGATACGGTGGGTCATATTGCGGTACGTATTACCGAACCCTTGCAACCCGGCATGTTTGCTGGTTATTGGCAGGATGATGCGGCCACTGAAAAGTGTTGTAAAAATGGCTGGTACTATACTGGCGATACCGGCACCGTCGATGCGGATGGCTACTTTTGGTTTGTCGGTCGTTCCGACGATATTATTACCTCCTCGGGGTATCGAATTAGCCCATTCGAGGTAGAAAGCTCTTTATTAGAACACCCTGCCGTATTGGAGTCCGCCGCTATTGGTAAGCCGGATGAGGCTCGTGGCGAAATAGTTAAGGCTTTCATCATTCTGGCTGACGGTTACCAAGCGGGTGATGACTTAACGAAAGAGATTCAAAATTTTATGAAACAACATACCGCGCCGTATAAATATCCGCGTGAAATACAGTACGTAGAATCATTGCCTAAAACCATCTCAGGTAAGATCAGGCGTATAGAACTAAGACAAAATTGTTAGGAGTATAGATGTCGAAAACAGAAAACAGCAGTGTTGATCCATTGAATATAGAAAAATACGCGGCAAAAAATCACATTCGTTTTATTACCGCCGCTAGTTTATTTGATGGCCATGATGCGGCGATTAATATTATGCGTCGGATCTTACAATCGACCGGTGCTGAAGTTATTCACTTAGGGCATAACCGCTCGGTGCAAGAAGTCGTTGACGCGGCGATTCAAGAAGACGTGCACGGGATAGCTATTAGCTCCTACCAAGGTGGCCACGTCGAATACTTCAAGTATATGATCGACTTGCTGAAAGAAAAAGGTGCCTCCCATATCAAAATTTTTGGTGGCGGTGGTGGAGTGATTGTGCCGGAAGAAATTGCCGAGTTACACGCCTATGGTGTTTCACATATCTTTAGTCCTGAAGACGGTCAGTCTATGCAGTTACAGGGCATCATCAATGAAATGATTGAAACCTCTGATTGTTCACTGACTGAACTCAGCACACCGAGCAATTTAAACGGCTTGACCGATAATGGTTATTTAAAATTAGCACGTTTAATTACCAGCTTAGATGAAGATGAGCTGGCTGAAGATAAATTAGTCGCTCTCAACGAACAGGCTGCGCAGTACGATAAAACACCGGTATTAGGTATTACTGGAACCGGTGGTGCGGGTAAGTCCTCACTCACCGATGAATTGATTCGTCGTTTTAACTTAGAGCACGAAGAGCTTAAAATTGCGGTCATCGCGATTGATCCGACCAAGCGTAAAACGGGCGGTGCCTTATTGGGTGACCGAATTCGGATGAATGCGATTAATCACCCGAATATTTATTTCCGTTCTATTGCTACCCGTGACACCCTCGGTGAAGTGCCAGAAGCTTTGCCGAATATCATCAATGCTTGCAAAGTAGCCGGTTTTGATTTGATTATCGTTGAAACTCCGGGTATTGGCCAAGGCGATGCCGGTATCGTGCCTTATGTAAACACCTCGATGTACGTGATGACACCTGAGTTTGGTGCGGCCAGTCAATTAGAAAAAATTGATATGCTCGATTTTGCCGACCTCGTGGTGATCAATAAATTTGACCGTAAGGGCAGTGAAGATGCCTTCCGTGATGTAAGAAAACAATACCAGCGCAACTATGAGTTGTTCATGACTGATTTTGAAGACTTACCGATTTATGGAACGGTAGCTTCAAAGTTTAATGATGATGGGGTGACGGGTTTATACCAAGGTATTCTAGCGACCTTCACGAAAAAAGAGCTGAATAGCTGGGAAGGTAGTTTCTTTGATAAAATAAGCTCGAAAAAATCGGCCAGCAGTTCGTCCATTATTGCGCCTGAGCGTCAGCGTTATTTGGCTGAAATTGCCGAAGCGGTACGTAGTTATCATAAAACCATTCAAGAGCAGGTGATTATTGCCAGAGAACGTCAGCAATTAAAAGAAGCCAAGCGTATGTTGGCTGATACTGCAAATATTGATGAGGCGTTCCAACAGCAAATCGACAAGCGCGAAGAGCGCCTAGACTCTCGTTGCAAGAATTTATTAGAAAACTGGAAAGTCGTTAAAGAGGACTACAGCAAAGATACCTATACACAAAAGGTTCGTGAGCGTGAAATAGTCACTAAAATTGCTAATTACTCCTTGGCGGGCACACGAATTCCTAAGGTTTCCACGCCAAATTATGACGATCAAGGCGAACAATTACGTTTCTTATTGAAAGAAAACGTACCCGGTAGTTTTCCATTTACCGCAGGTGTGTTTGGTTTTAAACGTGAGGGTGAAGATCCGGCAAGAATGTTTGCTGGTGAGGGTGACCCATTTAGAACCAATAAACGTTTCAAATTATTATCGAAAAGCTCCGATGCAACACGTTTATCGACCGCATTCGATTCAGTGACCTTATACGGTAATGACCCGGGTGTGCGTCCAGATATCTACGGTAAAGTGGGTAACTCAGGCGTATCAATTGCCACCTTAGATGATATGAAAGTGTTGTTTGATGGCTTTGAACTCTGTGCGCCGAGTACCTCGGTATCGTTGACGATTAATGGCCCTGCGCCGACTATTCTGGCGTTCTTCTTGAACACCGCGATTGATCAGCAGTGTGTTAAGTTTGCAGAAGATAAGGGGGTCGCTCCCACAGAACAGCAGCGTGATGAAATTAAGAACTGGGCGCTATCGAATGTTCGTGGCACCGTACAGGCGGATATTCTAAAAGAAGATCAAGGGCAGAATACTTGTATTTTCTCTACTGAGTTTAGCTTGAAGATGATGGGCGATATTCAGGAGTACTTCGTTAAGAAGAGTGTGCAGAACTTCTACTCGGTGTCTATTTCTGGTTATCACATCGCGGAAGCGGGTGCTAACCCGATTTCTCAATTGGCATTTACCTTATCAAATGGTTTCACCTATGTGGAAACCTATTTGTCGCGTGGAATGAAGATTGATGATTTTGCAGCCAATTTATCGTTCTTCTTCTCGAATGGGATGGACCCTGAATATACCGTGATGGGCCGTGTAGCAAGAAGGATTTGGGCGGTGGCGATGCGCTTTAAATATGGCGCTAATGAACGTGGTCAAAAGTTAAAATATCATATCCAAACATCGGGCCGTTCTCTGCACGCGCAAGAAATGGACTTTAATGATATTCGCACGACTTTACAGGCGTTGATTGCGATTAATGATAACTGTAATAGCTTACATACGAATGCTTATGATGAAGCGGTGACCACACCGACGGAAGAATCAGTGCGTAGGGCGATGGCGATTCAGCTAATTATTAATAAGGAATATGGCCTAGCGAAGAATGAAAATTCACTGCAGGGTTCATTTATTCTTGATGAGCTAACCGACTTGGTTGAAGAAGCGGTGCTGCGTGAATTTGAGCGTATTTCTGAACGTGGTGGTGTGTTGGGCGCGATGGAAACCGGTTATCAACGCGGTAAAATCCAAGATGAGTCAATGAACTATGAAATGCTTAAGCATACTGGTGAGTTGCCTATTATTGGGGTTAATACCTTCGAAAACCCATTGGCCGGTGAAGTGGAAACCAGTATCGAACTGGCTCGTTCGACCGAAGAAGAAAAACAAAGTCAGTTGGCGCGTTTGAAATCGGTGCAAACGGATAATAGTGAGCAAGCGGAGAAAATGTTGGCTGAGCTGCAACACGCGGTGAAGAATAACGCTAATGTCTTCGAAGTGCTGATGGAAGCGTCGCGTTATTGTTCATTAGGGCAAATAACCGATACCTTCTTTGAGGTAGGTGGCCAATACCGACGTAATATGTAAAGGCTAGCGCTACAAGACAATAAAAAACCCCGCCTAGGCGGGGTTTTTTATTGTTAGCTATTAATAGCGTGGTTCATACCGTAAATAACTCGTGTGCCGCTTACGGTAGTGAAATGGTTAAACCCGCGCCCAATAAGTAACCCGCATCAATACTCGATTTCATTTTCAAGTCAGTTGTCGGTAATACGTGTGCAGAAACGGCGGCTTCAATATTGCTTAAAGGGGTGCTTTCTTCTTCAGGAAACGCATACGCAGCGTAAGCATCGATACTTACTGCATCGGTCAATGCATAACCGATACCGGCGGTGATCGTGTGTTTCCAAATAATCGGCAATAAGCTAGCTTGAGCGATTTTAGTTAAATCATTGCCGAACGGTGCACCACCGGTGTCGCCCATCGGTAAAGAGCCTAAACCGGCGAAGTCATCCAGTGTGTTACTCGGCTTGTTTTTAATCATATTTTCCACAAAGCTATAACCGGCTCTGAAAGTCCAGTCATGGTAACGGTATTGCGCGCCGAGTAAAACCATAAATTGATCATCAAATATGTCTTGGTAAGTCGCCGCTTCACTCCAGTTTTTCCACACGATGTCGGCTTCAACGAGTAGGCCCGGGGCGAATACATCATTTATTGCGATGCCGGCGATAATTTCTGCAGGCTGCTCGAGTTTTAGGTTTTGATAAGACCCTGTGCTTCCACCAAAGGCAAAGTTAGAGGTGTCTTGGTAGAGTATATTATTGAGGTTATATTGCACCTCGCTCTTCGCGGTTAAACTAAGGGCAATGCCTTCATCTAGCTGGTATATCGCACCCAAACTCGCGCCAAAACCAATATCGTGTACGCTGGAGGTGGTGCCGCCAAAGTCATTGATGCCCAGATTGGCACTGCCATCTGCAACGAAAGGCGTGCCGGTGGCATTAGCACCTAACATATTGCTCAAGCCCGACGTTGGGCCGGCGGTACCCAGCTGGACCATCGCGTAACCGACAGTTAAAGCAGCGCCGACTGATAGTCTTTCAGTGGTTTGATAGGCCGCCGCGAGATTGGCGTTAAACGAAATAAGCTCTACATTAAGTGGTAGCGTGATCAGTCCCGCGCCGGTTAGGCTGATGGGGTCATCGCGGTAGTCAGCGCCAATGCCCGCATCAACTTCTAAGCCAGTACCAATGACCAAGTTGGGGGATAATTGTATGCTTAAACCAAAATCTGGGATCACGTAATTATCGGCATCGCTATGGGATCGGCTTGTTACCGAACCACCTA
Source organism: Cycloclasticus sp. 46_120_T64 (assembly GCA_002162695.1). Taxonomy (GTDB): domain Bacteria; phylum Pseudomonadota; class Gammaproteobacteria; order Methylococcales; family Cycloclasticaceae; genus Cycloclasticus. Next base: position 23,430 of record MAAM01000013.1, on the reverse strand, counting down.
GGGCATTGATATTGGAGGAGGTTTCAATGTCGGCCGATGAAATGGCTAGCAGTGATGTGCCAAAATTAACATTAACGCCTTTGAATTGCGTTAGCGTGGCAGGATTGCCAAACACGGCCGCAGAGGCTTCTTGCGGCATCGTATAGGCAGCGCCACCCATGCCGCCGGCACGTGCTTTAGCGGATAAATTGGTATCGGTTCCCGTATTGCTAGCTTGTAAAGCGCTGGATGCTAACAGCAGCCCGAAGCCCGTAGCTAGTTTTTTTGTCATATCTGTCATGGTCTGTATTCCGTAGTTTAAGTGCCATATTCATGTGAATCTTGAATATGTGTGGCGTATTAATTTGCGGGCGTGACAATATCTTTTTTTTTGTTAAAAAGCAACAAAATACAATTGTTTGTTTTTAAAGGGTAAATCTTATTTATTGACAGCGTATCGCTAATTTCTATGATGTCAGTGGCTTGTGCCGTTAACTTATTGTCTTACATTGAGCGGACAACCGAGAACCTTGGGGTTCTCAATAGTTGTCGTTTGCTGGTTATCGATATAGCCCAGCAATAGGATGTGCCAATAATTTATATAAACCCTTTGAATTGGGGAAGGTGGATGAGTACCCAAAATATAGGCGGACACTTATGAAGCGTATACCGTGCTCCGGCCATGTGCTTTAGTCGATAAGTTCAAGTCGGGGCCTTTACTGATAGCGAATGCACGGCTTGAATCGATCACTGGAGCTAGATTACTGCTGATTCCAAGGTCGAATGGAGTTTAGTTGAATAGTATTACGCTAACATGCCTTCTAAGATTAGCCGTATCAAGTATCCCTTTTTATATGGGATGAGCTGTTAGCAAAAAAAACAATAAGAATCGCGAGCTATCGTTTTCTTTGTGGGGTCCAAGCTTAAAAGTATTAAGGCGTGGCTTTTGTATTGGCTGTGAAATTTTAATGCTTTGAACTGTTAGGGTTTATATAAGCACTTTTAGTTATTGGGGGAGTTATAAAATGGTAAAAAAAACCCTGCCGAAGCAGGGTTCTGTTTTCTAGCGATAAAGCGAAGCGTTATGGCAGTGCGATATTAATACCAACACCCGCTAACATTTCTGCATCGAGATTTGTTTTATATTCAGTCGTTACGGTGCTGCCGGCAAGTAGAGTGGCAATACCATCGAGAGTAGCAGGGTTTCTGCTTTCTGTTTCTGCAAAGGCGTATGAAATATAACCGTCAACCGATACAGCATCGGTAATTTGGTAACCAATACCGGCGGTGACCGTATGTTTCCAAAGAATCGGTACCAAGGTCGTTTGCACTAATTCAATCACGTCATAAGAAATAGCTGAAAATGCAGTATCACCCAGCGGGATAGTACCTAAGCCGTCAAGACCGCCGAGTGTATTATTTGGTTTATCAGATAATACGTCTTGTGCATAACTATAACCTGCGCGGTAGGTCCAATCACCAGCTTGGTATTGTGCACCAAAGTTTAGTATCCACTGGTCTTCGTATACATCTTCGAATGTTTGTGCGTCGGACCAGTTTTTCCAAATGGCATCGGCTTCAACCAGTAAGCCAGGCATGATCACGTTATCGAGTGCTATGCCAAAAATAACTTCAGTTGGGTTTTGAATGGTGAGGTCTTGATAACCATCGTGTCCGTGTACTGCGGGTACCGCAGTTTGATTGGCGTGGATGATATTGTTGTAGTTATACGATAAGGGGCTTTTTACCGTGGCACTCAACATAATGCCTTCTTGTACTAAGTAGGTGGCACCGAGTGACGCACCAAAACCTATATCGTGAACACTAGACGTTGTTCCGCCAAAATCTGACAAAGTGGTAGAGCCGGGAGGGAGTTGAGAAGCCGATTGTAGAGCCATATTCAATTCATCTAGCCCATCCGTTGGCCCAGAGGTACCTAATTGCGCCAAACCAAAACCGATTGTTGCTGATGCACCAACAGATAACTGTTCGTTTACTTGATAGGCGGCGGCTAAATTCGCACTAAATGAAATAACTTCTACCAATAGTGGAACGGCAGTTTGCACACCAGTCAAGGGAGCTAGAGCGCCACCGAACAGGCTTATTGGGTCATCGCGGTAATCGGCACCAATACCTGAGTCTACTTCTAAGCCAGTACCAATCACTAGGTTTGGTGAGACCTGTAGGGTGATACCAAGGTCCGGTAGTACGTAGTTATTTGCGTCAGAGTGTGACTTATTGGTAAATGTACCAACGCCTGCAATGGTCGTTTGTTGCTGTTGCTCGGCATTCGCCAAACCCATTAATGTCGCACCAAAGTTAAAGTTAATACCTTTGAACTGAGTGAGGGTAGCAGGGTTACCAAAAACCGCTGCCGATGGTTCTTGAGGCATAGTGTATGCTGCCCCAGCCATGGCGCCAGCGCGGGCTTTAGTCGATAAATTGAGGTCTGTTCCGGCACTGCTTGCTAGTGCGCCAGTTGATACAGCTAATAGAGCTAAGCCGCAGCTAACCCCTGCTGATAATGGAGTTTTTTTGAATAATTTCACGCTATATTCCTTGTTATATTTTGCTTAAATTAGCTTGTAACAAATGTTCGTTTGTTAGTGGGCGGCATAGTATCAAAAAAACAACAAATAAAGCAAGCGTTCGTTTTTTTGCAACTAAGGTGCAATCTCTAGCTATAGATGAAATTTTTTTGGAAAAACGCTGAGACTTGGGTGGCGCTTGCTCATTAGTACAAGGTTGGTTTGATGACGGCGAAGATGCAGGAGAAGGAGCTAAGAGGCGTAATGATTTTTTAGTTAGCCGTTATTGAAAAATGGTGGTGAAATTAGTATTTTGTATTTCGCTTTAAATGAGGGGGCCGCAGTATTGATAACCCTTGTAGGGAGCTTGGCTCAGTAAGATTTTTTTAGGGCGAAAAAAAACCCCGCAAATGCGGGGTTTTAGGTTTCTTAGTTATGAAAAACTAACTATTAAGGTAATGCGATATTGATACCGATACCTGCCATGATCTCAGCGTCTAGGTTCACTTTATATTCCGTATCAACGGCGGTTGCTCCAGTTACACCGATTAAGCCCAATGCTGTGGCATCTAGAGTGGCGGGATTCCTGGTTTCAGTATCGGCAAATGCGTAGGAAACAAAGCCATCAACGGATACTGCATCGGTGATTTGGTAACCAATACCAGCTGTTACCGTATGTTCCCAAATGACCGGTACTAGGGATACTTGTACTAGCTCAATTACATCAACTGAAATTGCTTCAAACGGTCCGGTACCAAGTGGTACGCTGCCTAAGCCGTCTAAACCGCCGAGAGTATTATTGGGTTTGTCTGATAGGATATCTTGAGCATAGCTATACCCTGCACGGTAAGTCCAATCTCCGGTTTTGTATTGCGCGCCGATGGTTAATAACCATTGATCTTCGAAGACGTCTTGGAAGGTTTGAGCATCGGACCAGTTTTTCCAAATCGCATCGGCTTCAACTAATAAACCCGGCATGATGACGTTATCTAAAGCTACACCAAATATAACCTCGGTTGGGTTTTGCAGGGTGAGGTCTTGGTAACCATCGTGACCATGCACAGTAGTTGCACCTGATTCCGCGAAGATGATGTTTTTATAGTTATAGGATAGAGGGCTCTTTACTGTAGCACTCAGCATGATGCCTTCTTCCACTAAGTAGGTGGCACCAAGGGTAGCGCCAAAGCCGATATCGTGTACGCTAGACGTTGTTCCACCAAAATCGCTTAATGGTCCAGTCGCTGGAGATGTAGGAGATGCCCCTAGAGCCGTACTTAATGCATCGAGGCCTATTGTTGGGCCTGCTGTTCCTAATTGTGCTAAGCCAAAACCAATCGTCGCAGATGCGCCAACAGAGAGTTGGTCGGTTACTTGGTAGGCGGCGGCTAGGTTAGCGCTAAAGGAAATAACTTCAACTAACAGAGGAACGCCAGTTTGTGGTAAGCCTGCGCCAGCTAAGGCTCCGGCAAATAAGCTTAAGGGATCATCTCGGTAATCAGCGCCGAGGCCAGAGTCAACCTCTAAGCCTGTACCAATCACTAGATTTGGTGAGACCTGCAGGCTAATGCCTAGGTCTGGAATGACGTAGTTATTAGCATCGGAATTTGATTTGTTTGTGGATGTTCCTGCTAGTACGCCACCGGTAATGGTTGTTTGTTGTTGGTTTTGTGCATCCATTAAGGTAATCATTGATGCGCCAAAGTTAACGTTAATGCCTTTAAACTGAGTCAATGTTGCAGGATTACCAAAAATCGCTGCAGAAGCTTCCTGTGGCATGGTATACGCTGCGCCCGCCATACCGCCTGAGCGGGCTTTAGCGGATAAATTAAGGTCAGTGCCTGAATTAGTTGCTTGTGCGCCTGTTGAGGCGGCTAGCATCGCCATGCCGGCGGCAACGCCAAGAGCTAAAGGTGTTTTGTGAAATATTTTCATTATTCTCTCCTTGTAATTACTGATACAAACGTTTGTTTTTATTAGTCTTGAGTAGACATTAAATGCTTTTTACCAAAATAGCAACATTTTAACCAATCATTTGTTTGTCTGCGGTAAGTCGTTGATATTGCCGGCGCGGTGGTGGATTAGTTGGCTTTATAAGGGGGGGAAGTATTATTTGTTTTTTGTGGTTTGATTAATGGTTGTGGCATATATTTTGCCTTTAATCTAACAATGTGAATAAGAAGGAGAAAGTATGGCTGTTCCCTTGATACCTGGTTTGTCAGTTGCGACGTCAAAACTCGATGCCGTTGATAGCCCTGCCGTGGCTGGCTCTGATTCTAATGGTCGTGGTTTTTCCGAGCATTTCGATAAAAAAATGGATCAGCTGGCCGAGAAGCGACAAGCCGAGCCAGCGGATAAAGCTAAGGGAAATGCTGCTGCTAAACAGGCCGTTGATGATAAGTCGGCTGTTGAACATGGCGTTCAGTTTAACCCAAGTCAACATAGTGTTAAGCCCGAATCACGGCAAGTGTCACCTAATGTTTTACCAGCAGAGTTGTTAGCTGAGACTTTAGCTGAAGAGGCTACGGGCGAATTGATGGCTGTTGATAGTCTTGTTGACTTGCCAGAGGTTGCCGCTGTAGCGTCTGAAAGCGGCAATTTATTTCCACCTGAGGTTGTCGAGGATTTTCTAACGACAGAGGATGACTTGGTTGCTGCCGAGGGCGTTAATTATGAAGCTGGGGGAGATATCGTTTTTGACCCGCTCGCTCAGACTAATGAACTGCTTCCTTACCGACTGGAAAGCTTATCGGTTGAACAAAAAACGTTATTTGATATTAGCAATGATCGAAGCGCAGCATTTTCCGCTGGAGTGGATTTGCGGCAGCATAATTTGGCGCAGAAGGCGGGTGTGGTTAAAATAAACAAGCCTAGCGCTGCTTCCGCAGAGGTGGTTTTGCCGGCTGAGGTACTAATGAAAGGGACGATTGGTCAGGTGCAAGCGGCTGAAGGTTTGTTGAAAGGGGTGGCGGCTCAGATGCCAGAGCCTGAGGGTTTGTTGAAAGGGCCGCTTGCTCAAACTCAGTTAGCGGCTATGCAACAAACGACTGAGAGAATGGTAGCAGGGGCGCCTGCTCAAACCGTAGGCGCTACGCCACAAGCCCTTGTGGATCGACCTACGATCTCGCTGGATACGCCTGTCGGGCACTCGCGTTGGGGGCAGGATTTTAACCAGCGTGTACAGTGGGCGGTGAATCAGTCTGTTAGTGGTGCGCAAATTCGTATCAACCCGCAACATATGGGGCCTGTTGAGGTCAAAATTCAATTGCAAAATGAACAGCTGAGTATTTCTTTTACCGCTCAGCATGGGGCGACGCGTGAGGCTATTGATGCGGCGCTACCGCGCTTACGTGAGATGTTAAGCGAGCAAAATGTTAATTTAGTCGATGTTGATGTCTCTCAGCACTCTTTTGCGGAGCAGCGTGAAAAACAAGCGTCGACAACGGATGATAAGCTCGGGCGGCTAAGCGAGGCCGAACAAGAGGAATCTCTCTTTGATGAATCGGAGGCTGCGTCGCGCCGCTATGAAGGGCTATTTAGCGACTTCGCTTAATAACCTAAGATAGGCCTCAGTAGTCATTGCTGCGTTTGACAATACGACCCTGCTTTGAACACCTACTGCCGGTGTTCAAAGCAGGTCGAAACACCTAAAGCGCTTCACCAGCAAGCTTTGTTTATTTGCCCTAATAAACTCGGTTGGATCTTCCTAGATAATGGTTCCTTCGTTTGCTAACTGCGGCCCCCAGACTTGATGCGTTGCTCCCCCTCCCGTTTTTTATGGTTTTGTGCGTTTTTATCCACACAGCCTTGTCTGCGTTCGCCTATATATTAAAACTAGTTCTTAGCTGAAGAAGGCGTCGTATCTAAGCCTTAACAGGGACTTGAATGATGGCTTGTTGTTGGTGTTTTTGTCGTTACCGTTATGCTGATGGTGCTGACCCAGAGGCTATATGATGCCGCCAGAATGTTGACTTGTTGACTTGTTACGGACATATAATAATGACTTAAATTTGACTGAAGAACAGGTGTCTTCTGTAAGTCATTGTAAATGTTTGCTTTTATCTATGGCATGGCATTTGCTTTATTATGTTTTATTCAAACTTTAAGGTGCATCATGGCGGAGCAAGAAGAGCAAAGTGAATCGGTTGACGCTGAGGCAGGCTCTAAGAAAAAATTAATGATGATGGTAGGTGGCGCTGTTGGCGTGCTTATTCTTGTGGGGGCGGGGTTGTTTTTTAGTGGTTTCTTCGATGATGAACCCGCAGAGCCTACGGCAGAGGAGTCGATGGATGCTGACACCGATTCGGACTCAGGCTCTAATGATGCTGAAAGCGACGGTGAGGGTAGTGAAGAGGGTGGGGGGATCGCCGCTAATACGGCTATTTATCACGCGCTGATGCCGCCCTTTATGGTTAATTTTCCGGGTGGAAATATACAGGTTATGAAGTTGGCTGTCAGTGTGATGGCAAGTGAACAAGCGGTTATTGATGCCATTACCTTACATGACCCAGTGATTCGTAATAATATTTTACTCATGTTATCTAGCCAAGACCCAGAGATGTTGAAAACGGCGAAGGGTAAGGTGAAATTGCAGCTTACGATTAAGACCGAGATCAATAAAGTATTGGATAGCGTCAAGGTTTCTTCATCGGTGAAAAATGTTTTTTTTACCGATCTGGTGATGCAGTAAATGTCTGATTTAGACCTATTATCTCAAGATGAAATTGATGCCTTATTGCATGGGGTTGATGACGGCGATGTGGAAACCGAAGCGGGTGTCGATGGGCCCTCAGGAGATGCAAGTGAGTACGACTTTAGTAGCCAAGATAGGATTATTCGCGGCAGAATGCCGACCTTGGAAATGGTCAACGAGCGGTTTGCCCGTTATTTTCGTGTTAGCTTATTTAATTTTTTAAGGCGTTCGACTGAAATTTCTATTTCGGGTATTCAAATGCTGAAATTTTCCGAGTATGTGCATAGCCTGTTTGTGCCAACGAATATCAATATCGTTAAAATTAAGCCACTGAGGGGCTCCGCTTTATTCGTGCTTGACCCTAGTTTGGTTTTTTCCATCGTCGATACCTATTTTGGTGGGTCTGGGCGTTTTCACAATAAGGTCGAGGGGCGTGAGTTTACCGCAACAGAAATGCGTGTTATTCGAATTGTTTTAGATATTATTTTTAAAGATCTGACGAAGGCTTGGCAGCCGGTTTTGAAGCTGGACTTTGAGTATGCTAACTCTGAGGTTAATCCGCAGTTTGCCAATATCGTAACCCCTACCGAAATAATGGTGGTGTCAACGATTCATTTAGAGCTCGAGGGCGGAGGGGGGGATATCCAATTTAGCCTGCCTTACACGATGCTTGAGCCGATCCGTGAATTGCTGGATGCGGGTATCCAGAGTGACCGAGGTGATACCGATGAACGCTGGAAAAACACCCTAAGAAACGATATCAAGACGGCTGATGTCGAATTGGTTGGTACGCTGTTGAAAAAAGAAATGCAGCTGCGAGAGGTGGTGGATTTTCAGGTGGGGGATGTGATACCGATTGATTTGCCAGACAGAATCATCCTCGAGTCGGGTGAAATGCCGCTATTTAGGGGCAAGCTTGGGGTGAGTAATGGCAATTTTGCGGTTCAGCTGGAAGAGAAAATGGAGCGTGAAGAAATGAAAAGTGTGATAAACAAAGAGGGGTAGGGTATGGCTGATGATGACAATAATGATGGTGCGGATTGGGGGGATGCCTTAGATGAACAAGCAAGCGGTGAAGCTGATGCAGATTGGGGTGATGCCTTAGAAGAACAAGCGGATGCCGAAGCCGGTGCTGACTGGGGGGATGCGCTTAACGAACAAGCGGATGCCGAAGCGGCTTCGTTTGATGCGCTGGCGGATACTGGCGGCAGCAGTGTTAATAGTGAATTAAACCTCGACGTTATTTTAGATGTACCGGTGACGGTTTCAATGGAAGTGGGTAGTACAAAAATTAGTATTCGTAATCTTTTGCAGTTGAATCAAGGTTCTGTGATTGAACTCGATCGCTTGGCGGGTGAGCCGATGGATGTATTGGTTAATCAAACATTGATTGCGCGAGGTGAAGTGGTGGTGGTGAATGATAAGTTTGGTTTACGGCTGACCGATATTATTAGTCCGGCAGAACGGGTTAAAAAATTAAAGTAATGCTTAGATTACTATATAGCCTGTTGTTATCGCTTTTCATGAGCGCCGCACTGGCTGCGCCAACGGTAATTGGTTCGGAGAGCGTAGACCCTTTATCTACAGCTAATTTAACGCAATGGACGGTGGGTTTGCTGTTTGTCCTGCTGTTGATCATCGCGGCGGCTTGGTTGGCCAGGCGTTTTAGCGGTTTTTCTGTGGCGCAAGCTGGGCAACTAAAAGTGCTGTCGGGGGTATCGCTAGGGGGACGAGAAAAGGCGTTGTTGATTAGAGCGGGTAAACAACATATCTTGCTGGGGGTGTCGCCGGGGCAAGTGATAAACTTGCATACGTTTGCGGAGGGTGAAATCGAGCAATCAGCGCCAGTGTCGGCCAGCGGTTTTCAAGCAAGCTTGCAGAAAATGATGACGCAGCAGGCGGCCAAATGAAAAAACTCAGTCTTCTTGTGTTGCTGATGATACTGCCGATGGCTGGGCTGGCCGCCGAGGGCATCGAGGCGATAACCATTGCTGGCGATGGTAAAAGCTATTCGGTGACTCTGCAGATTTTAGCGGTGATGACGCTGTTAACGGTCTTACCCAGCTTGTTGGTGATGATGACCTCATTCACTCGTATTATTATTGTTTTTTCTATTCTTCGGCAAGCGATGGGAACCCCGCAAACACCGAGTAACCAAATTCTACTGGGCTTGGCTTTGTTCCTGACTTTTTTCATCATGTCGCCGGTGCTAGAAAAAGTGAATGATGAGGCTTTACAGCCCTACCTTAGCGATCAACTTAGTGCTGATGTCGCCATCAAAAAGGGTATTCAGCCATTTAGGGAGTTTATGCTGCGGCAGACGCGTAATGATGATTTAGCCATGTTTGCGCGAATTTCAGGGATGCCGCCGATTAATGACGCAGATGACGTGCCGCTGTCATTACTGTTGCCTGCGTTTGTCACCAGCGAATTGAAGACGGCGTTCCAAATTGGTTTTATGATCTTTATTCCTTTTCTGATTATCGATATGGTGGTTGCTAGTGTCCTGATGTCGATGGGGATGATGATGTTGTCTCCGTTGATTATTTCACTGCCCTTTAAATTGATGTTGTTTGTGTTAGTGGATGGTTGGGCGCTTATTATGGAAACCCTAGCCGCTAGTTTTTTTACTTAGGAGGTTTGATATGACACCCGATAGCGTGATGGAAATTGGTGAGCGAGCGTTGGAAATCACCGTCATGTTGGCGGCGCCGTTATTATTATCGGCCTTGGCGATTGGTTTATTGGTGGCGATGTTTCAAGCGGCCACACAAATTAATGAGCAAACCTTAAGCTTTGTGCCTAAGTTGCTGATAACAGTGGTTGTGTTATCGATGGCTGGGCCTTGGATGTTACGTTTAATTATCAACTTTACCCGGCAAACCTATATGCAGATTCCAGAGTTAATCAGTTAACCGTTCGCGTATCGGTTGTTTTTGAATATGGTTTATAACGAACAACAAATTATGCTTTGGCTGTCCAATTTTATTTGGCCTCTACTCAGAGTCAGTTCGATGTTGGTGTCTATCCCGGTGTTTAGTGGTCGTTTCGTATCCAATAAGATTATGGTCGGCACGTCGTTGGTGATTACTGTTTTTAGTTTACCCTTATTGCCAGCCCATGCAGCAGTGGATGTGCTCAGTCACGCCGGTATCATGACGGGTCTGCAGCAGATTGTGATCGGCTTGACCATGGGGTTTGTGTTGCAACTGGTGTTCAGCGCGGTTATTTTTGCCGGTCAAGGCATAGCTTATAGTATGGGGTTGGGGTTTGCGTCGATGGTTGATCCTATTTCGGGTGTTAGTGTGCCGGTTATTAGTCAATTTTATTTGGTGTTGTCGACCCTATTGTTTCTAACCTTGGGCGGGCACTTGGTGTTGATTGAGATGTTGATTGATAGCTTTAGAACTTTGCCCGTTGGTGTGGTTGGCTTAGAGCGGTCCGATTTCTGGTCGGTGATTGCTTGGTCGAGTCGGCTGTTTTCGGCGGGTTTATTGATGGCCGTTCCATCGATTACCTCCTTATTGATGGTGAATATTGCCTTTGGTGTCGTCACCAAGGCGGCACCGCAATTGAATATTTTTGCAGTCGGCTTCCCCATAACCTTATTATTGGGTTTGTTATTGATGTGGGTGACTCTGCCCGCCATATTGGGTAGCTTCACGAATTTGCTGGCCGAGAGTTATGGACTGATTGCTGACTTTTTACGGATAAGGCATTAGCGATGGCTGAGCAAAGTAGTGATCAAGAAAAAACCGAGGAACCCACCGCCAAGCGCGAAGAGGACGCGCGAAAAAAAGGTGATATTGCCCGCTCAAAAGAGTTGAATACAGTCGTGATTTTGCTAATGGGTTCGACGATTATTTGGATGGCCGGCGACCGGATTTTTCTAGGTCTTTGGGCGGTGATGGAGGATGCCTTTAAGATTGACCGTGCTCGTATTTATGATCCTTTATCGATGGTGGTCGGGTTGGAATCGTCGATGCAGGACATGCTCGCGGCAATTGCTCCCTTTTTAGCGGCGATGGTGCTTGCGGCACTCGTCGGCCCGATTGCGATGGGCGGCTGGTCGTTCAGTGCCGAGGCCTTGACGCCGAAAGCCAGCAAAATGAATCCCCTAGAAGGCTTGAAACGGATGTTTGCGGTGCGCAGTTTGATCGAACTGGTGAAATCGCTGTTGAAATTCGGCTTGGTGCTCGGGGTGATGTTGTTGTTGGTGGAGGTTTACCTACCAGAGTTTTTAAACTTTAGTCAGCTGCCGATAGCAACGGCCTTGTTACGAGCCAGTGATTTAATGACGATGTCTTTTGTGGTGCTGTGCGCATCCTTATTACTGGTGGTGGCGATTGACGTGCCCTTTAGCTTATGGGAATACAAGAAAAAACTCAAAATGACCTTGCAAGAAGTGAAGGATGAAATGAAGCAAACCGAGGGCCGCCCTGAAGTGAAGGGTAAGATTCGTCAGATGCAGCAAGAAATGTCGCAAGGCCGGATGATGGAAGCTGTGCCTAAGGCCGATGTCATCGTGACAAACCCGACTCATTTTGCGGTTGCGCTTAAATATGAGGAAGATGGAACTGGCGCGCCGATGGTGGTGGCAAAAGGGGGTGACTTAATGGCGGCACAAATTAGAAATATTGCCCTCGCTAATGGCATTACCTTGGTCTCGGCTCCGCCACTGGCGCGAGCCTTGTTTTTCAGTACGGAAATTGATCAAGAGGTGCCTAAGGGTTTGTACTTAGCGGTTGCGCAGGTGCTAGCCTATGTATACCAACTACGCATTGCCACCGATAAACGCTGGAAAAAACCACAGCCCCCGAAAGATATTACGATTCCCGATGAATATAAAAAATATGCGAACAAAACGCATTAAGAATTTAAGGCTCAATATTAATCATGAACGCTAACGAGATTTCTAAATTATTACTTAATTTTGTCCGTAATGGCCTCGGTGCGCCGTTGCTCATTATGATCATGCTGTCGATGTTGGTATTGCCGTTGCCGCCATTTTTGTTGGACCTGCTATTTACCTTCAATATCGCTTTATCGTTAATCGTCTTATTAGTGGTTGTTTATGCGTTAAGGCCATTGGATTTTGCGGTATTCCCCAGCTTTTTATTGGTGGCTACCTTATTAAGGCTTAGCTTGAATGTAGCATCAACCCGTATTGTTTTGCTGGAAGGGCATAACGGAGGAGATGCTGCCGGTAAGGTTATTGAGGCTTTCGGTGCCTTTGTGATTGGTGGTAACTACGCGGTGGGTTTGGTGGTGTTTAGTATTCTCATTATTATTAACTTCGTGGTGGTTACCAAAGGTGCGGGGCGAGTATCCGAAGTGAGTGCCCGCTTTACCTTGGACGCGATGCCGGGTAAACAGATGGCGATTGACGCTGATTTAAATGCCGGTTTGTTAACCCAAGATCAAGCGCGCGATCGACGTGCAGAAATTAGTCAGGAAGCCGATTTTTATGGCTCGATGGACGGTGCTAGTAAGTTTGTTCGTGGTGATGCGGTGGCCGGGATTCTGATTTTGTTAATTAACATAGTGGGTGGCTTGGGTGTTGGCATCTTACAGCACGATTTGCCGTTTTCGCAGGCGATGGAGTATTACACCTTATTGACGATTGGTGACGGTTTGGTGGCACAAATCCCGGGTTTGTTATTATCGACCGCCACGGCGATCATTGTGACTCGGGTCAATAGCAATCAAGACATGGGGGAGCAAGTCTCCCTGCAGGTATTGGGGAATCCGCGTGCTTTAGCGATCAGTGGCGGGATTATCGGTTTATTAGGTTTAATCCCTGGGATGCCAAACTTTGTCTTTATTTCAATTGCGTCTGCATTGGGTTATGCCGCCTACAAGGTCTATAAAAAAGGTTTGATTGCAGAACAAGTCAGCTTGGAACCAGAGCCGGCGGTGCAAGCGTTACCGGATGAACCAAGGGAGTTGTCGTGGGATGACGTGGCACCGGTGGATATGATTGGCTTGGAAGTCGGTTACCGCTTAATCCCGTTGGTGGATAAAGCGCAAGGCGGCGAGCTGATGTCGCGGATCAAAGGGGTACGCAAGAAGTTGTCGCAAGAACTTGGGTTTTTAATTCCAGCGGTGCATATTCGCGATAACCTCGATTTGGCACCGAATGTTTATCGCCTCACTTTGATGGGGGTTAATATCGGTGAGGTGGAGATCCACCCCGATAGAGAAATGGCGATTAACCCTGGGCAAGTCTTTGGTGATATTCAAGGCATTGCAACCAAGGACCCAGCATTTGGTTTGGACGCGGTTTGGGTCGATGCGGCTCAAAAAGATCAGGCACAAACGATGGGGTATACGGTGGTTGATCCGGGAACAGTGGTCGCGACCCACCTAAGCCAAATAATCCAGAAACACGCACATGAATTATTAGGCCACGAGGAGGTTCAGCAAATGCTCGATACGCTGAAAAAATCCGCACCTAAGTTGGTTGAAGATTTGGTGCCCGATACCTTGCCACTGGGTTCTATCGTGAAGGTATTGCAAAACCTGTTGCAAGAGAATATTCCGGTGCGTGATTTACGTACGGTGGCGGAAACATTGATCGAGCAAGGGCGTATTAGTCAAGAAACTGGCGCCTTAACGGCGGCGGTTAGAATTTCACTGGGTCGCTCAATTGTCCAAAGGATCAGTGGCTTAGACAGTGAATTGTCGGTTATTACGCTAGATCCAGATTTGGAACGGTTATTGCAACAGAGCTTGCAAACGTCAGAAGATGGCAGTGCAGGATTAGAACCGGGGTTAGCAGAGCGAATGATAAGTGCATTACAAGAAAGTACGCAAAAGTTAGAAATGGAAGGTAAGACGGGCGTACTACTTGTATCTGCATTTTTACGTCCCTGGTTAGCGCGTTTTGTACGCCATTCAATATCAAATTTAAATGTTTTGTCTTACAACGAAATTCCTGAAGATAGACAGGTGAGAGTCGTTGGCAGTGTGGGACAAAATGGCTAACGAGGCATAATGGATGAAAATTAAACGATTTTTTGCTCCTAACATGAGAGAAGGGCTTAACTTGGTTAAGCAAGAGCTGGGTTTGGATGCGGTTATTTTGTCGAATAACACCGTTGACGGTGGCATCGAGATTGTAGCGGCAAAAGACTACGATGAGCAGGCAATAAAAGATGCGGCGGATAAGAAGGAAGCGCAGTTTGATGCCCGTTTAGACGCTGAGTTGAAAAATGACCGGCTTTCTATCGATTGGAGCACGCCGCCTAAACAAGCCTACCGCGAAGACTATACGCCGGCAAGAAAGCAAGTCGAGCCAGCGCTTACCCCGGCTAAAGAACCGGTTAAACGGCGAGTGGCTAAGCCGAATAAAAAAGCGACGTGGATCGAAGACCCTGCGATTAAAGCAGTGAAACACGAATTAGATATGATGCGGCATGAGTTCAGGACGCAGCTGAATGAACTGTCTTGGGCGGATAAAACGCAGCAGAACCCAGTGCGAGTTGATGTGATTCGACGCCTATTGGATACCGGCTTTTCCAAAAAACTGAGTTTAAAACTGGCCGAGTCGGTGGTAGCCGATACCGAGCTTGAGCAAGCTTGGCAAAACTGTTTGCAAGTTGCGGCTCAATCGCTGCCGGTCATGGAAAATAAAATCTTAGATGAGGGCGGAGTGATTGCCTTGGTGGGGCCCACCGGTGTCGGTAAAACGACGACGATTGCAAAAATCGCCGCGCGTTTCAGAATGCGCCATGGACCGGAGCAAATTGCCTTAATTACCACGGATAATTTTCGTATTGGTGCACACGAACAACTGAGTAATTTTGCGCGGATCTTAGGCGTGCCGATGCGGGTTGCTTCTACCGCCGAAGATTTTCAAGAGGCATTGAGTGACTTTATTGATAAACGTTTGGTGTTGATTGATACCGCGGGGATGAGTCAACGAGATATTCGCATGACCGAGCAATTCAAATTATTGCGTGATGATAAGTACGATATTGATAATTATTTGGTGATCTCGGCGACTACCGAGTCGCGTGCGATGCGTGAAGTGATTAAAACCTTTGCCGACGCCGAGCCTAAGGGCTGCATTTTAAGTAAATTAGATGAAACAGATTGCCCTGGTAGTGCGTTATCGGCCATTATAGAACAACAAATACCGCTGAGCTTTGTGACCGATGGTCAACGTGTACCGGAGGACCTGCATTATCCGGCGGCAGATGAACTAATGGCTAACTTTATCGAGCAGCCATTGATGCAAGATGATGATATTGCGCTGTCGGTATTACTTAATGGTTCATCACAATATGCGAATGTTTAAAGAAGGTGTAGACCAAGCGTCGGGAATGAGAAGAATGACAAATAAAAAGCCCGTTCGGGTCATAGCGATAGCCAGTGGTAAAGGTGGTGTCGGCAAAACAAACTTATCGGTAAACTTAGGGATTTCATTCTGTAAATTAGGCCGAAAAGTTGCCTTGTTAGATGCTGATATGGGTTTGGCTAATGTCGATATTTTACTGGGTTTGCACCCCAAATTTAATCTAACCCACGTTTTAAGCGGTGAAAAAACACTCGATGAGATTGTGCTTGAAGGGCCGGAAGGCTTAAAGGTATTGCCAGCATCCTCGGGTGTTCAACATATGGCCGAATTAGGCACGATGGAACAGGCAGGGATTATCAATGCGTTTAGTGAGTTTGAGCAGGATATTGATGTGTTATTGGTCGATACGGCGGCGGGTATTCATGGCGGGGTGATTAATTTTGCCAGAGCCTGCCAGGAAGTATTGATCGTGGTGTGTGATGAACCCACCTCGTTAACCGATGCCTATGCGCTGATTAAACTATTAAATAGAGATCATGGCTTGAGCCGTTTCCATATTATTACCAATATGGTTGAGACGCTGCAACACGGCAAGGCCTTATATCAGAAACTTTGTAAGGTGACCGATCACTATTTGGATGTTGCTTTGTATTTCACCGGTGCGGTGCCATTTGATACCAGTCTACGAAAAGCGGTACAGAAGCAGCAGGCGGTGGTCGAATTATCACCGAACAGTCAAGCCGCTTTAGCGATTAAAAATTTAGCGAAGAAGATTAATAACTGGCCGGTACAGCGAGGGGCTGGCGGCTATTTAGAGTTTTTTGTGGAGCGCTTAATTGAATCGAGTCAACTAGGAGAATCGACCGGGTGAACGGCATTGCGATGTACACCAACCTACAAGCAAAAAATGCTGGGGAACTGGTTGCTACACACGCGCCACTCGTTAAAAGGATTGCTTACCACCTGCTAGCAAAATTACCCGATACGGTACTGGTTGAAGACTTGATTCAATCCGGCATGTTGGGTTTATTGGAAGCGTCAAATAATTACAGCGATACCCATGGGGCGAGTTTTTCCACCTATGCGGGGATTCGTATTCGTGGCGCAATGCTCGATGACATTCGGCGCACGGATTGGACACCTAGGTCGGTGCATAGAAAGGCGCGACAGATCACCCAAGTGATGCAGGAAATTGAGCAAAAAACAGGGCGTGACGCACGGGATACGGAAATTGCCTCGATGCTTGAAATTACCATCGAAGAGTATCAAAAGATCTTGCTGGATAGTACGTGTTGCCGGCTATTTAGCACTGATGAGATCGAGGGTAGTAGCGACCCAGCATCGGCCGAAAATGTCTTAGAAAACCTCAGTGAGGCGGATTTTCGCGAAACATTAATCGAGGCTATTGCTAGCTTGCCTGAAAGAGAAAGAATGGTCGTATCCTTGTACTACGATAATGAATTGAACTTGAAAGAAATTGGCAAGGTACTCAATGTGAGTGAATCTCGTGCCTGTCAAATTAATAATCAGGCCATGCTGCGATTAAAAGCCCGCCTAGCAGGTTTTGCGCCATCACAATAAAAACAGAGTTTTATTGAACAATTTCGCAATTGTTGGCTAAACTTGTAAGCAATACGGTCGATAAAGGCTGGGTAAAGTAAATTTAAGGAGTAATCCAATTGGATAAGAATATGAAGATTCTAGTCGTAGATGATTTTTCTACGATGAGAAGAATTGTGAAGAACTTGTTAAGAGAGCTAGACTTCACAAATCTAGATGAGGCAGATGATGGTCAAACGGCGTGGCCAAAGCTTAAAGCTGGTGGTTATGATTTTCTAGTAACTGATTGGAATATGCCGGGAATGACTGGGATTGAGTTGTTGAAGACGGTACGTGCCAACCCTGAAACCGCCAATATGCCGGTACTTATGGTAACGGCTGAGCAAAAAAGAGAGCAGATTATTGAAGCCGCGCAAGCGGGAGTCAACGGCTATATTATTAAGCCCTTTACAGCGGCCACGCTGAAAGAAAAAATAGATAAAATTTTCGCACGTAGTGCTGGCTGAGCATAAATAAAGGGAGTTTATATGCAGGACGAGAACGAACGGTTAGAGCTGCTGGCTAAAGCGAAGCAATTGGTGGCTCATATTGAAACAAACGACGCGGAAGCGACCGGTGAGTTATTGTGTTCGATGACCATTGACAGGGAGCGTAGTTTATTTAAGGAGGTCGGCCAGTTAACGCGTCAGTTACACGATAATTTATCATCCTTCGCATTGGATGAGCAGTTGATTGATTTAACCGGTAAAGAAATTCCTGATGCAAAGGAGCGGCTAAATTATGTTATCGAAATGACCGACGATGCTGCGCATAAAACCTTGAATGCGATTGACGAAATTTTACCCGTTACGGTTGAAATGAACCGAAAATGTGAGGAGCTATCGGTCAATTGGAAACGGTTTTTGGGCCGAGAATTATCTCTCGATGAATTTAAGGTAATGTCTGGGGAAATTAGCCATTTTTTAGACAGTTCTTGTGCCAATACAAAAATTGTTAGTGAAAAAACCAATGAAATCGTGTTGGCACAGGGGTATCAGGATTTAACTGGACAAATCATCAAAAAAGTCATTAACCTAGTGCAGAACGTTGAAGATAACTTGGTTGAACTAGTGCGGATTTCCGGTTCTCAAAGTGATGAAACGGCTGTGCAAAACGAAACTAAAAAAGGGGTGTTAGAAGGTCCCGTGGTTCCTGGTGTCGTCGTTGAAGGTACTGTTAACAGTCAGGATGAAGTGGACGACCTTTTATCGAGTTTAGGATTTTAGAGAAAATACAATGGCCATTGATTTAGAAGACGAAATACTACAAGACTTTTTAGTTGAAGCCCAAGAGATTCTTGAGCAGTTAAGTGAGCAGCTGGTTGAGTTGGAACAATCACCGGAAGACGCCGACTTATTGAGTTCTATCTTCAGGGGGTTTCATACTGTAAAGGGTGGAGCTGGATTCTTAGCTTTAGACGCGATGGTCGGTATTTGTCATATTTGTGAAGATGTCTTCGATGTTTTACGCAATGGCGACATAATTGCTGATGCCACGTTGATGGATGCTATTTTAAGGGCTCTCGATGTCATCAATGAAATGTTTGATACGGTTCGAACGGGTAATGACCCTGAACCCGCCTCGCCAGCGCTGATTGCTGAAATTGCGGCGTTTAAATCCGCGTCAGGAGCTGTCGTAGCTACCGAGCCTGCTGCAGAAACAGTGACTAATAATCAACAAGCGGACGTCACGGATGAGGTTCAGCAAGAGTTTGAGGCGATGTTGCAATCGGCCGCTGCCGAAGAGGCTCCGATGGCTGAACCGGTGGCTGAGCCTTCGGGGGATATAACTGAAGAAGAGTTTGAGAAATTACTGGATGAATTGCACGGAAAAAATAAAGGTCCATCAATTGATGCGGATGAATTAACCGCCGAACCGGCCGTTGAACCTAGCGTGACAGCTGAAACGGGTGTTTCTGAGAATATAACCGAAGAAGAATTCGATAAGTTACTCGATGAAATGCATGGTGCCGGTAAAGGGCCGACAATCAGTGGTAGCGATGCGCTTGCTCCGGTTGAGGCCAGTACTCCGGTTGAAGCCAGTGTTCCGGTTGAAGCCAGTGTTCCGGTTGAAGCCAGTGTTCCTGCGGTAAAAGAAACTCAGGAGATAGAGCCTTCAAAAGCAAAGGTGGCAGCCAAGCCACCGGCTGAAACAACGGTCAGGGTCGATACCAAGCGCCTTGACGATATTATGAATATGGTGGGTGAGTTAGTTCTGGTTAGAAACCGCCTATCCAAGCTTCGCTCAGGGCGAGAAGATGATGAAATGTCGAAGGCAATCTCTAATTTAGATATTGTTACGGCGGATTTGCAGTTGGCGGTGATGAAAACGCGAATGCAGCCGATTAAGAAAGTATTCGGTCGTTTCCCTCGTGTGGTACGTGATTTAGCGAGAAGTTTAGATAAAAAAATTGTTCTTGAATTAGTCGGGGAAGAGACAGATTTAGATAAAAATCTAGTTGAGGCATTATCTGACCCGTTGGTGCATTTGGTCAGAAACGCGGTCGATCATGGTATTGAAACGCCGGAAGAAAGGCTGGCGGCAGGGAAGCCTGAAGAGGGCTTGGTCATCTTGAGCGCGATACAAGAAGGTGATCATATTATGCTCAGTATTGAGGATAACGGTAAGGGCATGGATGCGGATATCTTGCGTAAAAGCGCCGTAACTAAAGGTATGATGGACGCTGAGGCGGCGTTACGTCTGTCCGATGTTGAATGTTATAACTTAATATTTGCTCCGGGCTTTTCAACTAAAACAGAAATCTCCGATGTATCGGGCCGTGGTGTCGGCATGGATGTGGTTAAAACACGCATTACCGGTATGAACGGCACGGTTCACGTCGAATCTGAGCTCGGTGTCGGCAGTAAAATAGTGATTAAATTGCCACTAACCTTGGCGATTATGTCAACCCTAATGGTCAAGCTTTCGAGCCAAGCCTTTGCTTTACCGCTGTCGAGTGTTGTTGAAATTTTAAACCTTGATTTATCTAATACGAATACGATTGATGGGCAATTGGTTGTTTTGGTTAGAGGCAAGGCGATGCCATTGTATTATTTGAATGAATGGTTAATCCCCGGTTATACGCCAGACCCTTCTTCTGAAGAAGATCAGCACGTTGTGGTAGTGACGGCGGGGCATCAACATATTGGTTTTGTTGTTAATCAATTGTTAGGTCAAGAGGAAATTGTCATTAAACCGTTAGGGGCAATGCTGACGAAAGTTGAAGGCTTGGCGGGAGCAACGATCACCGGAGATGGGGGTATTGCTATTATTTTAGATATTCCTAGTATGCTAAATCGTTATGCATAAACCTCGTGAGGTGTTTTTTGTCAATGTTAGAGAGGCATTATTGGCTGCTAGATTAGCGTTTTATTGAACCTGGGGAATTCTGCATAGATAGGGTTCTATTTTTTAGATAAAACCTTTAAGTTAAAGTTTACAAACGTTTTTTACGTACGGATGAGCGTGCAATATTATTATGCAGGGTCTATATAAGCTGAATTAAGGAGATGGTCGTTTGGATGTTTTAACAATATTGGGGGTGATCATCGGTTTTGGGGCCATCCTAGGTGGAAACTTCATGGAAGGGGGGCACCTAGATGCGTTAGCTAATGGCCCCGCAGCTTTAATTGTTATTGGTGGTACTCTTGGAGCAGCCCTACTGCAGTCTTCAGCAAAGGTCTATTTTGGTTCTATTAAACTATTTGTTTGGGTGCTTTTTCCGCCTAAACTAAAGCTTAAAAAAAATATTGAGAAAATCATTGATTGGAGTGAGATAGCGCGACGAGAGGGTTTGTTGGGTTTAGAAGCTGTTGTTGATGATGAGAAGGATGATTTTGCCCGCAAGGGACTGCAGTTACTGGTTGATGGTGGTGAGCCTGAAGTTATTCGAGACATCTTAATGTTGGAACTTGAAGCGGTGGAAAGTCATCAATTACAAAGTGCGAAAGTGTATGAAGCGATGGGCGGGTATTCGCCTACTATTGGCATTATTGGTGCGGTGATGGGTTTAATCCATGTGATGCAAAATCTTTCGGACCCCAGTAAGTTAGGCTCGGGTATTGCGACGGCTTTTGTTGCTACTATTTATGGGGTTGGTTTAGCTAATCTTTTTTTTATACCCGTGGCAACCAAGCTAAAAGGTCAGGTGTTTGCTTATTCTCAGGCGCGTGAAATGATGATTGAAGGTATCGCCGCGATCGCCGAAGGTGAAAATCCACGCAATGTAGAAATAAAGCTTCAGGGTTATTTATAGCTAATGGCTAGGCGTAGGAAGAGAGTAGAGGAACACGAAAACCATGAGCGTTGGCTAGTTTCCTATGCCGATTTTATAACACTTTTATTTGCATTTTTTGTTGTTATGTACTCAGTCTCTTCGGTAAATGAAGGTAAATACAGGGTGTTATCGAGCACTTTAGACGGGGCTTTTAAGGGACAGCCACGCTCGATGAAAGCGATCGAGATTGGTGATATTATTCAAAATAAGGCACTGATTGACAGTTTAATGAAGCAGGAGGCTGGCGGAGATAAGCTCATTGCTGATTTGTTTTCTGACAGCACCGCTAAACAAACTGTTGAGATTGTGGACTCTTCGGTGGAAGGTGAGGAAAAAATTAATGAAGCTCAAGTATTGGAGCAGTTGGGGGATGAGCTAGAGGATGCTCTTTCGCCTTTAATTGATCGTGACTTAGTCTCGGTTGAGAAAAATGACCTTTGGGTCGAAGTTGAAATGAATAGTAATATGCTGTTTGGCAGTGGTAATGCGACGTTGTCAGACGAAGCTTTGCGCGTCCTATGGAAAATAGCAAAGCCCATCAGGAAATTAAATAACTCTGTTCAAGTGGAGGGCTTTACCGATAATATTCCGATTAATACCTTTGAATACCCTTCAAACTGGGAGTTATCGGCAGCACGCTCGGCGAGTGTGGTTCACTTATTTTCTAAATATGGCATCGACCCAGAGCGATTAGCGGCGGTAGGCTACGGTGAGCATCACCCCATCGAAGGTAATGATACGGCGGTAGGGCGTAAAAGAAATAGGCGTGTTGTGATTGTTATTCAATCAAATGCTATTGCTCGTTTTACAGAAAAAAGGAAACCGGCCGATAACGTGGAGGAACGGCAAACGAATATTGATGATACGGTGGTTGAACTTCAAGATGCTATTGAGCCTCTAACACCAACCAACGAAGAATTAGCAGAGTCGAAAGCCGAGAAAATCCAGAAACTCGAGAGAGTTAAAAACAGTCGATTCAATAAATTTTTAAAACAATGAAAACTTGGACAATATCAAATCAAAAAGGCGGGGTTGGTAAAACAACGACAGTGGTGACGCTCGCAGGTCTATTATCGGTAAAGGGTAAGCGGGTGTTGTGTATTGACCTAGACCCGCAAGGTTCTTTGACCAGCTACTTTCGTCTAGACCCCGACACAATAGAAAACAGTGTTTATAACCTATTTAAAGATAGCTCTGAACAGCGAGTTCTTGAGCCTAAAAAATATATTCGTAATACCCAGTTTGACGGCCTAGATATTTTGCCGGCTTCGGTTGCTTTGGCAACCTTAGACCGTCAAGCTAGCCAGTTTAAAGGCTTAGGCTTGGTTATCAGCAATGTTTTGCAAAAACTCAAGTCAAGTTATGATGTCGTGCTAATTGATAGCCCGCCGATGTTAGGGGTGTTAATGATTAATGCCCTTGCCGCGTGTGATCAGCTGATTGTTCCGGTGCAGACCGAGTTTCTAGCCCTTAAGGGCTTGGAGCGAATGGTTAAAACCTTGGGGATGGTTCAACAGACTCGTCATCAACCACTCGAATATACCATCGTACCGACGATGTTTGACAAAAGAACCCGCGCCTCAATTAGTAGCCTGAACTCTTTACGTAATCAATACCGAGGGCGTTTATGGCGTGGTTATATTTCGGTAGATACGCAGTTAAGGGAAGCGAGTCGAGTAGGGGTGCCTGCTTCTATCTTAGCGCCTAAGTCTAGAGCAGTGCTTGCGTATAGCAAATTATTAACAGCATTGATGGCACATAAAACAAAATTAAGCTTGGTTTCCAATGATGGCTGATATAAAAAATAATCCCCTGTTAGATCAGGATGCGGCGATGGCGAGCTACCTTGATGGTTTGTTGTCAACATTGGATGCACCGCAAGAAGAAAGCCATGACTCACCGGGTATGAAGTTGGTGCATTGCAAAGATGGCTCTTTAGCGAAAGCAGAACGTGCCGAAGCAGAACGTGCCGAAGCAGAACGTGCCGAAGCAGAACGTGCCGAAGCAGAACGTGCCGAAGCAGAACGTGCCGAAGCAGAACGTGCCGAAGCAGAAC
>MAAM01000015.1 GCA_002162695.1 Cycloclasticus sp. 46_120_T64 | reverse complement strand
ACATAAAACCCGTAACTTTGGACCTGCACTGCACAAATTTGGCACCTTACTCGGTGGTTCATTTGCTTGGTTAGACCAAAACCTCTTCGGTGGTAAAATGCCGTTTACTTGGCGTAACACGACTCCAGACTATGCTTGCTTAAAACCAGCGGCAGAGTGTGAAGAGCCTAATTACCCAAAACCGGATGGTAAAATCACCTTCGACAAACTCTCGTCGGTGTTTTTATCCAGCACTAACCACGAAGAAGATCAACCGTGTCATCTGCGTTTAGCCGATCCATCGATCCCGTTAGCTAAAAACTTACCGATGTACGCCGAACCTGCGCAGCGTTATTGCCCGGCGGGTGTATACGAAGTCGTGAAAGATGAAGAGGGTCACGATAAGTTCCAAATCAATGGGCAAAACTGCGTGCACTGTAAAACCTGTGATATTAAAGACCCCGCACAAAACATCACTTGGGTAACCCCTGAAGGTGGTGGTGGACCAAATTACGGAAATATGTAAATGATCTTGTATAACTCTATAGTTAAGTTCTAACTGGCTATGGAGTTATCGACGCCGGCGTTATTATTCCCAGCTATTTCTTTATTGTTGTTGGCCTATACCAACCGCTTTATGGGTTTAGCTGGGGTTATACGAGGTTTACATCAGAAAATTAATGACGGTAATAAAGAGCTGATTGCTCGCCAGATTGTAAGCCTACAGCTACGCATTAAATTAATTATCTTGATGCAAATTTTCGGTGTGTTGAGTATTACTTTTTGCGTTGCCGCGATGTTTTTCTTATTTATAGACTCGGCCTTTCTGGGGCAGTCTATGTTTATTACCAGCTTGGTGTTGATGATGTCCTCACTGGTAGTGTCTTTGTGTGAATTACTGATATCGGGCCATGCACTGAAGATAGAGCTAGAAGATATAGAATTGTAAGCTCACGTCATGGTAGCGCTACTATGGCTCCGTTGTTAGCTGGACTTTGGTGAACTCATCAGGTCGTGTAAAATACCGTTTTCAATATTATAAATCCAACCGTGGATATAGAGTTCCTCGCCGTTTTTCCATGCGTTTTTCACCGAGGTGGTGTCGGAAACATGATTAACTTGTTCCACAACATTAAGCTCGCAAAGTCGGTGAACCTTCTCTTTACCTGTTAACTCGCTTAACTCGGCTTGGTGTAAACGAGAGACGTCTTTGATATGGCCCAGCCAGTTATCAATTAGCCCGTGGTCCTGATCGTTTAAAGAGGCCTCAATACCGCCGCAACCGTAATGGCCGCATACGATGATGTGTTTTATTTTTAACACTTCCACCGCGTATTGAATAACTGAAAGGCAATTAAGGTCGGAATGAACCACCACATTAGCGATGTTTCGGTGAACAAATACCTCGCCCGGTGCTAGGTCAATGATTTCATTGGCGGGTACGCGGCTATCAGAACAGCCAATCCAAAGGATTTCAGGCTTTTGTAAGTTAGATAAACGTTGAAAAAAAGATGGGTCTTGCTGAGTAATCGAGTCGGCCCATTTTTTATTATTGTGAAATAAATGTTCTAAGGTTTCCATACGGCTATTTTTATTATCGATTCGATTAATTCTACCTTATCTTTTGCGCAAACTTTGTGTTTTATCGGATGAATGCCTTATTGATTGTCGCTCATCCGTTAAAGGTATATGCTTAAGTTTCACTAAACTTTTAGGAGGTTAGCATGAGTCACCATACATACAAACATATTGAAGTTACTGGAAGTTCAGAAGTAAGCTCAGACGATGCGGTACGTAATGCGGTTGAATCAGCCTCTAAAAGTTTAAAAAACATGGGCTGGTTTGAAGTGATTGGGACGCGTGGCCACCTCGTTGATGGGGTGGTTAAACACTGGCAAGTGACTATTAAAATAGGCTTTAGGTTAGAAGCCTAAGCAGCTATGTGACGAGTAAATGAGTGGCAGTAAGCAGATTGTCATTTTTTATGACCAATCGTGTCCTAGCTGTGTGCGCGATAGGCAGTTGTTTGAGCGCCTCGCTGGGAATAGGGCGCGATTGTTCTGTTGGTTCGATATCACAGGTCAGCAAGATGTTTTGTTACAGCGAGGGATTGAGCCACTGAATGCCTTGCGTGAGTTACACGTTCAAGGCTTAGATGGCAGTATTTACTCGGCTATAGAGGCTTATAGTTTGTTATTAAAACAAATTCCTTGGTTCTTTTTACTCGGGGTGTTCATCAACTTGCCATTAATAAAACCAATGCTTACCAGTCTGTATCGTCGTTCAGTCGATAAGCGCCTAGCCTGCGAGGGGCGTTTGTAATTGTTGCTTCGTGCCGCCCTGCTGATGACTGTTTACCTGCTGCTTGTTGTAGCGCCTGTTTTTGCCGTAGCGGAGGTTGCTAAGCCCGATATCTTGTTGCCGACGGTGTATCGTGTGCCAGATGATGCGGATGAGCATTGGGTGAAGGCGTACTGGGTGAGTGAAAAGCTTGATGGGATTCGTGCTTATTGGACGGGGCGGGTCTTGTTGACAAAACAAGGCAATGTTATTCATTCACCCGCTAATTTTACCAAGGCTTGGCCGCTAGTGCCGATGGATGGTGAGCTGTGGGTTGCTCGTGGCCAGTTTGAAAAGGTCTCATCTATTGTCCGACGGAAAGTACCGCAAGAGCTAGCATGGAAGGCTGTGCGCTTTATGGTGTTTGATTTACCTACGCATACCGGTTCTTTTAGTGAGCGGCTTGCAGCAATGAAGACATTGTTGGTGAATAGTGAAAACAGCACTCTGGCGATGATCGAGCAGCGACGGGTGAACTCGTTGACGGCACTAGAGCATTTGTTGGATACAGTGGTCGCAGCCAATGGTGAAGGCCTGATGTTGCATCGGCAAGATGCGGTGTACCAGCTGGGTAGAAGTTCGCAGCTGATGAAAATGAAAACTTATTACGATGCCGAGGCGGTCGTTGTCGAGCACTATCGTGGCAAAGGGAAATACAAGAACGACTTGGGTTCATGTTTGGTCAGAATGTCAGATGGTACGGAGTTTAAAATAGGCAGTGGCTTTAGTGATCAGCAGAGAAAAGACCCGCCCGCGATAGGTAGCATTATTACGTTTAAATACTTCGGCAAGACGGCTCGAGGGGTGCCAAGATTCGCCAGCTTTATACGGGTTAGGAAAGAGAGCGAGTGAGTGTGCTTAACTTTGTTATTAAGCTTTAAGTACTTTTCTCTAATAAGGGTATCAGTTGGCGACAGATTTTATCGCTGATCAAGGTTTGTGAGGCCAGATTTGGGTGTAAACCATCGTCTTGTAGCATACCGCCGGCATTGATAACTTCTTGAAGAATAGAGGGTACCAGTGCAACGCCCATTTCATCGGCTAATTGCTGATATATATGACAAAACGAAGTGCGGTAGGTATCACCATAGCTATTAGCGGTGTGAATACCGAGTACTAATGTTTCGGCACCCGCTTGTTGGCTACGCAGAATTAGCTCGCGTAGATTATCTTGAATGACCTCGGTCGGCACACCGTGTAAAGCATCGTTGGCACCTAATTCTATTAAAACGAATGTGGGCTGGTATTGCTGTAGTAGCGACTCGATACGACTTAAACCGCCGTAGCTGGTTTCCCCGCTAATGCTTTGATTGATGATGTTGAAGCTTAGTTGGCGTTGTTGTATATGCTGTTGTGCTAGAGATACCCAGCCGTGCTCAATCTCTAGCCCATAAGCGGCGGAGATGCTGTCGCCCAAGATTAAAATTGTTTGTGAATGAGTGTGCATTGGTCGGTGTTTAGTAAACGCCCCTAGGTCTTTGTTGCTGGAGTATATCAGTCGACATCGGCATGAGTCGGATTGTTGGCAACAAAGGTGGATGGGTGATGTATGGGGTGATGAAAATCGAGTATGATTTACGGTTATTAAATACCTACTCAGATAACAGCTAAATTATGAAAAGTTTGTCATTGCAAGATCAGCTACTGAAGGCTGGTTTAACCAGTAAAACAAAGGCGCATAAAGTAAATACGGATAAGCGTAAGCAGACCCAGCGCAAGCAAAAAAACAAGGTGCAGGTAGTCGATCGCGCGGCGGTGTTGGCCGAGGAAGCGAAGGCTAGGCAATTAGAAAAAGATCGTTTGTTAAATGAAAAACGAAATCGTAAGGCAGAAAAGAGACAAATTGCGGCGCAAATAGCGCAGTTGGTTAAGGCGAATAAATTAGCAAAGGACGATGAAGCGCCGGTTTTTCACTTTACCTATAATAATGAGATTAAATCTATTTACGTGCCTGAGAATGTGCGCAAAAGCCTTATTGCGGAGAAGGCGGTTATTGTTATGTTCGCTGGGCACTACGAAGTTGTACCGGCCGAGATTGCGCAAAAAATTGCCGAGCGCGATAGTAAACGAGTGATTTATTTACAACCGGACGAGGCTGATAAGGTAGATGATGGTTACGCTGATTATGCGGTGCCGGATGACTTGATGTGGTAGTGGATGCGGAGCAAATGCAGATTGCCAGTTGTCGGCGCTGGGTTGAAGAGGTTGTTGTTGGACTGAATTTTTGCCCGTTTGCTAAGCCGGTTATTGAGTCGGCAGGTTTGCAGTATCGGGTCGTAAATGAAACTTCATTTGAAGCCTGTTTGTTAGCGTTAAGTGATGAACTGCAGCGGCTAGAGGCTGACTCTAGCATCGAAACCAGTTTGTTGATTTATCCGCAGGGATTTGAGTCGTTTGATGATTATTTGGAGCTGTTGGCCGTTGCTGATGCGTTGATCGAAGATCTATCTTATGACGGAGTTTTTCAATTAGCTAGTTTCCACCCGGATTACTGTTTTGAAGGACAGCCCGTGGAGGATGCGGCCAATTATACCAATCGCTCACCGTACCCGATGTTGCACCTGCTACGTGAAAGTAGTCTGGAGGAGGCGCTAGCGACGGTCAATAACCCTGAAAAAATACCTGCGAGGAATGTTGAGTTTGCTCGTGCTAAAGGTATTGATGAGATGGCCGGTTTGCTAGAACGCTGTCGTTCTAAATAAGATTTAAGGTGTGTATATAAATAAAAAAGCCCAGCAGGTTACCGTGCTGGGCTTTTTTGTAGCCGTTGGCGTTTAACTAGCGGCTTTTTCAGCGGCTTCTCGGCTGAGCAAGTATTCATCGTAGTTGCCGTGGAAATCTATAATGCCAGCCGGGGTTATTTCGACGATACGGTTAGCGAGTGACGATACGAACTCCCTATCGTGACTGACGAAAACCAAGGTGCCATCATAGTTTTCTAAGGCTAAGTTAAGTGACTCGATAGACTCCATATCTAAATGGTTAGTGGGTTCATCCATTAATAAAACATTGGTTTCACCAAGAGTCAGCTTGCCGAATAATAAACGGTTCTTTTCGCCACCCGAGCAAACTGCTACTTTTTTATTAAAGTCATCAGATGAGAATAATAAACGACCTAGGGTCATTCTTACGACTTGATCATTATGGCTAGGTTTACGCCATTGGCTCATCCAGTCGAAGAGGGTCATGTCTACATTGAAGTCGCTGCTAGCATCCTGTGGACAATAACCTAAGGTTGCATTTTCTGCCCACTGAATGGTGCCGTGATTAGGGTTCAGTTGACTGATTAAGCAGCGTAAGAAGGTTGTTTTACCGGCACCATTTTCACCAATAACTGCAATGCGAGCACCTGCTTCGATGATCATGCTTGAGTGATCAAATAGCGGGCCATCTTCAAAGCCATGCCCTAAATCTTGAATAGTTACCGCTTCTCTGTGCAATTTCTTAATTTGAGTAAAACGAATAAATGGGTTTACACGAGATGAAGGTTTGATATCAGCGAGTTCAATTTTTTCTAAGCGTTTAGCTCTTGAAGTGGCTTGTTTAGCTTTAGAGGCGTTGGCTGAGAAACGACTAACAAATTGCTGTAATTCAGCCATTTGAGTTTTCTTTTTGGCGTTTTCTGACTGTAATAATTCGCGTGCTTGAGTTGATGCCATCATGAAATCATCGTAATTACCTGGGTAAATACGTAGCTCACCGTAATCAATGTCGGCCATATGGGTGCAGACAGTGTTTAAAAAGTGACGATCATGCGAGATGATGATCATGGTGCTTTTTGACTGGTTGATGATGCCTTCTAGCCAGCGAATGGTGTTGATGTCCAAGTTGTTGGTTGGTTCATCAAGCAGTAGAACATCAGGCTCAGAGAATAGTGCTTGGGCAAGCAATACTCGTAACTTCCAACCAGGGGCAACATTGCTCATCAAGCCATAATGCAGGTCTTGTGCAATACCGGCACTCATTAATAGTTCTTCTGCACGACTTTCTGCGCTATAGCCGTCCATTTCAGCAAATTCAACTTCTAGCTCAGCCACCTTCATGCCTTCTTCTTCGGACATTTCAGCGAGCCCGTAAATACGCTCGCGTTCTTGTTTAACCTGCCAAAGTTCATCGTGCCCCATGATTACGGTATCGACAACGCTATATTCTTCGAAGGCGAACTGGTCTTGGCCCAGTTTACCGATGCGCTCGCCGGGATCTTTGGAGACGTTGCCGGCGGTGGGTTCTAAATCGCCACCGAGGATTTTCATATAGGTTGATTTTCCGCAGCCGTTTGCCCCGATAAGGCCGTAGCGGTTACCGTTGCCAAACTTGGCCGAGACGTTTTCAAACAGTGGCTTGGCGCCGAACTGCATGGTGATATTTGCACTGATTAACATAATGAATGTCCGTAAAAAATATTAAAGTTGATGAGCGAGCGGTTAGCGATTGCCAAAGTTATCGGGGCGTTTTGATGGTTTGCTATTGTTGCTTTTAGAACGTGATGAGCGCTCAGCTGGTTTGCTACTAGGGCGATTTCTTGCCGATGAGTTGTTCGAACGAGGGCTCTTTTTCTGTGGGCGTGGGTTATTACGACCATTTC
Organism: Cycloclasticus sp. 46_120_T64; assembly: GCA_002162695.1. Classification (GTDB taxonomy): domain Bacteria; phylum Pseudomonadota; class Gammaproteobacteria; order Methylococcales; family Cycloclasticaceae; genus Cycloclasticus. The sequence goes on along the minus strand of MAAM01000015.1, from coordinate 47,162 downwards.
TAATCGGCTCGGGCTTTATGCTTGGATCGGGCTCATAACCTTCAAAGGTTACTTTAGGGATGTTGCTATTAATTAAGTGTTCGATACCTTTCAGGAGTTTAAGCTCATCAACACAAACCAGTGACATGGCTTCGCCTGAGCTGCCAGCGCGACCAGTACGACCAATACGATGTACATAATCTTCAGGTACATTAGGTAGTTCGAAGTTAACTACGTGCGGTAATTGATCAATATCTAAGCCACGAGCGGCGATATCGGTAGCGACTAGAACGCGGATATCATTACTTTTGAAGCTAGCCAGGGCTTTGGTGCGAGCACCTTGGCTTTTATTGCCGTGAATGGCGGCAGCGGTAATGCCGTCTTTATTTAATTGTTCCGACAGCTTATTGGCGCCATGTTTGGTGCGGGTGAAAACCAGTACTTGTTTCCAGTCGTTAGAACCAATAAGAAAGGACAGTAGCTCACGTTTACGTTTTTTATCAACGGGGTGAACAACCTGGGTGACTAATTCTGCAGTGGTGTTTTGTCTAGCGACCTCTATTAAAGCAGGATTGCTGAGTAAGCTAGTTGATAGCTGCTTGATCTCTTTTGAGAAGGTGGCTGAGAATAACAGGGTTTGTTTTTGCTTGGGCAATATCGCGAGGAGTTTTCTAATGTCTCTAATGAAGCCCATGTCTAACATGCGATCGGCTTCATCAAGTACTAAGATTTCTACCGAAGATAAGTCGACCGTATTCTGGCTAACGTGATCAAGTAGGCGACCAGGGGTAGCTACTAGGATATCTACACCTTTGCGCAGTTTTTGTTTTTGTGGGTTGATATTAACCCCGCCAAAAATAACGAAGGAAGACAGTGGTAAGTTTTGACCGTAATCGGCCACGCTATGGGCAACCTGTGCAGCCAGTTCGCGGGTCGGGGTTAAAATTAAAGCGCGTACTTTGCTGGCCTTGGTTTTAGGTTCGCCATGTTCCATTAAACGCTGTAACACGGGAAGCGTGAAGCTTGCAGTTTTTCCGGTGCCGGTTTGTGCGCCGCCCATGATGTCGCGACCTTCTAAAATAAGAGGGATAGACTGTTGTTGAATAGAAGTAGGTGTGGTGTAACCTTTTTCGGATACGGCACGGCATAATTCGGCTCTAAGGCCGAGGGATTCGAAAGACATATGTTTTCTCCTGGAGTCCAGCCGCCATCACTATATATATGGCACGGTCGAGGCGGGAGCTTGCTAATAACGTGGGGCAATTTTGATTTGCCGCATTGGGGAGGGAGTACCGACCGATCAGTACTGCCATTTGGAAGGAGGCATTATACCGGATGATTCTAGTGGGTAGGGAAAAAGGATTTGTGCGAAGAAGTAAGAAAAGAGTGTTTTTTTTCTTGGATTGATGTAAACTTTATTTCGCTACATACTCTACTGGTTTTTGAAAGATCTGCTCTTGTTAATTTCCTTGTAAGACTTGTAACACTTTTTTTAATTTTATTTTGAGGTAATTATCATGGCAACAGGAACAGTTAAGTGGTTCAATGAATCTAAAGGATTCGGTTTCATCACTCCAGAAGATGGCAGCAAAGATGTATTCGTACATTTCTCAGCTATCGCAAGCGAAGGTTTCCGTACATTAAACGAAGGTCAGCAAGTGAACTTCGACGTAGAAAACGGTCCTAAAGGACCTCAAGCGGTTAACGTTACTGCTTAGTTTCTATTTGTACGAAAAAAGCCCGCGACTCGCGGGCTTTTTTTTGCCTAAAATAAATGTTTGTGGACTTAGTTTTTTTCTTGTTGTTCGCTTGGTTTTATTTTATTGATGGTTTCGTTGGCAGTGGTGATCGACTCTTTGATATTGTTTTCAAGGGAGTCTTTTTGTTTCTGTATTGATTGTTTGAGTTCTTCCATGCGCAATTGTTCGTCAATTTCATATTTAACCGTTTTGACCATGCCTTGTGCGCGACCTAGCCAGAGGCCAATTATTCTGGCAACACGCGGTAGCTTCTCGGGGCCAATAACCACGAGAGCGATGATGCCGATGAGGCAAATTTCAAAAAAACCAATATCAAACATAGCGGTAAAACCTGAGTTAAGTGAATTTATGAGGTGGTCGGTGTCTCATGACTTGGTGGCAGTATAAGATAATGTAAGGAATCACACAAAGTGAGTGGGGTATTTGCTTGTTCAGTAGGTTGGCCGATATTGGTTTTTCTTGGCTGGCGGCTTGCGTGGAAAGCACTCAATGAGCGGGCATCGATGATCCATTCATAGCTCATGCTGTTGGGCTGTTTTATCTTTATGCTATGGATGGGGTGGCTGTGCCGATACGGCTGATGTTGCTTTCCTGTATGATGTTGTTTCTTGGTGGTTTTATCTGCCAAATGCGCTGCATTTACTTGGTTTATGCGTATGGCTTACTAGGTGAGGCTAAATAGTTTGCTTTTATTGTTTTGTTTATCTAGAGCTTGATCAAGGGAACCTCTGTCGGCCTATGAGTTCCAAGAGTTGCGGTTTATTTATAATGATGAGGATATTATGTCGATTACATTGACAAAGAGTGCTGCACTTCAGGTGCAGGATCAATTGGACAAACGTGGCAAGGGGTTGGGTTTGCGTTTAGGTGTGCGTGAGTCAGGCTGTTCGGGTTATGCGTATGTTATTGATTTTGCAGATCAGCTTGCGGAGCAGGATACGGTGATTGAGCAGCACGGGGTGAAGGTTGTGATCAACCAAGATTCCTTGAGTTACCTAGAGGGGTTGGAGTTGGATTTTGCCAAAGAAGGTATTAATTCGGCGTTTAAGTTTAATAACCCTAATGTTGTTGATGCTTGCGGCTGCGGTGAGAGCTTCACGGTTGATGGTGAGTGATTCGACGCTGCTTTAAAAGCAATCATTAGTTGATTGCCAGCGAATGCCGCAATCTGTAAACTACACGCTTTGTGATAGCTTGCTATCAGATAAGCTAATGCCGTGAATTTACACGGTTTTTTCTAAAATTAATTCTATTGTTGGAGTAATACTATGGCGCTTGAGCGTACCTTTTCTATCGTAAAACCAGATGCAGTTGCAAAAAATGTTATTGGCCAAATTTATGCTCGTTTTGAAAAAGCTGGTTTAAGCATCGTCGCGTCAAAAATGTTACACCTTACACGTGAGCAAGCCGAGGGTTTTTATGGGGTTCATAGCGAACGTCCTTTCTTTAAAGACTTGGTTGAGTTCATGATTTCAGGCCCTGTTATGGTTCAAGTATTAGAAGGCGAAGGTGCGATTCTAAAAAACCGTGAAGTGATGGGTGCAACTAACCCAGCTGAAGCTGATGCCGGAACTATTCGTGCTGACTTCGCTGACAGCATTGATGAGAATTCAGTTCACGGTTCTGATGCTCCAGAAACCGCTGCAGAAGAAATTAAATTCTTCTTTAGCGACGCTGAGTTGTGCAAGCGTACTCGCTAAAATAGACGTATGAGCTCAAAACAAAATCTGCTGGACCTTGATCGTGATGGCTTAGAGACCTTTTTTAATGACATAGGGGAAAAGCCATTTCGTGCCACGCAGCTTTTGAAGTGGATACACCAAATGGGAGTATCGGATTTTGAGCAAATGACTAATCTCAGTAAGGTGTTACGTTCACGCCTTACTGAGATGGCCGAAGTTAAAGTGCCTGATATCGTGCTTGAGCAAAAGTCAGACGACGGCACCTATAAGTGGGTGCTGGAGTTAGATGGTCAAAACCGTATCGAAACGGTGTTTATTCCAGAAGAAGGCCGCGGGACCTTATGTGTATCGTCACAAGTGGGTTGTGCGCTGGAGTGCACCTTTTGTTCGACAGGGCAGCAGGGTTTCAATCGAAACCTATCCACCGCAGAAATTATTGGCCAGGTTTGGGTGGCAGTCAGGGCGCTTGAGGGCAAGGCTAGAATCACCAATGTGGTGATGATGGGCATGGGCGAACCCTTACTTAACTTTAAAAATACCGTCGCATCCTTGAGTTTAATGATGGATGATTTCGCGTATGGCTTGGCAAAACGACGGGTGACGGTGAGTACATCGGGTGTGGTGCCTGCTTTATTACGTTTAGCCGACGTTAGTGAGGCTAGCCTCGCTATTTCCTTGCATGCGACGAATGATACCTTACGTGATGTATTGGTGCCGATTAATAAGAAGTATCCGATTGCCGAGCTATTGGATGCCTGTAAATACTATATAAAAGACGATAAACGTCGAAAAATCACCTTTGAATACGTAATGTTAAGTGGAATTAATGATTCGGTTGAAGAGGCGCATGAGTTAGCTAAGTTATTGCAAGACATTCCCTCAAAAGTAAACCTAATACCCTTTAACCCATTCCCCAATACCCAATATAAGCGTTCGAGTAATAATGCTATTCACCGTTTCACCGATGTCTTAAAAGAGGCAGGTTTGGTGACGACCACGCGTAAAACTCGTGGTGATGATATTGATGCGGCTTGTGGTCAATTGGTGGGTAAGGTGAAAGATAAAACAAAACGGCAGTTGAAATCACAACAGGATGGTCGTAAATGAAGAAATGGAGTTTTCGTTTAGGCGTTGCATTGAGTATGTTGTTGCTCGTTGCTTGCCAGCCACAACAGGTTAAGCAAGGTGCCTCGGCTATTCAAGGGGCGGAACAAAGTCCTGCGGGCGTTTATGTGTCGCTTGGAGTCGAGTACATGAACCGAGGTATGTATGACGTGGCGCTGGAAAAATTAAAAAAAGCCCTTGTTGTCGACCGTTCTTCGAGTGATGCGCATAATGTTCTCGCCGTGCTCTATGACCGTTTGGGCGAAAAATCATTAGCGGGTGAGCACTATGAAAAGGCGGTGCGCTTAAGCCCGGTTAACTCTAGTGCACAGAATAATTATGCACGTTATTTATGCGGCATTAAGAAATTTGACTTAGCCGACCAACACTTTAATTTGGCGCTTAGAAACCCGCTCTACAAGTCGCGGTTATTGGCCTTAACGAATGCGGGCACCTGTGCTTGGACCGGCGGTCGTGTAGAACAGGCGGAGGCGTATTACCGAACGGTATTGCAGCGTAATAAACATTACAGCCCAGCCTTATTGCAAATGGCAAAACTAAAGTTTGAGCAGCAAAATTACCTGTCTGTTAGGGCTTATTTACAGCGTTTCAGAGCGGTAAATAAACATACACCCGCGTCCTTATGGTTAGGGATTCAAGCGGAAGATCAGTTGGCAAATAACAATGCGGTGGCGAGTTATGTTTTACAGCTAAAGCAGTTATATCCCGATTCACATGAATTGGGTTTGTTAGAAAAAAGTAAGTTCAATTAATAATTAAAGTTTATGAGTAAAAAGTTACAGGCGATTCGTGGCATGCACGATATTTTGCCCGATAAGACGCCGTTATGGCAGATGTTGGAAAAGGCGATGTTTGATGTTTGCCAGCAATATGGTTACCGTGAAATACGCATGCCGTTGGTGGAAAGCAGTGATTTGTTTTGCCGTTCTATCGGTGAAGTCACCGATATTGTAGAAAAAGAAATGTATACCTTCGATGATCGTAATGGTGATTCATTAAGCCTGCGACCCGAAGGTACCGCTAGTTGTGTGCGCGCAGGCCTCGAACATGGTTTGTTTTATAATCAAATTCAACGTCTATGGTATCAAGGGCCGATGTTTAGGCATGAGCGTCCTCAAAAAGGGCGGTACCGGCAGTTTCATCAGATAGGCATCGAGTGTTTTGGTATGTCGGGCGCAGAGATTGAGGCTGAAGTTATCCTGATGTCTTATCGCTTGTGGAAAAAGCTAGGTTTGATCGATGAATTAAAACTAGAAATTAATTCCCTAGGCACCAGTGACGAACGTGCTAGTTATAAAAAAGTACTCGTTGAGTATTTTGCGCAGCAGCCGGAATTACTCGATGAAGACAGTACGCGTCGACTGAAAAGTAATCCCTTACGTATTTTGGACAGCAAAAATCCGGCGATGCAGGCCTTGATTGAAGCAGCTCCGCGTTTGATTGACTCAATTGGCGATGAGTCGCGCCAACACTTCGAACAATTACAGGCATACTTACAAGATGCCGGAATTAGTTTTAGCCATAATCCTCGTTTGGTTCGTGGTTTAGACTATTACTCGCACACGGTGTTTGAGTGGGTCACCAGTTCGCTAGGTGCGCAGGGTACGGTATGTGCGGGTGGGCGTTATGATGGACTGATTGAGCAATTGGGCGGCAAACAAACGCCTGCGGTTGGTTTGGCGATGGGCGTTGAGCGTTTAATCTTATTGTTAGAGCAACGAGAGTGGTCAACTCAGCAACCGTTGGCTTATATTGTTTATCAGGGTGATGACGCACGGCAACAAGCCATGAGGTTGGCAGAGACCTTACGTGATGAGCTGCCGGGTCAAGGCATCATCTTGCATTGTGGTGATGGCAGTTTAAAAAGCCAATTTAAGAAGGCGGATAAAACGGGGGCGCAATTTGCACTCGTTATTGGCGAGCAGGAAGTTGAACGTGAGGAAGTGGGTGTTAAGTATTTACGTGAGCGCAGAGATCAACTGCAATGCCCGCAAAATGAATTAGCCTCATTATTAAAAAATAATAGTTAAAACGGACAAAATAATGGATGCATATCAAACAGAAGACGAACAAGTAGAAAGCATTAAAAAATGGTGGGCAAAAAATGCTAGTGCCGTGATGCTGGGTGTGGGCGCGGGTCTGTTGGCTATTTTTTCGTGGCAGAGCTGGAATGCGAGCGAACGTACGCATACCTTGGAAGCATCGGATATTTATCAGGAATTGACGGCGGTTATTAAAGAAGCGAAATTTGAAACGGCAATCGTTTTGGCGAATCAAATCGATGAATCTTATAGTGATACGCCGTATGCGGCGTTAGCGGGCTTACAAAAAGCTAAGGCGCTGTTGGAAACTCTGGAGCGCAAAGCGGCGGTTGCCACCTTGGAACAGGTCGCTAACGAGGCGGGTAATAGTTCGTTACAGCATATTGCCCGTCTGCGTTCGTTCAGAATTCGTATGGCTGATGGTGAGATGGAAGGCGTTATCAGCGATATTGATGGGGTGATTAATGAAGAAGCAGGGCTTAATCCTGGCGAATTTTTGGGCCAGTATGAAGCGCTGAAAGGCGATGCTTATCGCTTGCTTGGTAATGTGGAAAAAGCGCGGAATGCTTATATTGCTGCGTTGCGTTCGGCCACTCTTGAGCAGCGCTTATTGCAATTAAAACTGGATGACCTTGGGCCACCACCGGCGAGTTTTGCTGGGGTAGCGAATAATGAAATGCAGCCAGAGTCTGAAAAATGAGTCGTTTTATTTTAATTGTATTGCCGCTGATGTTATCGGCCTGCGCTAGCGTGGTCGATACCACCAAATCGGTGGGGAAGTCGTTAGAAGCGGATATCATCGATATGATGAGTTACTCGGACGATAATGAGTCGAAGCCGCCGCGTGCGTTGCAAGAGATCAGCGCTGAAGTAAGTCTGACCACGGTTTGGCGTAGTAACCTGGCGAAGGCCAAAGAACAGCGTTTTTCAAAGCTGCAAATGGTATTAGCGGATGACACAATGTTCGTGGCTAATCAGCAAGGCGATGTGCTGGCTTTAGATCAAAGCAACGGTGAACTACAATGGGCGGTGCAAACAGGCCTGCCAATATCGGGTGGTTTGGAGCTGGGTTACGAGAATTTGTTTTTCGCTACCAATGATGCCGATGTGGTGGCGCTTAAATTGAATGATGGCGAGACCTCTTGGACCACTCAGGTTTCTAGTGAAGTCTTATCGGTACCACGTTTTTCCGATGGTTTTTTGGTTGTGCGCAGTATTGATGGCGCTATTAATACCCTAGATACCAGCAACGGTCAGGAAGTTTGGTCGTATATTAGAGATGTGCCGGCACTTAGTTTGCGTGGTACCAGTTCTCCGGTGATTAAAAGCGGTGGTGTTATCAGTGGTTATGCGAATGGTAAATTAGTCGTGTTGCGGCTGACGGATGGTATGCAAATTTGGGAAACCAGTGTCGCTGTTCCGCGCGGTCGTGGTGCCTTGTCACGGATGGTGGATGTGGACTCAGATCCATTGGCGGGGAGTCGCTTTATTTATGCCGCAACCTATAATGGCGGTGTTGCCGCAGTCGATATACGTTCAGGGCAAATTGCTTGGCGCCGCTCGGAATTATCATCGTATAAATCAATGGCGGCTGATTGGGTGTCATTATTTGTGGTCGATGTGAATAACCATATTTGGTCGGCAGACCAAACCACCGGGGCTATTAATTGGCAGCAAGAGAGTTTAGAAAATAGGCGTTTGACCGCCTTGGTTAGATTGGATCAATACCTGTTAACGGCTGATTATGCCGGTTATCTTCACGTGTTGTCAGCTGCCGATGGGCGTTTAGTGGGGCGTTTAAAAGTCAGTGACAGTGCCATTAACTCAGCACCTCTAGTGGATGGTGAGTTTATCTACGTAAAAAATATCCAGGGTGAAATAACTGCCCTACGCTTAGCAGCGTTAAACTTAACGGACGTTAAAGAATAAAATATGTTACCTGTAATTGCCCTAGTTGGCAGACCCAATGTTGGAAAATCCACCTTATTTAATTATCTTACGCGTACCCGAGATGCGTTGGTTGCCGATTACCCCGGATTAACGCGTGATCGCCAGTATGGCTTGGTCAAGCGTGCCGATATCAAATCACTGGTAGTGGATACCGGTGGTATTACCGCAACCTCAGAGGGCATTGATGGGGTGGCCGTAGAGCAAGTTCAGCGCGCCTTAGAAGAAGCTGATGTGGTGTTGTTTTTAGTGGATACACGGCATGGTATTCACCCGATTGACGAAGAGATTGCCAGCAGTCTACGTAAGCAGGGTAAACAAGTCGTATTGGTGGCGAATAAGACCGATGGCTTGGATGCTAATACACATATTGCAGAATTTCATAAGATGGGTTTTGACAAGCCTTGGCCGATTGCCGCAACGCATGGGCGAGGGGTTCTGGAGTTATTGAAACACGTTTTAACTTTGCTACCAAAAATTGAATCATTCGATGATACCTTGGCCGGTGGCGGTATTAGGGTCGCAGTTATTGGGCGACCTAATGTGGGTAAATCAACCCTCATTAATCGCTTGCTGGGTGAGGAGCGGGTTGTCGTGTTCGATCAGCCGGGAACCACACGAGACAGTGTGTTTATCCCTTTCGAACGAGATGGTCAGGAATATACCCTGATCGATACGGCCGGTGTGCGTCGTCGCGCTAAAGTATCGGAGGCGGTAGAGAAATTTAGTATCGTTAAAACACTACGGGCTATCGATGAAACGCACGTGGTGATTTACATGATTGATGCGAGCGAAGGTGTTACCGACCAGGATGCCAGCTTGTTAGGTATGGTCTTGGAAACAGGGCGCGCCTTGGTTATCGGCTTGAATAAGTGGGATGGCTTAAGCGAAGATCAACGAGAAAAAGTGCAGCGGCAGATTGATGTGAAACTGAGCTTCTTAGAGTATGCTGAGCGCTACTTTATTTCAGCCTTACACGGTAGTGGCGTGGGTAAGCTATTTGAGTCGATTGGTGCTTTATACCGCTCAGCAATGATAGATATGTCTACCCCACGGCTAACAGAGATTTTGGATCATGCCATTAGGGCGCATCAACCGCCATTGGTCGGTGGTCGCAGAATCAAATTGAAATTTGCTCACCAAGGTGGACAGAATCCCCCAGTGGTGGTGATACACGGTAATCAGACCGTTTCGGTGCCTGGTAGTTATAAACGTTATTTGATGAATGCGTTTAGAGAAAAACTGGGCTTGGTGGGAACGCCGATTAGGGTCGAGTTTAAATCGCCGGATAACCCTTATGCGAAAAAGAGCCGAAAATCGGCGACTAATATTGCCAAGGGCAAAGAAAGTAAAGGCCTAGATAAAAAACGAGGTAAACCCAGCAAACACCGCTAAGGCCTTATTTATCTTTACAGCCTTTGTCCTGCTCGGGCTTGGGCTGTAATTTCACAAAGTCACCTGCCACCTTAAGTTGTTGCAACTCAGGGTATTTCTTGGTGCGTTTCTTCAGGCTATTACGGATCGAACGGATTAAAAAACGGGTGTCGCTATTCCACGGCAACTCAAATTTGTTATCGCAGTGGCTGCAAGTGAACACGGCGGTACTGCTATCATGCTCTACGTTGGTGATCGTCCAACAGTTACAGTGGGTGCATAGGTCTTTTAGTTGCATATCACTCCTTATTCGTCGCTTGTATGTGTTGCATATAGTCGCTAATAAATAAGCTTGGGTCAACTTTGCTGCGATTGAGGTAGACGTTCCAATGCAGGTGTGGGCCGGTGACTCGGCCGGTTGCGCCGACTTCGCCAATTTTTTCACCTTGCTGTAGTTTGTCGCCGATTTTAACCTGCGTTTTACTTAAGTGAAAATAACCACTAATCAGCCCTTGCCCATGATCGAGTAAGATCGTATTGCCGTTAAAGAAGTAATTGCCAACATCAATCACGGTGGCATCCGCTGGGGCCACAACATCGGTGCCCGTTGGCGCTGCGATGTCTAAGCCGCTATGCGGTTTTCTGGCTTGTTTGTTGAAGTAGCGCTTGAGGCCAAATGGGCTGCTCAGACGACCCTGGGTCGGTAAAATAAAATCAACCGTAGGTGTTTTTTCACTCCAAGTGGCGAGTGCGCTTGATAGGGTCTTTTTTTCTCGGCTGATGCGCTCCATGTCCAAGGGGTTGGGGTTAATCATGCGTTTATTCTTCGGCGTTTTTTTCAGCGTAATATATTGTGCGGGGTAATCTTTTGCTTGTAGCTGGAAGTTGATGGGGCCTGATTGCAACATAAGCTGCTGCTCGCCAGGTTTTGCGGACAAAGGAATACCGATGATTGCGAGCCAGCGTGAGCCTTGTTGCACGCTGAGGACGCGCTGCTGCTGGTAATGAATCAGCGGTGATTCGCTGCTGAGTGGAATAATGGCGATGCCACCCGGTACTCGCTGTTGTTTGGGGAAGGCGTGAGCGTTTACGCTGAATGCAATAATACTGAACAATACACTAAATTTAAGGGTTTTCATGGCTACCTTCTAGGCGTGTTGATAACACCCCATCACTGAGTTGAATGTTAATTTCATCACCTATATTAACTTGTTTAATGCTATTGATGATGCGGTTATCGTGGGCTTGTTTACTGATGCTATAGCCCCGCGATAGAGTGGCTAAGGGACTTAGTGTTGCTAAGCCTTTATGGCAATTGGCGAAACGCAGCCTTGCCTGTTGTAGGCTGTTTTCGATCGCCTGCTCTAAGCGGTATTGAATGGCGCTGATCGATTGTTGGTTGAGGTGAATTTTAGGGGTTGGGCTGCTGTCATGCAATCGACTGCTGAGTTGGGAAAGACGTAGTTGTTGCTGTGGCAGAAAACGCTTCGGCGTTTGTAATAAACGGGCCTGGCAATCATCTAAGCGTTGTGCGTGTAGCTGTAATTGAGCGCCGGGGTGGCTGCGGTGCAAGCGGTGCTGTAGGGTGTTTAATTGCTGTGTTTTACTGTCCAATTCGGCCTGTAATATAGCGCAGAGTTTCTCCTCTAAACGCTGGAAATTATCCAGCCATTGCTGCTGTTCTGGGCTGATTATTTCCGCAGCAGCAGATGGTGTGGGGGCGCGCAGGTCTGCAACGAGGTCGGCAATGGTGAAGTCAACTTCGTGACCAATAGCGCTGATAACCGGTAGCTCAGACTGGTGAATAGCGAGAGCGACGATTTCTTCATTGAAGGCCCATAAGTCTTCCAGCGAACCGCCGCCCCTGGCTAGAATGAGCACCTCACAGTCTTTGCGTTGGTTGGCTAAAGCGAGTGCATCGACGATTTCATGTTTAGCCATTTCACCTTGTACGCTTACCGGATAAATTAAAACCTCCATGGCGGGGAAACGTTTGTTTAATACACTTAGTATATCGTGCACCGCCGCGCCGCTAGCCGAGGTAATCACCCCCACCTTTTTGCTTAATGTCGGCAGTGATTTTTTGTGCTGGGGCTCATATAGGCCTTGTTCAGCGAGTTTGCGTTTTAAACGTTCAAACTGTAGGCGTAAAGCGCCTTCACCTGCGGCCTCCATATGCTCGGCGATAAGCTGGAAGTTTCCTCTAGGTTCATACAGGCTCACGCGTGCTTTAAGTTGTACGCGGCTACCATTACTGGGGGTGAAGCCAATTTTTCGCAGCTGAGCGCGAAACATCGCACATTGAACCTGAGCTTTATTATCCTTCAAGGTGAAATAGATATGGCCTGATGCCGGGCGTGAAAGGTTCGATATCTCACCTTCAATTTGTAGGCTTAGAAAGTGACCTTCAAGGACTAAACGGGTTTCTCGGCATAACTGAGAAACACTATAAATGTGTTGATTATCGAGCATAGGGTCGAGAACAGAATCTATTAGATGATAAATAGTTGAGCATACCTTATAATGAGCTGCTTTTTCTACGACAAACCCAGATAATATGAGATTCGAACAAGAAGCCTTAACATTTGATGATGTTTTGTTAGTACCGGCTCATTCAACGGTACTGCCTAGAGACGTCAGTCTGAAAACCCAACTCACCCGCGGAATTTCGTTAAATATCCCGGTGTTATCTGCGGCGATGGATACGGTGACCGAGGCGCGTTTAGCGATTGCGCTGGCGCAAGAAGGTGGTATTGGGATTATTCATAAAAACATGACCGCCGACAAACAAGCGCTTGAAGTTTCTAAAGTAAAGCGTTTTGAAAGCGGAGTGGTTAAAGACCCGATTACGGTATCAGCCGATACCACCATACGTGATGTGATTGCTTTAACCCGTCAGCATAATATTTCAGGGGTGCCGGTGGTCAATGGTGCTAACTTGGTCGGTATCGTCACCAGTCGTGATTTGCGTTTTGAAACGCATATGGACGCCTTGATTGAATCGGCGATGACCCCGAAAGATAAATTAGTGACCGTACTAGAAGGTGCCAGCAAAGATGAAGTAACCGGCTTATTACATAAACACCGCATTGAAAAAGTGCTGGTGGTTAACGATAAGTTTGAACTGCGCGGTATGATCACAGTTAAAGATATTCAAAAAGCCAAAGATTATCCGCAAGCGTGTAAAGACGACCAAGGCCGTCTCCGTGTCGGTGCTGCGGTAGGTACCGGCGAGGGAACAGCAGAACGTGTTGCTGCCTTGGTTGAAGCAGGCGTTGATGTGGTGATTGTTGATACCGCTCACGGGCATTCTCAAGGGGTATTGGATCGGGTTAGCTGGGTAAAGAAAACCTACCCTAACTTACAAGTGATTGGCGGTAATATTGCGACCGGTGAAGCGGCGTTAGCCTTAGTTGAAGCGGGCGCAGATGCGGTTAAAGTAGGTATCGGCCCGGGTTCTATCTGTACTACACGTATCGTTGCTGGTGTCGGCGTGCCACAAATTACTGCGGTCGATAATGCCGTGCAAGCGTTGAAGGGTACTGGTGTTCCGGTTATTTCAGATGGCGGTGTTCGTTTCTCGGGTGATGTTGCTAAGGTGATTGCAGCGGGCGCTAGCTCGGTTATGTTGGGTAGCCTATTAGCGGGTACCGAAGAAGCGCCGGGTGAGGTTGAATTATTCCAAGGGCGTTCTTATAAAAGTTACCGTGGTATGGGCTCTTTAGGTGCCATGTCTCAGCAAGAAGGCTCTAGTGATCGTTACTTCCAAGAAAGTAGTGAAACAGAAAAATTAGTACCAGAAGGTATCGAAGGCCGGGTTGCTTACAAAGGAACCATGGTGAGCATCGTGCACCAAATCGTTGGTGGTTTACGTGCCAGCATGGGTTATACCGGCTGTGAAAGCATCGATGTGATGCAGCATAAGGCAAAATTCGTTCGTGTTAGCAGTGCCGGTATGCGCGAAAGCCATGTGCACGACGTGACCATTACCAAAGAAGCACCTAATTACCGCATTGAATCATAGCAAAGAGGTTTAGTTTGAAGACACAAGACACTGGGGATATCCATTCTCATAAAATTCTTATTTTAGATTTTGGTTCACAGTACACCCAGCTTATTGCTCGACGTGTACGAGAAATTGGGGTTTATTGTGAGATTTATCCATACGACGTAGAAGAGCAAGCGATCAGTGATTTTAACGCCAACGGTATTATTTTATCGGGTGGTCCAGAAACGGTGACTGACGGCAATGCGCCGAAAGCTGCTGACGTTGTTTTTGAATTAGGTATTCCTGTATTGGGCATTTGTTATGGCATGCAAACAATGGCGGCGCAAATGGGCGGTCGTGTTGAAGCATCGGAGCATAAAGAATTTGGTTATGCCAGCATTCGAGCCCGTGGTCATAGTGAATTATTAAAAGATATTGAAGACCACGTAACGGCAGAAGGCTTTGGTATCTTAGATGTATGGATGAGTCACGGCGACAAGGTGGTTGAATTACCGGATGGCTTTAAGCTTATGGCGAGTACCGAGAGCGCACCGATTGCCGGCATGGCAAATGAAGATAAGCACTTCTATGGATTACAGTTCCACCCTGAAGTCACTCATACCAAACAAGGTGGTCGAATCTTGGGGCGTTTTGTTCTCGATATTTGTCAGTGTGAAGCGCTATGGACCTCAAAAAACATTATCGATAGCAGTATTGCTGCAGTACAAAAACAGGTCGGTGATGAGCAAGTCATATTGGGTTTATCTGGTGGGGTTGATTCCTCAGTGGTGGCCGCTATGCTGCATAAGGCGATTGGTGAACAGCTTATTTGTGTGTTTGTTGATACCGGTTTGTTGCGTCTGAATGAAGGCGACCAAGTGATGGCGATGTTTGCCGAACATATGGGTGTTCATGTTATTCGTGTTAATGCTGAACAGCGTTATCTGGATGCACTTGAGGGCGTGTCGGATCCAGAGAAAAAACGTAAAATTATCGGTAATTTATTCATTGAAATATTTGATGAAGAGTCAGCCAAATTAAGTAGCGCTAAATGGTTAGCTCAAGGCACTATTTACCCCGATGTTATCGAGTCGGCTGGCTCTAAAACGGGTAAGGCGCATTTAATTAAATCGCACCATAATGTGGGTGGTTTGCCAAAGGATATGAAACTGAAATTGGTTGAGCCCTTACGCGAATTGTTTAAAGACGAAGTTCGTCAAATTGGTGTTGAACTCGGCTTGCCAGCCGATATGGTTTATCGTCACCCGTTCCCAGGCCCCGGTCTGGGTGTGCGCATCTTGGGTGAAGTGAAAAAACAATACGCTGACTTATTACGCTTAGCGGATGATATTTTCATTAGTGAATTGTATAAACACGACTTATACCAAAAAACTAGCCAAGCCTTCGCGGTCTTTCTACCGATAAAATCCGTAGGGGTAACCGGTGATGGTCGTCGTTATGAGTACGTGATTGCGCTACGAGCAGTTGAAACCATTGATTTTATGACCGCACGATGGGCGCACTTACCTTATGACTTCTTAGGTCATGTATCGAATCGTATTATTAATGAAATATCGGGTATTTCTCGGGTTACCTATGATATTTCAGGGAAACCACCGGCCACGATTGAGTGGGAATAATCGGCTTAGATACTGATGAGGTTTGGATGCGCAAGGCGATTGCCTTAGCGCATCAGGCTGAACAAGAAGGTGAAGTGCCGGTGGGTGCATTAATTGTCAAAGATAATGAATGCATCGCAGAAGGTTATAATTTACCGATAAAGAACTGCGATCCCACTGCGCACGCAGAAATCATCGCGCTGCGAGCAGCTAGTGCCTGGCTTGAAAATTACCGTTTAGTTGATTGCACCTTGTATGTCACGCTTGAACCCTGTGTGATGTGCATCGGCGCTATTCAACACGCCAGGATTAAGCGGATTGTTTTTGCGGCGACGGATCCCAAACGTGGCGCTGTTTGTAGTGCTTTATCGCTGACTAAGGCGGACTATAGCAATCACCACATTGAATGGACCGGCGGGGTGTTGAAGGATGAGTGTTCTAGTTTACTAACCGATTTTTTTAAAAAACGCCGTTAACTCAAAGCCTTATCAAGATGAATGATAGCGACCAGCGTACAGAAGGTTTCGTGAGGTCATTTGATGGCACTCGTTTGTATACCCATAGTTATCAGCCCACGCAGCCGCTTAGAGCAAACTTATTAATTGTTCATGGTGTTGGGGAGCATAGTGGGCGTTACCAAGCCTTGCTCGAGCCGATGTTACAAGCCGGCGTGGCGTTGCACTTTTATGATTTACGTGGGCATGGGCAATCAGCAGGGCAACGGGGGCATATTAACGCTTGGTCAGATTACCAGCGTGATTTAGAGGTGCAAGTTGAACCGTTGTGTGTGGCTGAGGTGCCTTTTTTTATCTTAGGGCATAGCTTTGGTTCGTTAATCGTTTTAGATTTTTTAGAACTCACCAGACGTGATATTCGGGGAGCTATCATTAGTTCTTCGGCGCTTCGGCCACTCAATGTTGCACCCACGTGGCAGAAAAAACTGCTGTCGTTGATGGCAAAAATTCGCCCCACTTTAGCGTTGAAAATTAACATCGATACCAAAGCTATTTCGCGTAACCATGAGGAAGTGTTGGCTTATCAGAATGACCCTTTAATTCACCAAAAGGTATCGGCGCGCTGGGGCGCGGATGTGTTGCGTGCGATGCAAAGTATCGAGGCGAAGGTGGAGAATATCCGCACCCCTATCCTAATGACCCACGGTGAACCGGATTGGTTGAACTCATCGCTGGGCAGTAAGGATTTTTTTGAGCGTCTCACCGTCGAGGATAAAACATTGATTATTTACCCCGATAGTTATCATGAACCGCATAATGATTTAGACAGCGAGTCGGTTGTGAAGGGCTTGGTTGATTGGCTTAGCCAACGGGTGTAGGCTGGTTATTGTTCTTTTGCTTATGATCAATAAGCGCTGCGTTCCCGTAAGGCGGAGTGATACCGGCGTGAGCAACTCTAGAATAAAGGAATTTATATGGGTACTGTTGAGCAGTCAGTTGTTAATCGTCGTTTAGGTCGATCCGAGCGTTTCTTTTGGTTGCTTGATCAGGCTAGCTCGATGAGTTTTTCTTTTTATACCCTGTTACAAGGTGAACTCGATATTAGCGATTTACAGAGGGCGATGCAGCGCTTGCAGCAAGAGCAGCCGATGTTGCGGGTTCGGGTCAGCGTTGAAGCAAAACAGGCTTATTTTCGCTCGGTCAGCGGGCCGTTAATTGAGGTGCAGAAAATAGCTGAGGATGGAACGCCTTGGCGTGAGCAAATTTTGCAGCAGTTGGCCATTCCATTTGCAGCAGATGAATACCCGCTAATACGCTGCTTTTATAAATCGATGCAGGGGCAATGCTTGGTGTTCTTTATCTGTCACCATGCGATTGGAGATGGAATGTCGATCACTCGGCTCATGCAGCGTTTGTTAAGGATGGTAACAAATCCGCAGCAGTTGAATGCCCCCGTTGAGTACCAACCTAGTCATCGAGCATTGGACGAGCTATTGCCGCTCAGTTACCAAGGACTTAGGGGAAGCTTTCGTGCATTGATTAACCGCTCTACTGAGATGCGGGATTGGTATCGCTACGGTAAACCTCGACACGTATCGGCATTTAAGCCGCGCTCTTCAGGGTCTAGTCGACCGGGTTGTGTGTTATTTAAGCTGGTAGAAGCTGATACTGTGGCTCTATTGGCTTGCTGTAAGAAAAAGGGCTTTAGCCTGCAATCGGTGCTGATTGCGGCCCAGCTTTATGCCCAAAACTCATTTGATAATAAGGCTGATTGGGCGTCGATGGCGGTATCTTCAGCGGTTGATGTGCGTGGGCAGTTAATTGAGACGGTGTCCAATGATGAGGTCGGTTTGTATATGAGCTTTGTGCTGACGGCGTTAAAGTTCAAACGTGATGATGATTTTTGGCAGATCGTGGGGCAGGCGAATAAGCAACTTAAACTACATATATCCCGCGAGTCGGCACTAGGGTTTTGGCATAACCTACCACCTGGTTTTCTGTTCGGTTCAACGTTAAAAGGTGCGAAACGTCTATTATCTACGGCTAAGGCCTTGTCTCCAGCCTCTTGTATTATTAGTAACTTGGGTCGGTTAGAGTACCAAGGCTTGCATGGCGTGGAGGTACTTGAATCGTCGTTTAACCTATGCCCATCGGTGTTGACGTCTTTTTGTACCGCGGTGACCACGGTGAACGGTGAACTGACGATTGGCTTGAATTTCGATAGGCAAAAAATGAAGGAAGAAAATGTGGCGGTAATTTCTGAAAGTATGCGTATACTTTTAGTGACAGCAGTGGACAGATAAATATATGGAATATATGAACGATGGTTAAACACAGCGAAATACAATGGTTGGCATCGGATGGAACTCAAATGCATGCTGCTAGATGGCAGCCTGATGCAGAGCCTAAAATGGTGTTATGCCTTATTCATGGTTTGGGCGAACATAGTGGGCGCTATTCAGCGATGGCCGAGTATTTCGCCGATTTTGCTGTTGAGGTTGTTTCTTTTGATTTGCGCGGGCATGGCAAGTCGGCAGGGCAGCGGGGGCATAGCGATGATTTTAGTTTGATGATTGCTGATGTAAGGGACTTTTTAAAACAAGCCTCTGTGGTCGATTTGGATAAACCACACTTCATTTATGGACATAGCTTGGGCGGTACTCTGGCGATTGAATATGCGCTATCTCACACGGGCCAATATAAAGGGGTGATATTAAGTGCGCCGTTGTTTAAGCCGGCCTTTGAACCGCCGCAGTGGAAATTGACACTAGGACGTTGGTTGCAGTCTGTTTGGCCTCGTCTATCATTGTCGAATGAAGTGGACCGGCGTGCGCTAACGCGAGATGAGGTGGTGTTAGAGCTCTGTGAGGATGACCCGCTAGTGCATGATAGAATTTCAGCGAAATTGGGCACTCAAATGCTCGAAGCCGGCGAGAAATTATTACAGGATGTGCAGAAGGTGGACTTTCCACTGTTGATGATGCACGGTGATGCGGATGGTTTGACCTGCCATAAATCGAGCACCATGTTTGCCGAGCAGTCAGGACAATCCTGTACGCTGAAACTCTGGCACTCGTTTTATCATGAATTACACCACGAGCCAGGTAAGGAAGATGTGTTTAATTACACGATAGACTGGATGAAACGACAGTTATAGAGCAGGCAATTGAACTTCCAAGGCGTCGTTGAGTAAGTTTTCATTGTCGTTGGTATTGCTGGGCTCTAGTTGTTCTAGCATCGTAATATATTGACGCACATTGTCTATATAGGTGACAGGTTCATGGCCGCGTGCGTATCCGTACTTCGTCTTTGGATACCACTCTTTATCGGCGAGTAGCGGTAAGTAGAGCTTAACATCCACCCATTTGTCGGGATCAGCACCGTGTTTTTGGGTCAAAACTCGGGCATCTTCTAAGTGGCCTAAACCTATATTATAGGAGGCGAGAGCCATCCAAGTACGATCGGGTTCGCCGATCCGGCTAGGAATTTTTTTTAGCCGTGTGGCCAGATAATGCGCGCCCCCTTCAATGCTTTGGCTAGGGTCTAGTCGGTCTTTAACGTTCATTTGTTTGGCGGTTGCTTGGGTCAGCATCATGATGCCGCGAACCCCCGTTGGGGATACGGCATCGGGATTCCAGTGCGACTCCTGGTAGGCCACTGCAGCCAGTAACGACCAGTCTAAAGCGTATTTTTTTGCGGCTAGATGAAAGTCGTCGCGCAAAGCAGGAAATCGCGTTTTTAAATGCTCCCTAAAGGTACATCGTCCTACGTAATTTAATTGCTTGGAATAACCAAAGTATTTATCTTGGAGTTGATTGAGGATGCCGTTCTTTTTAATCTCATCGAGGAATTTTACCGACTCATTATAGAGTGAGCGATCCTTGGTTTTTGCAAATGCCCAAGCGATCTTCTCGGCTGCGGATATGTCAAAGGCGGCGTTAAGCATGGGGTATTGAGCACGCAAAATTTGAAACTGATTCGAGTCGGCGATGGTGTAGTCCAACAAACCATCATTAACCATTCCAACTAAATTTAAGACGCTGGTGTTATAGGTTTCTACCCAATCCAATGCGGGGTTCGTCTGCTTCAGTGTTCGTAAGTTTTCTGCGTGGCTGGTGCCGGCCAAGATCTCAAAAAAGGGGCTCTTGAGCTGTTTCACCGAACGTGGACGACGGGTTCTGTAGTGGTAAATGAGCTGCTGCTTCACCGTGTAGTAAGCTGGGGTGAACAGCAGGTTTTTTTCGCGCTTTGGGGTAATGCTTAAGCCGGCGGCGACAAAATCAGCTGGGTGTTCGGTGGTCAATTTTAAGACATCATTAAATTGCTCAGGGAACAGAAAACGGACCTTTACGCCGAGCTTAGCGGCGAATAGGCTGCTCAATTCATACTCAAAACCAGATGCGCCTGACTTGTTTGATAGGTAAGTCGTGGGGGCGACCCGTGTGAGAACGACGAGTTCACCGCGTTCAATTACCGATTCTAAAGTTGATAGGGGTTGTGAGCAGCTGCTTAATAAATACAGTGTTATGAGGGTGAAAGAGAACCTGACGTGTCGAGTGTTTAACATGGATTATAGATTAGCTGAGTTTTGATATTTAACTTAGATTATCTGTTTTGGCTGATCATTATAGGGGCTGAAAAAATTCATCCTTTAGATGTGGGGGAAGAGTGAACTATCAAGCCCCTCGGCTGACTAATAGGCAGGAGCTTTAGTTGTTGGTATGGGGGTGCGTTCAATGGACTTGTGAAAAGCTAATTAATGGAGGGCGTGTTATGGGTGAACCTACAGAGATTACTGATGTAGATGTTTCTAAAGGCTTGGTTGGCGCGAAGAGAATTGCCATTATATTTTTCGTGGTGTTGGCGACAATGGTCGCTTGGCGTGTTTACCAGCAAGTGTTTGCTTGGGAGAAGGGGCTGGATTCGTTTGAAGCCGAGTTCGATGTGTATTGGATGAACTTACTGTATACACAATGGATTTTGGAATTTACCGCGGCGGCGGTGGTTTGGGGGTATCTGATTAAGACACGCGATAAGGATGTGTTTAATATAACACCGCAAGAAGAGCTGCAACGTCACTTTACGCTGATAGCTTGGTTGTTTGCTTATGTATGGATAGTGTATTGGGCAGCTAGTTTCTTTGCGGAACAAGATGCTTCGTGGCACCAAGTTACTGTGCGCGATACTGATTTTACGCCGAGTCATATCGTGTTGTTCTATGGGGTGATGCCTTGTTATATCCTAGCAGGAGTGGGTTCCTTCCTCTATGCCAGAACGCGCTTACCGCAATTCGCAAAACGTCTTTCGATCCCTTTTGTAATAGCGGTACTGGGTCCGTTTATGATTCTACCTAATGTCGGTTTAAACGAATGGGGGCACACCTTTTGGTTTATGGAAGAACTATTTGCGGCGCCGATACACTGGGGCTTTGTGGTTTTAGGCTGGACGGCGTTAGCACTGGGCGGTTTGTTTTTACAAATAATTCCCAGAATGGTTCAGTTGACTCAGTTAGAGGAGGAACTTACTGAGGATATGAATGATTAATGAAGGAGTAAAAAAGGGGGCGTACTTCAAGCCATTTGGCCGCCTCCGTTTACTTAGCGATATGTTATGCCCCGAATTGTATAGGCCGCTGAGCGAGTAGCTAGTGATTAGTCGGGGGCGAAAAAAGAAATAGTTTATGCAAAATAACTAGGAGTTTGTTATGGGGGTCGTACGGTCTGCTATTACTACAGCTGAACAACAGCATCGAGTCTATAAGGCATTTGATTGGATCGTTATCCCAATTGTTGTGTTGGTTATTATTGGGGCCTTCCATATTCACTTCATGTTAACGGCTGGGGATTGGGATTTTTGGATCGACTGGAAAGACCGGCGTTGGTGGGTGACCATTACCCCTATTACGCTGATTTTCTTTCCGGCGGCATTACATTATTTATTCTGGCAACATTTTAGGCTGCCGTTTGGGGCCACGCTTTGTTGTGCAGGTTTACTAGCCGGCGAGTGGGTGAGTCGAGTGGTTAATTTTGTTGGCTGGGCTTATTACCCGTTGAATATGGTGGTGCCCGCTGAAATTATTCCGATGGCGCTGGTGCTGGACTCAGTCCTGCTGATCAGTCGCAGTTTTTTGGTGACGGGGGTTATAGGATCAATGATTTGGGGGCTTATTTTTTACCCGGCAAATTGGGCGATTATTGCGCCGTATCACGTGCCAGTGGAGTACAACGGTAATATGATGTCGATAGCTGACTTGATGGGATACAGCTATGTCAGAACGGGAACTCCTGAATATATTCGCATTATTGAAGAGGGGACTTTACGAACCTTCGGGGAAAGTGTGGTGCCTGTTTCGGCATTCTTTGCAGGATTTATTTCGGTATTTGCTTATTTTATTTGGGTCGGTATCGGCAAGGCGCTTGCAAAAACAATATGGGTGAAAAAGCTGTAAATTTGTGGCACATACGGGAGCTTAGTCAGCCATCGTTTAGGGTGGATTAATCGCTTTGCAGCAATAATAAATGAGGGATGATATGTTGAATTTAAAAAAAACAATCGCCATCTTGGTCGCCGCGATAAGCATCGTCGTTGCAGTCTATGCGGCTCCGGTGATGGCTCATGGTGAAAAATCTCAAGCGGCTTATTTGAGAATGCGTACCCTTCTATGGTATGACGTTGAGGTATCGACCACTAAGCTGATGGTGAATGATGAATTGGTGATGACCGGAAAGTTTTATTGGTTTTATGATTGGCCAGCGAATATTGCAAAACCGGAGGTCGCTTTTTTAAATATAGGTATCCCGGGTCCTGTCTTTGTCAGAAAAGCCTCATATATCAATGGGGTGAGTGGGGTTAATTCTACCCGTTTTGATATTGGTTCTACTTATGAATTTAAAGTGGTGTTAAAAGCGCGTAGAGCGGCTCGAATCCATATGCATGCCTTGATGAATGTAAAAAAAGCGGGGCCGTTAATTGGCCCAGGTCGCTGGGTTGAAGTGACTGGCGATATGGCTGATTTTTCCAATGAGGTCACTACCCTGACTGGTGAAACCATTGATTTAGAAACATATGGTTTGCAAAACTCAATTAGGTGGCACGTGTTTTGGGGCGTTGTGGCAGCTGCTTGGTTGTTATACTGGCTTTTCCAAGGGCCTATTCTTATTCCACGCTATAAAAAGGTGAAGCTACTAGGGGAGAATGCCGATGACATGATAACTTCTACGCAACGTACGATCGGTTTAGTGCTATTGATCGGCACGGTGGTGGTGGTGACTTGGAGTTATTATGATACGCAAGCTAAATACCCCATCACGATCCCCTTGCAAAGTGGCCGAACTAATATTCCGCCATTGCCCGATACAACCCTGGGGGTTCGTGCGGAGGTGGTTGATGCGAGGTATCGAGTGTCCGGGCGTGCGTTAGAGTTTTCAGTTAATGTCACAAATAATACCAACTCACCGATTCGTTTAGGCGAATTTACCTCGGCTAATATTCGCTGGATGAACCCCGATGTGTCGACGGCTGAGCCAGCCGATAGCCACGACCCCGTTGCGACGAATGGCCTGAAGTATGAGGGTGGCATCGTGTACCCCGGTGAAACAAAGCTACTCAAAGTCACTTGCACCGATGCGGCATGGGAGACGCACCGCTTGGCTAAGGTTGTTTATGATCCCGATAGCCGTTTTGGCGGTTTGCTTTTCTTCTTTGATAACGAGAATAAACGTTCTATTGTGGCGATTGGAGGGCCTTTAGTGCCGGTATTTATATAAGGTTAGCTGATGTGGGTAAAAAAGCCCTGTTAAGCGGGGCTTTTTTAGTTATTTGCCGCTAATCAAATGTTTTACAATATATACTTAATAACAATATATAAAATGGAGATGGAGAATGTATAAGGTTTTTTATGTGCTAATACTCGCTTTTATGAGTACGCTGTCGTGGGGACACGGTGGGGTAGCTAATGATGGTAACCAATGTAAGCTCAGTGTTGGCCCCTATATGATGAATTTTTCTGGTTATCAGCCAGAGAATAACGTCTCTAAGCAGTTTTGTGATGATATGCCGGGGGTTGGTAAGTCGATTATCGTGTTAGATTTTATTGATAATAAGTTGCGAGATATGACGGTCAACTTTAGGGTTCTTAAAACTGATAGTGCGGCTCAAGGAAATGCTGATGACGGCGTCATTAATGAGGCCGAGTTAGCGCAAAAGCCATTTTTTGAAATCCCTGCAAAGCACTACCCAACTGGTTCGATGACGATTAGCCAAGATTTTAAAGAAGAAGGTCATTTCATCGGTTATGTGATTGTTGAAGGTGAAAATGAAAAGTTTATTTCTCGTTTCCCATTCTCGGTGGGTTTGCCACCAGCGGGTATTCCGGAAGTATTGAAGATACCGATTGTCGCTTTTATTATTATCATTCTCATCATGGTTTGGTTTTCGCGTAAAAAATCCGCTGTGCCGAACGAAAAAGAGACTGACGACTAGTTAATCATAAGAAAATGAAGAAGTACTCCGTATTTAGCTTGTCACTAAGCGCAATAATACTCAGTGTTATTGCGCTTATTCTTTATGACCCATTTTTATTGTATCCGCGATTTTTTGATTATATCGGCATGCCGGGTTATCAGGCACCCCCGCAGTCAAAACCGAAGCCAGAGGTGGCGGAGGTGACGATTTGTGATGAGCAGTACCCCGAGTGGCGTAAGGCATACAATATTGGTGGGGTTAATATTCAGCCTTCAGATGCCTGTAATCCTGATAACCCTTATGAGGTGGCGGCGTTTGTATTGGGAACCAATAACGTCATCATGCCGGTGTTGATGCGAACTCAGTTAGCCGATGACGCGGTTATTAAGACAAATGATATCGACGGCGACGGCGATCCCGATGATATTGTTATTCGAGTTGAAGTGGCTGAACTCAACGGCCGTTCTCCAGATGACGAGGGGTTCATACCAAGTTTTGATATAGCGCCGGGTATTCAGCCGGGGGCTTGGGTGTTTGCGCCTAAAAGTCGAGGAATGTCGACGGTTAATCGTGAGGAGATGAAGGCGAACCACTTGTTACGCTTACCATCGGCACCGATACGGGTTGAAGCCGGAGACAATGTTACCCTGATCTTGGAAAACACCCATTATTTCCCGCATACCATACATTTGCACGGGGTGGACCATAGTTATTCAAATAACGACGGGGTGCCGCAAACCAGTGAAAAAATGACCATGCCGGGTGAGCAGCACGTGTATAAAATTAAGCCGCGCCATGCTGGTACCATGATGTATCACTGTCACGTTCAAGTGCAGGTGCACTTTATGATGGGCTTACAAGGTTTGTTTATTGTCGAAGAAAATAAACCCAATAATTGGGTGCAAACGTTTAATGTTGGTGCCGGTAAGGTTCGGCAACCATCGGTCGCTGTGCAGGAGTCGTTTGAACAAGAATATGATATGCACTATCAAGCGATAGATACGGCACTTAATAACCTCATCCAAACATCGAATGACCCTCGTCAATTAGCGAAAAAGATGAACCGTGTATACGATATTACCGATGGCACAGATGATTACTTTCTGTTGAATGGCCGCTCTTTTCCTTATACCTTACGTGAGTCCTTGGTGTCGGTAGAGGCCAATCAACACATTAAAATGCGTGTGCTAAATGGTACTGCGGAAGTGTTAGCGCTACACTCACACGGCCATAAAGCGACGATCACGGCGAATGATGGGGTTGATGTGAATCCCGTCGCGCAGGTGACCCGTGATGTTTATAGCGTTTCCCCCGCTCAACGGATCGATTTAGACTTGTATACCAAAGACGACGGTTTACACAGTTACGGCGAGGGCATCTGGTTATTACACGATCACGCGGAACGGGCTATTACGAATAATGGCATTGCTCCGGGTGGCAACGTGTCGCAGATTATCTATCGAAAGTACTTGAATAAGCATGCCATGCCAAGCGGCGAAGGTGTCGACATTCGCCCTTACTTTAGTCCCGAGTATTATAAAGGTGAGTTACCGACTTGGGCGGCGAGTGATGCGTTTGGATTCTTTGATGATGTGGGGGGTAAGACGATTAAATCCTTTAGTGATGTTTTATTGATTATTGTGCTGGGAATGTTAATGGGTGTGCTGTTTTTATTGTTTAATGCGCTGTACAGTTTCTTGCATGATATTGCGGTTAAGTTAAAAGATAGGCAGTCCTTATGAAACCTCTGTTAATGGCCTTATTGCTGATCGTTTGCTGTAGCCATGCGCAGGCGGCAATGCGTATGGGAGACTGGGGCATGGTGATGAATGAAAATTCAACACAATTGCCGCAAGGTTGCGCAAGCATCGAGAACGAAGAGACCTTGCTTGTTAAAGCTGGACGGGAATACGCCAAACCCTACCCAGGGACTATTTTTGGTTATAACCAACATGAGTTTAGCTTTGCGAAGTGTACGCGTGTTGAAGTGACGTTTATCAACGAAGATGATATTCGTCACCAATTTATGATCCATGGTTTACCGAGTTATCTGCACCCTCAGGGGATGTTCCATATGGAGTTATATGGCCGTGGTGAGGTTCGCGGCACCTTCATTACCCCGAATACTGAACAAACCTATTTGGCGCATTGTGATATTGCACAGCATACCGAGAAAGGCATGAAGGCCCAAGTTAAGGTCGGTGGTGGAGACGGTAATCTGCCCTCTATTCCCGGCATATCGGGGCAGCTAAATAGAGACAGTTATGAATTTGATGTCGGTTTTCAAAACATCCTGTTGTTGATTGTGCTGTTAGTGTTAGGCTTTTCAAGCAGCCTGTTTTTCTTTATTTGGCATAAAAAATAAACGACGTTATTTAGGTGTTTGAGAGCTTGGTAGAAAACTATGGGGTGACGGGCTTATTCATTAGCGCGTTTATTTCATCGACACTGGCCCCAGGTGGGTCTGAAGCGGTTCTCGTTTATTTGTTATTAAATGGGGAACAGTCAGCGTTATATTTGGTCGTAGTGGCGACCGTGGGTAATACACTGGGGGCGCTGACATCGTTTTACCTAGGGACCTTGGCATCTAGTCAGTATCCGCCTAAAAACACCAATTCGAAGAACTTTGCAAAAGCTAACGCGCTGATTCAGCGCTACGGTAGCATCGCCCTGTTATTAAGTTGGTTGCCGCTGATTGGTGATGTGTTGTGTTTGGCCGCGGGTTGGCTCCGGTTGTCCATTATAAAATCGTTGTTTTTTATTACTCTGGGCAAGTTTGCTCGGTATTTTGTTATTTCACTTATTATTAGTTAATTCAGTATGTCTAAGAGCTCGAAAAATTTAATCTTCATCGAAAAAGATATCGACCACCGCACGCAAAGTCGTGATGACTTAAGAAATGATATCGCGGATTATTATGATCAAAGTTATTGGGACTATCGAACGTCTTGGTTGAATAGTATCAACCTGGCGATTCATTACGGTTATTGGTCGGAAAAAACAAAGTCGCACAGTGATTCTTTATTGGAGATGAATGAGCAGCTCGCCGCGCAGTTTGATTTCAAAGCAGGCGATCACGTGCTCGACGCGGGGTGTGGTATTGGCGGTAGCTCGATTTGGTTGGCGGAGAATTTTGCGGTGAAAGTCACCGGTATTACAATTTCCGAGAGCCAAATCGTGCAGGCAAATAAAAATGCTAAAAAACGCGGTGTAGATCACTTGGTAGATTTTAAGCTCGAAGATTATACCAATACATCATTTGCGGATGAATCATTTGACCACGTATGGGCGTTAGAAAGTGTCTGTTACGCACTTAAAAAATCAGACTTTATTAATGAAGCTCACCGGGTATTAAAAAAAGGTGGCGGTTTTGCGATGGCCGATGGTTTTGCGAGTAAACGAGAGTTAACGCCTACTGAATGGGCGCACGTGCTGAAGGTATTAAATGGCTGGGCCATGCCCAATATGACGACCCCTGAAGAATTTGAAACTCATATGAATCAGGCTGGTTTTGCCGATATAGATTATCGAGATATCACCCGTAATACTCAGCCATCATCAAAACGACTTTATTACACGGCCTTGTTCACCTACCCGATGGAAAAAATAATGAGCTGGTTTAAGCTGAGAAGTTCGGTGCAAAGTGGCAATTTTAACGCCTGTTTTGGCCAATACCACGTATTGCACGATGGCATTGGTTGTTATGGTATGTTCTCTGCGCGGAAAAGCTAAGCGTGGTTAATTTCATTGCTGGATGAATGTAACACTGATAATTAGCAAACTAGCAGTGGTTTAAGTGGGGCTAATATTACGGGCTGATTGGCAATCAAGCGCGGATTGTTTTCGCCGCATCCTCCGTTATTGCTTAGGGAGGCGAGTCGCTATTTTGTAGATTCTACCGTTGAAGTCATCACTCAGGTAGATGTTGCCGTGACGATCTTCGGTTAAATCAACCGGGCGACCAAATACACGGTTGTCTTTTTCAAAGCCAGAGATGAAGTCCGTTTGCTGGATGGACTGGTCAGCTAAAAATGAAAGCATCACGACCTTATAACCAGATTTCTTCGACCGGTTCCATGAACCGTGTAAGGTAACCAAAGCGCGACCTTTGAGCGCAGGATTGTGTTTTATAAATAACAAACTCAGTGGCGCGCTATGTGCGGGCAGTAGGTGGCTCGGTGCGTGGGTGATTAATGCAGCTGGCTTTTGCGAGGCGTAGCTAGGGTCGGCTTGCCCGTCTCCGTGTTGGTATGGCCAACCATAATGCTGCTGTGGACGTATCCGGTTGAGTTCCTCTGGCGGCTCATCATCACCGAGAAAGTCACGTCCATTATCTACGCCGTATAAATCTAAGGTGTTAGTTTTCCAGTCAAAGCCGACGGTGTTTCTCAGGCCACTGGCGTACAAGGTTTCATTACGGCCATCTAAATCATATTGCCAAATACTGGCGCGTTTTTCCGAGTGCTCGATACATACATTGCAGCTAGAACCGATGCTGATCAATAGCTTGTTATTGGGGCTAATTTTAATGCTGCGAGTCCAGTGGTTACCATCGCCGGGAAAACGTTGCTGGATGATGTACTCGACTTGTCCAAGGGTTATACCTCGTTCGGCATCGAAACGAATACGGAGCACCGCGTCGGTTTCTGCAATATATAACCAGCCTTTGTGCAGGGCGAGGCCATGCGGTCTATTCAAGCCCTTAACTAATACCGCCTTGCCGTCTGAGACACCGTCATTATTGGCATCACGGTATATCAGGCTGACGGTTCCTGCGCGGGGTTGCGAGATAATTAAATCCCCGCTGCGGGTGCTGATGAGGGCGCGTACACCGGGGAGCTTGCTCGTGTGTATCGATATGCTAAAGCCTTGGCTGAGGTTTAGATTGTCCAGTGTTTGTTGCGCGCTGACCGCAGCGTTTAGCTTAATGGCGGGGTTGAAGCTAAGTTTTTCAGCGAATAGTTGCCAGGCAAGGAGGGTAACAGCGGCGAGCGATAGCATCAGTGTTAGTCGCCGCTGCATGTTGGAGCTCAATAACGCTGATTAAAGAAGTCGAGAATAACGTGGTTTTTATTTGGCCAATCTTCATGTGATCCCGGGCCTTCGCAGTAATACGTTTGTGAGGTCGCCGATGGGCAATTTTTATAGGCGCGGCAACCATTTTTGTCGGCCTCAGCGAGTTCATCGCTACATTGATTACAGTTTGCCCACCAGTCGGCTGATTGTTTGCCGAAACCCTCAAAGTGGCTGTCGTCGCTATTGTGAAACACCATGACCGGTAGCGGCGTGGGGCAATCATAGGTTTTTAGGCTTTCGCCATCTATTCCCGAGGCGCTGGGTGCTATGGCGGTTGGTTTGGTGGTGGCTGTGGGTAAAAAGCTTAAGGCATTGGAAATACTGCCACCATCGGAGTGCCCCGTGTAGTAAATGCGTGACGGGTCAATACACCAGTTTTCTTGCACGTCGCTAGGAATTTTAGAGAGTTTATCGATGGCCTTAAGGGAGAGACGGATATTATTAGCGTAGGCAATAATGAACCCTGCGGATGTTGCTTCCTGGGTGAGGTGTACATAGCGTTCAGAACGGCGGGAATTGATGCCGGCTGGCGCAAATACAACGATCAGCGGGTGGGCAAAGGTTTCTTGATAGTTGGTGGGAGTTCTTAGGTTATAACTAGCGCCGTTGCTAATTTTATTGTCATCGCTGAGGCCGGCTTTGCCGCGCTTTTCCCCGCTGGGACAATCTGTTGAAAGTTTGTCTGGGTAGTTGAAAACAGCCGTTTTTAACAATTCAGGGTCGACCCGTTCACCACAGGCGCTGAGTAATAATAAAGAAGCAATAAGCAAGCTGAAACGCATAGTTTCTCCCGAATAGAGGCCTGCGTAGTTAGCCGAATTTCAACTAACTACGCAGTACCATCGATTATTATTTTATGACTTGATCCAGCTCGCCAGATTCATAGCGTGTCACCATTGTTTCTAAATTAATCGCTTTGATGTGACTTGCTTGTCCTGCAGTGCCGAATGACAACATTCTTTCTTCGCAGATTTTTTGCATCGCATCGGTAGATACTTTCAAAAACTTACGCGGGTCGAAGTTCTTAGGATTCTCGACGAGATGGCGACGAATTGAACCGGTGCTCGCTAAACGTAGATCGGTATCGATGTTTACTTTACGTACACCATACTTGATGCCCTGCTGAATCTCTTCAACCGGTACCCCGTAAGTTTCACCTAAGTCGCCGCCGTGCTCATTGATGACCTTCAACCAATCTTGTGGCACCGATGAGGAGCCGTGCATCACGAGGTGGGTATTAGGAATACGCGCGTGGATTTCTTTAATGCGGTTAATGGCGAGCGTGTCACCTGTTGGTGGTTTGGTGAACTTGTAGGCGCCATGGCTGGTACCAATGGCGATCGCCAGTGCATCAACCCCCGTTTTCTTAACAAAATCGGCGGCTTCTTCTGGGTCTGTTAACATTTGTTCGTGGGTCAGAATGCCGGCCGCGCCAACACCATCTTCTTCGCCAGCTTCGCCGGTTTCCAATGAACCTAGGCAGCCTAACTCGCCCTCTACTGATACCCCACAAGCATGAGACATTTCAACGGTGCGGCGAGTCACATCAACATTATATTCATAGCTGCTGGGGGTTTTGCCATCGGCTTCTAATGAACCGTCCATCATCACCGAGCTAAAGCCAAGTTGAATGGAGCGTTGGCAAATGGCCGGGCTGGTGCCGTGGTCTTGGTGGAAAACCACCGGAATATGTGGGTATTGCTCAATGGCGGCGATGATCAAGTGTCTTAAGAATGAAGAACCTGCATATTTTCTAGCGCCAGCTGAACCTTGAATAATGACCGGACTGTTGGTTTTGTCGGCCGCTTGCATAACAGCGTGTACCTGTTCCATATTGTTAGCATTGAACGCGGGTACGCCATAATTATTTTCTGCTGCGTGGTCGAGTAGTTGGCGTAGAGAAATTAAAGCCATTTGAAATCTCCTTTATTAAGGTAGGTTGATGGGGTGCGAATATGTGTTGTTCGCGATGCGACTTAGTTTAACGTTTATAGGTGCGTGTTTCTATTTTAAATAAACGATAGAGGGTAAAAATACGGGGGCGTGGGCATTCGCGGTTAATAGATAGCGGCTCTCTGGCTATTTAGCCGCTAGTGCTGGAGATTGTTGAGTGTGCTAGCTCTGCTTCTATGCTAATGAAATGGGCTAGGCGAGGGCTGGGTGCCACTCTAGAAGAGACGACGTTTCACTGGTCAGCACGGTGCTTTTGTCGAGTTCTTCTTTGAATTGAACACGGCTGTCTTGAAATAATTGGATGGTTTCGGCGTTATAGCCGATCATCGCTTCAAACAGGTTACGGCTGTTAGCGAGCAGCGCCTCATAGCTGCTTTGTATGAGTGTCATTGGCTCGCTGACGAAGCTTGTGGGAGCAACGCTGTCATTATGTCCTCCATAGAAAAAAGCCGCTGTTAATCTTCAACGGCTTTTTTCTGTGCCAGTATCAGCTCTACGAGCTTAGATGCTGGGCGAGTGAAGTCATTAATCTTACCCATCGCTATATCCTTATAAGCTCTGGCTTAGTTTTTGTTTGAGTTATGCAAAAACGGCGCTAATACTCGC
Source organism: Cycloclasticus sp. 46_120_T64 (assembly GCA_002162695.1). Lineage (GTDB taxonomy): Bacteria > Pseudomonadota > Gammaproteobacteria > Methylococcales > Cycloclasticaceae > Cycloclasticus. Next base: position 15,093 of record MAAM01000015.1, on the reverse strand, counting down.
TTGGATATCCATTGCGGCTTGTTTCGGGTTTTCTGCGTCACGAATTGGCCGGCCAACCACAATATGGTCGGCGCCATTGTTGAATGCTTGTTCGACACTGACAACACGCTTTTGGTCGTCTGTTGGGCGATTATCTACAGGGCGAATACCGGGAGAAACGATTAATAAGTTCTCCCCCAATGATTCACGCAGCCTAGGTGCTTCTAGCCCTGAGGAGATAACCCCGTCACAGCCTAGTTGCATGGCGCGTTTTGCTCGTGAGGCAACGAGGTCTTCTACATTACAGTCAAACCCTAAGTCGTCCAAATCTCCGCGATCCAAGCTAGTGAGCACGGTGACGGCGAGTACTTTTAAGTGACCTTTTTGTTCGGCAGCGGCTTGCATGATCGCATTATTACCATGAATAGTGACGAAATCGACTTTTTTACTAGCCAGTTGTTTGACCGCACGGCCAACGGTGGCGGGTACATCAAAAAATTTCAAGTCGACGAAGATGCGTTTGTTTTGTTCGTTTAGCCAATCGATCAGCTCGAAGTAGTCTCCAGACATGAAAAGTTCCAAGCCAATTTTGTAGAAAACGACACTGTCTGCTAACTGGGTGACTAGAGCTTTCGCTGCGGGGATATCAGGTACGTCTAAGGCGACAATAAGACGTTCGTTAACGGGAATGGCTTTACTTGAGATCCATGACATGCTGAGAGGCTCCAAAATTGATGGTGATTTTCCCATTATAACGTTCTAGCGATGGCATGTTGAATGATTTTTAAGCGGCTCGAAGATTATCAACTAATATTGTAAGCGGGTGTTACTCCCTAGAGTGGGTTGACGGCGCTTTATTGCAAACAGGATAATGGTGTTAATTTTTAAAGGCGGTAAAATGAATTCAAGGACTGAAAAACAAGGCTTTAATAAACAATTAAACGTGGCGCTTTCGCTGTGTCTTATATTTTTGTCTCTTGTTTCTTCTTCCTTTGTTTCTTATGTGACCTATGAGCGGGAGCGTCGCGCGTATATTGAGTACGGCGAAAATATAGCAAACTCATTCATTGCTCAGTTATCTACCCCATTCTCCGGTAGTTTTGAGGAGTTTTTGGGTTATAGCTCTAGTAGTTTGTTTAAGCTTCCTGAAGTGCAAAAAATCATTGTTTTTGATGATGAATTTACCCCGTTGTTTTCGACCCAAAAGAGGCTTGATTATGAGTCGATTGTCGGTTGGCAAGATATTAATAGTGTGAAGGCCCGCTTTGAACGTGAAACGGATCAGGCATTCTATTTTACCGCTAGACTCGAAACACCTTATAAGGGGGCTGATACGGCATATCTAATGCTGATATTAAAAAAACCACCGTTAAGTGCTTATGTGGAAGCGATATTTTTTACCAATGCGGGCATTATTGTATTGGTTTCACTCATTTCATTATTGACCTTGGCTATCGTTATTCGGCGAGTCACCAAACCTTTGGAAGAGTTTTCATCGATGATGATCCAAGCGGCATCGGGAGAAACTGGGCTGAGAATTGATCATCATACATCGGCTGAGTTGAGCAAGATGTCGGAAGCATTTAATCAAATGATGGAGATGGGGGAGCAACGGCTTGATGAACTCGAAGCCTCAAGAGACCGTGCTGTTGAAATAGCGAAAATAAAGTCTGATTTTGCGGCTAATGTAAGCCATGAAATCAGGACGCCGCTGAATGGGATTTTGGGGATGGTCAACCTACTGAAGGAAATGGGCTTGCCTCAGCATCAACACGAATACCTCGAAGTGGCGAGTAAGTCGGGTGACTCTTTGCTACAGATGCTGAATGATGTATTGGACTTTAGTAAGGTAGAAGGTGGTCACTTTGAATTAGATCTTAAAGATTTAGATTTAAGGTTGTTACTCGAACAACTCGCTTTGCTGTATGCCGAAAAAGTTCAGGCGAAGGACTTAGAGTTATGCCTAGACTTGCCGACGAGCGAGTTGTTGTTTGTACGTGCCGACTCGACGCGTATCCGTCAGGTCGTCAGTAATTTGTTGAATAACGCGGTTAAGTTTACCGTCCGTGGGCATATTACCCTAGCCGCTCAAATAATATCCAATACCAACGGCCGTGCGCTGATTGAAATCTCGGTGACAGATACGGGGATCGGTATTCCTGAGCAAGCACTAGAGCAGATATTTCTGCCCTTTACCCAAGTCTGTGCCGAAACAACTAATGAGTTTGGTGGTACCGGTTTAGGTTTGACCATAGTTAGCCAAATGGTGGAACTGATGGGGGGCGATGTGTCGGTATCTAGCATAGAAGGGGAGGGGGCCTGCTTTAAGTTGGCGTTACCCCTGCAAGCGTATGATATAGAACTTGATGTGCCCCGACGTGAGGCAGAGTTGTTACAGGGTAAAAGCGTGCTGTTGGTTGAGCCGTTTACGGAAACGCAGCGCTATTTGGAAGGCATGTTTAAGTGTTGGGGACTGTCTTATCAAATTGTTGATAGCCTTGAGGAGGCGGTAGTGGCGATGAAGCTAGAGGCGAACACTGGCGATACGCCGGACGTATGCCTTTTTAACGTCGATTACAGTGGTGGCAGTATGAGCGACTTTTTGACGGGTTTTAAGTCCAATGCTCGTTATAAAGGGACAAAGCTGATTCCGATGGTTCGGTTTGGCAGTAAGACCACGTCGATGGATGAAGGAGGTCTTACCTTTGTTGCGTCGATTGATAGGCCGGTTAGGTATGAAAAATTAAGAATGACCTTGCTGGAGGTGTTCTCAGACAAGGAAGAATCGGTTCTACGGAAGAATCCAGCCGAGCTGAATGAAAAATACAGTGAGGTCTTACAAAATAAGACGGTGTTGGTCGTCGATGATAATGATACCAATCAGCTGGTTGCGATGGCTATGCTCAATGAGCTTGGGATGACAGCTGATGTAGCGAGTAATGGCAGAGACGCTCTGAACAGCTTCAAACAACGCTATTATGACATCGTGCTAATGGACTGTAATATGCCGGTGATGGATGGGTATCAAGCCACCGAAGCTATTCGATCCCTAGATTTTGATGGCAAAAAGCCGCTTATTCTGGCGCTCACGGCGAAAACTCAGAGCGCAGATGTTGAACACTGTTTGCAGAGTGGCATGGATGGGATACTCTTTAAGCCATTTACTTTAGCGGCGTTATTGGCCGAACTTGAAAAAACATTCGGTGTTCAAGCGGCTTCCGAGGATGAGCCGGCGATAAGTATCGACACATCGGCAACGGGTGGGACGGTTATTGTTGATTCGGTGTTCGATGCCTTGGTGATGAATACCGGTGACGGTCTCGAGCAAATAGTGAATACCTACTTGATTGATTCACCCATTTACATCATCACCCTAGTCGCTGCTATGGAAGCTGGGGATACCACGAAGTGCCTAGACTTGGCGCATAAAATTAAGGGAAGTTCACGAAACATCGGGGCTGAAGACCTCGTGTCTGTTTGTAGTGAAATAGAACGGGTCTGGTCTAAAAATACGCAGGATGAAGCGCTAATTATCAGCCTTACGGCAAGTTTAGAAAGCGAGTTCTCCTTGGTCGAATCGCTCTTAACGACTAAGTTAGAGACGCTAAAAGTGGCATCTAACGGCCAAGCTCAACGGAGCAAAGAGATCGTTTTAATAGTTGATGATGATCAAAGTACGCGGATGACCGTGGCCAGTGTGTTAGAGCGCGAAGGTTATATGGTTGAACAAGGAAGTAATGGGCGTGAGGCGGTGAGGTTATTCGACATGTTACGACCTAATGTGATCATCATGGATGCGATGATGCCAATTAAAGATGGTTTTGAAGCGTGTAGAGAAATTAAATCAATGCCGGGTGGGGAAGGTGTTCCTATTCTTATTACGACGGCATTGGAGAGTGAAAAATCAGTGGATCTAGCATTTGAAAGCGGTGCTGCTGATTTTGTGCCAAAGCCGATTAATTTATCGGTGTTGCGGCAGAGAGTTAAGCGTTTATTGGCGAAGCAAGCGGCGGACAAACACGTGCAGAAGCTGGCTTATAAAGATAGTTTGACGGGGCTGCCTAATAGAGCGGCATTTGTCGAGCAATTTCAGCAGGAGCTCGAACATGCAAAACGGCATGAGCGGCGTACCGCAATATTTTTTATTGACTTAGATCGTTTTAAAAATATCAACGATAGCTTCGGCCATGAAGCCGGTGATGTCTTGTTAAAAGCGCTATCGGGCCGATTAATCAACTGTATTCGCTCCAGTGATATGTTAGCCAGGCTAGGCGGTGATGAATTTGTTGTTGTTCTGAGTGATATGAATAATGAGGATACGCCGAATAAGGTGGCAAAATCGATGTTGGAAGCGCTCAATGAACCTTTTAATGTGGCGGGGCAAGAAGTGTTTGCAAGCGTGAGTATCGGCATCGCCATGTACCCCGATGATGGTTTGTCGAAAGACAGCTTATTGAAGAATGCAGATACCGCAATGTACCGGGCTAAAGCGGCGGGTCGAAACACCTATCGTAGATATACCCAAGATATGAGTGAGGTGTTGGAACAGCGGATGCGGGTAGAAACAGAGCTTCGAAAGGTTCTGGTGGATAATGAGCTCTCTTTATATTACCAACCTAAGCAAGACGTATTGAGCGGAGGGATTATTGGTTCTGAAGCCCTGGTTCGCTGGCAACACCGCCTGCGGGGGATGGTATCACCGGCCGAGTTTATTCCCGTGGCCGAGGAAATGGGTTTGATCAAAGAAATTGGTTTATGGGTATTAGACAATGCCTGTGAAACACTCAAGCGCTGGCAGCTTGAGCATGCTTATCAAGGCACCGTAGCGGTCAATGTGTCAGCGGTGCAAATGGCAGAAGATAATTTTGTTGAACTGGTTGCCGAGTGTTTGCATAAACACGATTTAGAGCCGCAGTACCTAGAACTAGAAGTCACCGAAACGATGGTGTTAGAGAATATTGATGTGATGCTCGAGATGCTCAATAGGATCAAAAAGATGGGAGTGAGTATTTCCATCGATGATTTTGGTACGGGGTATTCATCGTTTAGCTATATCAAAAAACTACCGGCTGATACCTTAAAGCTTGATATGGAGTTTATTCAAGATATTCCGGCTAATGAGGAGGATATGGCGGTGGTTGATGGGATGATTGTGTTAGCGCATAATCTAGGTATGAAGGTTGTTTCTGAAGGTGTAGAAACACAACAGCAGTATGACTTCTTGGCTAAACATAAATGTGACCTGATACAAGGTTACCTGATCAGTAAACCCTTGTCAGAAAAAGCCTTTGAGCGTGAATATGTCGCCTTGGCGAATAATAGCGAGAAGCCCTCAGTCATGGAAAATAATCAGATAAGCGGACGGTAAGCATGGCGGCGCTGTAGCGGGTCGGTTATCCTAGCGGCTTTATTCTACCCTCGGGTGTCTTTTGCACTTCATTTATTTACATGGTTTTGGAAGTTCGGCGGCGTCTTTCAAAGCGCAGTTAGTCAAACAGTTTGTGGAGCAGCATCCACAACACAGTCTATTCTTGGTCGATTTGCCGTTTTCCCCTCAAGCAGCGATGTCCTTAATTGAAGCGCATATTGAAACACTGCAGTCAGAAAACTGGGCAGTGATTGGCAGCTCCTTAGGCGGTTTTTATAGTACTTATTTAGCGGAAAAATATCGTAAAAAAGGCGTGTTGATAAACCCAGCGGTGAAAGCGTATGAGTTACTGGCGGCTCGCTTGGGGAATAATGAAAACTACCATACTGGGCAAGTGTTTGAATTTACTGAGCAGCACCTTCAGCAATTGAAGGGGATGTACTTGCCACAGTTGGCGCACCCTGAAAACCTTTTATTGTTAACCCAAACAGGGGATGAGGTGCTTGATTATCGGCAAGGTGTCGATTATTACCAGCGCAGTGAACAAATGGTCATCGAAGGCGGTAACCATGGTTTCGACGACTACGAAGACTATTTAGCAGCGACATTTAACTTTTTAATAGGGCAGATTGATGATTGAAGGTCAGATAAAGAAAATGCAAACGGTGTTGGCTTCGCCGGTTGAGTATAGTTTGCCGATTGGTGACGAATTAATTTCGTTAACCCCGTACTTGGGTAAACGAATTAAGCTGACTTATCTCGGAGAAATTAATTGCTCTAACTGTGGTAAAAAAACCAAAAAGAGTTATAGCCAAGGCTTCTGTTACCCTTGTATGAGGAAGCTGGCACAGTGTGACCTCTGTATCATGAAGCCGGAAACCTGCCACTACCACCTCGGAACGTGTCGAGAGCCGCAGTGGGGAGAAACGCATTGCTTTCAAGATCATTACGTTTATTTAGCCAACTCATCGGGGCTGAAAGTGGGGATTACTCGGCATACGCAAGTGCCCACCCGTTGGATCGACCAAGGCGCCACCCAAGCACTGGCGATATTTAAAGTCAAAACGCGCTTACAATCAGGCCAAGTAGAAATGGCCCTGAAGCAACACGTGGGAGACAAAACAGATTGGCGTAAAATGCTCAAGGGGCAAGCTGAACCTAGAAACCTTGAAGAAGAGAGAGCGCGCTTACTTGTTTTAGCGAGCGATGCCTTGAGTGAGCTTCAGCAGGCTAACGGTGAAGGCCAGATCGAATTACTACCGGATGCTAGCCCCGTCACGATTGAGTACCCGGTATTGGAGTACCCAACAAAAGTGACATCGTTTAATTTCGACAAAACCGCCGACGTTGAAGGTGTGTTATTAGGCATCAAAGGGCAGTACCTCATTTTGGACACTGGGGTGCTGAATATTCGTAAATTTACTAGTTACCATATTCGATTCGATGGATAAATCAATAAGACCCAAAGCGGTTATTTTTTCTCAGGGCGATGAGGTGATTACCGGCTCAATTGTCGATACCAATGCGGCGGTGTTAGCGGATCATTGTCGAACCTTGGGCTTTGATGTGGTACGTCATATCACGGTGGCGGATGAGCTCGATGAACTCGTTACGGTATTACAGGAAATTGATGCGCTGGCGGATATCTGCCTGTGTACCGGTGGGCTTGGGCCTACGCAAGATGACTTGACGGTTGAAGCCTTTGCTAAAGCATTTTCTCAGGACCTGGTTTTTGATGACGAAGCACTCCGCATGATGACCGAGTACTTTGCCAAAATGAATGCGGAGATGGCGGCGGTTAATCGCAAACAAGCCTTCTTGCCGGAAAATGCTAGTCGGATTGATAACCACTGGGGTACGGCTCCGGGGTTTATTGGACAAGGCAAGGTCTGCCGTTTTTATTGTATGCCGGGTGTGCCTTATGAAATGAATCAAATGATGCAGGCGACGGTGTTAGCCGACATGCAAAGTCATTTCGAGATTGACGCGCCAACGCTAGTCACCTTTAGAATTTTAGGCATGGGTGAATCTAGCATTCAGCAAGTGATAGACGGGGTTGATATCGCCGATGATATTCGAGTCAGCTTTAGAGCCGGCTTGCCAGAAATTGAATTAAAACTGTTATTCCCAATCAGTTATGACGGGGCTCTTATTAGGCATTGGGTCGATGAAATTGACGCCGTTTTAGGCCATTGTGTGTTTGCCATTGATGGCCTTGGGCGCTCGGTTAAAAATATTGCCGATTGTGTCGACCAACTGATGGCTGAAAAACAAATGAGCCTGAATTTGCTTGAAACCTTGTCGAAAGGTGATATATCACGTCAATGCAATGCCGATTGGTTGATACGTAGCATTATCTACCCATACCCTGACGATATATTGCTGCAATATAAAACACAGCAAAAAACATTAAACGAATCCTTAGCGATAGAAATAGCTCAGCAAGAGCACACTAATACCGATGCGGCGATTAGTTTGGTGCAGTTGTTTGATAGGACGGACGATAATAAAGTGACGATTTACCTAGCGATTGCTGGTGAGCCATATCAACGCTCCATGAGCCAAGTGATTAAAGGCCGTGGGCAGCGACAGCAGCTCATTGCCAGTGCCACAACATTCAACTTTTTAAGAAAATACCTTTTGGATTTATAACTATGCCTTTACTAAAACTCGATAACGTTAGCGTCGCCTTCGGCCTAAAGCCGGTACTCGACCAAGCTGATTTACAAATAGATGAACAAGAACGAGTGGGCCTTATTGGTCGAAACGGTGAAGGTAAGTCGACCTTATTAAAAGTGTTAGCCGGTGAGGTCTTACCCGATTCGGGTCAAGTATGGCGGCAAGCCGGTGTGGTTGTGTCAACGTTGGAGCAGTCACCACAGCTACCCGAAGAATCAACCATTTATGAAGCGGTTGCCGATAGCTTGGGTGAAGTTGGGCATTTAATTTCTCAATACCACGAGATGTTACTTGATCCCAATGTAGACCTGGATGCCCTCGGCGTATTGCAACAAAAATTCGAGGCGCAGGACGGCTGGTCTTTACAGCAACGGGTAGATTCCGTTCTTAGTCGCTTAAACTTACCGCCAGAAAAGCACGTTAAAGAACTCTCCGGTGGTTGGAAACGTCGAGTTGGTTTGGCGCGCGCTTTAGTGGTTGAACCCGATGTGTTGTTACTCGATGAGCCAACCAATCATTTAGATATGGAAACAATCGTCTGGCTGGAAAAACAACTCGAAAGCTTCCGCGGGGCGGTGGTCTGCATTACCCATGATCGGGTGTTCCTACAAAATATCGCCAAGCGTATTATTGAAATTGACCGTGGTCAGTTAACCAGTTGGTCATGTAGTTATGAGCAATACCTTGAGCGCAAAGCGGCGGCCTTAGAATCAGAAGCTAAAACCAATGCCGAATTTGATAAAAAACTAGCGCGTGAAGAAGTGTGGATCAGGCAGGGTATTAAAGCGCGGCGTACGCGTAATGAAGGCCGTGTTCGTGCCCTGCAAAGTTTACGTAAGGAGCGTGCCGATCGTAGAAACCTAGCCGGCCCAGCTAAAATTGAAGTTGAGCAGGGTGAGCGTTCCGGTAAATTGGTTATTGACGCGGAAGGAATTAATGTTGCTTACGCGGGTAAAAAAATGGTCTCTGACTTTTCATGCCGCTTAATGCGCGGTGATCGTGTCGGTTTGGTCGGGCCTAATGGGGTCGGTAAAAGCACCCTAATTAAAGCCTTACTCGGGGAAATAGAGATCGACTCGGGTTCGGTAAAACAAGGTACGAAGTTGAAAGCGGCTTATTTTGATCAGCACCGAGATACCTTGGACCTTGAGAAAACAGTGATAGACCTTGTTTCTGAAGGACGAGATAGCATCACCATTAATGGTCGAGATCGACATATCATTAGCTACTTGGGCGACTTCTTATTTGCACCCGAGCGAGCGCGTTCACCAGCGAAAGTGCTTTCTGGTGGAGAGCGTAACCGAATTATGCTGGCAAAACTGTTTAGCCAACCCGCTAACTTCATCGTGATGGATGAGCCAACCAATGACTTGGACGTAGAAACGCTGGAGTTATTGGAAGAATTACTGATTGACTACGATGGAACAATTATCTTAGTGAGTCATGACCGGAAATTCTTAGAAAATGTTGTCACCAGCTTCTGGTTCTTTGAAGGTGATGGCAAAATAACCGATTATGTGGGTGAGATACCTGATTGGGCGCAGCTGATAAAGGGGACGTCAGCGGAGCAGTCGGTCAAAGAGGTAAAAGCAGCCGTGGCGACGACGTCGAAAGCAAAACCTAAGTTAAGTTTTAAAATAAAAAAAGAGCTTGAATCCTTGCCTAAAGAGATTGAAGTCTTAGAAGAAAAGCTCGGTGAGTTACAGACGCTAACCGCTAAGGCTGAGTTTCATGCCGGTGATCGGCTTGAGGTACAAGCTAAAATGGATGAACTAACGGCCATGGATAAAGACTTACAGTTGAAGTATCAGCGTTGGGAAGAACTCGAGGCGATGGCCGAATAAATCAATCGGCATAATTGAAATATAACTGATATAATGCACGGCTCAAACACAGCGGTGCATGTTTGAACTGTTAATGGAGAGATGTCAGAGTGGCCGAATGAGCACGCTTGGAAAGTGTGTGTACCGCAAGGTACCGAGGGTTCGAATCCCTCTCTCTCCACCATTTAACCGCTAAAGCGCCGGCTCTTTGAGTGTTACTCATTCGCCGCAGCCTCTTTTTCTTTTCCTCGTTTGGTCATGCTTTCGCTAGATCTAATCCGAGCGAACCCCGCATTGTTTAAATGAGTGCTTCTTTAATGATCAACGTGTAAGGTTTGACGTATTGAGCGGGCACGCGCTTGTTAATGAATGAGCTTGCCCTTATCTGCGGTATTTATTTATCTGCCCATAGCATAAGTGGGGTTAAAGACTATAATTTTCGCATGGGCGGGTTGAAAACAAGGAGCGTTATGGTGAGCTGGGCAATGTTGAGCGGAGCTTTTAATAAGCTCAGTTTTCAGAAAAAAATGATAGCAGGCTTTGCCCTGCCTATCGGATTAATGGTTGCCTTATCGACGACAGCCTTCATCAATACCCGAAACCTGGTGGAAACGAACCAATGGGTTCAGCATACCCAAGAGGTCATCGCGGGTGCTCACGAACTGCAAGCTTCAATGTTAAATATGGAAACCGGTGAGCGAGGGTTTTTAATTACCGGTAAGGATGTTTTTCTTGAACCTTACCTAACGGCTAAGAAGCACTGGAGTGTAGAAGTCGCTGACCTAAAGCGCTTAGTGGCTGATAACCCTAGCCAAGTCGAAAAGCTGGATAAAATCGATGAGCAAGCTCAGCAATGGATGCTGCTCGCAGCGAACCCTGAAATAGCGGTAAGGCGGAAAGTTCAGCTAGCAACGGTCAGTTTGGATCATATTCAAGACTTATTGAACAATAAGGCAGGAAAGAATATTTTGGATAATATCCGGAATATTGTGGCTGAGCTTGATGAATTATTCGTGACGGCCGACAGTCAACGCGCGGTAAATCTTCTGATATCGATCCTCAAGGATGTTGTTGATCAAGAAACGGGAGAACGGGGATTTCTTATTACCGGGGATGAGTCGTTTCTAGAACCTTATATTAGCGGCCAAAAGAATTCACAGCGGCATATAAGTGAACTCAAATCGTTGGTGTTACAGGCACCCGACGCCCCTCAAGTCATAGAGTTAATAGCGCGAGTTGAGCAACTGGCCGAACGCTGGTTAATCGAGTCGGCTGAACCTGAAATTAAGCTGCGAAAGACGCAAAAAATTCGTTTAGCTGAGGCTGCGGCTGCGGCTGAGGCTGAGGCTGAGGCTTTGTTTAGCAAGATTAATGCCTTACTAGGGGAGGGTCGTGGGAAAGATATTTTTGATGAGTTGCGCCGCACGTTGGCTGAACTAAATGGCCTCTATCTGACGTCACAGAATGAACGGGCTCAGTTGTTAGTTATCTTGATAAGTAAATCTCTGGTCGACCAAGAGACGGGGCAGCGCGGCTTTTTGCTCACCGGTGAGGAGTCTTTCTTAAAGCCTTTTAACAAAGGCAAACAGGATTTTACTGATCATGTTGCGGCGTTAAAGTCGATCGTGGAGAATTCTTATAGTAAGGCTGATGTGATGAGGCGAGTGGCTGTGTTGGAGGTAGAGATCGCTCGTTGGCGCTTAGAGGCGGCGACAGTGGAAATTGAGGCGCGTAGAGAGGTTAATAAGTCGGGTCTTTCGCCGATGGAGTTTTTACAGCGATCGGTTGAGCTTGGGGTCAATACTGAGGCCTTGACGGCGAGTAAATTATTAATGGGTCAGTTGGAAAAGAAATTATTATCGGCAGCCTTGTTGAAAGGCCGGACGGTTGTATTGAGCCTGGCAAATAACCTTGCTACGCAGCAAGCTCATGCTTTGCACTATTTGATTACTAAAGATGATAAATATCGGCAGCTATTTATTCGTGGCCAGCAAATGACCGCAGAGTTATTTGTCGGGCTCGCTGTTGTCATTGGAAAAACTCCCTCAGCTGAGTTGAAAAAAGACCTGGGAACATTGCGATCTAAGCTTCAGCAGTGGCAGGATGGGGTATCTGTGCAGATGAATTCGGCAACTGGCTCGCTGGTAAGTCGGTCTTCAGCAGCATCACAGATACAGACTGTACTAAAGAAGGGAGAGGGTAAGCGTATTCTTGATGAAGCGAGGGTCTTGCTTGCTGATATGAAGCAGGATTTCAATAAAGCGCGGAATCAGAAAGCCGTTAATCTTGTTCTTCAAGTTGAAAAATATTTAGTAGATCAGGAAACAGGGCAGCGTGGTTATATTATTTCTAACGATGAGTCTTTCTTGCAGCCTTATAACGAGGGAATTATATCTTTGCGCTTATCGCTTGCAGAGTTGGTTAATATCACTCATCAAGCTTTTGATGTGGAGGCTGTGTTAGCGAAAGTTGACTTGATCGAGGCAGGCTTTAATGATTGGCAAAAGAGGGCGGCGATGCCAGAGATAGCATTACGTCGGCGTGTTGATGCGGGGCAAGGTAAATTCACCGATATCGAAAAAGTCTTAACTAAGGGTTTGGGTAAAGGTGTATTGGATGATATTAGGTATCAGCAAGAAGTTCTTAGGCTTATTTTTAAGCGAGCGCAAAATGAAACGGCTGAAATAACCTTGATGGCTATTTCGAAAGACATCGTCGATATGGAAACCGGTCAGCGAGGTTTTATTCTGACGGGTAAAGATGAGTTTTTGCAGCCTTACCGGCGCGCTTTGAAGGCAAGTAAGCAGAACTTCTCTGTGCTTCGAGAATTACTGCGGAATGGTTATCAGCTTGAAACGATGCAGGCCAAAATAGCGGTCTTGCGCGACAAGGTACATGAATGGCGTTTGCAGGCGGGTGAGCCCGAAATAAATTTGCGCCGCAAGCTTGGCCGCACGACGGCTTCGATGGGGGATGTCATTCGTTTGATTGAGCGAGAGACCGGCAAGAATATTATTGATTCAATAAGGCGGGATATCGCTGAATTTATCCAGGTTGAGAAAACGCTGATAGAAAGTCGGTCTGCGGAGGCAGCGCAGGCGGTATCGCGAACCCAGTACTTAACGGTTTTCGCTACTTTGCTGGCGACGCTATTCGCTGCGTTTGCTGGCTGGTATTTATTGAAAGTGGTGTTGACTTCCTTGCGAAGATTAGAAGAGGGGACTCGAAGGGTCGCTGGTGGGGATTTTTCAACGCTGCTAGCGTTGGATAGTCAGGATGAGATCGGCAAGCTGGCTGACTCGTTTAATAGGATGACGGAACAATTAGCATCGAGCCGTGAGCGGGTTAAGCAGACGGCTGCGGCCTTAGAACACCAGGCGGTGTTTCTGCAGACAGCCAAGGATGATGCCGAGGCCGCGTCAATTGCGAAGACGCAGTTTTTGGCAACCATGAGTCATGAAATCCGTACGCCGATGAATGGGGTGCTGGGGATGGCGCACTTGCTTGAAACGACCGAGCTAAATGAGGAGCAGCGAGGGTTTCTGTCAACAATTACCCGTTCTGGAGGTTTGCTGTTATCGATCATTAACGATATTTTAGACTTTTCTAAAGTAGAGGCGGGGCAGTTGGATGTTGAGATCATTGATTTTGACCTAAGGGTGCTGGTGTTTGATGTGGCGGCTTCTATGGCATATCGAGCAGAGGAGAAGGGGGTGGAATTTATTTGCCCTTCGAACCGAGTGGATGCGAGATGGTACAGGGGGGATCCGGGGCGTATTAAACAAGTGTTCGCTAACCTGATTGGTAACGCGATAAAGTTTACTGAAAAAGGTGAGGTCTCGGTTAGTGTGGAGGTTGTTGAAAGTGATACCGGTCTGCAGCTTCAAGCGAAGATATTAGATACGGGGATCGGTTTAACCGCCGAGGATCAGGTGGGTCTGTTCGAGCGATTTACTCAGGCGGATAGTTCAACAACCCGTAAATTCGGTGGTACCGGCCTAGGTTTGTCCATCGCCAAGCAGTTGGTCGAGTTGATGGGGGGGAGTATCAGGGTTGAAAGTACCATCAATGAAGGTTCTGTCTTCTATTTCTCAGTTCAATTGGAGGCCAGTGAATACGCGATAGAGCCGAGGTCTACGGTGAGTTTAACTCACGAACGTGTTCTTATTGTTGATGACAACCAGACTAACTGTGAGTTACTTGAGCAGCTATGTCTGACTTGGCAAATTGATTGTGTCGCCGTAACCAGCGGTGAACAGGCTTTATCTGCGATGAACGTAGCGGTAGTAAAGGGCTGCCCCTACTCAATAGCTATTATTGATATGCAAATGCCCTTTATGGATGGAGCGCAGCTCGCAACATTCATTAGGCATGACCCAGCACATAACAACACGCGTTTAATGATGCTAACCTCGCAAGCAAAGAGGGGGGATGCTAAGGCGATGAAAGCGATTGGCTTTGATGCTTATTTGACTAAGCCCGTTGATCAGGTGGAACTGCATAATACCTTACTGCAACTCAATGGTTTGAAGGGTGATGATCACGGGATGCTGACACGATATACCGCGCAGGGCGAATCGACATTTGATGCAAAAGTATTGGTGGTTGAAGATGTTATCACCAATCAAATGGTCGCTAGGGGGATGTTGGAGCAGTTGGGTTTGACTGTGGATGTGGTGGCCGATGGTCAAGAGGCCATTAACGTGCTAAGCGAGCAGGAATATGATTTAGTCTTTATGGATTGTCAAATGCCGGTGATGGATGGTTTTGCAGCGACAAAACTTATTCGTGATTTGCAATCCAGTGTTATCCAGCACGCAATACCTATTGTGGCGATGACGGCGAATGCAATGGACAGCGATGTGCAGCATTGCGCTGATGTAGGCATGAACGCCCATCTGGCTAAACCGATTAATCCGCAGTTACTCGAGGAGGCGTTAATAAAGTGGCTGCCCTAGCACCTATATAATAGAGGGCTAAGCTAATGACTCTATAAGCGAGAGTGCCGAGGCGGGAGCTTCACTTAATAAGGGGGGGTGCATAGCGCTTGTCTTGCGCCTAATGTTTGCTTGCTTGTATAGCTATAACCATCTACCTAAGATTTGCCCGTAACAAAACCCTGTGTATAACAAAGACTTATAAATAATATTCAAATAAACCGAAAAAAGGCATTGACCTGGTTTGTGAAGTGCCTATAATGCGCATCTCCAAACGGCGAGACGGTTGTTAAAGACAGTTTTTAAG
>MAAM01000003.1 GCA_002162695.1 Cycloclasticus sp. 46_120_T64 | reverse complement strand
TCGCGCGTCGTTTTGATATTTTTGTTATGTGTTGATTTGACCAGAGTTTAATTTATAAGAGCTGTTCTTTTTGAAGCCCATTTTTTTATAAAAGCCTGATGCGCTAGTATTGTCATTAGCAACAAGCCATGCTCTGACGGTTTTGCCGTTACCTAAACTGTTTAACAATGATTTAGCTATGCCCATATTCCTGTATTTTACTGAAACAAATAGCTCTTGAATGTAAATCAATGTTTCAGCTTGCCAAGGATATGAGTATGAAAATATTGCTCCGATTATTTCTTTGTTTTTGATTGCTACAAAACACCCAGTTGGTTCGATTTTATAAAACCTTTTTAGGTAACTACAAGCATCTGTATCCTTCCAGTTTTCTCCATACTCTGGCTCTGCATAGACTTGTGATAATAAAGAAGCACAAATTTCTATATGTTCTTCTGTGCAGCATTCTATTTGCATGTTTTTATCTTTTTACACATAACGCCCATGTAACCTGCAATTTTTTGTGGAGAGCTTTTGTGCAAGAATGTAGCGAAGCGAAATGCACAAAAGAGCGTAGCAAAAAGTTGTCCGGTTGACATGCTTGTTAAGCATTTTTATCATCTGGGCGTAAAAATGACTCTTGATGCCGCCATTTATCGAACTGCTCCTCGAAAGGTTCACGTATATACCGGAGTGGGCCAGGACCCATTCTCATCTCGCCGAGTGCGTCGGCAACAATACCTCTTGTTTCTTCGGGCATTTCCATAAAAGCTTCCCATTCTAATGCTAGTCCGTGGAAAAAATCTGGCGATGTGCGAAGTTCATAGAATGTTCGATCCTGTTTGATAAGATACATACGAGCTCGCTGCCCATTCATTCTACGCTGATGATGAAGTTCCTCTGGAAAATTAGCGGCATCTACAATTTCATCTATTTCTACGTAGTGCAACAGATCATCCCATGTGTTACTACCTTGTAACATGAAATTCATATCTCGCAGCCCTAAACCTCTAACAAAATCCATAAGCTTTCTAAATCTGACAACGCCCCTAGCTACCTCCTTCTCATTCGATGTTCCTATTGAAGTTAAGATGGCGGTTTTCAGATCTTCAAACTGGTCGCTTAAATTATCAATTCTCTTTCCTTCGACGACTCTATTTCTTTGCTCCTGCAATAATTTTTGAAATAGGGATGACCACTGTTTTCTCAAAATCTCCTCAACATCCTGAAGTTTTGAAAACGGAAAAACACTATTTCCCCGTGCCCTATGCCTTAGGAAATTTATAAACTCGAAGATAAATATTGCTGTGTCTTGTTTTTGAATAGAAGAGAATTCAATATTCGAGATTATTTCTTTGTCCTTATTTTTTTCGTAGGTGGCATGATCATGCCATACTCCATTGTCAATGAATGTGAGCACAGGAACTCCAGACTCAACAGCTTTTAGAATTTCTAACTGAGTTACTGACAGATTTTCTTTTTTCTTTAGTGATTCAGTACTTTTACTTTCACTATATAGAGACTCTAAATCAATTTTGTCTAAGGCTTCAGGAACTGTTTTTCCACCAAAGCGCTGACCAACGATTAGCACAACCATATCGCAGGAGGCTACTTCATCAACGCAGCTTGAGTGTGTATGTATTCTAGGGTCGTAAAGAATATCGTTATAATCACTCATTACAGGCTCATGCCCGAGATTTTGAATAAATATTCTTAACTGAGACCTAACGACAGATAAGTCATAACATGTTGATGAAACAAAAACTTTTAAACCTGCCATTTACATTCCTTTAGTAAGTATTGGTTGGTAGCACATGATGCTTAACGCCAAAATCAGCAGCGAGTTTACGAGTCCGCTGCATTTTCGTGTTCAATGATTTTCATACTATGAGCCAACTCTTGCTCAAGGCTCATCATGTGCCGTGACATCTCACTATATTTACTTTTAGAATGGTCTAAATGCTGTTTGATCTGGGCGTAATCTTCTGAAACTGATTCGTAATGTTTCATTAAGCGGTCACTATCAATTTCTCTATCACCGTCATGTAGTATATGATTTCGGTGTTCTCTCAAATTATTGCGTTCATTCTCCAGCATATGTCTTTTTTCTTGCAGCATGCTCATTTCTTTTTCATATGACATCATTTGATGACGAGTCTGCTCAAGCTCATCCATAAGGTGATGAACTTTTACTTTTCTTCTTTTCATGAATTCCATTTCTTTCATTTTCTTATAAGCTATCTTATCTCGTCGTCTGACCTCCCTTATTTCTTCAACAATTTCATCACTAACTTGTTCATTCAAATTCTCTCGTGCTAGCTCAAGAAATCTATCAGCCTGATACATATGGAATGTGTTTTCGGCTCTATCTTTAAACTCTTTCACTAACTCAGGTCTAGGGCCAACGGTCTTTCCTTTGAACTTTTCCCACCAATCTTCTTTTTTATCGTCGGTTACAAGAACTATGCCCTTTTTGGCTTCGATTGACTTATCGATAACTTGATTCCAAACGATCAAGTCTCCATATTTACGACACCTCTCTGTGAATACATCGCTATCGCCAGATTTCGTGCCATCCTTAAATCCAGGTGGGATTTTTTGCTTGTAACGCTCCTCGCCATCAATAATCATCTTTTCTAGATCTTCTCTAGAGTATGGCTGCCCTACATTATTTTCAAATATTGAAGAAATAGACTCTTTAATTTCATCATTTGAAATACGTTTAGTGTGAATCCCTTTATTTTCTGACAACTCATTACAAAGAAGGTCAAAGATCTTATTGACTTGATTCATTGTCTGCTGACTAACAAAGGGGTGTTGGCGAGCATTATCCAGATCACTTCTTAAAGAGTTTATAGATTTAGCCGTTTCGTCATATGAGCGTTCTTGCTGATCGATTACCGATAGCCGATTATTTAAATATTCTTCGGCAGCTCTATGAGGAAGCCATACTCGTTCTTGTATTTTTTTAAGAAGCTGAAGAAACTCACGTCTAGTAGAATCAGAATACCTATAAAAATTCAATAATATATTTGCATCAAATACAAATATGCACGAATCCCAAACCTGTTTTAGATTCTTTTCACTTTCTTTGAAGTGGCCGGGGAAAAGATCCTTCATATTATCTCCATCATTGAACGCCGCCAGCACAGGGCCGCTAAGCGTAGTTGTAATTTATGTTAATGGAGCGGCAGCGGAATGCATGAATTGCAAAACGTAGCTTAGTGGCTCCTTGTGCCTGGCCTTGTTAAGGTGTTGCCTTTAAGTCAGTCGAGAAACCTTTTATAGATCTTTCGC
This sequence comes from Cycloclasticus sp. 46_120_T64, assembly GCA_002162695.1. Taxonomy (GTDB): domain Bacteria; phylum Pseudomonadota; class Gammaproteobacteria; order Methylococcales; family Cycloclasticaceae; genus Cycloclasticus. The sequence continues at coordinate 51,697 of MAAM01000003.1, read as the reverse complement.
TATAAGCTTCAGGGTGACTACGAACTAATGATGCAAGCTTTGCAATAAACCCCTCATCCTTCATCTTTTCTATTTCATCGACTTTTAGTTCAATGACAATCTCATATATTCCGACGCTGCCACAGACTACAGCTAGGTAATAAGATTGATCATTACAGTAAAGCGTATACGACCATTTCTCAGTCTCTACGATTTTCATTAAGACCCTTAACGCCCAAAGCAGCGGCGCGCGTTAGCGCGTCCAGCCCGTGGGGCGATGCTGCCTTTGCTTGTTATGAGTTTTGCCACTGTTCCATGCGTTCTCTTGAAATATTCACTGCTTGCTCGCTGAATAGATCGGGATAACGAAGGATGACATTTTCAAATGCATAATCTTTAAGGCCCATCTCAACGAGAGAAGTGTACCCTTGAGTTTCAGTTGGACGGTTTACAGCTCTTTCTACTGCGCCAATGATTCCGTGACGAGTAATCATTTGCCAGGTGCGACCAGCACGAGTTTTCTTGCCGTTCTTCGTGCTCAATACTTCCTCGTATGCGTATACAGCTTCAAGCGCTTCGCGTTCCGCTTGTGTCTCTGCACCATAAGCCTCTGCGCGAAGTTGAACAGCTCGCTCCTTCGCTTCTTGAGCCAAATCGTCGCGTCCGCGCTCGATGCAGTTCCTAGCGAATACTTCGCATTTTTCTGGTGTATCTATTTTTTTAACTCTATCGTCCATTCATTTTCTCGATGCTGATTGACTCATAACGCCTTACTTCAGCTGACGTAAAAAGAGGCGCAGTTTTTGCGATAGCAAAAAAAGTGACGCTTTTTACGGTCAGATGCAAGTTTTTGTTAGGCATTTGTGTGCCACCGTTCCATTATGTATGTTACTAGTGTATGTGATGAATTTACTGCTAATCGCGCCTCAGATACTTTGATTTTAGGTGGATGTTTTCCTCTACCATGCGCTGACCCACTATGTGTTCTTAATGCGCCAACACCATCTACGACTGATGACAAACCTTGAAGTATCCTGTATTGATCCTCTTCTATATCGCGATCTAAATTTAAAAAATAAAGGGGTCATGTATATTTTACAATGCAATATTCTTTCTCTATCTTTTCAATCTCTTTCGCCCATCCCCCATCGGCTATTTCCTTTTTAATTTTTGTTAGCGGGTAACATACACTACCAACATGAGTCAGGTTGAAATGTTCAGCGATGGCTTTGTAAGTGGCAGCTGAATAGGCTTTACACGCATAAATTGCAAAAGCTCTTTTTGCGGCGTTAACGGCACTTGTTTTGCCGGGCTTTTTTAAATCCAGCAGCTTTAATCCGGTTATCTTACTCACTAAATTGAGCACTTCTTTGATCTCAGGCCTATCCTGTAATGCGTTTCTCAGGGTTAAAATGTCTGCATCCTTTACTTCATCCCGCCGCCGCTCTCGGTATTCTTTGCTTCCAAGTACACCCAATATATTATCTTTACTATAAAATCGCTTAATATCTTCATCTACGCCTTTTTCAACATAATCTGCGTAACCTCGATAGCGGTTTCTTTGACCCAGCATTTGGTATGTTTTGTCACGATACAGCCATGATGGCGCTTTCGCTTTGTTAGTGTATGCCTGATAGCTCGACCAAACATAATCGTCTAGTTGCTCGATCATTTTCCGTTTAACGTCTAACGGGTTGCGGTGGATATACCTGGAAAGTTGTAAAAGATAGCTATCTTCATCAACTAAAACGGATTTATAACGTCCGCGAAACAATGTTCCATCGCTTCCTCGCTGACGATTATGCCACTGCGTATATTTGCCATTAATATGCTGCATTATCTGACTGAGGTTAGCCTTTGGCGTTTCAATTAAAAGGTGATAATGGTTTTTCATCAGGCAATAAGCATGAATGATGGCATCATATCGTTGACTTGCTTCTTTTAGAATCTCAAGAAAGGCTTCGAAATAGTCACTGTTATGAAAAATGACTTGTTTCTTCCTTCCTCGATTCATCACATGATGAAAAGCATTGTCATATTCTAATCTTAGAGGTCTGGGCATCGCCAGACTATAGCATAAGCTTTAAACATCACAATATACATGACCCCTTTTTTTTATGGTAAGAAGGGAGCAATGAAAATAATTTAATTTACAGTCTCATTGAAAACCTTGACCCCGTTGCACTTGCAAATTGAATTCAAAACACCCCCTTAAGCTTGAGTAGCAATTACACTCGGAATGGAGGGATAATAATTGGGCTAATTCCAATACGTGCACACGATGATTGCAATACTTCCCTCCAATACGGCCAAACATGATAATAAACATGTTTCTGCCCAAATAGATTTAATTCTTCATCCGTAAGTTCACATGAAGACTCATATTGAGCTACAAACTCGGACTTTATCTCAAGCATTGGTTCTACAGCTTCATCACTTTCTTCCGGACTTTCTTGCGATAAAAAACGTATTCCAATTACAGCATAAAGGCGATAAAGCCATTTTTCGTTTTCTTGTAACTCTACTTGCTTCGTCATTTTTAAATATCTAAGATCTTGAGAGTGCTCAAGAAACTCATCATTAAACGCATCACCATCAATGTCGTCATGAAAATTGATAATCAAATTCTTTAATACAACTGATTGTATTAACATGTTTTCAGTACATTTCTTTATTTCAGGTGTCATCATGCTACCTTGCAATTTGCCCACGACTCATCATGAGCGAGATATATTTTTCGACTGGTCTCTAATTTAGTTGTAACGACAGTTTTCGCCTCAGCCTTTGCCCAACCATTTCCATTAGAGGTACTCTCTTTAACTGGTATTTTTATTTCAGGCTTGAAGCCTAAAGCAAAACAAATATCAGAAAATGAGCCCAATGTCATATTTCTAGAGCCACTCAATACCTGTGTTACATAGGATTTTGATTTACCCAACCTTTTAGCCAGTTCGACTTTAGTTAGATTTAAGTCTTCAATCATTAGTAACAAATCTTCTGTTGTATTAAAAATAAGATCTTCTCTTGCGTATGCTCTTTCTTCTGCATTACTAGAATTTTCACTTCCAGAGTTGAACATTTCTTTAGCACTCATGATTTATTCCTCTTTATCTCGCCAATTAGCGTGCACTTTACCAATATCTTTCTTATCAAGTTTTTGCTTATCTTTGTACGTGTAATGACTAATAAAGTATGTATTAGGATACTTTGTTGACAACCAACAGTACGCTCTTACTGGTAGTTTCTTAAACGCGTTAAATTTACCTTTCGAATGCGGTAAGATTCCCTCTTGAGGAAAGTTTTCTCTCGACATTCTTTTACCATCTGCCAAACGCTCTATTAATTGAATAATTGCGTTCTTGAGTGACCGTTTTTTATTATGAGGAGTTACGCTTATTAACGCCTTTTCAAAACTCTTTAAAGCACCCTCGCAATGTATTACTTTAAAAGTCGCCCCCTGGTGCTCGGTCTTTATTTCTTTGGTCACTCTACATTACCCCTGCAGTATAGTTCACATATATGTGAACCTTCAATTATTATTGCATGTTTTTTGTAAGCTGAACAGATAACAGATGAACTTTTTCCGGTAATGATGTGAACGGCAGTATGGCAAGCCATCTAACGTTTTAAGTAAGATGCGCGAGTTTAAAGGGGCGCCACCCTTTGATTGGCTATAAGCAAAAAAACTCCCTTTATCGCGCTTAAGATTCTCTCTTTTTTCGGAATAGTGTGCGCGTTGTTTTAACGCTGAATCGATAGTTTACTATCAATGGAACTTATACTCCGTGTGTAGAGCATAGCGAGTTCGCGCACGCCCGAAAACAGATAGGTTCTTGCGATAGGGCGCCCTTTTCTTTGATTCTGTTTCTTTTTGGCACACAAAAGAAATGAACGCCCTCGCGGCAGCGAAATGCTAGAAGGCAACATCTCTAGAGCAGCACTGAACCCTACTTAGAAAACAGGTTTGCGGCGAGTTATCTTATAACAAAAGAATCCATGCAGATTACGGATATACTTTCGCTATCTTTTCATAAGTTACATTACTTAATAATCAGCCGAGTTGATTCATGAGGGCTAGAGCCAGGTCTTTATTTTTGCCGTGGTTATTTTCTTTTAAGTAACACAAACTAAAGGGATACTTCAAAACGCCCCCGTTAAAAACATTGGAACAATATATATTTAACTGTAAAATTAAGGGTTTGAGAAAAATCGGCCCTCGTAGTGACTACTTCATTTAAACAATCGACGTTTGTACAGATTACCTTTGTTATCTCAGTGACCGTATCACTGTATGCGGTGTATTTATTTGACCAATATAGCTACCAAGAAAAACGCATTTCAACACAAAAAATTGCCAGTAGTTATGTCGGCCATATCAGAAACACTCTCCACCAGGCTTTTTCTGCTACTTACCCATTAGCCGCTCTCATACGAACACAAAATGGTCGTGTGGCTGGTTTTACTGAGCTGGCAACAGAAATGCTCCCTCTTTACCCCGGTATTGCCTCTTTGCAACTCCAACCAAATGGCGTTATAAAACACCTCGTGCCGTTGCAAGGAAATGAGGGCGCAATAGGCCATAACCTGCTATTAAGCCCCGACCGCAATAAAGAAGCCTTTCTTGCTAGGGATACCGGCAAGCTGACCCTCGCCGGCCCTTTTAAGCTTGTCCAAGGCGGGTTTGGTGCGGCGGCTCGTTTACCTATTTATTTAAAGACCCCGAAAGGAAAGCAGTTTTGGGGTTTTGCCGGTGCCCTCATCCGCTTCCCTGATATTTTAGAAACAGCAAAACTACCCGAGCTTATAGAAGAAGGGATCGCCTATCAGTTATCACGAATTCACCCCGATACAGGTGAAGTGCATATTATTTCAAGCTCAAACACCCCTTTGATTGAAAACCCTTTGATATTGACTCTCAATGTTCCGAATGGTCTGTGGACTTTTTACGCGTTCCCCGTTGATGGCTGGCGGGACTTTTCGGCACTGCTATACCCCCTGCTGATTGGATTGCTCTTTATCATTTTAGCCACCACCTCATCGTTGTTGTGGTCACGTCAAAGACACAGCCACCAACGCTTAGAACAGATTATTTTAAAACGAACAAAAGCGTTAAAAGACAATATCAAACTGCTCATTCATAGCGAAGAACAATTACGACTGAGTCAAATCGCAGGCGGTATTGGTACTTGGGAGTACTGCTTCATAACGGATAAATACAGCCACTCTGATGTGGTTTATCAACAACTTGGTTTCACTTTATCGAAAAAAAATTCGAATTGGGATGATGTTATTAATGCCATCTATCCTGAAGACCGAGCACATGTAAATAAGGTGCTTAAATCGCATCTTGAGGCCGGTTCAGAACTAGATCTTGAATATAGAATTACCGATACCAATGGAAAGGTACGCTGGATACGTGGCGTTGGCAGGGCCGAGTTTGATGCAGACAATAAACCAACCATGCTACGTGGTACGGTTCAGGAAATCACTCTGCAGAAAAAATCAGAAGTAGAACTTAAACTCTCATCCCGGGTATTTAGTGAAACACATGATGGCATTTTCATTACCAATGACGAGATGAATATTGTCGATATTAACCCGGCCTTTTGTGACATTACCGGTTATAGTCGAGAAGAGCTGATGGGGCAAAATCCTCGCATGCTAAGCTCAGGCAAGCAGACACAAGCATTTTATGACGAAATGTTGCTAGACGTTAAAAAACATGACCATTGGCGCGGTGAAGTATGGAACCGTAAAAAAGACGGTGATATCTACATAGAATTACTCACCATTTCGGTACTCAAAGATGAGCAAAATAACGTGGTCAATTATGTTGGCATATTCACCGACATTACTAAAAGCAAAAAACAACAAGAGCAGTTAAACCTGATGGCTCATTATGACCCACTGACCAACCTGCCTAACCGAGCTTTATTTACAGACCGCTTCCACCAATCTATTGCCCACAGTAAAAACACCGGCAATCAGCTTGCCATCTGCTTCCTTGATTTAGATGACTTTAAACCGGTAAATGATAATTATGGTCATAATATTGGTGACCGTTTATTAGTCGAGGTTGCTAAACGAATTACCGCTAACATCAGAGTTGAAGATACCGTCTCTCGCCAAGGCGGGGATGAGTTTGCCTTATTGCTGAATGATATTGAGTCTGTCGAACAATGTGAACAAACCCTAGAACGACTGCAACATGCACTAGCAGAACCTTATATCATTGATAGTTATCCTCATAAGATATCGGTATCGAGTGGGGTGACTTTATACCCTTATGATAAGGGTGACATTGACACCTTACTTCGTCATGCCGACCAAGCTATGTATCAAGCTAAGCTTGCGGGCAAGCACCGTTATCACTTTTTCAACCCGGAAGAAGACCAGCGTACCATTCAAAAACATCAGCAATTAGATGAAATCACCCAGGCATTAAACAATAACGAGTTTCAGCTGTATTACCAGCCTAAAGTAAATATGAGAACCGGCAAGGTCGTTGGCGCAGAAGCATTGATTAGGTGGCTGCACCCTGAAAAAGGCTTAATTCCACCGTTAGACTTTTTACCCCTTATCGAAGGCACTGAACTAGAAATTCAAGTTGGCGGCTGGGTGATTAATGAGGCATTGCAGCAACTCGATACGTGGCAACAACGAGGCATTAAACTTGAAGTCAGCATTAATATCGCCTCACACCATCTACAATCTTCCGCTTTTTTTGATCAACTCAATGACGCCATCAGCAGACACCCTAAGGTTGACCCTCAGGACTTACAATTAGAGATTTTAGAAAGCAGTGCGCTGGGAGACCTGATGAACATCAGTGACATCATTATAAACTGCCAAGAGACATTGGGCATTAATGTCGCCCTTGATGACTTTGGGACCGGTTACTCCTCTTTAACACACCTCAGACACTTACCGGCTCACACCATTAAGATTGATCAATCTTTTGTCCGTGACATGCTGGATGATAAAGAAGATTTGGCTTTAATCGAGGGCATCATAGGCTTAGCTGAAGCGTTCAATCGCCAGGTCATTGCCGAAGGTGTTGAAACGACTGAACATGGTGTTTTATTGATGCGAGTTGGCTGTGATTTTGCTCAAGGTTACGCGATTGCCAAACCCATGCCGGCAGGCGAACTGGCTCCTTGGATGCGAAACTATACGCCGGATGAAGCATGGTCAATTTGGGGCCACGCTAACTGGGAAATGAATAACTTGCACTTAATTCGGGCGCAAAGGGAGCACGTACAATGGATCCAAGAGATATTTAACTTACTGGAAGGCCAAGAACTTGGATTACAACACCAAGAACTGACTAACCATCATGAGTGTCGGCTAGGAAAGTGGTACGGTGGTTATGGCGAAAAGCACTACCAACATTTAACTGCATTCCGTGCATTAGAAGGCACTCATATAAATATCCATAAAACGGGTTACCGTGTGATCAAACTATATAACGAAAATAAAAAACCAGACGCTGAGTTATTAGCAAAGGATTTACTCGCACTAAAAAACCAGTTTCTGGAGAAACTCAATACACTACAAAAACAAATTAATGCCTCCACCATGAATACAATGACTAAAGGGGAACGTTCATAACGCCCCCTTATTTCTTTCTAAACAGCAAGGACGGCCGGCTAAGAAATAAAGGCTAGCGCCCACCTGTCGCCACCAAAACAAACAGATGTGCCCGCACTCTATGAAAAAAATAACCTTAAAAAAACTCTGGAATAAATCGACTCTCCGTCGTTTAAGCATTATCGCCTTAGTCTTCGGGGGGATTCTTGTGGGAACACCCTACGCCTTTCAATATGCCATTAGCCAAGGCATCAATAGCTTAGAAGGGCAACAGGTTAGGTTAAACGACGTTGATTTTAACCCCTTCACTGGGGTGCTGATTATCAAGGGTTTGCAATCTAGCAATGCTAAGGCCAGTAAACTGAACATTCCCTTACTGTCTATTCAGCTCGACTGGCTACCGCTATTCAACAAACAGATTTTAGTTAAATCGTTTGTCTTACAAAACGCTCGAATTAGCGTTGATAAAAACCAAGACAACCAGCCGTTTATTGCTGGGCTTAAATTACCACCACTTGCATCGGCAGCCGATAACAGCGATAACAAAGCTAGCCCTTGGGGCTTTGGCGTCGAAAAAATCACCTTATTAAATAATCAAATCAACGTCAGCACGCCTGCGTTTGCCACAAACATTAGCATTGATGACCTTAAGCTGAATAGTTTATTTAGCTGGCAGCCGACTCAACAGGCTAACTTTTCCTTCGCCATGCATATTGACGATGCGGCTGTTTCCGCAGAACTGGAGTTACTCGCCTTTGCTGACAGGCCACATCTTAAGGGTCGCCTTATTGTTGAGCAACTAAGCCTAAGTCATCTTCAGCCGCACACTGACAACAAACTGACTCAGCTGAAAGGGCGTTTATCAACAGCGCTTACATTTGAGCTATCACTCGACGATAACCAGCTTCACTATCAGCAGCAGGGCTCTATAACGCTAGACGACTTACTACTAGCAACCGATGCTATTCAACTGGCACAGAAGCAGCTTGCATGGAATGGCGAGGTTGATTTCTCAACAACCCAACAGCTCAACACGCTCACGCTCAAAGGCCGCTTAGCGCTTGATGAACACCAAAACACCCTCGCCTCCCCTGAGCTTAAAACAAGCATCAAAACCGTCTCGTGGGATGGTCTGTTCTCCCTCAGTCAGCATGCTGATAAAAGTAACTTATCCATCAACGGTGAGCTGAGCGCTCAGGCAATAAACACCCAAAGTTTATCGAGCAAGCAAACACTGCTTCAGCTCAACACGTTAACCCTCAAGGCACTCTCCATTCAGCAACTGGATAATATTCAACTGGCTAACATGACGTTAGAGGGTTTAACGCTGGCTAAAGCCGCAACAAAAAAACCGTTAATGCAGGCAAAAAACGTTTCTTTCAATACCTTAAAGCTCAGTAAACTAAGCGATATTGAACTTGAGAAACTGACCATTAATGGCATCACCGGCAACGTCCATATCAACCAACAAGGCACTGTTAGCGCACTCGATGAATTTATTGGCAGCCTAACAGCCCATACCGCTGAAAACCACATAGCAAAGCCAGCTGCTATTGCTGAAAAAGAGCAAAAACCATTCATTCGAGTCGGCCAGATCATGGTCACCGGTGATAACCAAATACAGCTTAGCTCCGCCACGATTAGTCATTCCATCAACAAGAGCATTCAGCTTAAATCCCTCACGATGGGCGAAATTAATAACCGCAGAACAACCATAGCAACCCCCTTCAAATTACACGCAACGATTAACCAACACTCTAAGCTCGAACTGAGCGGTGATATAACGCCATTCAGTCAGCAAACCAATGCTCAATTAAACGCCAAACTAACCGCATTTGAACTGCCTGAGTTTTCCCCGATCATTCGCCAAGAGCTAGGCTACGAGATTGAAAGCGGTCAGTTAAATGCTGAGATAAACGGTGTCGTTAACGAGGATGTTTTGAATGGCAAAGTTAACATAGCTATTCATAAGCTGATGATGCAAGCAGCCGACCAAAACAAGGCCGCTAAAATAAGCCAACAACTCACCATGCCCTTAGACTCGGCCTTATCGTTATTACGTGATGAAAATGACGATATTAAACTGGAAATCCCAATAAAGGGTGATATCGCCCAGCCTGACTTTGAAATTGGCAGCGTCATTAATACGGCGATTGGAAACGCCTTACAAGGAACCGTCACCAGCTACCTTAAATATGCATTACAACCTTATGGCTTAATCTATATGGCTGCTGAGTCCGCTTATGGCGCGGCCACCAAACTAAGTCTTCAGCCGATTAAATTCCAAGCCGGTGAGCTACAACGCCCAGAATCTGCAAACCAATACCTACACAGCATTGGGCAACTGCTGCAAAAAAGGCCACAACTCACACTGCGGCTGTGTGGTTTTGCAACAGGCAGTGATCGCTTAAAACTGCTTGAAATGAATAAAAAAAATCAGCCTGCAAGTTCAGAACCGGCTGAACTCGCGGCACTATTAGACGAACAGTTATTATTGCTGGCAGGCAATCGTCAACAATGGCTTAAGTCATATTTTATTTCCAGCTATCAAATCAATGAAAACCGCTTATTCACTTGTCTGCCTAAAGTATCCGCAGGAAAAGACCAGTTTCCACGAGTGGAACTGCTTATTTAACGACAAAGACGATGAGCTTAACTGGAGCTTAGTTTTAAAAAACACACGGACTGTAGCGTGATGCCGGCAAATTAAGCTCTAGCAACTCAAGCTATTCAGGTCTAAAATAAGGTCTTAATTAAACACTTAATTGGTGAATAGGATGAGACAGGTATTAGCTGATTATTCCGCAAGTATTTCAGAGCTTAAAAAAAACCCTACATCGCTATTAAATGAAGCTGATGGCTCTGCTATTGCGATATTAAATCATAATAAACCAACGGCATATTTAGTCCCTGCGGAGACATATGAGTGGCTGATGGATGTTTTAGATGATTATCAGTTAGGACAAATTATTGACAGTAGACGCGGTGATTTATCAAACGCTATTGAAATTGATATAAATGACTTATAGGTTAAAGTTCCTGCCCGCCGCTAAGAAAGAGTGGGACAAACTGGCTGAGCCTCTTAAAAAACAATTTAAAAATAAACTGATAGAACGACTTGATCAGCCGCATGTATTATCGGCTAAGTTAAAGGGTTACGATTCTGTTTATAAGATTAAATTACGTACTGCAGGTTATAGGCTAGCATACGAGGTATTGGACGATGAAATCATCGTTTATGTTTTAGCTGTAGGGAAACGAGATAAAAATGCTATTTATAAAAAGTTAGCAACTCGTACGGTTTAAAACCGGTAACTTTAGCCAGTTCCACGCGGTTCCCCTCAAAAGAATTACCCAAACATCAGCCATCGTTGCTGAGAATAGAGAAGCATTTTGGGAGGCTTGGAATGAACAGAGTTATACCCGCAGGCTCATACTCTCAAAGGCACTGATGCTAATTTAATGGTAGAACGATGAGATAGTCGTACGATTCAGTACAGTTCCCCCGCTTGTCACAAGCGTCTCAACAGCAGATGGGGCATTGGCAGTGACTTGCTGAGGGCGTGCATTGGCCAGACCTCGATGCAGATTTGAGCCTGACTGACTGACGGCGACACATTAAATCAACACCATCAAACGGCTCCCTTCTGGCTAAGAAGAGCGTTTAGCCATGTTTATATTGCGCCGTATGCCATTCGAGCGCCGTCCGTTAGCGAGTCGCATCACGCTTAAATAAACACAGTAACAGCAAGCCAGCCAGTAAAACATAAATCAAGTAGCCGCCGGTTTTAACAAAGGGCGTTGCGCCTGCTAGAGGGGTTAGCTCCCCTGTTAAGGTAGCACGCCTAAACATTGGTGCCTGCGCGGTGATCTGACCATATTGATTAATGATCGCGGTTAAACCGGTATTGGTCGCGCGTAACATATAACGGCCACTTTCTAAGGCGCGCATTCTGGCCATCTGCAAGTGCTGATACGGCGCGATGGTATCACCGAACCAAGTATCATTACTCACATTCAACAAATAGGCCGCCTCCGGCAAACCATCAATCGACGATTGTTGAAAAACATCCTCATAACAGATTGACGAGGCAAAGGGGTAACCTCCAGCTTTAAGCAACGGCTGCTGATCGCTCCCTGCGCTAAAGTCTGACATAGGAATTTGCAGAAAATTTAGAATAATCGTTGAGAAGGGTTTTAACGGCATATACTCACCCAGCGGTACTAAGTGACGTTTAAAGTAGAACTCATCACGATAAGCCACGCTATGTAAGGCATTATAATAAGCCCTCGACTCCCCCGACATCACCGGCACACCGAAGACAATATCACTTTGAAAACGTTCGGCTTCTTGTCGTAAGATCGGCATCAAACTATCAGCCACTCGGTGATAAAACACCGGTACGGCGGTTTCCGGCCAGACAATCAAATCGGCATCACGTTGCTGGCGGGTCATTTGTAAGTAGATATCGATGCTACGCTGGCGGAATGAGGGCTGCCACTTTATTTCCTGCGGGATATTCGCTTGCAATAAAGCCACCTTTATCGGCTCGCCTTGGTCATCGCTCCAGTTGAATTGATGACCGCGGTAACTGCCACTAACAATAAGCAATAACACAACAACCGCCGTCACTTTATAAGCACGACCGGTTCTGCTCAACAAACAATACAGCGCACCCGCGATCAACGCCAGTAGGTAGGAAATCCCGAACACCCCAGTAATCGGCGAAACCGCCGACAAGGGTGTATCGATTTGGCTATAACCCAGTGATAACCATGGAAAGCCGGTAAATAACAGGCTGCGAAGAACCTCCAGCCCTAACCATAAACTGGGAAAAGCCAGCAGATAACGCAAGCCGAGATTGGCTTGGAAAAAACGGTTTAACAAATAAGCTAGGGCCGCCATATAACACGCAAGAATCGCCACCATGCCCAGCATAATCAGCAGTGATAACCACAACGGCGCGTGTGCAAAGTGGTGAATACTGAAGTACACCCAATATACGCCGTGGGCAAAATACCCCAAGCCAAAGGCATACCCGGCAAAACCTGCTTGGCGCGCCGTTAGCCGGCGAATACTCCATAACAGAAGCATCGGTGAGAGTACCGCCAGATAAGGCATTTGATAAGGCGCAAACGCCAGTGGCAATAATGCGCCCGCAATAAGCGCGCAAATAATATGCACGTTCCGCACGAAAAAACTACTCGGGCTGTGGGCGCTGCTGATCGGCAGCAACGACGGTCATCCGTAATAGGTGAACTCGGCGGTGATCTGCACGTAACACTTCAAACAGAAAACCGTCAATTTGGGTCCGTTCGCCGCGTTCGGGGACGTGCCCAAAGCTTTTAATCACCAAACCCGCCACCGTGTCGATATCATCGTCACAATAGTCGGTAGCAAAGTGCTCATTAAAGTCACTGAGTTCGGTTAATGCCTTGATATTGTATTCGTGCTCGCTACGCTGCAAAATAAACGCTTCTTCTTCGAAGTCATGTTCATCTTCAATTTCGCCAACAATTTGTTCAAGCACATCTTCGATCGTAATCACACCCGCCACCGAGCCATACTCGTCAATGACCACCGCCATATGCTGTCTATTCGCTCTAAACTCATGCAGCATCACATTCAAACGCTTGCTTTCGGGCACAAAAATCGCGGGTCTCATCACGTCACGTAGATCAAACGACTCGCGTTGGTCGAACGCCGCGTAACTGAGTAAATCTTTCGCCAGTAGAATACCAACCACCTGCGAGGTTTCTTCGTCTTGCACCGGAAAACGCGAATGCGCTGACTCGACCACTAACGGATAGATTTCCGGCAAACCGGCTTCTTTTGGAATAAAAACAATTTGTGAACGAGGAATCATGATGTCACGTACTTGCAGCTCTGATACTTGTAGGACGCCCTCGATCATCGCCAAGGCATCAGGCCCCAGTAATTGCCTTTGCTCAGCATCCCGCATCAATTGAACCAGGTCTTCACGGCCTTTCGGCTCGCCCATTAACGCTTGCCCTAAACGTTCTATCCAAGAACGATTCGGAGCCTTGTCAGTTTGCGCCTGATTCATTTATTCTTATCCTTCATATGGATTATCAATACCAATACTATTAAGTAGTTCTATTTCTAGGCTTTCCATCACCGTCGCATCCGCGTCGTCAATATGGTCGTACCCTTGTAGATGTAAGCAACCGTGAACCACCAAATGCGCCCAATGTTCGATTACCGGTTTCCCTTGTTGCTGGGCCTGCTGCTCCACCAACGGCGCACAAATCACTAAATCCCCTAGACAGTCATCGTCTAACGCATCGGCAGGTAAACCCTCGGGCAACTCAAAAGGAAAACTCAATACATTGGTCGGCCCCTCTTTTTGCCGATAACTGACGTTCAGCTCCGCCGACTCCACCTCGTCGACCACACGCACCAGTACTTCCGCCTCGGGCCGTTGCTGAGTCGCTAATTGCACCCAACACTCGAACTGTTGCTGGCTCGGCAAGGGCTGAAAGTCACTGACGACTTGAAGCTCCATACTCACTGTTCTGAGTGTGTCTCGTACGCGGCGACAATTTTTTGCACGATCGGGTGCCGCACCACATCACTGCTCGAAAACTGGGTAAAGCTAATTCCGGGGATGTCACGCAGTATCTCCATAACCACTTTCAGCCCCGACTCGGTATGCCCTGGTAGGTCTATTTGGGTAATATCCCCAGTGACGACCACCGTTGACCCATAACCTATCCGCGTTAAAAACATTTTAATTTGCTCGGGCGTAGTGTTTTGCGCCTCGTCCAAAATCACAAACGCCTCACTGAGGGTTCGCCCCCGCATGAAGGCGAGTGGGGCAATTTCAATCACCTTTTTTTCAATCAGCCGTTCTACTCGCTCCACCCCAAGCATTTCATATAAGGCATCATATAAGGGGCGTAAATAGGGGTTAATTTTGTCACTCAGGTCACCCGGCAAAAAACCTAAGCGCTCACCCGCTTCGACTGCCGGACGGGCTAAAATAATCCGCGACACTTTTTCTGATTCTAAGGCTTCTACCGCACAGGCCACCGCCAGATAGGTTTTGCCGGTACCCGCTGGGCCGATACCAAACACAATATCATTTTGTGGAATGCTATTGACGTAGGATTGCTGGTTTTCCCCTCGGGGTTTGATCAATTTTTTGCGGGTACGAATAACCGCAGCATCACCTGTTTTTGTGTCGGCAATTGCTGGCATATGAATTTTTTCCTGTAATAACAAATGAACTTTGGCCGGCGTTAGCGGCTCCGTTTCGGTGCTTTCATAGAGGTCTTGCAGGGCAACCAACGCTGCCGCTACGTCTTTTTTCGGTCCACTGATGCTGAACTGATTACCACGGTTATTAATCTCCACCCCTAAGCGTTGCTCTAGCTGGGCGAGATGTTCATTAAACTGCCCGCATAAACTCGCCAAGCGCTGGTTATCTGCGGGTTCTAAATTAATTTCATCGGAATACACCTGCTCTCCCACCTTAAGAAGCCGCGGGAATTTTAATATCCGCTTTCACCATTCGCCCGCGCAACGAGTACGGCAGAGCTTCGGTAATTAACACATCGACAAATTGTCCGGTTAAACGGCCATGGCCGGCAAAGTTCACCACCCTATTATTTTCCGTACGACCGCTCATTTGCAGCGAGTTTTTCTTCGATTCACCCTCAACTAACACACGCTGGGTGCTGCCGACCATTTGCTGAGAGAGTTCTTCGGTTTGTTTGCTAATGATGCCCTGTAAACGTTCTAAACGTTGTTTTTTCACCTCGGCGGGTACCTCATCGGGCATATCAGCCGCAGGGGTGCCTGGACGCGCACTAAATATAAAGCTGAAGGAGAAATCAAAACCAATTTGCTTAATCAAACGAATCGTGTCTTCAAACTCCTCGTCGGTTTCTTGTGGGAAACCAATAATGAAGTCAGACGAGAAACTCATCTTCGGTCGAATTTTCCGCAAGCGTTCCAGCTTGGTTATATATTCATCGATTTCATGCCCGCGTTTCATTCGCGCCAATACACTATTACTACCACTTTGTACCGGTAAGTGTAAATGGTCCACCAATTCGGGAATGTCTTCGTAGGCTTGAATTAAACTGTCGGAAAATTCTTTCGGGTGTGAGGTGGTATAACGAATACGGTCGATGCCATCAATCGCCGCCACATAATGCAACAGCAAGGCAAAGTCGGCCACGTCGCCATCCGCCATATTGCCACAGTAGGCATTCACATTCTGCCCTAATAAATTAACCTCACGTACACCTTGCCCAGCTAGGCTAGATATTTCGGCGATCACGTCATCTAAGGGACGACTCACTTCTTCACCACGCGTATACGGCACCACACAGAAGGTGCAGTATTTACTACAGCCTTCCATCACCGAAACGAAGGCCTTTGGGCCTTCCGCGCGTGGTTCGGGTAGGTTATCGAATTTTTCGATTTCTGGAAAAGAAATATCCATCACCAATTTCTTTTTGGTCTGTGCTTCGGTGAGCATCGCAGGCAAGCGGTGCAGCGTTTGCGGACCAAACACCACGTCAACATACGGCGCTCGACGACGAATCACCTTGCCTTCTTGGCTGGCGACACAGCCACCCACACCAATTAACAAGTTTTTATTACGCTCTTTCAGCGGACGCCAACGACCTAATTGATGAAACACTCGCTCTTGCGCTTTTTCCCGAATAGAACAGGTATTGAGCAATAGCACGTCGGCTTCTTTTTCATTGTCGGTTAACACTAGACCGTGAGATTCGGCCAGTACTGCGGCCATTTTATCAGAATCATATTCATTCATCTGACAGCCGTAGGTTCTTATAAATAGTTTCTTCATCATAGTTGTTACATTTTAACACACGGCGCGGCGAGTATTCCTATCTCGGTCCGCCACCTTTCTTAACCATCATTCCTTTCGATGGATTGTAGCCCCAAACAGCAATGGCCATAAAAATAACGAAACAACTCAAGGTGTAGACGAATGCATACAAATTAAATTGCCCATACAAAGCAAAACGCAGTAACTCAACGGCTTGCGAAAAGGGGTTATAGCTCGCTAAGGTATGCAACAGTTCACTAGATTCTTTGATCTTCCATAAGGGGTAAAGTGCCGTCGACATGAAAAACATCGGGAAAATAACAAAATTCATCACCCCAGCAAAATTTTCTAACTGTTTAATAAAGGATGATAGCAACATGCCCAGCGCACCGAGCATCAAACCCGCCAACACGAGTGCAGGCAGTAAGCTTAGGTAGCCGTGCCACGGCGCCTGAATATCATAAAACCAAGCAATCACTAAAAACACATAAGCCTGTAAAATAGAGACCGCCGTGCCTGCCAATAGTTTCCCTGTGAGTAAAAACCAACGCGGTAGCGGGCTGACTAAAAGGGTTTTCATACTGCCCATTTCACGATCATAAACCATCGACAACGAGCTTTGCATACCGTTAAATAATTGAATCATGCCAATCAAACCAGCGGCGATATACACCTCATATAGAATATAGGTTTGATACGGTGGAATAATCGCGATACCCAAGGTCGAGCGAAAACCCGCAGCAAAAACAAACAACCAGACTAACGGCCTAACAAGCGCCGCAACGAAACGCTCACGCTGGTGTAAAAACCGCCATAACTCACGTGTAACGATGCCCTTTAAGGCAATGAAGGCGTGCAGTAAATTCATCGCGAACGCTCCTGAGTCAACTGTTGAAATGCTTGTGAAATATCCTCGGTGGATTGCCCACCACAAACACTTTCCACTGAACCTTGGGCCTTAATTTCCCCTTGGTGCAATACAATAAGCTTATCGTCCGGGTAAATTTCATCAATCAAATGAGTCGCCCATAAAACCGACAAACCATCCTCTTGGCAAAGCTGATGTACGTGTTCAACAATCCCCCGCCGACTCGGCACGTCTAAACCGACGGTGGGTTCGTCTAATAATAATAAGCTTGGCTGATGTAGCAAGGCTCGTGCAATTTCAACCCGCCGTCGATGCCCGCCATTTAACAGCCGCACCTTTTCCGACTTACGCGCCCACATGCCCTGCCGCTCAAGCTCTTGTTGAATACGCGCATTAGCGAGTTTACGCCCCATGCCGTGCAAGGATGCGTGGTAATGCAAGTTTTGCAGCACCGTTAAATCTAGGTCCAGGGTGGTTTGCTGGAACACCACCCCCAACTTAGCCAGGGCCAGACACGGTTGTTTTTTGACCTCAAGCCCGTTAATGAGAATGTGCCCTTCTCGGCTATCGTACAAATGGGTAATCAACGAAAACAAGGTCGATTTTCCGGCACCATTCGGCCCCAGCAAAATCGTACAGTCTCCCGCCGAGATTGAAAAATCAAGCCCCGTTAACGCGCTTTTCTCACCGTAAGCGTAACTTAAACCCTTAACTTCTAAAGAGTAATCCATTGCTTCAGTCATCTTTAACCGTAATGCCCCAAGGGTAATGACCCACCCGTAACGACTTCGTCACTTTCAATGAATCCAGCTCGATAATGGAAATATCATTACTGACCCCATTGGTGGTGTATAAACGCTTTAGGTCTGGGGAAAATGCCAAGTTCCACACCCGTTGCCCCACCAATAAATACTTAATGACCTCCATCTTTTGGATATCGACCACCGCGACCCGATTAGCCGGCCCCAAGGCGACGAACAGTAGCCGATTATCAGGGTGCGCCAACACCCCAACCGGCTGGATCAATTCCTGATCAACCCCCGGAATACGAAAACTTAATTGCTGTTCCACCTGTTTACTGGCCACATCGATACGCGACAGCGAACCGGCGATTTCCGAGGTGACAAACAGCGACTTATTATCCACCGAAAACTCGGCGGCTCTAGGTCTTGGATCAACCAAGGTATTGTCGGTGATGCCCTGCTGTCGTGGGTCAATCCAATGCACCATATTGGTCGTTTCAGAGGTATTCACCACCCATAGACCATCGCTGCTAATCGCGATGCCTTCAGGCTCGACCCCCACCGAAATTTCCGTGATGACCGATCTTTTCTCTACGTCAACCACCGTAACAATATTGTCATCCTCGTTAGATACGTACAGCCACCGACCATTCGGGTGGATTCTAAAGGTCTCGGGGTCTTCACCCGCCGGTAAGTCACCGATGACTTTCAATGTGTTCGTATCTAGGATTTGAATGGTGTCGTCATCACTCGCAGCAACATATAGCAAGCTGCCATTCTTGCTAAGCGCCAACCCGCGTGGGCGCTGGCCGAGTGGAACGGTTTTCAACAACGTTCCGCTGGCCCCATCAACCACGGCTAAGGCATTATCCTTTTCTAAGGTTATATATAGGGTGTCGGCAAAACTTGTGCTGACACATAACGCCAACAACAAAAGGTATTTATTCATAAGATGCGGAGAATTTATTGGTTAAATGAACAGCTCGATTCAGGCTTATCATACCCCAAGGTATCTAAATAAGTCAGCGGGTGTAAAAATTCTTTATGCGGCAATACCGACACGGTAGAACGTGGTGTTGCCAGCAGTACCGGTTGGCGCAATTGCTGATTCCACGGCCGAAAGGTTAGTTTTGTGCCTTTAAAACCCGCCAAACTAAATTTATCACTCAAGATAAAGGCCTTTATCGCCGTCGAATCGGTACTATTAGTTCGTGTTACCGCCTCACCCACCGTTCGAACCGCCAACCACGAGGCATAATCAACATCATTCATCCAACGCCCCGCTTGTGTATAAAAACGATTCTGCATCTGCACCGCCCCCCAGCGCTCATGCGTACGATGCCAAGCTCGTGGCACCATCCCTTGCGTGCCGGCGATAGGCCGCGGCAACCACGTATTCATCGGTAAATAATCACCAAACAGCCCCTTAACATCGGCGACCAATAAAACATCATAGTCTGCACCTTGGGTAAACACCGGAATTTCGGCCTGTGCCGTGCGCCGCGTATCGTGCTCAAAAGACCAGCTTTTTTCAGCCACAATTTTCATCCCAAAACGCTTCGCCGAGCGTTTAATCGCAGCAGCAAAACGCTTATCATCAGGCTCGTTCCCCTTCACCAAAAACCACTTATTCCAACGTTTTTTCAACATGAATTGCGCCAGCGCATCGGCTTGCATTTCATAACTCGGAATCAGGTGAAAGAGATTATTAGCACAGCTCTCGTTTCTCAGTTCACCGTCGGCCAACGAAACATTAAATAACAGCACATTGTTCTCACGAGCCCGCTTCGCTAAGGCTAATAAACTCACGTGCTGCACATCAACGATGACATATTGATAACCTTCGGCCAGTAAACGCTCAAAAGCCTGCCCCACATCCGCACCGGCCGCAAGCTCAACATACTGCAAACTATATTGGTGGCCGGTAAACTGGCCAGTGGTATTATTATCGGCAATGCCCAAGCGAGCCCCTTGAAGCCCCTCGTCAATGAGCACTGGATCCAAATTAGACAAAGCCGCCGCTGCCGGCATTTTTTGTGTTAAAAACGCAATTTTCAGCTGCACAGGCGTCGCTTGCGCTAAGACCGGCATCAATAAACAAGCAATTAGCAGCAAGAGCCCTCGCAAGCACATTAAATTATTTTTCATTTGTCATATCTCGATAAGCCTTGCCCAGTGATCAACAGGCGATGCGGAAATTAAAGCACATTTAGTAACAAAACGATGCGAATATGAAGATGTTTTATGCCGACAAAGCCGCTAACAAACAAACGTTTCACAATATCTACAGGCAAAAAAAAGCGACCCATAAGGGTCGCCAAGAGGAGGAGAACATCATCACAAAAAGCAAGCTATAGAGCTGCAGTAACAATGCAGGCGGCATACTATACTGCCCTGCAGCATTTGTCAAGGCTAATTCACTACCCATAAACAATAAATCCTCATCATTTCAAGCACTCACAGCAGCACCGACGGCTAACTTCAACTTACTTTTTTCTACGATGATATGAAACTCTTTCAACAGAACCGACAGCTGCTCGATTTGAATTTCATTCTCTGCCTGAATAACGGTGACTAGATGTAAATAACGCTCAATCTCGATTCGGTTATTCTCACGCCAAACACTAAGCCGTTTTTCCGCCGTTAGCTCACCACCCACCGATTGGAATATAGACGATGACAACACCCTTAATTCAGTATGCAAGTCATTACGTAAGGCCGAGCGTGCTAACGACTGCCAATAATTCTTACGTGACAGCCGACTAATGCAAACGTACAACCAATTCACCTCCAGTAGTTCGATCACTGCAAAGAAAACCGGTAACACCTCATCTTTGCCACACTCCACCACGCTATGAATCGCAATCACATCGAGGCTCGTCGACTCCAGCTCTAGGCTGCTTATTTTTATCGCTAGGCTCTCACTCACCCCCGCCGCCTGATAAATAGCCGCGCGTTTATGAATTCTTCCCTTCACACGGACAGTGGCATAATTGACCATCTCCCGGCTCACCTCAGCAACCCCCTCGGCAAACTCGCTGACAACCTCCCCAATTGATTCGATATGCGAACGATTACTTTGCAACCAATACATGGTGCGTTCAATCAACCTACGCACTTCCATCAACATATCAATCTGCACATCCGGAGAAACGTGATTATCAAGCCCCTCTATTTCCCGCCAAATAGCCTCCGTGTTAAAAATCTCGCAGGCCACCCTATAGTGTTTAATCACATCATCTATCGTCGCCCCCACCTCGTCGCGCATGCGAAATGCAAACGAAGGCCCGAGGCGGTTAACCAAGCTATTAACCAATTGATTAACAATTATTTCATCCGCCAAACGGTGTTCATGAATGGCCTCAATAAAGTGCTTACTAAGATTATCGGGGAAGTAAGCCATTAGCTCTTGTTTGAATCCCGGGTCTCTAATCTGCGTCGAGCCGACCATCAAATCTTTTAATAACAATTTACTGTAAGCAAACACCACCGCCAACTCTGGCCGGTACAAACCCACCCCACGAATCTTACGCTCTTCTATTTCTTCATAACTGGGTAAAAATTCCACTACCCTATCGAGTCGACCATCTTGCCCTAGCTGAGTAATCAAGCGCGCGTGCACTTCCAACATCGTCGAGGCCTGCGTTTCAACCATGCTAATGGCCTGGGTTTGCAAATAATTATTACGCAACACCAAATCAGCGACTTTATCGGTCATTTTGGCCAATAAAACATCTCGCTGCTTGCCGGTCATATCCCCCAGCTCAACCAACTTATTGAGTAGAATCTTAATATTGACCTCGTGGTCGGAACAATCCACCCCAGCCGCATTATCAATCGCATCGGTGTTAATGCGGCCTCGTTTTGCATATTCAATACGCCCAAGTTGGGTAAAACCCAAATTACCGCCTTCCCCCATCACTTTACAGCGCAATTCCGTACCATTGATACGTAAGCTGTCATTGGCTCGATCACCCACGTCAGCATCGCTCTCTGCCGCTGATTTAACATAAGTACCAATGCCGCCATTCCATAATAAGTCCACCGGGGACTTGAGCATCGCTTGAATCAGCTCATTAGGGGTTAGTTTCTCATCACTAACATCCAGTAAGGACCGTACCTCGGCGCTTAGCTTAATCGACTTGTCGGCCCTTGAAAAAATCCCGCCGCCGGCAGAAATAAGCTTTGTGTCATAATCACTCCAGCTTGAACGCGGCAAATTAAACAGGCGTTGGCGCTCCTTAAAACTCACTGCAGCACCCGGTCCAGGGTCAAGAAAAATATGCAAGTGGTTAAAAGCCCCCACTAAACGAATTTTTTCCGACAACAACATCCCATTGCCAAAAACGTCCCCGCCCATATCGCCAATGCCCATCACCGAAAACTCGCTGGTTTGAGTATCCAACCCTAGTTCACGGAAGTGCCTTTTAACCGATTCCCAGGCACCTTTGGCGGTAATGCCCATCTTTTTATGGTCATACCCCACCGAACCACCAGAAGCAAACGCATCACCCAACCAAAACCCCTGCGCCAAGGCGATACCATTCGCAATATCAGAGAAGCTGGCGGTTCCCTTATCCGCCGCGACCACCAAATAAGGGTCGTCCTCATCATAACGAACGACCTGCGCTGGCGGGATAATGTTCTCCGCCTTTAAATTATCAGTGATACTGAGTAAGGCGCTAATGAAAATGCTATAACACTCGACCACTTCTTTCATCATCTCATCACGTGGCAAACCGTCCAACGAGCGCTTAACAATAAAACCACCCTTCGCTCCGGTCGGCACAATGACTGCGTTTTTAGACATTTGCGCCTTCATCAGCCCCAACACCTCGGTTCTGAAGTCTTCTTTCCGATCCGACCAGCGCAAACCGCCTCTAGCCACCGCGCCGCCTCTTAGGTGCACCCCTTCCACTCGGGGGGAATACACAAAGATTTCAAACTTCGGCCGTGGCGACGGTAACTCAACAATACCTTCAGGAAATAATTTAAACGCGGTATAGGGTACGCCCTGTTCATCCACATTATTTTGATAATAACTGGTGCGCGTAGTCGCTTGAATCAAATTCAAGTAACGGCGTAAAATCCGATCTTCGTCGAGGGAAACCACCTTATCGATGGCAATGCCGATCAAGGTTTCTTGTTGTTTAACTTTCTTCGCCCTAGCGGCGAGATTCGGCTCAAACTTCAATTCAAACAAACACACCAAATGACCGGCAATCTCGGCATTATTGGCCAAGGTTGCCTCGACATAGGACTGACTAAAAGCGATACCCGTTTGCCGTAGGTATAAATAATACGCGCGTAATAGAGCAATTTTTTTCCAGCCTAGGTTCGCCTTAATCACCAATTGATTGAAACCATCATTTTCAACATGGCCGACCCAGACTTGTTCAAATAGCGTTTGAAACTTTTGTTTAAGGATCTCGACGCTCGGCAAATCATCCTTATAACGCAGGCCAAAATCATGCAGCCAATAACTCTGCTCGGATCGGTTATCAACCATTTCAAAAGGACGCTCATCAAAAACAGTCACCCCCATATTCTCTAACACCGGCAAGGTTTGGGATAAGGGCGCAGGTTCCCCCTTATGAATCAATTTAAACTGCAAACCCTTACCGTGCGATTCCAAAGGTTGGTACAAGGACAGCTGAATATTCTGCTCGGCATTCAGGTTGAGTGTTTCTGATTTTTCGATATCCGACACAGCAAATCTAACGGGGTAGCTATCCTGATAAGCAACGCTAAAACCATCCCCATAACGGTTATATAACTCAGTACCTACCGCCTCACCCAGTTGTAACACCAGAGCCTCCAACAAATCATCCTTCCAGTCCCGCAGAATATCGATGATTTCACCTTCCATATCACTCGCACTAAACGCACCCGACCACGTACAAGAGGTATGTACCGTAAAGTGCACCCTAGCAAACATCGAATCACTAAACTCTACATTAAACTCAAGCCGGTCCGTCTCCAGCTTTTTACAGACGACGCGTTCCATTTTCTTTCTAACGCTGGTGTTATAACGATCTCTGGGCACATAAATCAGAATTGAGACGAATTGCCCATAAGTATCACAGCGCGCAAATAGACGAATACGTTGACGCTCCCTTAATTGCAAAACCCCTAACGCCAAGCTCAATAGCTCATCATCATTCGAATGAAATAGCTCATCCCTAGGTAGGCCATTTAACACATTCATCAAGGACTTACCGTTATGACTATTCAGTTTAAACGCCGAGTTACTGAAAACCTTTTGCACTTTATTACGAATCAATGGCAGCTCGCTCACTTGCTGATGATAGGCCGATGAGGTGTAGAGGCCTAAGAAGCGGTATTCACCCACCACCTGCCCCGTCGTATTAAATTTCTTAACCCCGACATAATCCATATAAGCCGAACGATGAATAATAGATTTGGTGGTCGCCTTGGTGACAATTAAAGGGTTCGGCTCATTCATGAAACCACTGATATCGTGTGTCATCGGGATCACATCCATATTAGGAATCACCGCCAGCTGATCCCTTAAAATCCCTAAACCCGAGTCCTTAACAATTTTGAAACCACTGTTAGCGCCGCCCTTTCCCTTCACTAACTCATATTCTCGGCAACCTAGGAAGAGGAAATTACCATCACCCAGCCACGCTAAGAAATCCATTGTCTCCTCGTGGTGAAGAATTTTTTCTGAGGACGAATTCGTCTGCAAGTCCGCGACCGCCGCATCTAATTTAGCTAAGCAGGGCTTCCAGTCTTCGGTGACCGCCGCATTATGCAACACAACCCGCATCATTTGCTCCCTTAGGCGTTTTAACCCCCCTGCTTCAGCCGATTGCAAGTCCACTTCCAAACGTATCATCGCCTCCGAGATCAGGCCTTTCTTGGTCTTTTTCTGCTTCAACAAGCCTTTACCATCACGGCTCACATCAATCACCGGGTGCACCACCAAATGACAGGTTAAACCATTTTCATTTAAATTCATCGTCAAAGAGTTAACCAAAAAGGGGTGATCCTCGGTGACGATTTCAATCACGCTATAAGCCGATTGCCAACCATGGGTTTCAAAACTGGGGTTATAGACTTTTATTTGGGTCGTTGCCGGGGGCCGAGACTGCGCCAAATTCCAATGCGCGATAGCCGCACCGTAAAGGTCATCGAGCTCACGGTCGTGCAGGTCTTCACACGCCACATCGCGGTAGTACTCGGTAATGAAATCATTTATCCATGGTGCCTCGGTTTTATCAAAACGAGTATCAACAATCTTTTTTAATTGACTAAGAATATGTTGTTTTTCCTTTA
The DNA here is from genome assembly GCA_002162695.1 of Cycloclasticus sp. 46_120_T64. GTDB lineage: Bacteria > Pseudomonadota > Gammaproteobacteria > Methylococcales > Cycloclasticaceae > Cycloclasticus. Next base: position 26,387 of record MAAM01000003.1, on the reverse strand, counting down.
ACTCAACGACCATTGTCCCTTCCCTTATTTAAACCCCAAGGTAAAAAGTATAGGAGATATTTTTCTTTTTATCGACCAATAAACCGCTGTCATACCGTTGATAACAACGGTTTTTCAAGCCCCCAGCAAACATTCCCTGCTGAGAGGCAAGCCTTTGTTGGTCGCCGCTTGACCACCTATTCGAATATAATGCCATTGATCGTCGCGTAACGATGCCTTCGTCCTAACCCCGCTCATCGGTCACTTATAAAAACAAGCTTTGTGCTTGCCCGTAATACGGGGCAACGTTACCATTCATTTAAACCCGTTATAAAACCCTCATGACCTTGAAAAAAACCGTTCCATTTATCGGCCTGCTCTGTTTATTGCTGAGTTATGCTGCCTCAGCCAATGAACCACTACGCTTAGCCACCACCACCAGCACCGAAAACTCAGGGCTGTTGGCCAGTTTATTACCGGCTTTTAGCCAACAAACCGGCATCGCCGTAGAGGTTATTGCGGTCGGCACCGGCAAGGCCCTACAAATAGCCCGTCATGGCGATGCCGACGTGGTCATCGTGCATGCTAGGCAGGCAGAAGACATCTTTGTGGCCGAAGGTTTTGGGGTCAATCGTCGCGATATTATGGAAAATGATTTTGTCCTCGTCGGCCCCACCAACGATCCTGCGGCCATCAACGGTAGTCACAGCACCGCCGCCGCGTTAACGAAAATAGCCCAATCGGGGATCAGTTTCATCTCTAGAGGCGACCACTCAGGCACCCATAAAAAAGAACGCAGTTTATGGCAACAGGCCAGTATCAAACCACTCGGTGACTGGTATAAGGCCATTGGTCAAGGCATGGGCAAAGCCCTGCTGATGGCAAACGAGCTCAACGCATACACCTTGACCGACCGCGGTACGTGGTTGGCCTATGAAGACAAGTTAGCCTTAAAAATCCTTCACCAAGGCGGCATTCTATTAAAAAACCCCTACGGCATTATCGCCGTTAACCCAGCGTTACATAAAGACATTCAATATTTAAACGCGATGCAATTTATTGCTTGGATGACCTCACCTGTTGGGCAACTACAAATTGAAATGTTCCAGAGAAATGGACAACAATTGTTTTACCCCACCGCGATCAAAGACGTTATTAGCAGTGACTGAAATAAGCCTCGCCAGCCTCACCGCGTTTCAATTATTGCTCAGCGGCAATAGCGAGATCTGGCAGATCATCGCGCTGTCATTTGGCGTCTCAGTAAGCGCCATTATTATTGCCACTCCAGTGGCTCTCATCGTCTCATTCACCCTCGCCTTTTTCCAATTCCCGTTACGGCGTACGTTGATTGCTTTATTCAACACCTTTATGTCGATACCGGCAGTGATTATTGGTTTGACTCTATACTTATTGTTATCGCGTAGCGGCCCGCTCGGCCACTTAGGCTTATTGTTCACCAGCAAGGCGATGGTTATTGGGCAAATATTGCTCTGTTTTCCCTTATTAGTGGCGATGTCCCACGCGTCATTTCAGGCCGCCGACCGCCGCGCCTGGGAAACGGCCATTACCTTAGGCGCCAAACCTTGGCGAGCTTTTTTCACCCTCATGCACGAACTTCGTTTTGGCTTGATTGCTGCCGTGGTCGCCGGTTTCGGTCGCATTATTGCGGAAATCGGCTGTTCGATGATGGTCGGTGGTAATATCTTACACGCCACCCGCAACATCCCCACCGCGATCGCCTTAGAAACCAGCAAGGGAGAATTCGCTCAGGGAATCGCCCTCGGCATGGTGTTACTAGTGTTATCCTTAAGCCTTAATGCTGGGGTGTCCATTTTCCAAGGCAAGGGTGAATTACGCGCATGAATAATTTAATTGAATTTCATGACATCCGCATACGCTTAGCGGGGAAGCCGCTGCTAAACATCACCAAACTCAGCGTGCCGATGCACCAATGCACCTTATTAACCGGACGCAATGGCTCCGGTAAAACGACCTTATTTAAAATCCTCAGCGGACTGCTAAAACCGGATCATATCCGCGTCCATTACCAAGGGTTACAAATGAACTGGCGACAAGCCAAACCGTATATTCAACGAGACGTCATCTATTTACACCAGCAAGCGTATTTATTTGACGCCAGTGTCGCCGATAATATCGCCTATGGCCTACGCCGAGCCGGCGAAAAGAAGGCTGCGGCGCAGCGCAAAGTTATTCAAGCACTCGATTGGGCCGACCTGACACACCTGGCACATCGCCCAGCCAAGCAATTATCCGGCGGTGAAAAACAGCGGGTAGCACTCACTCGCGCACGTATTTTAGCGCCGCGTTTATTACTGCTTGATGAACCAACCGCCAGCATGGACGGAGAAGCAAAACAGCAAACAAGCCTATTATTACAACGCCTCAAGGCCGAGGGCGTGAGCATTATCATTAGCAGCCATGAAGCACATACTGTAGAAAACATCGCCGACCAACACCTAACCCTCGATAACGGCGACATCCGGCCACTCAAGCAAAGCGCCGCGCACGACAAGGTCACCGTCTTAAACCCGCTAAAAAACACCCCATAAGATGAATTCATTCAGCACCCAAAGCAGCTGCGCCGATACCAACGAACTAGGCAGCTTGAGCGCTCAACAAGCTCTCAACAATATGCTGCAAGCGATTAACGAAAAAGCAGGCGATGAGCTAGTCCCATTAACCGAAGCGGTGGATCGAATTCTCGCCGAGCCTATTCGTTCAACGATCGACGTCCCCGCTCACCGTAACTCAGCGGTCGATGGTTACGCCATCATGCAGGGCGATTTGGCGAAGGCTGATCAGCTCTCTAGCTTATTAGTCACTGGCCAAGTCGTTGCCGGTCACCCTGAGCACAGCCCTCTTCAACCGGGGCAAGCTATACAAATTATGACCGGCGCAAAAATGCCCGACAATGCCGACACCGTGATTATGCAAGAACACGTAGAACGCGACGGGCAAACCATTCGCTTCGATGCCAGGCACCGCGCAGGGCAAAATGTACGGCAAGCGGGCGAAGACATTCAACGCGGAGAAATAATATTAGCCGCTGGCATTAAACTGAGCCCCGCACAAATTGGTTTAATCGCCTCACTCGGCCAAGCTGAAATTCGGGTGAAAGCCGCCTTATCGGTGGCACTATTTTCAACCGGTGACGAAATACTCAACATTGGCGAAGCCCCGCGCGAAGCTTGCATTTACGATAGCAATCGATACAGCCTCGGCGCCGCCCTCAGCAAACTCGGCTGCAAGGTGCTCGATATGGGCATTATCCCCGACCACCCCGAGCAGCTTCGAGAGGCCTTTCAGCTGGCCGCGGCCAACGCAGATATAATTTTTACCTCCGGCGGTGTATCGGTTGGTGAAGCCGATTACACCAAACAAATTCTCGCCGAAACAGGTCAGGTCGATTTCTGGAAGGTTGCTATTAAACCTGGCCGCCCGATCGCTTTTGGCCACATCGATGAGGCCGTTTTTTTCGGCCTACCGGGTAACCCGGTCGCGGTGATGGTAACCTTTTACCAGTTCGCCCTGCCTTGTTTAGAAAAGCTAATGGGCCTCAGCCAACCACTACTTCACCCTAACATGGAGGTAAAATGCAGCCAGCCTATCGCTAAACGTGTTGGCCGCACAGAAATCCAACGCGGTATTTTATCCCAGCAGCTAGATGGTTCATGGCAAGTTAAGACCACCGGCAAACAAGGTTCAGGTATTTTGCGTTCGATGAGTCAGGCTAATGCCTTCATCATTCTGCAGCACGAACGCGGGCCGGTTAAAGCCGGCGAATACGTCACCGTACAGGCCTTTTCCGGTTTATTTTAATTCTATCGCTAAAACTCGTATTTTTCGCTTGATGGACTACTCTTATATAGATGAGCCGGCACCACAATACAGACGATGAGTTCGCCGATATACAGGAACTAGATGTATATCGAACGGCATTAGCCGCGTCCGATAGTTTGGTGTTTATTTGGGAGCTGGGCTCCGACAAAATCACCTTGTTTTGCTTAAACGAGGAGCTATTTCTCGCGATCGATGCCAAAGAGATACTCTCCGGCGAACGTTGGCTTGCTCGTGTTCACCCAGACGATAAGCAACAAATTTTAGATAAAAACGAACAGCTGATCACTGGCCGCCAACAACAGATCCATTTCACCTACCGTCTACTTAACAAGCAACCCGGCGAATGGATGTGGTTAAGCGCACACAGCCGCGTCTACAAATACCTAGCCAACGGGCAGGTTCGCTCGATTATTGGCACCTGCGATATCATGTCGAGCGAAAAACACCCTCTCGATGAGCTGCAAAAAAAAGCTGCTCGCATTGCGACCGCCTTCGAAGGCACCCTCGACACGACGTGGGATTGGGACCTAAACAACGACCAGGTCGATATTTCCGATAGCTGGAAAGAGCTCATCGAGTTAAGGCCAAGTGGTGCGCAACTCACCAGTCATTTATGGATGCAACGTGTTCACCCCGACGACCGAGAAAACACCCTCACAGCATTATTCAAGGCATTCCGCAATGAAACCGATGGCATTAGCTATGAACACCGTATTCTATTTAAAGACGGGCTGTACCACTGGGCCTTGATTCGTGGACATATTACCGAGCGCCTCGCAAATGGCCGAGCCACCCGCGCAACGGGCTTATTAATAAATATCGATCGCTTAAAAAAACAAGATAAGATCCTTAAAAAACAACAGCAGACCATCAACCTCGGCCTATATAGTACCTCTAGCAGCCTCATTGAGTTCAACTTCAAACAACAAACATTCACGATTAGCGCGTATACCTTGCAGGATGGCGAAATAAGCCTGCAGACCCAGCAACACCCACTAAGCAATGCTAGCGAGCATATTCACCCCGATGACCAAAATTCCTTCCAACAATTTTTGTCACGTGTTGAGTTCGGCAAGCAGGATGACACAAAAAACCAAGCTCGCTGGCGCTCAAAACGGCAAACGGGCCAATATCGTTGGTATAGCATCAATGTACACATCAACGAAAGGGCTACCGACGGGTCCCCACTAGCGGCCATCGGTATTCGCCAAGATATTCACGACAGCTATGAAAGCGAATATCAACGCCTGCTTGAACACCAAAGAGAGTCCATCGCTTACCAGCACTCGATGCACGCCGTTTGGGAGTATCATCCGCAAAGCCAATATGTGTTTTTCAGCAATCATTTTATCGATAAACTACAGCCCATCGGCATAGACAGCCCTTGGGATAGCTCTCTTAACTATTGCCTGCACTGCATCCACCCCGACGACGTCGCTAGGGTAAAACAACAGCTCAAGCAACAATTACAAGCGGCAAACGCAATCATCGATCTGACCTATCGTTTCCATACGCAAAAGGGGGAATGGATTTGGATCCGCGCGGAAGGCAGGGTAACCGAGTATGACACTAAGCAGCAAGTCAGCAAGGTTATCGGCACACTCATTGACATTACCGACTTGAAACGCAGCGAAAGCGAACTCGAGAAGGAGAAAGAACTCGCGCAAACCACCCTAGAATCGATCAACGAGGCGGTTATTACCACCGATGAGAACGGGGATATTTGCACCTTAAATCATAAGGCCGAGCAACTCCTCAGCACCAGCCAAGATCAGGCCAAGGGACTCGCCCTCAGCGCTATTTGCAGCTTGGCAGAGGAAGATTCCAACAGCGGCGACTACAACCCCATTGCGCTATGCCTACAGGGTGATTTAGCCTTTACCCTCAATAAATTAATACTGACCAATTCATCAAAAAATAGTTTTTATGTCGAATGCTCGGTATCCCCTCTGCATTCTCACAACGAAGCGGTAGTTGGCTGCGTGCTGGTGATACGTGATGTCAGTCAATCCAGAAAAACCACTCATGAAATAGAACACCGCGCCCAACATGACGCGCTGACCGGCATATTCAACCGCCACGCCTTTGAGGCCGCGCTAGAAGAAAACACCCAAAACGAACATTACCAGCACAGCCTCTGTTATATCGACCTAGACCAATTTAAAATCGTTAATGACACCTGCGGTCACCTCGCTGGCGACGAGTTATTACGCCAATTAACCCATGAATTATCTGCAACCATTCGGCAGTCTGATGTTTTTGCCCGTCTAGGCGGCGATGAATTTGGCATCTTGATGTTAAATTGTAATACCGAACGCGCATTAAAAATTGCCCATAAGATCAAACAAACGGTATCGGATTATACCTTCCACTGGCAAAACAAGGCGTTTCGGCTTGGCGCCTCTATTGGTATCGCCGAGATCAACCAAGACACCTCAGCCTCACTCGCCCTACAACACGCCGATACTGCATGTTTTTCCGCGAAGGATCAAGGTCGAAATCGAATTCATGTATTCAGCTTCGATGACGCCACCATAACAACGACTCAAGGCCATATGAGTTGGGTTCCTAGGTTGCATAAAGCGTTAAAAGAAGACCATTTTGAGCTCTACGTGCAGGCGATCAGAAGTTTACAAACAGCTACCTCCGAAGATAGCCACTTCGAAATACTGCTACGCCTCAATGACGCGGGGAAAACCACCCCGCCAGGCGCTTTTTTACCCGCGGCCGAACGTTACAACTTATCCGCACAAATAGACCGCTGGGTTATTAGCAATACCTTACACACCCTAAGCGCATACCGGCAACACACCAAAATCAGCGATACCTTTAATATCAATCTATCCGCTGCCAGTCTATCTGAACCCGGTTTCTTTGATTTTGTCAGCAGCAGCTTATTAAATAGCAAGCTATGCCCCTCACAAATTTGTTTTGAAATTACCGAAACCGCCGCCGTCACCAACCTCACCGCAGCGCATACACTCATTACTGAGTTAAAAAAAATGGGCTGTCAATTTGCCCTAGATGATTTTGGCAGTGGTTTGTCCTCGTTTGGCTACCTAAAAAGTTTCCCTGTTGATTACCTTAAAATTGACGGGGCTTTCGTCAAAGACTTAATCGATGACCCCATTGACGCCGCGATGGTTAAGTCTATTAATGAGATTGGCCAGATTATGGGTAAAAAAACCGTCGCCGAATTCGTAGAAAACCAAGCCATTGCCGATGTCTTAAGGGAGATGGGGGTGGATTATGCCCAAGGTTACCATTTTAGTGTGCCGAGCCCCTTCGCTGAGTTCCTCAGCAAACGTCCGAAGAAAAATGGCGATTAGCCGCCTTCATTCGGTTTGAGAATGATCTGACTGGAATGAATCACCCGTAAAGACCAAGCTTTGCCCCACTTTTTCGGCCAAGCTCGCACCTCGAGCAAGCGCCCAGAGTAAGTCTCTAGCGCAGGGAAATAACGGTATGCTGATGCAGCAATCCAGATATAGTGCCGATCACCAAGATACAACTGACTGCCTTTTTTTGTCTGCCGAATGCGACTTACCCGCCCGACAAAGCGCCCCCAGCTACTACCTTGTTTTAGCGTAGCGATGGGCTGAAGGCGATGGCTCGGTAAAGACCAAACACCCCGATGCCTATCTTCAGCAGCACTCTGCGCCGCCTGTAGTGCATCTAGATATTGCATATTCGGCGGGTGAATACTCAAGGTCGCCATGCCGTGCCGTAACATCTCGGCATTCAGGTGCACACCATTCGCTAAAAAAACTTGCGCTAAAGTGCGCCCGTAACGGTCCTTGCGCTCAACGTCGTATTGCAAATAAACGGGTTGCTCAGCCAATATCGTTTTCAAATACTGTTTCGCCCGCCAACCACCTTGCTCGGCGGGCTGTCCGTGGTGTGCGATCTCGGGTGCATTAATCCCTAATAAACGAATAACCGTCCCTCCCTGCAAAACGAGGGTATCACCATCGATGACGTTACTGGGTTTATGCATTGTTGCCCCAGCGGCCGACGCCACGCTAAGCCATAATCCGCAGCAAGCAATAACAAAGCTAAGCCTGGGTGGATAAATCACCTGAGCCAAGCGCGACATAATTCCATTTTTTAGCCGATCAATTAGCATACTTGCCCATCCATTAGCCTATAATCCATTCCAGCTAAGTTTTTTACTATCGATATCCCGAAGATTCATCATAACAGGTAGGTTGCTCTTGTACGCACGCATTCGAAATAGGCTCAATAAATTAATCAATACTCAGCAAAGCAGCGCGCTTTGTGGCGGCCTTAAAGGCCTTGAAAAAGAAAGTTTACGTGTCAATAGCACGGGTTCGATCGCACAAACGGCTCACCCCAGCGCACTCGGCTCAGCCCTGACCAACCCTTATATAACCACCGATTACTCGGAGGCCTTGCTCGAATTTATTACCCCGCCATTTGCCCAAAGCAGCGAAACGATTAACTTTATGCAAGCGGTACACTCTTTCACCTATCAACACTTAGACGGTGAAATGTTATGGGGCAGCAGTATGCCTTGCATTGTCGATGGTGATTTGAGCATTCCGCTGGCTAATTATGGTGACTCGAATATCGGTAAAATGAAGCACGTGTACCGGATTGGCTTATGGCACCGCTACGGTCGAAGCATGCAGGCGATCGCTGGTATTCACTTTAATTACTCCCTTCCCAACAGTTTTTGGCCAATTTACCAAGCGCTAGAAGAAAACCAACAAAACCAGCAACACTTCATCTCCCAGAGCTATATGGATATGACTCGTAATATTCATCGTTACGGCTGGCTGGTGTTATACCTATTTGGGGCCTCACCGGCTATTTGTAAATCATTCTTAAAAAATCAGTCGCATAACTTCGATGCTTTCGACGCTAATACCTTATATAAGCCGTATAGCACATCACTGCGAATGAGTGATATCGGCTACAAAAACGATGGCCAGTCTGATATTAACATTTCATACAATAGCTTAGAGTGCTACCTAGCCCGCTTACAAACTGCGACTCAAACGACATTTGCCGACTATCAATCTATCGGCATCAAAGATGAAAACGGCGAATACCAACAGCTCAATGCCAATATTCTACAAATTGAGAATGAGTACTATAGTAATGTTCGCCCAAAACAAATCGCCAGCTCCGGCGAAACCCCCAGTGAGGCCTTACAAAAACACGGGGTTCGTTATGTCGAGTTGCGCTCGGTTGACATTAACCCCTTCAATCCTATTGGCATCAGCGAATCGCAACTTAACTTCCTTGAAGCCTTTATGATTTTCTGTTTATTAAACGACAGTCCTCCCTTATCCGCGGCTGAAAAATCCTGCGTCGATGCCAATTTAACCCATGTAGCCACCGAGGGCAGAAAACCCGGTTTACTGCTACAAAGGAACTGCCAGCCAATTGACCTGCAATCTTGGGGGCTTGAAATCTGTCAAGAAATGCAGCCAATATGCCAGCTGCTCGACGATGACGACCCGCTCAAACCCTATAGTTCAGCGCTAGCCGAACAACGTGCTAAATTTAATGACGTAGAGCTTACGCCCTCGGCACAAGTCTTAGCTGCCATGAAGCGGCAACAGCTGCCATTTTTTAAATTTGCCATGCAGCAAGCCCAAAACCATCAGCAACTGTTTACTGAAAAAGAGCTCAGCACACCTGAACGCGAATGTTTTGAAGCGGCGAGTGTTAAATCTCACCTCGAGCAAACACAATTAGAAGCAGCAGATTCACTACACTTTGATGATTTTTTGGCACAATATTTCCTACGCGCCCAGCAAGCTGCTAGCTGAATTGACACTATTGCTTCTATTGATATCACCTTTTAGAATGATCAGCCGACGGATTCTTTGCTAAACTCGCCAGCCTGTTAAATTCTTTGAAACTGCTATGAGCATCCAAACATTACAAGCTGAGCTTGCACAAAAAGAACCTCGTGAAATCCTTAAGTCGATTTATAGCCAAGTCGATAATATAGCCATCTCGTTTAGTGGCGCGGAAGATGTCGTACTCATCGACATGGCATGCAAACTAGGCTTAAAGCCGACCGTATTCACCTTAGATACCGGTCGTTTGCACCCTGAAACATACCGTTTCATGCAAACCGTGATGGACCACTATCAATTACAAATTGCCGTATTAGCCCCCGAACAAGAGAGCTTAAACAAACTCACCCAAGAAAAAGGCTTATTTAGCTTTTATAAGGATGGTCATAAGGAATGTTGTGGAATTCGTAAGGTGGCTCCGCTACGCCGCTACCTTGGCGGATTATCGGCTTGGATCACCGGACAGCGCCGAGATCAAAGTAAAGCAACCCGTGACAGTTTAGATGTGGTGGAATTGGATGGTGCTTTTAGTGGTAAAGACGGTGAATTAATCAAATTCAACCCCTTATGCCACTGGAGTTCTGAACAAGTATGGAACTATATTCGCGCTCTTGAGGTTCCCTTTAACCCCCTACACTCGCAAGGGTTTATCAGCATTGGTTGTGAACCTTGTACCCGCCCGACTCTGCCTCACCAAGACCCTAGAGAAGGTCGCTGGTGGTGGGAAGAAGCCGACAATAAAGAATGCGGGTTACATTCTTCATCGATCATCAGTAAATAAACAAACGACCTCATTATTAGTGAACAACATTAATAATGAGGTAGTTCTACCTCACTAAATAAAGCATCAATGGCCGATTGTTCTTTTAATTGCATCGCCATATCAATAGATTCCTTGCTTAGGTGTGGGGCGAATTTATTAATAAATTCGTACATATAACCGCGTAAAAAAGTATCTTTCCGAATGCCTATCTTGGTGATGCTTTCAGCAAATAAATGACTCGCGTCCAAGGCAACTAGGTCATCATCAATTTTTTCGTCATACGCCATCCGAGCAACAATCCCCACCCCCAAGCCAAGTCGAACATAGGTTTTAATGACATCGGCATCTACCGCAGTTAGTGCCACATCGGGTTTTAAGTTTTCGGCGTTAAATGCATCATCTAATTTTGATCTACCAGTAAAACCAAACACATAGGTAATCAAGGGATATTTCGCTACCTTTGCCAGCGAAACCTGCTGTTCTTTGGCAAGCTCATGCCCCTTCGGCACTAAGATACAACGCCCCCATGAATAACAAGGCAACATGATTAAATTATCAAATAATTCGATCGCCTCAGTCGCAATCGCAATGTCCACCTTTCCTTGCGAGACCATCTCTGATATTTGCACCGGTGTTCCCTGTTGAATATCTAGGCTGACTTCTGGCAGGTCCTGCATAAAGCTTTTAATTACCGGTGGTAGCGCGTAGCGCGCTTGGGTATGCGTAGTGGCAATTGAAAGTTGCCCTTTACTCTCATCACGAAACTCTTTCGCAATATTCTTAATATTTTCAACCTGCATCAACATCTCGCCGGCTATCGCAATAATCTTCTTGCCAGCAGGTGTCATATCCGTCAAGTGTTTACCGTTGCGAATAAAAATAGGAATACCCAACTCGTCCTCGAGGATGCGAATTTGTTTACTTATCCCGGGTTGCGAGGTATAAATGGTTTCTGCGGTCGCGGAAACATTTAAGTTGTTTTTTGATACTTCCCAAATATAGCGTAATTGCTGTAGTTTCATAATTTCATATCTTTTATAGTTATAAATATAGAAATATATATTCCTTTTTATTATAAGACTTATGTATTATATTTCAAGTCACTCTCTTCTAATGGTTTAGTTTTGGACTTTTTTTATATTATAGCGGGCGCATCCGTAGGATTTATCATTGGCTTAACGGGTGTGGGCGGCGGTTCATTAATGACCCCCTTGCTCGTACTAGGTTTTAATGTCCAACCCGCCATCGCTGTAGGCACAGATTTATTATATGCCGCCATTACAAAATCAACCGGCGTCTGGTCACACCAGAAACTTAAAAACATAAATTGGTCGATCGTCAAAGATATGAGCCTAGGGAGTATCCCCGGTTCTATCGCCTGCATTACCTGTATCCAATATCTAGGTTTAAGCGGTGAAGCTTTCGAGCAAATCATCTCGCTTACCCTCGGTTTTATGCTGATTCTGACTTCTGCGGTCATTGTTTTCAAGGATGTTATCAATAAACGCTTCAAAAGAACGCATAAAGCTGCTCCAAAGCGGGCTGTCATTATTTTTCTCGGCGTCGTGCTCGGGGTATTAGTTACCCTATCATCGGTTGGTGCAGGCGCTATTGGCAGCGCCATTCTGTTGCTGCTATACCCTAGCCTAAAGACACGCACAATCATTGGCACAGACATCGCACACGCGGTACCCTTGACTGCAATAGCTGGCTTAGGTCACTTTCAATTAGGCCATATCGACTTCACCTTGTTAACGAGCCTACTCATCGGCTCGATTCCGGCTATTTATTTTGGCACCATGATGGGCCAGAAGATACCCGAAAAAATACTCAAGTACATTGTCGCCAGTATTTTATTACTCATCGGGCTCAAGTTCTCGATTTAAGATACACGATGTTACACACTGATCAAGCTGGTTTATGCCGACGATAAATGAAATATTCAGCCGCGTAAAAGCGCCGTCTTGACTAATAGTAATTACCGAAGCCTAAGACTAATACAATACTTTTCGAACTGAACTAGATCACTAGAAACAACCCTAAGTTAAGCTAACTGTTTATAATAACCAATAGATAATATTAAGAGGAATAGATAATGACTTTCGTAGTAACTGAAGCCTGTATCAAATGTAAATACACTGATTGTGTAGATGTTTGCCCCGTAGATTGTTTTCACGAGGGGCCAAACTTCTTGGTGATTGATCCTGACGAATGCATTGATTGCACTTTATGCGAGCCTGAGTGCCCAGTAGAAGCAATTTACTCTGAAGATGAGCTACCAGAAGGGCAAGAGAAGTTTATCGCTATTAACGCTGAGCTCACGCCTCTATGGCCGGTTATTACCGATGTTAAAGACGCACCTGATGACGCCGATGAATGGGCAGACAAAGTAGATAAGGTAGATTTACTCGAAAAGTGACACTACTTTATAACACGCATAAAAAAAGCCGGGATAACCCGGCTTTTTTTTAATCTTCAGAAGTAGCTTCTGTTGTAGCTGGCTCTCGATCAACCAGTTCTACATACGCCATTGGCGCTGCATCACCCGTTCTAAAACCACACTTAAGGATACGTAAGTAACCTCCTGGACGTTCTTTATAACGAGGAGCTAGTGTATTAAATAATTTAGATACACTGTCTCTATCTCTAAGGCGTGAAAAAACCAATCTTCTCTTAGCTACTGAGTCTGTTTTAGACGCAGTAATAATTGGTTCAATAAAACGACGAAGTTCTTTAGCTTTAGGAAGCGTAGTACGGATAACTTCGTGATCAATTAATGAATTCGCCATGTTTTTAAACATTGCTTTACGATGACTGCTATTACGATTTAGCTGTCTACCAGATTTACGGTGACGCATAGTTATTTCCTTAAATTAAATTGAAGTAACTGCCCTATCACTAGTAATTAAACTAGAAGGCGGCCAATTTTCAAGACGAATACCTAAAGACATACCTTTAGAAGCAAGCACATCTTTGATTTCTGTTAATGATTTCTTACCTAAGTTAGGTGCTTTCAACAATTCAACTTCAGTACGTTGAATTAAGTCACCAATATAAAATATTTGCTCAGCTTTCAGACAGTTTGCAGAACGAACAGTTAACTCTAAATCATCAACAGGGCGCAGAAGGATTGGGTCAAACTCTGGCTCTTTAGGTAGCTCAGGTTCGTCAACAATATCCTTTAGATCAACAAATACAGCAATATGATGATGTAGTATCGTTGCTGCCGCTCTAATTGTTTCTTCAGGGTCAGTTGTACCATTCGTTTCCAATTCGATAACTAATTTATCTAAATTGGTACGCTGCTCAACACGAGCGGTATCAACATTGTATGAAATCCTTTTGATCGGGCTGAAAGACGCATCTAACAACAATGTACCAATAGGGAGCTCTTCATCGTCTTGCTTACGTGAAGCCGCTGTTTGGTAACCAGAACCACGTTCAACTTTGATCGTCATTGATAACTTACCGTTAGCAGTAAGGTTAGCAATAACTAGCTCAGGGTTAACAATTTCAACGTCATGGTCAATTTTAATATCTGCTGCAGTAACTTCACCCGCACCAGTTTTTTCAATTGTTAAAACAGCTTCGTCTTTCGAGTTAAGAGTTACAGCAAGATTTTTAAGGTTAAGCATGATGCCAATAACATCTTCTTGTACACCGTCAATTGTTGAGTATTCGTGAAGAACCCCTTCAATTTTAATCTCAGTTACCGCACAACCTGATATAGAAGATAATAAAACCCTTCTTAAGGCATTACCAAGAGTGTGGCCGTAACCACGCTCCATAGGCTCAATAGTAACTTTCGAGAAAGTAGGTGTTATTGATTGAACCCCAGTAACTTTAGGCTGTAAAAAGCCTGAAAGTAAATTTTGCATTATATTTCCTCTTTAGATTACTTAGAGTACAGTTCAACCACTAGATGTTCATTAATATCCATATCAAGCTCAGCACGCTCTGGAGCACACTTATAAACAGCACTCATATCTTTTGTATTAACATCAATCCACTCAGGGAAACCACACATTTCTGCGACAGTTAATGCTTCTTTAATACGTTGCTGTTTTTTGCCTTTCTCACGGATGGCTACTGTATCGCCAGCTGAGACTTGAAAAGAAGGAATATTCGTAATAACACCATTAACTACAATAGCTTTGTGACTCACAAGCTGTCTAGCTTCTGCTCTTGTACAAGCATAACCCATACGATAAACCACGTTATCTAAGCGACCTTCAAGAAGAACTAAAAGGTTCTCACCTGTAGCGCCTTTCTTAGAAGCAGCTTTCTTATAATAATTCTTAAATTGCTTCTCTAAAACGCCATAAATACGACGAACTTTCTGTTTTTCTCTTAGTTGTAAAGCATAGTCAGATAGACGTGTACGTCTAGCACCATGTTGCCCTGGTGGCTGATCAAGTTTGCACTTTCCTTCCAGGGAGCGTCCTCTACTTTTCAGGAAGAGATCTGTTCCTTCCCTACGACTTAGTTTACATTTTGGACCGGTATATTTAGCCATTATCTTTTCCTTTTATACGCGTCGTTTTTTAGATGGCCGACAACCATTATGTGGAATAGGAGTCACATCTTCAATGAAGGTGATGTTGAAACCGATATTATTAAGAGCTCTTACAGCTGACTCACGACCAGGACCGGGGCCTTTGATCTTAACTTCGAGGTTTTTCATGCCGAAGTCTTTAGCAACTTCGCCAGCACGCTCTGCCGCTACCTGAGCAGCGAACGGCGTACTTTTACGTGAACCTCTAAAGCCTGAACCACCAGCAGTCGCCCAAGAAAGCGTATTGCCTTTACGGTCGGTAATAGTGATAATCGTATTGTTAAAAGTAGCGTGTACATGGACGATACCATCTACAACATTCTTTTTAACCTTCTTTTTACTACGACTTGGTTTAGCCATACTACAAGTATCCTTTAATTAAATCTTATTTTCTGATTGGTTTGCGTGGACCTTTACGAGTCCTAGCATTTGTTTTAGTACGTTGTCCACGTACTGGTAAACTTCTACGATGACGAATACCACGAAAGCAACCTAAGTCTAATAAGCGCTTGATGTTCATAGATACTTCACGACGTAAATCGCCTTCAATTAAGTATTTACCAACTTCCGTACGAACGAGCTCTAACTGATCTTCAGTAAGTTCTCTAATTTTTGTCGTTGCGTCAATTCCACTTGCTTCGCAAATAGCTTTTGATCGAGTTAGACCAATACCATAAATTGAAGTTAGTGAAATAACAATGTGCTTATTATCAGGTACATTAATACCAGCAATACGTGCCATTATGTCTCTCCGTTATTTTAGCCAGTAGAAAACCGGCAATTTTAATCTTTATTTAGAACAACTACAAGCTAAATATTAGCCTTGACGTTGTTTATGACGTCCATCCTTACAAACAACACGGACTACACGCTTACGTTTAACAATTTTGCAGTTACGACAAATTTTCTTTACTGATGCTCTAACTTTCATATATATACTCCAACTGATACCTTAAATTAAGAATTTTTAAGGTTCGCTTTTTTCATTAAACCTTCATATTGCTGAGACATAAGATGTGATTGCATTTGAGCAATAAAATCCATGACAACAACGACTATAATTAACAGGGACGTACCACCAAAATAGAACGGTACATTCCAATAAACAATTAAGAACTCTGGCAACAAACAAACCGACGTAATATACAAAGCACCAATTAAGGTTAACTTCGTAATAACCGCATCGATGTATTTTGTTGTTTGCTCACCAGGTCTAATCCCAGGGATGAAAGCACCTGATTTCTTTAAATTATCCGATGTATCTCTAGAGTTAAATACTAGTGCTGTGTAAAAGAAGCAAAAGAACACAATTGCAGCCGCATATAATAATACATATATCGGTTGTCCCGGCGATAACATGCTAGAAATATCCTGCAACCAGCCCATACCTTCATTATTACCGAACCAGCCGGCGATAGTCGAAGGGAACAAAATGATACTCGAAGCAAAAATAGGAGGAATAACACCTGCCATATTAAGCTTCAGTGGCAAAAAGCTTGATTGACCCGCCATCATTTTATTACCTTGCTGCCTCTTAGCATAGTTAATTTTAATCCTACGCTGCGCACGTTCAACAAAGATAACAAACGCGGTAACTGCAATAGCTACGACAAAGAGCATAATAACCATCAGGGCATTCATTTCGCCAGTTCTCACTAGCTCAAGCGTGCCTCCGATCGCAGAAGGCAAACCGGCGACGATACCACCAAAAATGATAATCGAAATACCGTTACCGATACCTCTTTCAGTAACCTGCTCACCTAACCACATTAGAAACAAGGTACCACTCACCAAGGTAACAACCGCGGTAAACATGAAGGCAAAACCTGGGTTGAAAACAACCGGTAAACCACCAGCTGTTTGACCTTGAATAGCTGTAGCCACACCAATTGCTTGAAACGTAGCCAATACAACAGTGAAGTATCTAGTGTACTGGGTAATCTTTCTTTTACCCGATTCACCTTCTTTTTTCAGCTGCTCAAATTTTGGCACCACTGACGTCATCAACTGGATAATAATAGAGGCCGAAATGTACGGCATAATACCCAAGGCGAAAATACTCAACCGCTTTAGAGCCCCACCAGAAAACATATTGAACATATCCAATATGGTTCCAGCTTGCTGCTCAAACATGAGAGCAAGTGCATGTGGGTCAATGCCAGGAACTGGAACATGAGCCCCAATCCTAAAAACAAACAATGCCCCTAAAACAAAAAGTAACCTACTTCTAAGCTCAGGTACGTTACTCGTTCCGCCTTTATTTCCAGCCGCCGAAGCCCCTAAAGACGCCATCGTTTAAGCTACGCTTCCGCCAGCAGCTTCAATAGCTTTTGCTGCACCTGGAGTCGCTAAGACACCATCAAGCTTCACAGCAGTAGCGATCTCACCAGAAAGTATTACCTTAACTCGTTTAGTAAATGCAGGAACAATATTAGCTGCAATCAACACATCAAGGGTAATAACATCAGCAGATAACGCTGTTAACTCATTTAATCTAACTTCAGCCGATAGTCTTTTCTTTGCAGAATTAAAACCAACTTTAGGCAGTCTACGTTGAATAGGCATTTGCCCACCCTCAAAACCAACCTTACGGTAACCACCTGAACGTGATTTTTGACCTTTATGGCCACGACCACAAGTCTTACCATAACCAGAACCGATACCACGACCAACTCTCTTAGCAGCTTTAGTACTACCTGGAGCCGGTTTTATTGTATTTAATAACATTTCTAAACCTCTTCTACTTGAAGCATGTAGTGAATTTTATTAATCATCCCTCTATTCTCAGGGGTATCAATAACTTCAACAGTCTGATGCATTTTACGTAAGCCAAGGCCTGCAGCACAAGCTCGGTGTGATGCTAAACGACCATTCTTACTACGAATCATTGTTACTTTTACTTTTTTATCACTCATAATAATTATCCAACAATATCTGCTACAGATTTACCACGCTTCATTGCAACTTCTTCAGCATTGGTCATATCTGACAAACCTTTAATTGTTGCACGAACAACATTGGCTGGATTATTACTACCAACACATTTAGCAAGAACGTCGTGCACCCCAACAACATCAAACACTGCTCGCATCGCGCCACCGGCGATGATACCAGTACCTTCAGAAGCAGGCTTCATAAACACTTCAGCAGCACCATAATTTGCTGTAATAGGGTATTGCAAAGTGTTACCACTAAGGTTTACCGTCACCATGTTTTTACGTGCTTGCTCCATCGCTTTTTGAATAGCTACTGGAACTTCACGAGCCTTACTGATGCCAAAACCAACACGTCCCTTACCGTCGCCAACAACTGCAAGTGCAGAAAATCTAAACTGACGACCACCTTTAACTACTTTAGAAATCCTTCTAACAGTAATTAACTTTTCTTGAAAGTCGTCTTGATTATTTTTATTAGGTATCGATGCCATAATTGCCTCTAAAATTCCAAACCATTTTCACGAGCAGCTTCCGCTAGTGCTTTAACACGCCCATGATATTTATAACCTGAGCGATCAAAAGCAACCTGCGTCACTCCTGCTTTAACAGCTCTCTCAGCAATCGCTTTACCAACAACGCTTGCAGCATCAATATTACCTGAATTCTTTACGGAATCTTTAACTTCGCTGATCAAAGTAGATGCAGAAGCAATAACTTGTGAACCATCAGCTGTTGTGATTTGCGCATAGATGTGGCGCGGTGAGCGATGAACACTCAAACGACTTTTACCACTTTCTTTGATGCGACATCTTGTTTTAGTTGCTCTGCGCAACCTAGAACTTTTCTTATCCATTATTTCGCCTATTTCTTCTTAGCTTCTTTCATAACGACGTGCTCACCGACATAACGAATACCTTTGCCTTTATAAGGCTCAGGTGAACGGTATGCACGAATGTTTGCTGCAACCTGACCTACCAATTGCTTATCGCTACCTTTAACTGTAATTTCTGTTTGGCTCGGTGCTTCAATCGTAATACCTTCAGGTATCGGGAATTCAACAGGGTGAGAGAAACCAAGAGTTAAATTCAAAATTTTGCCTTTAACCTGTGTTCTATACCCAACGCCGCGAAGCTCAAGTTTCTTTTCAAAACCTGTAGTAACACCAACAACCATATTATTAACTAGCGCACGCATTGTACCACTTAATGCAACTGAAGACTTATCTGTTGCTTTAGACTTAAACTTAAGGATTGAACCTTCTTGCTCTATATCTACACAACCGAAAGCATCACACGAAAGCTCTCCATTTTTACCTTTTACCGTTAACTTACCATCGACATTTTTAAACTCAACGCCTGAAGGTAATTCAACTGGACTATTTGCAATTCTTGACATAATAAAACCTTATTAACTTACGTAACAAAGGACTTCGCCACCATGCCCCTTAGAGCGAGCCGCACGGTCAGTCATTAAACCTTGTGAAGTAGAAATAATAGCCACACCTAAACCAGCTTTAACTTTTGGTAGCTGATCTTTAGACTTGTAAACACGAAGACCAGGCTTACTTACACGGTCGATCGTCTCAATAACTGGCTTACCCTGGAAGTACTTAAGGGTAATAACAAGTGTTGGCTTATTGGCCGCATCTTCAACTTTTTCAGAAGAGGCAACAAAACCTTCTTGCTGTAGCACATTAGCTAACGCTTGCTTCTTTGTTGAAAATGGCATACTAACTGTTTTCTTTTCAGCAGACTGCGCATTACGAATGCGAGTTAACATATCTGCAATTGGATCACTCATACTCATTGATATATTCCTCTTTTACCAGCTAGCTTTAGACAAACCAGGCACATCACCGCGCATAGTTGCTTCACGAAGTTTATTACGACCGAGGCCGAACTTCCTGTAATAACCATGTGGACGTCCTGTGATATTACAACGATTGCGAACACGAGAAGGGCTCGAATCTCTTGGTAATGCTACAAGCTTTGCTTGAGCCTCTGCAACTTGATCATATGAAGACTTTGGGTCTCGGATAATCTCTTTTAATGCTGCTCTCTTAGCCGCATATTTAGCTACCAAGCGAATCCGCTTATTTTCTCTAGCTATCATTGATTTCTTAGCCATTTTCTAACCTTGTTTTTTAATAGGGAAATTGAAAGCCTTCAGTAATGCGCGGCCCTCTTCATCATTTTTAGCTGACGTAGTAATCGCAATATCAAGACCACGTAGCGTATCAATTTTATCGTAATCAATTTCTGGGAAGATAATTTGCTCTGTCACACCCATAGAGTAATTACCACGACCATCAAAAGACTTATCACTTAAACCACGGAAATCTCTAATCCGCGGGATAGCAATAGAAATCAAACGCTGTAAGAAATCATACATACGCTCATTTCTTAAGGTAACTTTGCAGCCAATAGGCATATCATCACGAATTTTAAAACCCGCAATTGATTTTCTAGCAATCGTAATAACAGGTTTTTGACTTGAAATCTTTTGCAAGTCAGCCACTGCGTTTTGAATTACTTTTTTGTCTGCAACGGCCTCACCAACACCCATATTAATGGTTATTTTGGTGATTTTCGGAACTTCCATTATAGACTTAAATTGAAGCTCCTTCATTAACGCAGGAACCATTTCTTTTTTATAACGATCTTCTAAAATTGACATGACTATTCTCTTAATTCTTAAGCGTCGAGCACTTCATTATTTGATTTGAAGAAACGCACTTTTTTGCCGTCTTCTAACACTCTAAAACCAACTCTGTCAGCTTTCTTAGTCTGAGGGTTGTATATAGCTACATTAGAAACATTGATTGGCATTTGTTTTTCAACAATGCCACCGTCTATACCCTTATTAGGGTTTGGCTTTTGATGTTTCTTAACCGTATTAATACCTTCTACAAGAACCTTATCAGCAGATACTACAGACAAAATAACGCCTGTCTTGCCTTTATCTTTCCCGGTTAATACGATAACTTCATCGCCTTTTTTAATTTTATTCATAATTAAATTCTAATAAGTTAAATAACTTCAGGAGCAAGTGAAATGATCTTCATAAACTTTTCATTTCTAAGCTCACGAGTAACAGGGCCAAAGATACGAGTACCAATAGGCTGAAGGTTTGCATTTAAAAGAACAGCAGCATTACCATCAAAACGAATCGTTGAACCATCTGGACGACGAATACCTTTACGCGTTCTTACTACAACCGCATTAACCACATCGCCTTTTTTCACTTTACCACGTGGGATAGCGTCTTTAATGCTGACCTTGATGACATCACCAATTCTTGCATAGCGCTTATGCGATCCGCCCAACACCTTAATACACATAACGTTGCGAGCACCGCTATTGTCGGCTACATCAAGCCTTGTCTGCATTTGAATCATTACTTACTCCGACTAACTCTATTTAGTTTTTTCGATAATTTCATGCAGCTTCCACGTTTTCGACTTAGAAATCGGTCGACAGGAAACCAATGAAACAATATCACCTTCTGAACACGCATTATTTTCATCGTGTGCATTGAATTTTGTTGTACGTTTAATAACTTTCCCGTACAGAGGGTGCATTTCTTGACGTGTAACTTTCACAGTGATTGACTTATCAGCCTTATTACTTGTTACTACACCAGAAATAGTTCTCAGAGTTTTTTCTTCAGTACTCATTTAGATACACCCTTTTGCTCATTCAAGATAGTTTTAATACGCGCAATATCAGAACGCACAACACCAAACTGATGAACTTGATTTAATTGGCCTGTTGAATTTTGCATGCGCAAATTAAACTGTTCTTTTCTTAACTCCAGCAGCAGCTCTGAAAGCTCTTGTGAAGTTTTTTCTCTTAATTCAGACGATTTCATTACATTATTGTCCGTTCAGCAAATTTTGTTTTAAAAGGAAATTTTGCAGCTGCTAATCTAAACGCCTCGACTGCAACCTCTTTAGGCACACCCTGCAATTCAAACAACATAGTTCCAGGTTTAATTTGAGCAACCCAAAACTCAACACTACCTTTACCTTTACCCATACGTACTTCTAAAGGTTTTTTCGTGATTGGCTTGTCCGGGAAAACTCTAATCCAAACCTTACCACCACGTTTAATATGGCGTGTAATAGTACGACGACCTGCTTCAATTTGTCGCGCGGTCATTCTACCACGTTCAATTGACTTCAGACCAAACTCTCCGAAACTAACACTACTTCCACGATGCGCAAGACCAGTATTTCTGTTCTTATGCGACTTTCTATATTTTGTTCTTTTTGGTTGTAACATCTATAGCACCTATTCTCCAGCAAGTTCCTTAGAACCTATTACAGGAAGAGCAGACTTATCGTCAAAAACCTCACCCTTAAAGATCCAGACCTTAATACCTAAGATCCCATAAGTAGTTAAAGCTTCAGTAAAGCCGTAATCAATATCAGCACGTAAAGTATGCAAAGGCACACGACCTTCTCTATACCACTCGTTACGAGCAATATCAGCACCGTTCAAACGGCCACTTACTTTAATCTTAATACCTTCAGCACCAAGACGCATTGTATTAGTAACCGCACGCTTCATCGCACGTCTAAACATAATACGACGTTCTAATTGCTGAGCGACACTTTCTGCCACCAAAAGCGCATCCAATTCTGGCTTACGAATCTCTTCAACATTAATTTGAACAGGAACGCCCATTATTTTACTAACTTCAGCTCTTAAGGTATCAACATCTCCGCCCTTCTTACCAATAACAATCCCTGGACGAGCGGTATGAATGGTAATCTGCGCATTAGACGCCGGTCTATTGATCTGGATTTTACTAACGGAAGCTGCCATTAACTTCTTTTTCAAGAAATCACGAACAATCAAGTCTTGTCTTAGCATTTCAGGATAATCTTGAGTACTAGCGTACCAGCGAGAATTCCAATCTTTTACTATTCCAAGGCGTATACCAGTAGGATGTACTTTTTGACCCATATTAATTTACTCTTATTTAGTATCACTAACTGCAATAGTAATATGGCAGTTTCGTTTTAAAATTTTATTACCACGTCCTTTCGCACGGGCTTTAAAGCGTTTATACGTAGGCGCCTCATCAACAAACACTGTAGAGATATACAACTCATCTACATCTGCACCTTCATTATGCTCTGCATTAGCGATAGCAGAATTAAGAAGCTTCTTGAAGCTATCAGACGCTTTACGCGTACTGAAACTCAATAGATTCAAAGCACTCTCAACTGCTTCACCACGAATTTGATTCGCAATTAAGCGGCCTTTTTGAGCCGAGAAATTAGCGTTTTTTAACTTTGCTTTAACTTCCATCATTATACCATCGGTTATCTAGATTTCTTATCAACGATATGGCCACGGTAAGTACGAGTTAACGCAAACTCACCTAATTTATGACCCACCATATTCTCAGTAATCAATACTGGCATATGCTGCCTGCCATTATGAATGGCAATTGTCAAACCAACCATTGTTGGAGAAATCATTGAACGTCTAGACCAAGTCTTAATTGGTCTGCGATTATTACTTTCTATGGCCGCTTCAACCTTCTTCATTAAATGAAGATCAGCGAAAGGCCCTTTTTTAATGGATCTTGGCACAATATATCCTTAACGTTTTGTTCTGTTTCTTACAATCAACTTATCAGTGCGCTTATTCTTACGCGTCTTATAACCCTTTGTTGGCATACCCCAAGGTGATACCGGGTGACGACCACCTGATGTACGACCTTCACCACCACCATGCGGGTGATCTACTGGGTTCATAGCAACACCACGAACCGTTGGACGAACACCTCTCCAGCGTTTCGCACCAGCTTTACCAAGTGATATTAGACTATGTTCTGAATTACCAACTTCGCCAATAACGGCACAGCACTCTGATAATACCTTACGCATCTCACCAGAACGGAGTCTCAAAGTAACATGAGCTCCATCACGCGCAACAATCTGCACTACAGTACCCGCACTACGTGCAATCTGCGCACCTTTTCCTGGCTTCAACTCAACACAATGAACCTGGGTACCAACAGGGATATTCCTCATTGGCATGCAGTTACCGGTTTTGATCGGGGCTACTTCAGATGAAACAACCTCATCTCCAACCTTCAAATCCTTCGGGGCGATGATGTATCGTCTTTCGCCATCATTATATAGTATTAGCGCAATATTAGCAGTTCTATTTGGATCATATTGCAGACTTTCTACTTTACCAGGAATATCATATTTATTTCGTTTGAAATCAATGATACGGTAATGTTGTTTATGACCACCACCACGATGTCTAGTCGTGATGCGACCGTTGTTATTACGACCACCAGTTTTACTCTTTTTAGCGAGTAAAGGAGCATGTGGCGCACCCTTGCTCAGCTCAGAGTTTTTGACTCGAACTACGAATCTTGAGCCCGGTGAAGTTGGTTTAGATTTTACGATTGCCATAAGATTAGTCTATCTTCCAATTAAGCAGAAACAAATTCTATTTCTTGCCCAGATTTAATTCGAACGTAAGCTTTCTTCACATCAGATCTTTTACCTAATCCTTTGCCGAAACGCTTCGTTTTACCCTTAACATTTAATGTTTTAACTGACTCAACTGTCACATCAAACAGCTTTTCAACAGCCGCTTTTATTTCAGTTTTATTAGCTGTGTTACTCACTTTAAAGACATACTGATTATTTAAATCAGCAGCAATTGAGCTTTTTTCAGTAACGACTGGTGCAGTAATTAACTGCAATAGAAATTCTTGGTTCATTTCAAGCGCTCCTCAATTAGTGCAATAGCATCCGAAGTAACACAAACCTTCTCATAAGCCAGTAGCGAAACCGGATCAATATCAAAGGCAGTACAAACTTCAATTTTATGCAAGTTTCTGCTAGCTAACTCTAACGCAGAGTCTTCAGCAGCTAAGACGATCAAGGCACTTGTTAGGCCTTTTTCTGCAAGCTTAGCACTAAGAAGTTTAGTCTTAGGCTGCTCAATAGAAAAATCATCAACAATAACCAAGCGATCTTGACGAACAAGCTCAGAAAGAATTGAGCGCATACCAACCGCATACATTTTCTTATTTAGCTTCTTGCTGTGATCTTGTGGTTTAGCAGCAAAAGTTACACCACCAGTACGCCAAATCGGGCTCCTGATAGTACCCGCACGAGCACGGCCAGTACCTTTTTGCTTCCAAGGTTTAACACCACCACCACTCACTTCAGAACGAGTCTTTTGTGCGCGCGTACCAGCTCTCGCATTAGCCATATAGGTAACAACTAGCTGATGAATGATCCCTTCGTTGTAGTCTTGACCGAATACAGCTTCAGAAACTTCTTTACCTACGACAGGCGATTGAATATTCATATTTATGCCTAATTTTTAGATTTAATGGCGGGAGTAATAACAATATCGCCATTTTTAGCACCAGGAATGGCACCCTTGATTAATAAAACCGACTTTTCAAGGTCAACCTTAATAACCTCAAGGTTCTGGGTAGTAACTCTTTCGTTACCCATATGACCAGCCATTTTTTTACCCTTTAAAACACGACCCGGGGTCTGACATTGACCGATAGAACCTGGAGCACGATGAGACAGAGAGTTACCATGGGTAGCATCTTGCATTTGGAAGTTATGACGCTTAATAACACCAGCGAAGCCCTTACCAATACTTTGACCACGCACATCAACCATTTGACCTTCGGCAAATGTTTCCATAGAAACATCACTACCAACTTCAAGGTCCGAGTCAGCTTCTAATCTGAATTCCCACAAACCTTTACCAGCTTCAACACCGGCCTTAGTGAAAAGCCCAGCTTCAGCTTTATTTACTCTTGAATTCTTAACCTCACCGGTCGTAACTTGAACAGCTGAATAACCATCAGATGCTTCAGTTAAAACACGAGTAACTCTATTAGGCAACACTTGCACAACAGATACTGGAATCGAAACCCCTTCCTCTGTAAATATTCTAGTCATACCGCATTTACGGCCCACTAATCCTAAAGACATGATTTATCCTTTTTATCTATTTAAAGCTAGTTAAGCTTTATTTGAACATCAACGCCAGCTGCTAAATCCAGCTTCATCAATGCATCAACTGTTTTATCTGTTGGCTCAACAATATCCATCATACGTTTATGCGTACGAAGCTCATATTGATCTCTAGCATCTTTATTTACATGCGGAGAAGTAAGCACAGTGAAACGCTCTTTCTTAGTTGGCAGCGGGATTGGACCCATAACCTGCGCACCAGTTCTTTTAGCTGTTTCTACAATTTCACGAGCCGCATGATCAATTAAGCGATGATCAAAACCCTTTAAACGAATTCTAATAGATTGTTTAGACATAATAATTACTCAATAATTTTAGCAACAACGCCAGCACCAACAGTGCGGCCACCTTCACGAATAGCGAAACGTAAACCGTCTTCCATCGCAATAGGATTAATTAATTTAACAGTCATTTGCAC